>JBBNGO010000044.1:0-21995 GCA_040095065.1 Hominicoprocola fusiformis
GCGCCCCTCGACACGCGCGAGCGAGAAGAATAAATCGCCACGCACTTGTCGCGGCGATTTATGGATCAAAAACATTTCGCGGCTGCGGCCGCGAAGATAAAGAGGTCTCCGCTTTTTAAGCGGAGACCTCTTTGCCTTCTGTTACACTTTTACATTTCAACGGTGATGTTATCGGTGCCGTGCTGCTCGAATTCGCCTAAGTACGTGTCCATACGCTCGCGCAGCTCGTCGACATTTTCGGGCGTGGGCGCGTCGCTGTCCATATCGCGCAGGGCAAGCTCCTGAGCGAGAATTTCGAAAAACATCGTGTCCTCGTAGGCCATGATGGCCTCGTGGATGCCGCCCTCGGCAAACGCGCGCGAGGGGATCAGTTCGCCCTGATAGGCCTCGACCAGCGGCACCATGCCGTGGGAGAGACAGTTGGCGAATACGGTGCTCTCTACATCGTCGTATTCGCGGATACGATCGTCGCCGCGGGTGGAGTTCATCACCCAGTTGCCGACGTAGACCAGATCAAGAAGACGGCGGAATTGCTTTTCCGTCAGATCAATTTTCATAGTGACGCCTCCTTTGACGGAACAGAGAATCTGCTTACCGGAGATTATAGCACGCGCTTTTGCATTTTACCATAGCAAAAACAGGGAAACGCACAAAAAATGCAAATGCGCCTTGTGTCCCGCTCTCCGCCGTAGTATGATGACAGAAACAAATGAGAAAGAGGACTGTATGAAAAGAAACGTTTGGCTCACCGTGCACGGCGAGCAGCAATACGAAGGCATGAGCGCCGACAGCTCAGATCTCCGCGTGCGCGGCACGATGGAGGAAACGCGCGACGGCTATCTCCTGCGCTATGAGGAAACGGACGGGGACGGCAAGGTGACCACCGCGACGCGCCTTGCCCTCGCGCCGGACTGCATCATTCTGACGCGCACGGGCGAGGTGACGAGCGAGATGGTCTTTGCGGAGGGAAAGGAGCACACCTCATTCTATGCCGTGCCCTACGGAACCTTGCCGGTCGCAGTGAAGGCGGAGTCGGTCAAGTGGAAGCTCGACGAGGACGGCGGGATGCTGACCCTGCGCTATGCAATTACTATCGGCGGGCAGAGAGGAAAATGTGCCCTGCGCATCCGCGTGAGAACAGAAGAATAAAGGAAAAGGAGCTGCCTGCGGCGGCTCCTTTTTACGCACCCATGAGTAGCCGCACAAAAAACGCGGATGCGAGGAACATCACCACGTCGGCGCAGAGCGCGGCGGGGATAGTATAGCGCGTTTTCGTAATGCCCGCTGCACCGTAATAGACGGCGACGGTGTAGAACGTCGTTTCGCTCGAGCCGAGCATGACCGCCGCAACGCGGCCAACATAGGAATCGACGCCGTAGGAGTCCATGATCTCCGATCCGACAGCCAGCGCGCCGCTGCCGGAGATGGGGCGGATGAAGAGAAGCGGCGCAGTCTCGGCAGGAATGCCGATCTTGTCGAGTGCGGGGGCTAAAAGCGCGCCGAGCGCCTCCATCGCGCCGGACGCACGGAACATGTAGACGGCGGAGAGCAGTGCGATGAGTGACGGCAGAATGTGCAGCAGCACCGTGAGTCCCTCCTCCGCGCCTTTGGTGAGGGCGGAGTAGACGTCGACACGCTTGCCGAGGGCAAAGCAGGCCGTGAAGGTGAGCAGTACGGGCACGATGAGCGTAGAGAGCGCCATGACTTAATTCCTCCAGAGACGGGCGAAGAGCTTTGCGGCAAGGAGCCCTGCGAGGACAGAGAGAAGCGACGTCAGCCACACGGCGGGTAAAATGTCGAACGGGTCGGCGGCGCCGAGCGAAGCGCGCACGCCTGCGAGCGTGGTGGGCAACAGTTGAATGGACGCCGTATTCAAAACGACGAGCAGGCACAGCTCATCCGATGCGGTACCCTTGCAGCCGCGGCTCATACGGCAGGCGGCGCGGATGCCGAGCGGCGTGGCCGCGTTACCAAGGCCCAAGAGATCGGCAGAGAGGTTAGCGGAGATCGCGGCCAGCGTCTCACTGTCGCGGCTCGCGTTCGGCAGGAGCCTCTTGAGCAGCGGGCGGAAGAGGGAAGCGAGGCGGTCGGTGAGATGACACTGGTTCATCACTTCCATCACGCCCGTCCAGAGGCACATCACGCCGCACATCGCCAAACACAGCTCGACCGCGCTCTGCGCGCCCTCGAGCGCGGCAGCGCTGAGCGCATTCAAGTTTCCCGTCAGCGCGCCGAAAATGAGCGAGACTGCCACCATTCCCGTCCAAAGCCAGGCCATTGCCATGTCCATCAACTCCTTTGCCCCTAAATATATCGGCAGGGAGGGGGCAATATGCCGCGTTTTTGCGCCAAATCCGCCACAGTTGCCGCGAAAAGAGACTGCTAAAAAATTTCTCAAGAAAAAAGTGAAATTTGTCTTGACATGTGCAACGGAATTTGGTACTATATGCAAGTCCGCGATTGGGCGCATCCTGCCCTATTTGCGCGATATTGCGATGAACCGGGAGATTGCTCAGGTTTCTGAGGTAACTTTCGGGGAGTATGTCCGAACATCGGGCGGCTGAGAGAATATCTGTACGTTGCGTAGATCGCTGCGCCATGTGTGGACCGGCCGTTTATTCGTGCCGGTTTTTCTATGAGCCGGAATGATACGCACGGATAAGCGTACAAGAAAACCTCTCACCGTACGGCTTCGACAAAGCAAGAAAACCGTACAAAATGAAGGAGAAACCGAAAATGGCAAAAGAAATGATCCGCATTCGTCTCAAGGCCTATGACCACCAGGTCATCGACCAGAGCGCAGAGAAGATCGTCGAGACCGCCAAGCGCACCGGCGCTACCGTCTCCGGCCCCATCCCTCTGCCCACCAAGAAGGAAGTCGTCACCATCCTGCGCGCTGTGCATAAGTACAAGGACAGCCGTGAGCAGTTTGAGCGCCGTACCCACAAGCGCCTGATCGACATCACCAACTCCAGCCCCAAGACGGTCGAGGCTCTGATGGGTCTCGAGCTTCCCGCCGGCGTTGAGATCGAGATCAAGCTCTGATTTTCCGTGATGCCTCGTTGCGCTGCTTTGCCGTATACCAGATACTGTCTACAGCGGCGCGCCTCGCCTGACGAAAAATCAATCCCTCGCTTCATTATTTTGCGTCCGCAGACGCGAAACCAATGAAATCGTTTTTGGCCGCGACATGCGCGTGGACAAAAACACCTCTCAGTTTGTTTGTGTGCGAGCACAGCGAGTGCGCAAAACAAACTGTAAACCCAACTCAAAAAACGGCTCGCCGTTTTTTGAAATTACCTTTGTTGCTCTACCCAAAAGCCCATCGACTTGCGTGAGATGGGCGGGGTCAAGTCGGCAGAGCAATGGCGGGAGTTGCCGCTAACTAAGCCGACCAATAACCTTTACAGGAGGATCATACATGAAAGCAATCATCGGCAGAAAAGTTGGCATGTCTCAGATCTTCGACGAAAAGGGCCATGTGATCCCGGTCACCGTTATCGAGGCCGGTCCCTGCGTGGTCACTCAGAAGAAGACCAGCGAAAAAGACGGTTATGAGGCTGTCCAGCTTGGCTACGAGGACATTCGCGAAGCGAAGCTCTCCAAGCCTGAACTCGGCCACCTGAACAAGGCTGGCGTTTCCCCCAAGAAGTACCTGCGTGAGTTTGACCTTGACAACGCTTCCGAGCTCGAGCTCGGCGCCATCATCAAGGCTGACACCTTCAAGTCCGGCGACTTCGTTGACGTCACCGGTACGAGCAAGGGTCACGGCTACACCGGCGTTATCAAGCGCTGGAACGCCAGCCGCGGTCGTATGACCCACGGCGGCGGCCCTGTCCACCGTCACGCCGGTTCCATGGGCTCCACCACCGACCCCAGCCGTATCTTCAAGGGCAAGATCGGCCCCGGCCAGTACGGTGTGGAGACTGTCACCATCCAGAACCTTGAGGTCGTCAAGGTCGACCCCGAGCTCAACATGCTCGTCGTCCGCGGCGCGGTTCCCGGCCCCAAGGGCAGCCTCGTCACCGTGAAGACCACCGTCAAGGTCCACAAGATCAAGCAGGCTGGTGCCGACATCAGCAAGAACCCGCAGAAGGCTTCCGGCCGCAACCCGCAGAAGGCTTCCGCCAGAAATATGTAAGGAAAGGAGTGCTTGATAAATGTCTACGATTAAAGTTGTCAGCATGACCGGCGCTGAAGTCGGTTCCGTCGAGCTGAACGACGCGATCTTCGGTATCGAGCCGAACATGAGCGTTGTCCACGAGGTCGTCAAAAATCATCTCGCCAACTGCCGTCAGGGCACGCAGAGCGCTCTGACCCGCGCTGAGGTTTCCGGCGGCGGCAGAAAGCCGTGGCGCCAGAAGGGCACCGGCCGTGCCCGTCAGGGCAGCACCCGCGCGCCCCAGTGGACGCACGGCGGTATCGTGTTCGCCCCCAAGCCCCGCAGCTACAGCTATGTGCTGAATAAGAAGGTCAAGCGTCTGGCTCTCAAGAGCGTGCTGTCCGCCAAGGCAGCCCAGGGCGAGATCGTCGTTGTCGACAAGATCGCGCTCGACGCTATCAAGACCAAGGACTTCCGCAGCTTTCTCTCCGCCGTCAAGGCTGACGGCAAGGCCGCTGTCATCACTCCCGAGGTCAACGAGGTCGTTGTCAAGAGCGCCCGCAACCTGCCCGGTGTCACCACCGCGCCCGCGAAGCTCATCAACGTCTACGATCTGCTCAACGCCAAGACCCTCGTGATCGACAAGGAAGCCCTCGCAGTCATCGAGGAGGTGTTCGCGTAATGGCAAACGTTTACGACATCATTATTCGTCCCATCATCACCGAACGTTCCATGGTCGACGTTGCGAACAAGAAGTATGTGTTCGAAGTTGCCAAGGACGCCGGCAAGGTGGAGATCAAGAACGCTGTTGAGACCGCTTTCGGCGTTAAGGTCGCCAAGGTCAACACGCTCAACGTCAGCGGCAAGGCCAAGCGCCTCGGCGCCGGCCGCCTGGGCAAGACCCGCAGCTGGAAGAAGGCCTATGTGCAGCTCGCTGAAGATTCCAAGACCATCGAGCTGTTCGAGGGCATGGTGTAAGGAGGATATGAGAAATGGCTATTAAGACGTTTAAGCCCACTACCCCCTCCCGCCGTCACATGACTGTGTCCGCCTTCGAGGGGATCGACAAGAAGGCCAAGCCCGAACGCAGCTTGGTCGAGTCTCAGAAGAAGCATGCCGGCCGCAACAGCTACGGCCGCATCACCGTCCGTCATCACGGCGGCGGCAACAAGCAGAAGTACCGCATCATCGACTTCAAGCGCGACAAGATGGACGTCCCCGCGACCGTCCTGCGCCTGGAGTATGACCCCAACCGCAGCGCGTTCATCGCTCTCGTCCAGTACGAGGACGGCGAGAAGCGCTACATCATCGCTCCTGTCGGCCTGAAGGCTGGCGACAAGATCATCTCTTCCGCCTCCGCTGATATCAAGCCCGGCAACTGCCTGCCCATCGCCAACATCCCTGTCGGTACCGTCATCCACAACATTGAGATGCACCCCGGCAAGGGCGCTCAGCTCGTCCGCTCCGCCGGTACTGCTGCTCAGCTGATGGCGAAGGAGAACGGCGACGCTCAGATCCGTATGCCCTCCGGCGAAGTGCGCATTGTCCGCACGAACTGCATGGCCGTCATCGGCCAGGTCGGCAACATCGATCACGAGAACGTTCACATCGGTAAGGCCGGCCGCAAGCGCCACATGGGCGTCCGTCCGACCGTCCGCGGTTCCGTCATGAACCCGAACGACCACCCCCACGGCGGTGGTGAAGGTAAGAGCCCTGTCGGTCACCCCGGTCCCATGACCCCGTGGGGCAAGCCGGCTATGGGTTACAAGACCCGTTCGAAGAAGAACCCGACGAACAAGTTCATCGTCAAGCGTCGTAACGATAAGTAAAAGGAGGCAATGTAAAAATGAGCAGAAGCATTAAAAAAGGCCCGTTTGTTGCCCCTGAGCTGATCAAGCGAGTCGAAGAGATGAACAAGACCGGTGAGAAGAAGGTCCTGAAGACCTGGAGCCGCAGCTCCACCATCTTCCCCTCCTTCGTCGGTCACACGATCGCCGTCCACGACGGTCGCAAGCACGTTCCCGTTTATATTCAGGAAGATATGGTCGGCCACAAGCTGGGCGAGTTCGCTCCCACCCGTACGTTCCGCGGCCATACCAAGACGAAATAAGGAAGGAGAATGCAGAACATGGAAGCTAAAGCATATCTGAGATATGTCCGCATCTCTCCCCGCAAGGTCCAGATCGTCTGCGACCTGATCCGCGGTAAGGACATCAACACCGCCATGGCGCTCCTGATGCAGACCCCCAAGGCTGCGTCCGAGCCCCTGGTCAAGCTCTTAAAGAGCGCTGTCGCCAACGCCGAGAACAACTTCAGCATGGATACCTCCAAGCTGTACGTGTCCGAGGTCTACGCGACTTCCGGCCCGATCCTCAAGCGCATGATCCCCGCCAGCAAGGGCCGCGGCTACCGCATCAACAAGAGAACCTCTCACGTGACGCTCGCCGTCGCTGAGAGAGACTAAAGGGAGGAGACAGTTTCATGGGACAGAAAGTTAATCCCCACGGCATGCGCGTCGGCGTCATCAAAGACTGGGACTCCCGCTGGTATGCCAGAGACGAGAAGGTCGGCGACCTGATCGTTGAAGATAACAAGATCCGCAAGTTCGTCAAGAAGAGCCTGTACGGTGCAGGCGTGCCCAAGATCGAGATCGAGCGCAGCAATGATGTTGTGACGCTGTTCGTTCATTGCGCCCGCCCCGGCATGGTCATCGGCAAGGACGGCGCGGAGGTCGAGAAGCTGCGTCTCGCGGTCGAGGCTCTGATCGGCAAGAAGGTCAAGCTCAACATCGTCGAGGTCCGCAATCCCGACATGAACGCTCAGCTCGTCGCTGAGAACATCGCCCAGCAGCTCGAAAAGCGTATCTCTCACCGCCGCGCGATGAAGAACGCCATGGGCCGCGCCATGCGCGCCGGCGCCAAGGGCATCAAATGCTGCTGCTCCGGTCGTCTCGGCGGCCGCGAGATCGCTGGCGTTGAGCACTATCACGAGGGCACCATCCCCCTGCAGACCATCCGTGCCGACATCGAGTACGGCTTCGCCGAGGCTGCGACCACGTTCGGCCGCATCGGCGTGAAGGTCTGGATCTACAAGGGCGAGGTCCTGACCCAGACCCTGCGTACCACCCCGCGTACGCTCGATACCACCAAGCCGTATGAGGAGCGCCGCGAGCGTCGTCCTCGCCGCGACGGTGACCGTCGTCCCCGCCGTGATGGCCAGGGCGGCTATCAGCGCCGTGAGGGCGGCTTCAACCGCAACGGCAACCGTCCCCAGGGCGATCGTCCGCAGGGCGGCTATCGCAAGCCGGCTGAGAATAAGGAAGGAGGCGCTCAGTAATGCTTCTGCCGAAGAGAGTGAAATACCGTCGCGTTCAGCGCGGTCGTATGACCGGCAAGGCGACCCGCGGCAACACCATTACTTATGGTGAGTACGGCCTCCAGGCCACTGAGCCCGCGTGGATCACCAGCAACCAGATCGAGGCGGCCCGTGTCGCCATGACCCGTTACACCAAGCGTGGCGGTCAGGTCTGGATCAAGATTTTCCCCGATAAGCCCGTTACCAAGCAGCCTGCCGAGACCCGTATGGGTTCCGGTAAGGGCTCTCCGGAGTATTGGGTAGCAGTTGTCAAGCCCGGCCGTATCATGTTTGAGATCGCCGGTGTTTCCGAAGAAGTCGCGCGTGAGGCGCTCCGTCTGGCCAGCCACAAGCTGCCCATCAAGACGAAGATCGTCAAGCGCGAGGCCGAGACCCAGGAAGTAGGTGAATGAGATGAAGGCAAGTGAAGTTCGTGCCATGAGCGTTGCTGAGCTGAACACCAAGCTCGACGCCCTGAAGAAAGATCTGTTTATGCTGCGCATGCAGCACGCGACGAATCAGCTGGATAACCCCCAGAAGCTCGTCCAGACCAAGCGTGATATTGCCCGAGTCAAAACCATGATCCGTGAGAAGGAGGAGAAGTAAGATGGAAGAGAAGAGAATTTCCTCCCGTAAGGTCCGCGTTGGTAAGGTCGTTTCCGACAAGATGGACAAGACCGTCGTCGTTGCGATCGCTGACCGCGTGGCGCATCCCCTGTACAAGAAGATCGTCGGCCGCACCTACAAGCTGAAGGCTCACGATGAAAACAATACGTGCGGTATCGGTGATACCGTCAAGGTGATGGAGACTCGCCCCCTGTCCAAGGACAAGCGCTGGCGCGTGGTCGAGATCGTCGAAAAAGCTAAGTAAGGAGGTACCGGAACAATGATTCAGCAGGAAAGTTTTCTGAAGGTCGCCGATAACACCGGTGCCAAGGAAATCAAGTGCATCCGCGTTCTCGGTGGCTCCGGCCGCAAGTACGGCAACATCGGCGATATCATCGTCGCGTCCGTGCGTAAGGCTGCCCCCGGCGGTCAGGTCAAGAAGGGCGAGGTCGTCAAGGCCGTTATCGTCCGCTCTGCCAAGGGCGTCCGCCGCGAAGACGGCACCTATGTCCGCTTCGACGAGAATGCTGCGGTCCTGATCAAGGACGACAAGAACCCCAGCGGCACCCGTATCTTTGGGCCCGTCGCTCGCGAGCTGCGTGAGAAGGACTTCCTCAAGATCCTCTCCCTGGCTCCGGAAGTTGTCTAAGGAGGGCTTGAAGAATGGCTATGAATGTGAAGAAGGGCGATACCGTTATCGTCCTGTCCGGTAAGGACAAGGGCAAGCAGGGCAAGGTGCTCGGCACCGTCCCCAGCGAAGCCAAGGTCGTCGTGGAGGGCATCAACATGGTGACCTGCCACGTCAAGCCCCGCAAGCAGGGCGAGACCGGCGGCATTGTGCAGCGTGAGGCTGCCATGTACGCTTCCAAGGTGCAGGTCGTGTGCCCCAAGTGCAACAAGGGCACCCGCATCGCGCACAAGATCGAAAATGGCAAGAAGTCCCGCGTGTGCAAGCACTGCGGCGCCGAGCTTTAAGAAAGGAGAGTAGTTCACAATGGCAAGACTGAAAGAACAGTATAAGGCAGAAGTGGCACCCGCTCTCTACAAGAAGTTCGGTTATAAGTCCACCATGCAGATCCCCAAGATCGACAAGGTCGTCGTGAACGTCGGCTGCGGCGAGGCCAAGGAGAATGCCAAGGTCCTCGAAGCGGTCGTGCGCGACCTGACCACCATCACCGGCCAGAAGGCCGTCGTCACCAAGGCGAAGAAGTCCATCGCAAACTTCAAGCTGCGTGAGGATATGCCCATCGGCGCGAAGGTCACCCTCCGCGGCGACAAGATGTGGGAATTCCTCGATCGTCTGTTCAACGTTGCGCTTCCCCGTGTCCGCGACTTCCGCGGCATCAGCGCCAACGCTTTCGACGGCCGCGGCAACTATGCCCTGGGCATCAAGGAGCAGCTGATCTTCCCCGAGATCGAGTACGATAAGATCGACAAGATCCGCGGCATGGACGTCGTCATCTGCACCACCGCTCAGACCGACGAAGAAGCCCGCGAGCTGCTGACCCTGGTCGGCGCTCCCTTTGAACGCTAAGTAGGAGGATATCAAAAATGGCTAAGAAATCTATGATTCTCAAGCAGCAGGCTCCTGCTAAGTTCTCCACCCGCCGCTACAACCGCTGCAAGATCTGCGGCCGCCCCCACGCGTATCTTCGTGATTATGGCGTCTGCCGTATCTGCTTCCGCGAGTTAGCCTACAAGGGCGAGATCCCCGGCGTTCGCAAGGCTTCCTTCTGATCTTTTTCCGTTATACTTCGTTGAAGCTCCTTGGCGTACACAAAGTACGTCGGCGTCGCTTCGCTTCGTCTAACGAAAAAATCTCAAGAAGGACCTGCTGTTGAAGTTTTTCAACAGCCCGACACCTCGGAGCTTGAGCCTCCGAAACAAACTCATAACCACGAACGTTGCGATATGGACGTTCTGGCGATAAAGGATCGCGAAAGGTCAGTGTCAATTACGCGTGTTCACACGCGTGTGGGCACGTTTCAAATTGGCACTGATACCTCGTGACCTAAACGGTCCATGACCGTAACTCTAAATCAGGAGGATTTACACTATGCATATCACTGACCCCATTGCGGATATGCTCACCCGCATCCGCAACGCAAACAGTGCCCGTCATGACACTGTGGATGTCCCCGCTTCCAACATGAAGAAGAGCATCGCTCAGATTCTGCTGGACGAGGGCTACATCAAGAGCTATCAGATCGTTGACGATGGTACCCAGGGCACGATCCACATCACCCTGAAGTACAATGGCAAGGACAAGGTCATCACCGGCCTTCGCCGTGTCAGCAAGCCCGGTCTCCGCGTTTACGTCGGCGCAGATGAACTGCCCCGCGTGCTCCGTGGCCTCGGTATTGCCATCGTCTCCACCTCCAAGGGCGTTATGACCGACAAGGCTGCTCGCGCGGCTCACATCGGCGGCGAAGTCCTTGCGTTCGTGTGGTAAGGAGGGTATAAAACAATGAGTAGAATTGGTAAAATGCCCGTTGCCATTCCCGCGGGTGTCGAAGTCACCGTCGCGGACGGCAACCTTGTCACCGTCAAGGGCCCCAAGGGTACCCTGACCCAGCAGCTCCAGCCGAGCATGACCATCAAGCAGGAAGGCGCTGAGCTTCTCGTTTCCCGTCCCGACGACGGCAAGGAGAACCGCGCTCTGCACGGCCTGACCCGCGCTCTGCTGCACAACATGGTCGTCGGCGTCACCGATGGCTACAAGAAGACGCTCGAAGTCAACGGCGTTGGCTATCGTGCCGCCAAGGAGGGCAACAAGCTCGTCCTGAACATCGGTTACTCCCACACAGTGGAAGTCCCCGAGATCGACGGCATCACCATCGAGGTCCCCCAGCCCAACCAGATCGTCGTTTCTGGCTGCGACAAGCAGAAGGTCGGTCAGTTTGCCGCTGAGATCCGCGAAAAGCGTCCTCCCGAGCCGTACAAGGGCAAGGGCATCAAGTATGCTGACGAAGTCATTCGCCGCAAGGTCGGTAAGACCGGCGCTAAGAAGTAAGGAGGTGTGCCGATATGATTAAAAGACCCGATACCAAAGCACAGCGCATCAAGCGTCATAAGCGCGTTCGCGCCAAAGTCTCCGGCACTCCCGAGAGACCCCGCCTGAACGTTTTCCGTTCTGAAAAGAACATCTACGCCCAGATCATCGACGATGTTGCCGGCAACACGCTGGTCGCCGCTTCCTCCCTGGACAAGGCGATCGAGGGCAACGGCAGCAACAAGGCTGCCGCCCGTGCAGTCGGTAAGCTCATCGCCGAGCGCGCCAAGGCCAAGGGCATCGACACGGTCGTCTTCGACCGCGGCGGTTACCTGTATCACGGCCGCGTTGCAGAGCTGGCTGAAGGCGCCCGCGAGGGCGGCCTGGAATTCTAAGGGAGGAGGAAAATACAATGCCTAGATTTGAACGCGAACAGAGCGAATACATGGAAAAGCTCGTTTTCCTCAACCGTGTTTCCAAGACCGTGAAGGGCGGCCGCGTGGCCAAGTTCTCTGCTCTGATGGTCGTTGGCGACGGCAAGGGCAAGGTCGGTTACGGCCTTGGCAAGGCCGCTGAAGTCCCCGAGGCGATCCGCAAGGGCCTCGAGGCTGCCAAGAAGAACATGATCACCGTTACCCTTGATGGTACCACCATTCCTCACGAGACGATCGGCGAGTTCGGCGCCGGCCGCGTGCTGATGAAGCCCGCTGCCCCCGGTACCGGCGTGATCGCCGGCGGCGCTGTCCGTGCCGTCGTTGAGGCTGCCGGCATCAAGGATATTCGTACTAAGTGCCTGCGCTCCAACAACCCCAACAACGTTGTTGGCGCTGCGATCGAAGGCCTGAAGTCCATGCGCAGCGCGGAGCAGGTCGCCAAGATCCGCGGCAAGAGCGTGGACGAGATCATCGGTTAAGGAGGCAGAGCATCATGGCTAATTTAAAAGTTGAGCTCGTCAAGAGCTTGAACGGCAGACACGAAAAGCACATTGCTACTGCCAATTCCATGGGTCTGCGCAAGATCGGCGATACGAGCGTGCAGCCCGACAACGACCAGACGCGTGGCAAGATCGCCAAGATCGGCTATCTGCTGCAGGTCACTGAAGAGAAATAAGGAGGAACAGATATGGAACTGTATAATCTGTCTCCCGCCGCTGGTTCCACCAAGGAAGCGTTCCGCAAGGGTCGCGGCCACGGCAGCGGCAACGGCAAGACCGGCGGCCGCGGTCACAAGGGCCAGAAGGCCCGCAGCGGCGGCGGTGTCCGCGTCGGTTTCGAAGGCGGCCAGATGCCTCTGGCGCGCCGTACCCCGAAGCGCGGCTTCAACAACATTTTCGCAAAGCCCTATGAGATCATCAACCTGAGTGCGCTCGACAAGTTCGAGGACGGCGAGACCGTTACCGCAGAGGCTCTGCTTGCTAAGGGTATCCTGAGCAAGTGCGCGTATGGTTACAAGGTGCTCGGTAACGGCTCTGTTACCAAGAAGGTCACTGTTCAGGCCGCTGCGTTTTCCCAGTCTGCTAAGGAAGCTATTGAAGCAGCTGGCGGAAAGGCAGAGGTGGTCTAAGTGATTCAGACGATCCGTAAGGCCTGGGGCGTTCCCGAACTGCGCAAGAAGATCGTGTTCACGCTGCTGATCCTTCTGATCTTCCGCATCGGTAACGCGATCCCCGTCCCCTATATCAACACGACGCTGCTCGGCAACTATCTCGACAGCATGAGCGGCACCGTGCTTGGCCTCTACAACGTCATGTCCGGCGGCGCGTTCGCAGAAGCGACGGTCTTCGCGCTGGGCGTCCAGCCCTACATCAACAGCTCGATCATCATCCAGCTGTTGACGATCGCGATCCCCGCGCTCGAGCGTCTTGCCCGCGACGGCGGCGAGGCCGGCAAGAAGAAGATCGCCTCCATCACCCGCTACGCGACCGTGGCGATCGCCCTGCTTCAGGGCTTTGGCTACTACATGATCTGCAAGAACTACAACATCCTCGAGCAGCAGGGCATCTGGCCGGCGCTCGTGATCATCGTTTCGTTTGTTGCCGGTTCTTCGTTCGTGATGTGGCTGGGCGAGCAGGTCAATGAGTTCGGTGTCGGCAACGGCATCTCCATCATCCTGTTTGCAGGTATCCTGTCCCGCGTGCCCAACATGGTCACGATGGGTGCGAGCTACATCCGCACCAAGGGCTCCATCGGCTGCCTGTGGATCGCGCTGCTGATCGTCGGCATGCTTGCGATGGTCGTTCTGATCGTCCATGTCAACGAGGCCGAGCGCCGCATCCCCGTCCAGTACGCCAAGCGTCAGGTCGGCCGCAAGATGTACGGCGGCCAGGCATCCACCCTTCCCATGAAGGTGAACATGTCCGGCGTTCTGCCCATCATCTTCGCGCAGACCATCGCGTCCCTGCCCGCCACCATCTGGGCTTTCGTCGGCATTCCCGAGGAGGGCACCGTTGGCCGCAGCATCTACAACGCGATCGACACCAAGTCTGTGCTGTATCTGATCGTCTACTTCCTGATGATCATCGGCTTCAGCTATTTCTACGCTACCATTCAGTTTAACCCCGTTGAGATCTCCAACAACCTCAAGCGCAACGGCGGCTTCATCCCCGGCTTCCGTCCGGGCAAGCCCACGTCTGACTTCATTGCCAAGGTTCTCAACAAGGTCACCCTTTTCGGCGCCATCTACCTCGGCATCGTGGCCATCTGCCCGCTGATCGCCGGCAAACTGCTGGGCAACTCCGGCCTCGCCATCGGCGGTACCTCGGTCATCATCGTTGTCGGTGTTGCACTTGAGACGGTCCGCGCGCTGGAGTCTCAGATGATGATGCGCCAGTACAAGGGCTTCCTCGAGTAAGAGAGGCGTTTATGAAACTGATTTTATTGGGCGCTCCGGGCGCTGGCAAAGGCACGCAGGCCGCTGTCATCTCCCGCGAGTTAGGAATCCCCGCGATTTCCACCGGTAACATTCTGCGCGCGGCCATCCAAGAGGGTACGCCGACGGGAATGAAGGCCAAGACCTATATGGACGAAGGCCACCTGGTACCCGATGAGGTCATCATCGGCATCATTAAAGAGCGGCTCGCCGAGCCCGATTGTGCGAAAGGCTTCATCTTAGACGGTGTGCCCCGCACGATCGCGCAGGCGGAAGCTCTTGAGGCAGCCGGTATCAAGTTCGATCATGTCGTCTCCCTGGAGATCGCTGACGCGACCATCATGGAGCGCATGAGCGGACGCAGGGTTTGCAGCAAGTGCGGCGCAAGCTACCACATCGTGGCAGTGCCGCCCAAAGCCGAGGGCGTCTGCGACGTCTGCGGCGGCGAGCTGGTCACCCGCAAGGATGATAAGCCCGAGACGGTGAAAAACCGCCTTGCGGTCTATCATAGAGAAACAGAACCGCTCAAGGACTTCTACCGCGAGCGTGGGGTTCTGTATCCGGTGGAGGATATGGGGCCGGTGGAGGCCACCTCCAAGGCGATCCTCGCAATACTGAGACAGGATGGTTAAGATATGATCATTGTGAAATCAGAGCGCGAGATCGAATTGATGCGCCGAGCGGGAAAAATTACCGCGGCTGCCCGTGCGTTAGCAGGGGAAATGGTAAAGCCCGGCGTAACAACCCGAGAAATTGACAAAGCAGTGTTCCATTTCATTCGTTCGCAGGGCGCTGAGCCGTCGTTCTTAAACTACAACGGCTATCCCGCCAGCGTGTGCGTGTCCGTCAATGACGAGATCATCCACGGCATCCCGGGTCCCCGGGTGCTCAAGGAGGGCGATATCGTCAGTGTGGACGTGGGCGCATACATCGGCGGCTTCCACGGCGACTGCGCAGCCACTTACCCCTGCGGAAAAATTTCCGAAGAGGCACAGCGGTTGATCGACGTGACTCGTCAGAGCTTTTTTGAAGGATTTGCGCAGGCCCGCGAGGGCAACCGCATCTCCGACATCTCCCACGCCGTGCAGGCGTATGTGGAGGCGAACGGCTTCTCCGTCGTGCGCGAGTATGTCGGCCATGGCGTCGGCAGAAACATGCACGAAGCGCCCGAGATCCCCAACTACGGGGCTCCGGGCCACGGGCCGAAGCTGCTGCGCGGCATGACGATCGCCGTCGAACCGATGGTGAACGCGGGCACCGCAGCCATCCGCCAGATGAGCGATGGCTGGACCGTCAAGACCCGTGACGGCAAATACGCGGCGCACTACGAGAACACGATCCTCATCACCGCCGGCGAGCCCGAAATTCTGACGGCTCCGGCACCGTAAGAGGACGCCATGGACATTGCGAATCTTGTTCAGGCAACTGCCGGCAGAGAGCAGGGCAAATACTTCTTCGTGCTGGAAACAGACGGGGAGTACCTGCTGCTGGCCGACGGCAAGAGCCGCAGGATCGAAGCGCCGAAGCGGAAAAAGCAAAAGCATGTCCGCTTCATCGCAGAGAGCGCGGCGCCTGTCGCCGAGAAGATCAGAAGCAAGGAAAAAATCACAAACAGTGAGCTTCGTAAAGCCATCGCCGCATACAGCGGCAAGGAAAATCCGGACCAGGAGGGATAACACTTGGCAAAATCCGACATGATTGAAGTGGAAGGCGTTGTCGTTGAGGCCATGCCCAACACCACATTCCAAGTAGACATTGGAAATGGACACACGATCTTAGCGCATATTTCCGGAAAGCTCAGAATGAATTTCATCAGGATTCTGCCCGGTGACAAGGTCACAGTGGAGATGTCTCCCTATGACCTGACCCGCGGCCGAATTACCTGGCGTACTAAGTAATGGAGGTTTATCGACATGAAAGTAAGACCGTCCGTGAAGCCCATGTGCGAAAAGTGCAAGATCATTCGTCGTAAAGGCCGTGTCATGGTCATTTGCGAGAATCCGAAGCACAAGCAGCGCCAGGGCTAAGACTTAATTGGAGGTTAAAAAGTATGGCACGTATTGCCGGTATTGACCTGCCCAAGGATAAGCGAATCGAAATCGGTTTGACTTATATCTATGGTATTGGCAGAAAGAGTGCTCAGGAGATCCTGGCACAGACAGGCGTGAACCCCGACACCCGCGTGAAGGATCTGACCGATGCTGACGAGGCCAAGCTTCGTGAAGCCATCGACCACAGCTACATCGTGGAAGGCGACCTTCGCCGTCAGACCGCACTCGACATCAAGCGTCTGAGCGAGATCGGCTGCTATCGCGGCACCCGTCATCGCCGCGGCCTGCCCGTTCGCGGTCAGCGCAGCAAGACCAACGCTCGTACCCGCAAGGGCCCCAAGAAGACCATTGCGAACAAGAAGAAGTAAGGAGGGAGAATAGAATATGGCAGCAAACAATGCTAAAACCGGTAAGAAGGTTATCCGCCGTCGCCGCGAAAAGAAGAACGTCGAACGTGGTCAGGTTCATATTCGTTCCTCCTTCAACAACACCATGGTCACGGTGACCGATACGCAGGGCAACGCCCTTTCTTGGGCTTCCTCCGGCGGCCTCGGCTTCCGCGGCAGCAAGAAGTCCACTCCGTTCGCCGCTCAGAGCGCCGCTGAAACGGCTGCTACCGCTGCGATGGAGCATGGTCTCAAGACGGTCGAGGTCTTTGTTAAGGGCCCCGGCCAGGGTCGTGAAGCTGCGATCCGTGCCCTGCAGGCTGTCGGCCTGGAGGTCACGATGATCAAGGACGTCACGCCCATCCCGCACAACGGCTGCCGTCCCCCGAAGCGCCGTCGCGTCTAATCGAAAGAGGAGGTAAAAAGCACTATGGCAAAGAATATGCAGCCGATCGCCAAGCGCTGCAAGGCTTTGGGCATTTCTCCTGCTGTGATGGGCTATGCGAAGAAGACCACTAATCGCAACCCCGGCAGCCAGATGAGAAAGAAGAAGAGCGAATACAGCCTTCAGCTTGCTGAAAAGCAGAAGGTCAAGTTCATCTACGGTATCCTCGAAAAGCAGTTCCGCGGCTACTACGAGTCTGCCGCTGCCGCCCCCGGCAAGACCGGTGACAACCTGCTCATCACGGTCGAGCGCCGTCTGGATAACGTTGTTTACCGCATGGGCTTTGCGATGACCCGCCGTCAGGCCCGTCAGCTCGTCAGCCATGCTCACTTCACCGTCAACGGCAAGAAGGTCAACATTCCTTCCTACCTCGTCAAGGCCGGCGATGTGATCGAGGTCGCGGAGAGCAGCCGCTCTTCCGAGGTCTTCAAGCGCCTGATGGGTCAGGACGCTCCCGTGTTCCTGGTCCCCACCTGGATGGAGCGCGATAAGAACAGCCTCAAGGGCACCGTGGTTCGCCTTCCCGCCCGCGAAGAAATTGATGTTCCCGTTGAGGAGCACCTCATCGTTGAGTTGTACTCCAAGTAATCGGCGGCGAGCCCTCAACAGACACACGCAGAATTTTGGTGTGGACTTTGAGACCACAGAATGGAAATGGAGGGTAACTGCATGATTGAAATTGAAAAGCCCAAGATCGAGTGCGTGGAAGACCCCGCGAACGGCACCTACGGCAAGTTCACCGTAGAGCCTCTTGAGCGCGGCTACGGTATCACGCTCGGCAATGCGCTGCGCCGCATTATGCTCTCGTCCCTGCCCGGCACCGCGGCGACCTCTATCAAGATCGCCGGCGTGCAGCACGAGTTCTCCACCATCCCCGGTGTCAAGGAGGATGTGACCGAGATCGTGCTGAACGTCAAGAGCCTCATTACCCGTCTGCACAATACCGACGGCATCAAGACCGTCTATATTGAGGCTGTGGGCCCGTGCGAGGTCAAGGCCGGCGACATCAAGGGCGACAGCGAGGTCGAGGTCCTCAACCCCGACCTGCACATCGCAACGCTGGACGCTGGTGCGACGCTCAACATGGAGCTGACGCTTTCTCACGGCCGCGGCTATGTGTCCGCCGACCGCAACAAGACAGCGCAGACGGCTATCGGCGTTATTCCCGTTGACTCGATCTACACGCCCGTGTACAAGGTCAACTACACCGTGGAAAACACCCGCGTGGGCAACATGACCGACTTCGACAAGCTGACGCTTGAGGTCTGGACCGATGGCACCATCAGTCCGCGTGACGCCGTCTCTCTCGGCGCTAAGATCCTCTGCGATCACTTCTCGCTCTTCACCGACCTTTCCGACGCGATGGGCAGCAAGTCCACCGTCGTGGAGAAGGCCGAGGCGCAGCGCGACAAGGTGCTCGAGCTGACGATCGAGGAGCTCGATCTCAGCGTGCGCAGCTTCAACTGCCTCAAGCGTGCCAATATCAACACGGTCGAGGATCTGATTTCCAAGACCGAGGACGATATGATGAAGGTGAGAAACCTCGGCCGCAAGAGTCTCGAAGAGGTCATCAACAAGCTGGCCATGATGGGCCTGTCCCTGGCCAGCGAAGACAACAACTAATGACCGGCACCCTACGCCCACGCGTAGAACGACGGCCGACAACTTATCCTTACAAGGAGGAAAACCACTATGCCCGGAACTCGTAAGCTCGGTAAGACTACCGATCAGCGTATGGCGATGCTCCGTCAGCAGGTCACCGATTTCCTGGATAACGGCAAGATGGAGACTACGGTCACCCGCGCCAAGGAAATCAAGCCCGTGGCTGAGAAGATGATCACCCTCGGCAAGAAGGGCGATCTGGCAGCTTACCGCCAGGCGATGAGCTTCATCACCCGCGAGGATGTCTGCAAGAAGCTGTTCAAGGAGATCGCTCCCGGCTATGCTGAGCGCAACGGCGGCTACACCCGCATCGTTCGCACCGGCGTCCGCCGCGGCGACGCTGCCGAGACCGCGATGATCGAGTTGGTCTAAGAATAGGCTAACGTGCGGTCGAGGCGCTGCCGACGCCCGCCCGCAGGCGGGTGTGCAGCCGTGCAACCGCCGAAGGCGGCTCTTGGCACGGCGCTGACCGCGATGATCGAGTTGGTCTAAACCAACCCCGCAGTCGAAAGCTGAATTATAAGTAAAAAGCCCTTTTGTATGGCAGATCGCGAAGCCATACAAAAGGGCTTTTTATCGTTTCTGGAAAGGAAAATTGACTAGCGAGGCAGAATGCTGTCAAAACGCACAGAGCAGAGTGACTTGCCGATTGTATCAATTCCCGCTGTTTTGCAGCAGGATTCCCAAATGCAAAAAAAGAAGAGCGGAATTAGTTGTTCCCCCCTGACAGGGGTAACAACTAATTCCGGGGATCCCCCGACAGGTTATCGTGTTTACGATGCCTGTCGGGGTTCTTCTGTTTTCAGGGGTTGCAGGCTTTCCATGTCCTGATGCTGTTTGTCTATGAAGCCGATGCCGTTGTAGTAGATCTCCACGGTCTGCGGCGCGTGTTTAGACCACTTCACCTCTTTTTCGTGCACCACGATCTTCTCAATAAACAGCCGCAGCAGTTCCGGCGTTAGTTCCGTAATGTCCATGTACCGCTTCGCCTTGTCGAGGAAACCATCCGTCCCGCTCACCGTTTCCCGCAGGCGTTGGATGTCAGCTTCTTTCTGCGGGATACCTGCGGCGATTTGATTCTGCTCCTCCGTGTAACTGCTTGAGAGCATTTGGAACTGCTCTGTAGTAATGCGGCTAAGCACACTGTCCTCATACAGCTTCTTGAAGATGGCATCCAGTTCGGCTTTCTGCTTCCGCATGGCGGCCAGTTCTTTCTCCTGCCTGCGAATTTCACGCTGGATCTCGGCGGACTGCTTGCTGCCAATATAGGCGGCAAATTCTTCTGGACGTTCCCGTGCCATGGCCGTTACCCTCCGCAGATCCTCCAACACCACCTCATCCAGAACGCACTCCCTAATATAGTGGCCTGTGCAGGATTCTCCATCCTTCTTGTAGGTGCGACATGTGAAATGGTTGTAGCTGGCAGACATGGTACGTGCCCGGTGCAGCACCATATTGGAGCCGCAGTCGGCGCAGAACACAAGACCGGAATACTTATTCTGTTCTTCCATCTTCGTAGGGCGGCGTCTGTTCTTCCTCACCCGCTGCACGATGTCCCAGACCTCCTGGGTAATGAGAGCGGGATGGGTGTCCTTAAACACCAGACATTCTTCTCTGGAATGTTCCACCCGTCGCTTATCCTTATAGGACTTGGTGCTGTATTTCATGTTGACGGTATTGCCCAGATAAATCTCGTTTTCCAGAAGATTAGCAATGGCACTGTCAGACCAGTTATATGGATGTGCGGTGTCCAGACAGGTATGATTCATGCCATACCTGGTATAGGCGTACATGGTGGGCGTCAGCACCTGTTCTTTTTTCAAGATTCTGGCGATCTGGCTGGGGCCGTTGCCGCTGGCGCACATGGCGAATATCCTGCGGACGATGGCCGCTGCTTCATCATCTACCGCCAGCTTCTTTGTTTCCGGATCCTTGATGTAGCCCATAAGGCGCTCTGGTCCCCAGCCGTTCTCCACGCTCCGCCTTGGCTTTCAGCACCGCCCGGATCTTCCGGCTGGTATCTCGAATAAACCACTCGTTGAACAAGTTTTTGAACGGCATGAGGTCATTGCTCTCGCTGCTGTCAGTGTCTACATTGTCATTGATAGCGATGTAGCGTACGCCGAACATGGGAAAGCGTTCCTCAATGTAGAGACCGGTATGAAGTTGGTTACGTCCCAGTCTGGAAAGGTCCTTGGTGACGATGATTCCAATCTCACCGTTCTCCATGTCGGAAATCATCTGCTGAAATGCGGGCCTTTGGAAATTTCCACCGGAAAAACCGTCATCCACATAGAAGCAGGGATTGGGAAAGTGATGGTCTTCTGCAAACTTTTGCAGGATATTTTTCTGATTCTGAATGCTGTTGGAATCGCCCTTCAGACCGTCATCCTGGCTGAGACGGCAGTACAGGGCGGTTTTCTTCAGGTTTGACATTGTCTCTTGTCCTCCTTTGGGTCAAACCGTTCAGAGCATTGTGATACCACAATACCCTGAACGGCCTGAAATGTCCAGCCCTTTAGGCACACATCTTTCCCTGCTGAAACTCCAGTTCCGCCAATGCCTTCAGCTTGTCCGCCGGGGTCTCGGTTCCCTGTTTCGGGAACACAGAAACCACCCGAATCACTCGTCCGCAGGAGATCTGAAAGCGTTCCGTGCGGATGAACTCGTCCTCATGTGATTTGCTTGTGATAGGCTGCACCTCTTTCTTCTTATTCGGGGGGACTGCGGCGTTTCCTGCCCCACACGGGCGTTCTCCCACTCTGGCAGGCGGTTCGCCCGGGAGGTAAGAGAAGGCCCCACACGGGGCAACACAGGGCCAGCATGGGGCACCGCCTGACCGCTTTCGGCAATGTTTCCCAAAGCGGTTCTCTGCTTCTGCGCCGCACCCCTCATTGTCCTACCCGAAAAAACAGCGTGGTGAATAACCAGAAATTTAAAAATTCTACAAAAAATTTGATGGTGCAGGGTGTTTCATTGACCCCCTGCCGCCGAAATTGAGGGTGTCTGCCAGACACCCTCATCGCAGAAAATCCATGCAAAAAATTGGAGGACAGACCCTTGCAAAGTCTGTCCGCTGATGGTAACATGCCACAAATCGCAGAAGGAGGCATGGAACATGATGTATGCTTTTTTGATGATGGCAATGACACTGCTGGGCGGGATCGTCCGTCTGGCACAGGCTCTGCGGCTGTCTGTGCCGCTGCTGTACGGCGCACTGGTGATCACGGTGTTTCGCCCGTGGTATCTGACGCACACTGCATTGGCAGATGGCATTTTCTTTGTACTGGTGGGCCTCGTGGCACTGTCCTGGGTGGTGTCCCTGATCCGTGTGGTGAGAGAAATGGTAGTGTGACGATAAGGTTTGGCAAGATTGCCAAACCTTACTTTCTGACAACCTTGTTAAAAAGCAACAACGGGTTCGGTGAATTCACCGAACCCGTTGTTTCATATAAACCGCTTTTGACAAGATTGTCAGAAGCGGTATTGAGATTGGTGAGGAAGGGTTGACAATATTGTCAACCCTTCC
>JBBNGO010000045.1:0-21542 GCA_040095065.1 Hominicoprocola fusiformis
CTTTCGCAGACCGGCGCGGTTCCTTTGTGTGTATGGGAAGGTAACATGAAAGCGGTTTAGTTGCGGTGCTCCTCGTCCCAGAGCTTTTCGGCCTCGGGGCGCCAGCATGCGGCGTAGGACTCGCACTTGTTGCACAGGTGCTCCACGCTCTCGGGCGCTTCCAGGTCGGTCGAATGCGCGCCGCTGCGCGCGACCATCTGGGGCAGATATTCGGGATTTTCCAGCATCGGGCAGGGGCGCAGGTGGTTGTTGTTGAACGGCTGGCCCTTGCGGTACTCCTTAAAAAGCGGCTGCTGGAGACATTCGAGGAAGCTCTTTTCGCGGATATTCGCGCCGGAATAGTGGATAAACACGCAGGGCTCGACGTCGCCCGCGGCGTTGATGTGGCAGTAGAGCTTGCCGCCGGCGATGCAGCCGCCTGTGAACTCGCCGTCATTCTGGAAGTCGATGGCGAAGATCTCCTTGCCGCCGGTGAGACCGCGGATCTCGCGCACGCGGTCTTTCATATAGGCGCGCTGCTCGGGATTAAGCAGCAGGTCGGTCGTCGCGCCCATGCCGACGGGCATGTAGTGGAAGTACCAGGCGAAGAAGCAGCCCTTGGAGATGAGCATGTCGAGGAACTCATCGCTCGTGACGACCTTGTAGTTCTTGCTCGTGTAGCAGATGGACACGCCGAACGGGATGTGGTTTTTGTGCATGAGGTCCATCGCGGCGAGCACCTTTTCAAAATGTCCCGCGCCGCGGCGGCCGTCGTTGGCGTCCTCAAAGCCCTCGATGCTGACCGAGACGATGAAGTTGCCCACGCGCTTGAGCTCGTCGCAGAAGGCCTGGTCGATGAGCGTGCCGTTGGTGAAGGCGTGGAAGGCGATGTCGCGGTGCTTTTCGCACAGGCGGAAGATGTCTGCCTTGCGCATGAGCGGTTCGCCGCCGGTGAAGAGGCAGGCGTGGGTGCCGAGCTCTGCGCCCTCGGTCAGCACGCGGTCCATCTCCTCAAAGGTGAGGTTCTGCTTGTGGCCGTACTCTGCCGCCCAGCAGCCCGCGCAGCGCATATTGCAGGCGCTCGTCGGGTCCATGAGGACGATCCAAGGGATATTGCAGTCATACTTTTCGGAGTTTGTCCGCGCCTGCTGGAAGCCGCGGAAGCCGCCCTCATAGGCAGCGGCCGTCAGGAAGGTCCTGAGAAGGTAGGGGTCGCACTCGCGCAGCAGGCGCTCGGCGTAGTGTGCCCATTTGCTGTCGGGGTCGTTTGCGATCTGGTGCAGCATCTCGAAGGTCTCCGGCGTCCAGACGCTGGAGTGGATCTTTTGGACCATGTTGACAAAGTCGTTTGCGACGGTGCAGACGTCCTTCTTCTGACTTTTTCTGATGAGGGAGTCGAGCATGGCCTCAAAGGCCTTGCGCTCTGCTGCATGGGCGATTTTTTCTGCTGCGTTCATAGTGTCACGATTCCTTTCCCTGCCCGCGGTGCGGGCATCCTAAAAATTCAGGAGGAAAGGGCGCGATCCTTTCCCTCCGTTGCCTGTGCGGCGATTTTCTGGAGCTTTTCCATGCGCGCATCGAGCTGTGCGCTGATCTCGGCGCACTCATAGAGCTCGCGCTCCACGTATTCCATTTCGGGGAGATTTTTCTTATAGCGGATCTTATGCTCAAGGCTGGCCCACCAATCCATCGAGATCGTGCGGAACTGCACCTCGACCTTCATGAGCCGCTTCTGGTCGTGAAGGAAGATGGGCGTTTCGACGATGAGGTGGAGGCTGCGGTAGCCGTTGGGCTTAGGGTTTGCAATGTAGTCCTTGCGCTCTAAGAGTGTGATGTCGTCCTGGCGCAAAAATGCCTCGGAGAGCTTGTAGATGTCGGCGGGGTGCGAGCAGATCACGCGCACACCAGCGATGTCGTTCAAATTCTTTTCGATGCTCTCCACCGTGAGCGGATATCCGCGGCGGCTGAGCTTTTCCATGATGCTCTCGGGGGACTTGAGGCGGGTCTTGATCGTCTCGATGGGGTTGCGGTCGTATTGAAGCGAGAGCTCCTCGTTGAGCACGTTGAACTTCGTCTCGACCTCCATGATCGCGCAGCGGTAATAGCTCATCAGCTCACGGTAGGGCTGGAAGTATTTCTGGACCCACTGCTGTACCTCACCGTGGGAAAAACGGGAGAGCAGCACTTGTTCAAGATAAGTGCGATCGACAAGCGGACGGATCGGCACTGTCATCAGCTCCTTTGTACTTAGCATTTCTTGTCCCACACGGAAAAATGCGGGCTTGCAGGAAAAGCATAGCAAAGAAGCGCCGCGCTTTCAATGGGCAGGGTGTAAACTTTTTTGTTCACGGCGCGAGAAGGGGACGCTCCCCTCGTTAACACCAACTTAACAAAGGAAACTGCCGAAAACTATGGACAAAAGGAGCCGCGTATCAGATTTTCAGACAGTGGCACGCAAATGTCACAGAAGACAAAATGAAAGAAAACGTCCTTTCCCGATGGAAAGGACGTTCAAAAAGGCGGTATGAAAAAAGAAAAATTGTGTTTATGCGCCGACCACATGCGCCGTCATCATCTGCCAGAGGATGGAGAGCTGCTGTGTGGAGATGAGCACATAGGCCAGAATGAAGACGAACCAGAGCTTCTGCATGTTCTCCTCTTTTTTGCAGAGGAAATAGCAGTAGGAAAAATACGCCACGGCGTCCACGATCAAAACCGTGAGGAACATGACGAGAAAGCCCTGCTCGCTCTGCTCGGCGGTGCCGGTGTAGAGCGAGAGGAGAGAGTAATATAAAAACGTGGCGGTGAACGGCCACTTGAGCTTGCGCCAGTCGTGGATGCGGTCTTTCTTATTCATGGAAGCGCTCCTTTTTGCATTTTTTTCAGTATACCCTGCGGTGGGAGAGATTGCAAGGGGAAATGACCTTGCCAAGCGGGCGTGGGGTGTGGTAGACTGCAAAAAAGAGGTGATATACATGCTGGATACGTTGATCCGCGGCGCGAAGATCGTCGACGGCACGGGAAAGGCGGCGTTCACAGCGGACGTCGGCATTTTAGACGGCATGATCGAAGCGGTCGGAAATTTATCAGGTGCGCAGGCGTTCGAGACCATCGAGGCCGCGGGCCGCGTCCTGACGCCGGGCTTTATCGACATGCACCGCCACGCCGACGCGGCGCTGTTTCGCGAAGGCTTTGGTGAGGCGGAGCTCTGCCAGGGCCTCACGACGCTTGTGAACGGCAACTGCGGCATGTCGCTCGCGCCGCTCTCGGGCGCGCACGCGGACGAGTGCGCGAAATACCTCGCGCCCATCACGGGGAACATCCCGCCGGAGCTGCGCTTTGCGTCCATTGACAGCTATTTCAAGGCGGCGCAGGGGCGGGGACTGCCGCTCTCGTGCGCGGAACTCATCGGCATGGGCACGCTGCGCACGCTTGCCGCGGGCTTTGCGGCGGGCGATTTGTCACCGCTCGAGCTGCGCGATCTGCACTATCACATGGAAGCGGCGCTGGCCGATGGCGCGTGCGGCGTATCGCTCGGCCTTGGCTACGCGCCGGAGATCTTTTACTCGACCGACGGGCTCATCCGCGCGCTCGCGCCGCTGCACCGGAGCGGCGTGCCCATCTGTGTCCACATGAGGCAGGAGGGCGACGGCGTGGTCGATGCGCTGCGCGAAATGCTCGAGGTCGCCCGCGCGCTGCAAACGCCGCTGGAGATCAGCCATCTCAAGGCCATCGGAGGGCGCAACGCACGAAAGACCGTGCCGGAGATGCTCTCGCTGATTGAAAGGGCGCGACAGGATGGGCTTGACGTCATGTGCGACGTGTACCCCTACACCGCGGGCTCGACGCAGCTCATCCACGTGCTGCCGCCGGAATTCCAGGAGGGCGGCACGGAGGCGCTGACCAAGCGCCTGCTCGACGATGCTGCGCGAAAGGAAATGCGCGCGCGGATGGAGGCGGGCAGCGACTTTGAGAACATCACGCTGCTCGTCGGCTTTGACAATGTAGTAGCCATCGGCCTCCGGACGGACGAATACCGCCGCTTTGAGGGAAAATCCGTCGCCGAGATCGCGCGGACGCTTCAAAAAGACCCGTTCGACGCGCTCTTCGACCTGCTGGCGGCGGAACAGTGCGGGACGGGAATGATCGACTACATTTCAGACGAGGAGGACGTGCGGGACATCCTGCGCGCGCTGTTCTCGGGCGTCATTTCGGATGCGACGTACCCCAGCGGCGGGCGCGTCCACCCGCGTGTGTACGGCACATTCGCGCGGCTCATTGAAAAATACGTCGTGCAGGAGCGCGTGCTCACGCTCGAGCAGGCTGTGCACAAGGTGACGGGGCATGCGGCGGGCCGCTTCGGCTTTGAGAAAAAGGGCGTCATCGCGGCGGGCATGGACGCAGACCTTTTGCTCTTCTCGCCCGAAAATATCCATGAGCAGGGTACCTACGCGCGCCCCAACCTGCCTGCGACAGGCTTTGACGAGGTATTCGTGCTCGGCGAGCGCGTGATCGAAAACGGCGTGTACCGCGGCGGCAGCAGCGGCGAGATGCTGGGAGCGCGGATGGGATACTGAAATCTTAAAGAAATTTTCAGGTGTATTTTCGCCGCCGTATGATATGCTGGCAGGGACAACAAATTTGCGGAGGCTGGATCAAGTGGAGCACTTTTGGGATACGGTGGATACGATCGGCGAGGGCTTTGGCTTTTCGCTCTTCGGTGCGCGGCATCTGGTGACGCTTGCGCTGTATATCGGCTTTGCCGCGTTGAGCTGCAAGCTCTACAAGGCGGCGGACGAGAAGAAGCGGGCGCAGCTGCGGGGACTCTTTGCCGTTCTCCTGCTCGCGGACAAGGCGTTCAAACAGATCGGTTTGCAGATCGGTGGGAATTTCAACTGGGACTATCTGCCGCTGCACCTGTGCTCGATCAACATTTTCCTTATCGCGCTGCACGCGTGGAGACCGAGCAAGCTGCTCGACAACTTCCTCTACTTTATCTGCATCCCCGCGGCGACGGCGGCGCTGCTGTTCCCGACATGGACGTCGCTCCCCGCGGCGAACTTCATGTTCTGGCATTCGACGAGCGTGCACATTCTGCTTGCTGCCTATCCCATCATGCTGTTTTCGGGCGGTGATATCCGACCGAGCGTCAGGTACATGGGCAAGTGCTTCTTGCTGCTGCTGGCGATGGCGGTGCCGATTTATTGCGTCAACCTGCTGCTCGATACGAATTTCATGTTTCTGATGTACGCGCCGGACGGCAATCCGCTCGCGTGGTTCCGCGACCATGTCGGCTACCACTGGATCGGCTTCCCCGTGCTGCTCGCGGCGGTGTTCGCGCTGATGGACGTGCCAATCATGCTCAAAAAGCGGAAAGAGGATAAATTGCTCAGCGCGGTAAAATAAAAAAGCGGTTCTCCCTAAGCCGGGCGTTCGTAAAACAGCTTTCGAGAGATGACACGGCAGCCGCCTGCCAGGATCGGTTACGAGTACCCGAATAAGCCAAGGAAACTTCAAGTCCCATGTTTGCACCGTCAAGGTGTCGCGCATGGGGCTTTTTGCAGATCGGGGTTCTGTACGCAGTAAAACGGTCAGGTTCTCGTATATAAGAATGTTCTTTCGTTGAGAAATATGGTATACTCGGCTCAACAAATCGGGATTTATGGAGGAATGATAGTGAGTTATATTACAATGGAAATATGGACTGGAATATGGATATTAGTGAGATTCCTTCCAATGGCACTTATTATTTTTGCAGGTGTTATGATTATCGAAGTGGGTATTGAATTTATCCAGAAGAAGAAAATTGAAGTTAAGATTTTAAATTGGTTATGTCAATTCTTATGGATTCTAATAGTCGTATCAATATTAAAAATTACAGGAATTATTGGTGGTAGTTTTGGAATATCCTCACCACTTGATAGTTATATTAGTTTTAAATTATTTGAGGATGGATTTAATGCGGCAACTATTTTGAATATATGTCTATTCGTTCCATATGGATTTTTGCCAGTATTTATTTTTAAGAATATCCACAAGCATTGGTGGAATGGCGTTATACTAGGAGCAGTATTTTCGATTGGTATAGAATTTTTGCAAACATTTATTGGAAGGTTTGCACAGTTAGATGATGTGATTATGAATACTTGTGGGACTCTCGTTGGATTTTTGATAGGATGCTTGTTACTTCGTATAACCACAAGGAAAAAATAAATTCCAGTTTGCCGTACTTGATCCCAACAGGGCTTGAGGCGGGCACGCCCCGACAGGGAGCTGTCCCAAAGAGACAGAAATTTTCAAGAATTGAAAATTTGCGGCCACGGGACGATCCGCGCTCTTGTGAACAATAGAAAAACCAGAACTGCATGGCTGATTCAGCGAACGGTTCTGGTTTTTCTTGACGGGTGAAGGCCTTTCTGATAGGGTAAAGGCAAACTGGAGAACTGGCGCCCGACGCACTGCGTGTCGGGCGCGGGGAGGGAAAAGCGTGGAAGAAAATCTGTTTCGTTCCATCCCGCGGGTGGACGAGCTGCTCGGTCGGGACGAGCTCAAGGTGTCGGCGCTGCCGCCGGTGCTGCTGCGCGAGAGCGTGCGCGAGGAGCTGGACGCGCTGCGAGACGAAGTGCGCGGCGGCCTTTCCGCGCTGCCGGAGACAGGCATACTCTGCGCGCGCATTCTGGCACGTGCAGAGGAAAAGCAGCTGCCGACGCTTCGACCGGTCATCAACGCGACCGGCGTGACGCTGCACACGAACCTTGGCCGCGCCTGCCTGAGCGAGCGCGCGGCGAACGCCGCGGCAGAGGCGGCGAGAGATTATTCGACGCTTGAATACGATGTGGAAAACGGCTGCCGCGGCTCGCGCTATCAGCACGTGGAGGCACTTTTGTGCCGCCTGACGGGCGCGGAGGCGGCGATGGCCGTGAACAACAACGCCGCGGCGGTGCTGCTCATCCTGTCCGCGTTCGCGGGCGGGGGAGAGGTCATCGCCTCGCGCGGCGAGCTCGTCGAGATCGGCGGCTCGTTCCGCATTCCGGAGATCGTGACGCAATGCGGCTGCACGCTGCGCGAGGTCGGCGCGACGAACAAGACGCACCGGCGCGACTATGAAGCCGCCATCGGCGAGCAGACGAGAGCGCTTTTGAAGGTGCATACGAGCAACTACCGCATCGTGGGCTTTACCGAATCCGTACCGCGGGAGGAGCTGGCGGAGATCGCGCGTGGGCACGGCCTGCCGCTCATTGAAGACCTCGGCAGCGGGGCGATCGTCGACCTCGAACCGTTTGGCATCCGCGGCGAGCCGACGGTGCAGAGAAGTCTGCACGCTGGTGTGGACGTTGCGTCGTTTTCGGGCGACAAGCTGCTCGGCGGGCCGCAGGCGGGGCTGATCGTCGGCAAAAGGGAGTACATCGAACGGATCAAAAAGCACCCGCTTGCGCGGGCGCTGCGGCTCGACAAGATGACGCTTGCCGCGCTGCACGCGACGCTCAGCGCCTATCTGGATGCCGAGATCGCCGTGCGAGAGATCCCGACGCTCGCGATGCTGTCGGCGAGCGAGGATGAGCTGCACGCCAAGGCGCTGCGGCTGCAAAAGGCGCTCGCGGACACGGGTGTTTCCTCGCAGCTCGTGAAGACGGGGGATGCGGTTGGCGGCGGCAGCGCGCCGGCGCAGGAGCTTCCCGGTTGGGCGGTCGCGCTTGATCCGGGAAAGCATAGTGTAGATGAACTGGAAGAGCGGCTGCGCATGCGCGCAAAGCCCATCGTTGCGCGCATCCACCGCGGGCAGTATCTTCTGTGCGTGCGCACGATCGACGAAAAGGACTTTGCCGGGCTTGCCGCGGCGGCTGCGGGGGCCATCCGATGAAGCATGTTATCATCGGCATGGCGGGTCATGTCGACCACGGCAAGACCGAGCTCGTCAAGGCGCTCACGGGCGTGGACACCGACCGGCTGGCCGAGGAGAAAAAGCGCGGCATCACGATCGACCTCGGCTTTGCGCGCCTCGACTTTCCGGACGGGAGCTGTGCGAGCATCGTCGATGTGCCGGGGCACGAGAGGTTCATCAAGAACATGCTCGCCGGCGCGGGCGGTGTCGACCTTGCGATGCTTGTCGTGGCGGCGGACGAGGGCTTCATGCCGCAGACAGTCGAGCATCTGGACATCCTGCAGCTGCTCGGTGTGAAGGACGGACTCATCGTGCTGACAAAGACCGACTTAGTCGACGAGGACTGGCTGAACATGCTCGAAGAGGACGTCAAAAGCCGCGTCAAGGGCACGTTTTTAGAGGATAGCCCCATTTTGCGCACGTCCGTTCGCACGGGCGAAGGCATTGAGGCCCTGCGCGAAGCGCTCCACGTTCTGACGCTGCACGCGGAGGAAAAGAGCGCGCGCACGCCGTTCCGCCTGCCCATCGACCGCGTGTTTTCCGTCGACGGCTTCGGCACGATCGTCACCGGCACGCTCATCGACGGGCACATCGCCGTCGGCGACGAGGCGCAGCTCATGCCGCTCGGGAATAAGTGCCGCGTGCGCAATTTGCAGGTGCACGGGCGCGACGTGTCGGCGGTGTACGCCGGACAGCGCGCGGCGGTCAACTTAGCGGGCATCAAAAAAGAGAGCATCAGCCGCGGCGATGTGCTGTGCAGGACGGATTCGATGCAGCCGTCGCTGATGCTGGACGTGAAACTGCAAAATCTGCCGGATTCTAAGCGGATCATCGAGAGCGGCTCGCGCCTGCACCTCTACCACGGCGCGGCGGTGCGCCTTGCAAAGGCGGTGCTGCTGGACCGCGACGCGTTGCGTCCGGGCGAGAGCTGCTATGCCCAGCTGCGGCTGAGCGAAGCGTTCGCCGCGCGGCAGGGCGACCGCTTTGTCGTGCGCTTCTACTCGCCGCTCGAGACCGTCGGCGGCGGGGTGATCCTGGACGAGCATCCGTACCGGCACAAGCGATACGACGCGCGCGTGATCGCCGCGCTCGCCGTGCGCGAGAGCGGATCGGACGAGGCAAAGCTCGTGCAGGCCGTCGGCGAGCGCGGCGCGGATGGCATGACGCTTGCGGACCTTGCCGCGTGCTTCGATGAACCGGAAGAAAAACTGGTGGAAATGCTCGCCGTGCTCTGTGCGCGGGGAAAGCTCGTCGAGATCGCGCCGTCGCGCTATCTTACATCGTCGACGCTGGACAGGCTGTGGACAGACTGTGAGACGATGCTGACAAAGTACCACCGCGAACATCCGCTGCACACGGGCATGCGCCTCGCCGAGGCGCGGCAGCGGCTTCTGCGCGGCAAAGCACGGGAAAATGCGGACGCGATCCTCGCCTGCTTTGCGCGCGAGGGAAAACTCACGCTGACGGCGGAGCACTGCGCGCTTGTGGACTTTTCCGTGCATCTGACCAAGCGGCAGAGCGCCATCCGGGAAGAGCTGCTGCGCACCTGCCGCGCGGCGGGAATTCTTGGCAAAAAGCAGGACGCGCTCTGTGCGCTGTTCGACAAAAAAGACCGCGTGGAGTGCGCGCGCGTGCTTGAGAGTCTTTTATCTACCGGTGAGCTTGTGCTGCTCGCGCCAGAGCTCTGCGTCGAAAAAAACGTTTTGGATGCGGTCGGCGCGCGGGTGAAGGCATGGTTTGCAACGCACGACGCGCTCGCGCTGGGAGAATTCCGCGACGCGCTCGGCACCTCGCGCGACCACGCGCTGCTGGTGCTGGAGTATTACGACCGGCGAGGGATTCTTCGCCGCGAGGGCGATGTCCGCAGGCCGGGCGCGCAGTTTGGCGAGATAGAAAAATGAGGCGGCTTTTGTCGCCTCTCACATGGGAGTAGATGGGTGCTGGTGTGCCCCCCGGTCTTCAAAACCGGTGAGAGGGGTGAAGAGCCTCTCGGGTGAGTTCGATCCTCACATGCTCCCGCCAGAGCCCTGCGGCCGCGCGCCGCGGGGCTTTTTGAAAAATGTGGATTTCCCTCTTGACAGAACGGGGGGAAGCTCATATAATACTACTGTTCGCGGCGTGAGCCGCACAATTTCATATCCGGGTGTAGCGCAGTTGGTAGCGCGCATGGTTCGGGACCATGAGGCCGTGAGTTCGAATCTCGCCACTCGGACCAGCTAAAAGCCTTGAAAACGTAAGTTTTCAAGGCTTTTTTGCGACTTTTAAGAGCAAAACGCATGGCGCGCAAATGTGTAAAAACTCCAAAAGCGCACAAAAAAGCGCACAATCCCCGAAAAAAGCACGCGAAAGTCATTGATACATCGGAAAAGAAAGGGTGTATTTCAATGGCAAATATCAGAGAGAACACGAAAAATGGAAAGGTCATTTCCTATCGCTTTATCGCTTGCATGGAACGCGATGTGCGCGGCAAGCAGATACGGAAATACACCACTTGGACAGCGCCCGCCGACTTGACGCCAGCAAAGGCAAGAAAAGCGGCGGAACGTGCGGCGGATGCGTGGGAAGAGGAAGTCAAAGCAGAGTACCAGAAGCAAAAGAAACTTGGCAACGCGTACCGCCTACCGCCTGATAAGCGGCGGGATGATTTTGTGTCGTTTGTGAATGATACGTGGTTCGTTTTGCAGATACGCGGCGAGAATGACAAGCCGAACATCATAGCATTTTACAAGAACATGACACGCATCATATCGGAGTATTTCAAGGGTTCTGTCTTGCAGGAAATCAGCCCTGTTGATATTCAAAAATATCTTGTCTATCTGCGCACAGAGTACAAGAGCAAATTGGGGAAGTCGCTTTCGGCAAAAACATTACGTCATCAGTACGGGACGCTCAACCTGATATTTGGCTAAAAGTGGTGCGCGGGAAAGAAAAACGAAATGTGGATCACATGATTTTCAATGGCCAAAAACGGCAAAAAGATTCGATCACTTTTGGAGAGTCTCATTAAAATGTCCATTGAATAACTGTTTGCACAATGCTATAATCCAATTCTACGCATCAATAAAAACAGTGGGTTAGAGACTTTCTTCACACCCCATAAAAGGAGAGACGATCTATCATGGACATCAAAGGAGATTGGAAAAAGCGGGCCGTCAGCGGATTGATGGTGCTGGCAATGGCACTGAGTTTGTTGCCAACTTCTATTCTGGCGGCCGATACGCGCAGCGTTACGGACAACGCCATCAAAAACGGAAGCTTTGAGGAGCCTGCGTTTCACGACAAGAATTCGCCGCAGTGGCCTGCAAACAATGTTCCTGACTGGGATACAACGGCATCCGACAAACTGATCGAGTTCGGATCGACGAGGAAAACTGGAAAAGTTCCTCATATTTGGGGTAATCCGGATATTCCGGATGGGGACCAGTTTGCGGAGCTGAACGCCAAGGAAGAGAGCACGCTTTATCAGAATGCCGAGACGGTCGGCGGCAATGTGTATGAGTGGGGCCTTTCTCATCGCGGCCGCGATGGCGTTGACCAGATGGCGGTCATCATCGGCCCGAAGCAGGCCTTTGACCCGGCCAAGCCGAGCGCAGACGGCAAGGACCAGTTCATGCGCATGACGGACTGGGTGAAGAGCCATGCTGAGAAGCTGGGTGTGAAGATTCCGGTTACCGGCTGTACGCAGAAGATCACGGTCTACTCGAAAAAGTTTGCCAAAAACGGCAGATTCCAGAATGACATCGGTGATGCGTTCAGCGCTTCGCCGTTTGGCGTGTACACGGAGAAATGGAATGTCTGGATCATCGGCACGAATAACAACGCCTGGGGCAATTACGGCACGAAGAGCCCAGACTATGCGGCGGGGAAGCTTGCGTACAGCTGCCGCTACGCTGTGCCGGACGGGCAGACGGAGACCGTCTTTGCCTTCTGCTCCTATTCTGCGGCAGGCGGTAATACATGCGGCAATCTGATTGACAATATTCATTTCAGCCTTTATCAGACCATCACGGCGGCGGCCACGGCGGGGGGATCGGGCTTTATCGGCGTTCCGACCGGCGACAAAGGAAGCGAGTATTACGAGATCGGCAGCAGCATGTCAGAGCTGGTAGTGGCTAACGGCAGCACCATCACGGTGAAGGCGGTCGAACCGGAAAGCGACGATGTTCAGTTTGTCGGCGCGTATGTCACGCGCCAGACGCAGAATGGACTGAAGAAGGAGTTTATTCCCGCAACGAGTCCGAGTTGGGATAAAGTTGACAGAACCTATACTTATGTGCACCCTGTGGAGGAACCGGCGGATATCGTGCTGGTGTTCATCAAGCCGCCCACGGTCGTGTACGACGCCAACGGCGGCCAGAAATATGTTCATACTGAGGGTGCGGCGGAGCCGACGGATACCGTCTCCTTTGCTACGGGGCGGACAAAATATACCTCGCACGCGGCGCAGGCGCCTGCGGGCTGTAAAGATACGTGGCAGTTTCAGGGCTGGCTGCTTGTGCGAAATGAAAAAGTGCTGCCCGCGGTCCACACCGTGAGCTATGACACGGAAAGCGAAACCTTTACCTTTACGGCGGCTGATGGTACACGTGAAACGCTCAACTCCGGCGGCGCGACGCTCATCGCCCAGTGGAAGTGGCGCCAGCGCTTTATCACCGCCTCGCGCGTGAAGGGCGCGGACGGCAAGGTGAGCGATGATTTTCAGGTAAATGCGGACTGCGGCACGGTCGAGATCGTCGGCAACGTGGGCGAGTCCGTAGCGAACAACCCGGCGGCAAAGGACTATTTTGCTTCGGCCAGTGAACGCGTCACCGTGACTGCGACGGCTAAGGCAGGCTACGAATTCATCGGCTGGTATCAGCAGGTCGACGGCAAAAAATATGAGCTCGTCAGCAGCGAGCCGACGCACAGCTATAACGTGAGCCGCGAGGGCGTGCAGACGATCTACGCCCGCTTTGCCCCCACACATACGGTGACGTATCAGTGGGCAAGTGTGGATGCCGGTAAATGCCCGCCGAATAAGCCGAAGCTTCCGAGTCCCGGTACGGTCATCGACGGCGGCACGTATTATATTTCCAAAGACTTTATAAAAGACAAGACGACCATCGACGGCACAGTCACGAAAGATGGCAGAACGGTTCCCGGCAAGTGGGCCTTTACCGGCTGGCATGACGGCGAAGAAGACGGGAGCAGCGGGAACGACGTTGATATTGTGATCCGCGAAACAGAACTTATCAAGGTGAAGGGGGACCGCACGCTGACGGGCTTCTGGACATTTATTCCGGAGAAGGAGCACACGCTGACCTACCAGTTTGCGGACAACAATCGCTGGAGCCCGAGCGGCAGCTTCGCGCAGACGGAAGAACACTACCGCGGCGAGAGCGTTACGGCGCAGGCCGAGCCTGACCGCAATCAGACCACGGATGGGGAAGATGTGCTGGCCACGGACAACGTGACGCTCTATGGAGATTGGTCGTTCAAGGGCTGGCAGCGCAGCGACACAAAAGATACTGTTGCTGCGGGCAACGGCTTTGACATGCCGGGAAAGGATCTGACGCTGACCGGCCAGTGGGAATTCACCCCGTATACCTACACTGTGGTGTATGATACCGGCGATGGAAAGCCTATCAGCGATCCGAAATATGCAAGCTACGACTATGCCGCGCTGCTGGGCAGCAGTAAGCCGGGCCTCAATGCCCCGTCAACAGGCATTCCCTTCGGCGCGTCGATCGAGTTGATGGAGCTTCCTGCCGGGACGAAAATCCAGAATGACAAGTATTTCGCCGGTTGGAGCATTGCAGAGCCGACAGAGGATAACTTGAGTACTATCGAAACGCAGGGTCCCGGCGCGGAAGTCAACGATGTGACGCTGAAAGCGCGCGAAGCAACGGACCATCACGTGACGCTTTACGCCGTCTACAAGCCTGTGGGCACAGCGACGGTGGAGTTCGATGCCACACCGGCTGAGGGCGGCACCGTGAGTCCCCGTATCGGCAGCTTCACAGTAACGGACAGTACCGTCACAGGCGATAATGTTGTATCCACTGCTAAACCAAAGGCGGGTTGGCATTTTGACGGCTGGTATGAGGAAACTGCGACTGGAACGGCAGTACAGAAAGGCGCTGGGACCGAAGAACTGACGGTCACTGCCAAGACGATGGCGGACAAGCTGGGGCTGCTTCCGAAAAAAGTGAATTCAAACGAAACGCCCGTGCTCGTGGTGCGCTATGTTGCCGTGTTTGCGCGCGACAGCTTTACTGTCCAATTTGAACCCAACGTTGCTTTGGACGCCGAGGGTAAAAGTGATGTGACCGGCGAGATGCTGCCGCAGACGTTCCATGCTCCCGACTCGGAAGACCAGCCGACCACGCTCAGGAAGAACGCCTTTACGCGTCCGGGTTATGAGTTTACCGGCTGGGCGGAGTATCCGAACCGAGGAAAGGGGCGCTTCTATGCTGATGAAGCATCGTTTGCAGAGGTGACGATCTATCAGGGAAATAAGATTGTGGACGGCGGTACGATCACCCTCTACGCCCAGTGGAAAAAACTGCCCGATGTGACCATCTTCTACACGCCGGAACCGACTTCGCTCGGCACGGTCGAGCTCAATCCGACGGAAAGTAATGAGCTCGACCCGCAGGACGGCATGGTCTCCGAGTCGCTCAATCCCGAGACCGGCACGGCGCGCGGCGCAACGGCTGTGCCGGGAGAAGGCAGCGTGTTCGTCGGCTGGTACGATGCGAAGGATACCGAGCGGGAGAATTCCCTGACAGACAGCATGACCTATACGCCGGAGAAGAACTCGTCGTCCAAACGCTATCAGGACGGCAGCTATGTGGCGCTGTTCCGTCTGAAGCAGTATGTGCTGCACTATGATGCCAACGCCGCCGACGCTGCGGGTACGATGGAGGACCAGACCTTCCCGCACGGGCAGGCGTATCCGCTGAAGGAGTGTGCCTTCAGCCGCGAGGGCTATAGATTCGTGGGCTGGGCAACGAAACCGGAAGGCGGCGAGGTCAAGTACGAAGATCAGACGAATATCAAGCTGGACGAGGAGTTTCCGAATCTTAAAGATGATAACGAAGGGGTGACCCTCTACGCCGTCTGGGAAGAGCAGAGCGTGACGCTCAGCTATGAGCCGAACGACGCGGAGCTCGGCTCGGTGAGCAGCGCGTCGGAGACTGTTGATGCCGTGACGGGTACGGCCAAGGGTTCGACCGCGCAGCCGAAGAGCGGCGCGCGGTTTGACGGCTGGTACAGCACCGACGGCACGCTTTTGTCGAAGGAACTTACCTTCGTCCCGACGAAGAAGGACGGCGCCGTCTGGCAGGGAACGACCTATTACGCGCGTTTCAGTGCCAAGAGAAGTCCCTCGACTCCGTCCACACCGGCAAAGCCGGACGAGACAAAGCCGACGCTTGCGCCCATCCCGGAAATGCTCAACGGCGAGGATCATTACGCCTACTTGCTCGGTTACGAGGATGGCACCGTTCGCCCGAACGGAAGCATCAGCCGCGCTGAGGTGGCGACCGTGCTCTTCCGCCTGCTCAAGGACGATGTGCGCGCGCAGAATTTGACGAAGGACAACGCTTACAGCGATGTGTCGGGTACCGCGTGGTACGCCGCGGCGGTGTCCACACTCTCGAAGATGGGCGTCATCAGCGGCTACCCCGACGGCACGTTCCGCCCGAACGCACCCATCACGCGCGCGGAATTCGCCGCGATGATCGCGCGCTTTGACGAGACTGCCAAGTCGGCCGACACGCCGTTCACCGACATTTCCGGCCATTGGGCCGAGAATGCGATCGGCAAGGCTTACGGCAATGGCTGGGTGGAAGGAAGCAGCAAAACGGTGTTCTGTCCGGAAAGCAACCTCACCCGCGCCGAGACGGCGACGCTTCTGAACCGCGTGCTGCACCGCCTGCCGGAGAAGGAGAGCGACCTGCTCGCAAACCAGATCGTCTGGCCGGACAATCCGGAGACCTTCTGGGGCTATCTTGCGATCCAGGAGGCGACGAACTCGCACGAGTACGAGCGCAAGGCGGACGGCGTTCACGAAACGCAGACCGCCAAGCGTGAGAACCGCGACTGGTCGAAGGAATTTGAGCAGTAAGCATATAAACCGCCATCTCGGTGAGCAGTAGCTCATTGAGATGGCGGCCTTCTGTTATTGCGGCATATAGCATTTTTCCGGGGCGTTCGCAGGCAGCAACTTTTCAGACCACGCTTCATCTGTTTCGCTCAGACCCGGCGCATTTCGCAGAACCCAAAGCAAGTCCGAGACGTTCAGCGCAGATCCGTTCGAGTATGAGTTCATGTATGCCCCGATGGGCGATGGCGGCGTTTACGAATATGTCGAGCCGTGGTACGGCTTTGCGGTCAAAAAGGAGAGTGACGCGCAGGACTACGCGGTCGAATTTCTGCGCTTTATGGCCCGTCAGGACGAGTTGAACACGCTTGCTTCTATCAAGGGCGTTCCCTCTGCTGCTAAGGAGACGACGGATGAGCGCTACACCGCGCTGAACGATATCGATAAGGTGGAGATGAAGGTCGTCAGCGATGGAACGGTTCCGGCCTACATCGGCACGCGCCTGAGCCATGCGGCAAACGAACTGCTGGACGGCAGCGTCGCAAGCGCCGATGACGCAGTCGCGTCGTTCGTCGCCCGCTGCGCAGAGTCCACGCAGGGCGCGGATTGAGAGCAGGATTAATAAAGGCAGGCACTTAGCGAGTACCTGCCTTTTTGCGTCGCCGGCAGATATTTTAAGGTTACTTTTATTTCACTGCTTGCTGATATGAGAACATTTTATTTGTCTCCCGCTCGTTTTTCAATACTATGCTTGGAAATCTGGGGCAAATCGTTATTGCTAATTGGGATGACTTTTCGGATATAATTCCTAACCAGGCATGGCTCATGTCTCGCATGGATGATTTGGAAATGTCTCGCAATATAATTATGCATACAGGGGGTCTTCCTGCAGACGAAATTGACCGGATTGAAAGTATCGTCAGAGATTTGTTGAGACAGATAGGCTAATATATTGGAATACTGATTGTTTCCGTCCGATACTCTTTTTTATCCTTTTGATTTGATGAAATCTTATAATTCTACTTGAGCCAAAAACCGGCAAGTTTCTATAGAAACTTGCCGGTTTTTAATTTTATTCGGTTGTTTCCTCACGCAGCGAGTCTTTGAACAAGCTGCTCATATAATCGCTTCGTCCATAGAGAACGCGGTCAATGTAGACATCGCAACCTTGCACACGGTAAAATACCATATAATTGCCGCTGACAAGAAAACGATAGTCTGTTCCTACATCTGCAATGGAGGATAGCGGGGTTCCCATTTCTGCGAAATTTTTCAACGGGTCAACCGCGTCTATAATGCGATTGATCACGCGCTCCGCAGCAGAACGATTCTGAAGTTCCAATACGATGTAATCCCAAATATCATCCAAATCGCGACGGGACTCGGGTGAATAATGAATTTTATTCTTCATTCGCTCTTGCGCGGAAGTGCGCCATCATATCGTCCGGTGTCAGCCAGCCTTCCGTTTCGCCGGAGAGGCGGCCTTTTGCAAGCTCATTCATCAGGCGGATGGTCGCCTGTGTTCTCTCATAGTCCTGCATATCCACGATAGCGTACCGCCCGCGCCCATTTTTCGTCAAAAAGACAGGAGCGCCCACAGTCACATCATGCAGTACCTCGCTGTAATTTCGCAGGTCAGAAATGGGTTTAATGTTCGGCATTATCTATCAGCTCCTTTCAAACATAGTATATCCCATTTTGCTGTAAAATTCAACAGCAAGTTTGCAGTGTACATTTATAGAAATGCGCGCTGCCTATGTATTTAGAATGCTATCCATTCATTGGCAGAGGAAAAAGAGGCGCATCTATGATTCAGCAAGGGCAGAGTACATCAACAAGATGCCACTCTGCCCTTTTTATTTTATAATTTCGTCATATCAAGACTCTTTCACAAATGGTGTAATTGTGGTGTAGTAGGCGCCGTTTGAGCGATGAAAACCATTGATATAGCAGGCTTTTTCGAGGCTTCTTAAGATATTGCCGTGGCAGATGAATAAGATTTTTGTCATTGCTGTTATATCCCTTCAAAAGCCTCCAAGCCTTGATATTTCAGGGCGTTTGGCACTTCTTTCATTTTTGCTGTTGTGTCGGAAACCTACACATATTACCGTAACTCTACGCAGATTTTCAGGCAAATAATCAATGCCATCATCGAGCTGCTTCTGGATTTCCTTTTCTTTTTCACGCAGTTCTTTCAGATCGGAGGAATACACCGTCTGCTGCTTGCTGCGAATGTCTGTGTACCGATATTGATAAATCAGGCCTTTTCTCTGGCTCTCTCCTGTCCGCAGGATGCGTCCTTTGTTGTCTTTGCGCTTTTCGGACATTGTCAAACTCCTTCCCGTGATGGAAAGAGCCTTGATATGACACACTTATTGTATCATATCAAGGCTCCGATTTACACCACAAATTTCAAATAGAATACGCCTGCTCGATGAACTGATCGAACAGGCGGCGTTTAATTAGGCGCTTGTTGCCCACCCAGAGGACAAATTTGCACCGGTCCTCGTTGGTGATCTCACGCAGTTTGTTGATACCAATGCCGGAATAAGCCGCAGCCTCCTCCAAGCTCAGATTGCTCTTTTCCCAAATCGGGATTTCCTTCATAGGCAGTTTACCCTCCATACAAAAATATGAAGTCATGCAGAGCTATGTGATGCACAAACCGGCAAACGATCCGATTTTTACATTCATTGAGAAAAAACGCGGCGAGGGGAAGAGCGGTAAACTTGCCATGGTGGCAGGCTTGAATAAGTTCCTCCGAAGCGATACGAGCTATCCCATTGGGCAGTGCTGTGTGGATATTGTGAACATGGACGAGGAGGTACTCGACGAGATCGACCGCCGTGTGGAGGAGTTCATCCCTGCGGCGCAGGCGCTGCTCTCGAAAAAGACAAACAGCGCTGTTGCCTTCGCACAGAAGAAGCTGAACGCTGTTTGGGATATCATTTTTACCATGCCGGTGTACCGTGACCTGAATATGGACCTGGAGCTCAGCTATCATTCTCTGGAGAGGCTTTATGAGCAGAAGGAGAAGTGGGAGCTGGTTCAGGAGACGCACTCGGAGGGGTATGAGATATATGAGCGCATGATCGATGATCTGGTGCACTTTGCAAACAGAGTGCGGGCACTTCGTTTGCAGCTCAGGATCATGACGGAGAAATACTTTGAGCCGTTAAAGCGGAGAAACAGCGCGACTTACGGAACGGCGTACTCGACCTTCTACGCGGATATGCTCCGAACCGGTGCACTGCTTTTCGGTGAGGACTTTGACCAAAAGTTTTCTGTAGAGATCGACTTTGTCCCAATGATGCGGAAAGAAAACGAGAGAGAGTTTTTCGTTGCAGAGAAGACGACCTTTAACTATTTACATGATTTTCTGAGAACGGAGTTCTACCGTGGGCTGGCGATCGGGAACGCACCGCGGCGGTGTCATAACTGCGGAAAGCATTTTCTGCTGACTGCCGGCTACAACACCTGCTACTGCGGCAATATTGCGCCTGGTGAGACGGAGAGGACCTGCCGGAAAGTAGGGGCGCACCGCAAGGAAGCGCAGGGCAAGGCGAACCGCAGTCCGGCCCGTGTGGAATATGACCGTACCTATAATCGGCTGAAGCAGAGAAAGGTTCGCGGGAAGATCAGTGCGGATGAGTGGAACGCCGCCGTTGCACAAGCGATGCAGGTCCTGGAGCAGGCGGAGCGCGGAGAACTCACAGACGATGAGATGAGGGAACGGTTTCGGAAGTTTTGAATTGAAAAAGGGAGCTGCGTCTCTGATCGAGACGCAGCTCCCTTTTATTGACTATTATGAAATGACTCTTGTCAAGGGGGAAATTGCCTGTCAAAAGCAAATATTTGAGCAAGGGCATGTGAGAAGAGCTGAGACGATCAGAATTCCGGCATTGGCCACTCTGTTATACGTGGATTGGTTACCACAGGTCAATGGTCCGCCAGGAGCTCTACTGTCTTCAGTCGTGGATCACGAAAGTGCCATCATAGTCAATACGTAGATAGCTGAACCATATTCATGTGCTCAGCTCCTCACAAATGCCCTCGCCCGAGGGACTTGAATCGAATCCATCCCTTGCTCACTTTCTATTATGGATTGGGAACTGGGTCAAGGACGAAGCCGCGAAACGCGGTGCGCAGCATCCTTGACGCATGTTTCCAAGACGTAATATCATCCCCAAGGGAATGGATACTACGCCGCGTTGGAAATGTTTCCGGTCATCATACCCCAGACAAAACAGGCCAGTTCGCGCGCAATTGCGGTTTTGGCAATATTGTGCCTGGACTTAAATGCGATGCGGTAATATTTGCGTTGCATGCGTTCATTGGCTTTATCCGCGTAAGCGATGACCTCGGCAGGATTGCCGCCCTGTCTGGCCTTGAGCGCTGCGCTCTTTTTCCCAATGGCTCCTCGATTGTAGGATTGAGCTGCCTCGACCAACAGTCGCCGTAAATGGGTGTTTCCTGCCTTTGTAATACTGGTGCGTATCTGTTTATCAGAGCTGGAATGTTCTCCGGGAACAAGACCGAGATAGGCGGCAAAGTGTTTGGCAGAGCGAAAACGCTGGAAATCGCCTACCTCAACCAGCAAAGATAATGCGATATGAGCGGCAACACCGCGGAAGCAGCAGAGCTTCTGCACATTTTCTTCATAGTGCTCCAGATGGGACATTTCCTCGATTCGGGTGTCATAGACCGCAACTTTCTCATCCAGCATATAGTAAAGAATCAAGTATTCCTGAAGGGTTTCCTTATAAAGAGGATGCTCAAAGACGAGGGTCTCCAGCCATTTGAGGTGTTTCTGTGTCCAGTAGCTCTTTCCATCAAAAGCAAAACCGTGTCGAGTAGTGAATGCGATGATCTGTTGCTTTACACGCTTCAGATCAGCCTTGATATCATCTCTCATACGGATATATTCTTTCACGGCATCATCTTCTGTGGTAGGGACATAAACGGGGCTATACAGACTAAACGCCAAGCATCTGGCAATGTTTTCTGCGTCTCGGCGATCCGTCTTGATCCGTTTCCCCTTTTCCTGATGCATCGTTGAAGGTGCCAGAATAACGCAGTCCACACCGCATCTGGTGAGTTGGTGGTAGAGTGAATAACCCAAACAGCCAGCTTCATAGCCGCAAACAAATTTGCATTCTTCACCGCGTTGCTTCTGGACACGTTCCATATACTTGATTACCTGACGGTAATCCGGTTCTGTTTGCGCAACAGCAAAGCCGCGGTCGGAATCTGCGGTATAGCAGCAAAATGTGAAATTTGTGGTATGGACATCCATGCCAACGTAGATTATACTTGCCATGATGACTCCTCCTTGTATGTGGTAGGTCTGGTACTTTTGAGTTTGCGCTAAAAGTATGACAGGTAAATCCACGTTTTACAAGCGCAGGAGTCATTTCATATTGTCTGGTACAAAATAAGCATAGCACCCGAAGCGGATATGAAGCCTCGGAGGCTATGCTTATTTTTGTTATAATGGGAGGGCAATGGATGGACGGCTTCTTTGATGAGCCAAGCGCTCGAGCTGTAAACAGTCCTCCGCCCTCTTGTTATAAAGATTCGATTGAGCAGGTTGCT
>JBBNGO010000046.1:0-21065 GCA_040095065.1 Hominicoprocola fusiformis
CGCAGGCAGCTGCATTCCGGAGGCACAAAGATTGTTCAAGCTCCAAACTGCCAATCTAAACCTTTCTCTTGGGGGATTTAAAGGGGGGCATTCTCTTTTGTGAAAGAGAATGGCCCCCTTTGCCCCGTGCAGCGCCATCGGCGCTGCTTTTCCCACGGCGCAGCGCGCCGCTCAAAGCTCTGGCAACAGATCTGATATCTCCGGAAACATGAGAAACGCCGTCTGAATGCCAAGTCCTTGCGCAAGGCGCACTTTTTGCCGCAAGGTCTCTGCATCGTCGAACAGCACGAAGTGCGTGCCGCTGCCCGCGGAGTAGGTGAAATACTTCGCCATCAGCTCGCGGGAAAAATAGACGGACGATGGATGCTTTTCCCGCAGGGCGAGCAGCTCTTCGCGCGTGAGCGGTGTGCCGCAGCCGGAGGGACAGGGGAGGGGAAAGTCCATCATTACGCGTTCCAAGTCGAGCGCCAGACGCTCCGCGCCATAGCGGCAGGCGGTTTCCTCCAGCAGCGCGCGCAGCGACCCGCCGGAAAGGCCCGTGCCGACGAGGAGCGCTGCGCCCTCGGCCGGGAGCGAGAGGGGGCAGTAGAGCACCATCCCTCGCGCGCTCAGGCGGGCGGAGAGACGCGAGAGAAACGAAAGCCGGTCAGAATACGGATTGGTCTCAAAGTCCGCCAGCACGCCCTGAAAGCCGCGCTTGACGCATTCCGCGACGATGGTGCGGCAGAGCGCGTCGATGCGTGGGATCGCCCCGGTGCAGCGGTCGGAAAGGCCCATGAGCCCGCCGCGCGGAAAGGCCGTTGCGTCGCAGCGCGTCAGGCACCCGCCCTGACCGACGGCATAGGCCACGTGGACGAGCGGCAGTGCGGGCCTTGAGGCACACTCAGAGAGCGCCTTTGGCGTGATGGCGAGGTAGGTGAGCAGAAAAATCCCCCCTTGTGAAAAGCGCGTTCGGCGCGTATAATAACCGTAATACTTTTATGCGCGATGGGAGACCGATATGCTCAGATTGCTTTGCCCGCAATGGGTGTTTGACAATTACGAGGCCGTGACGCCGGAATTTTTGAAAGAGCATGGCGTGAAGCTGCTGCTCTCCGACCTCGACTTCACGCTCGCACCCAAAAGCCAGAGCGAGCCGGACGAGTCGCTCACGCGCTGGATCGGCGCGCTGAAGGAGGCGGGCATCGAGTTTGCGATTTTGTCGAACAATAGGAGCCCCGTGCGCGTGGAAAAGTTCTGCAAGCCGCTTAAAGTCGGCTACGTCGGCCACGCGGGCAAGCCCGGCACGCGCGGCTTTCACGAGGCGATGGCGCGCTACGGCGTGAACGCGAGGGAGACGGCAATGCTTGGTGACAAGCTGCTCACCGACACGATCGGCGCTCGGCGCAGCGGCGTTCTGATGCTGATGGTCGAGCCGCGCGGCGGCGCGGTGGGTGCGTGGAACCACGTGCTGCATGCCCTGCAGCAGCCGTTCAAGGCCGCAAGCGCGCACGACGAGCGGAAAAAACGCTGAAATTTGCAAATTTCACCCACAACATCAGGAAAAACACTTGCATTGCCGCACTATATGCGGTAAAATACCATAGGTTTAGAACCGATACTTTGTGAATTTGAGGATAGCGATGATATCCTCGGTAATACAGGAGGAAATAGTTATGGCAACGATTACCGCTGGTGAGTTCAGAAACGGTAAAGTATTTGAAATGGAAGGCAAGTACTATCAGGTCGTCGAGTTCCAGCATGTCAAGCCCGGTAAGGGCGCGGCCTTCGTGCGCACCAAGATGAAGAACGTCGTCACCGGCGGCGTGACCGAAACTTCTTTCAACCCCACCGCGAAGTTCGAGGAAGTGGCCATTGAGCGCAAGAACATGGAGTACAGCTACAACGACGGCGATCTGTACTACTTCATGGATCAGGAGACCTATGATATGGTCCCACTGAACCGCGACATGCTCGGCGATGCGTTCCGCTTCGTCAAGGAGAACACGATGTGCATGATCCTGTCCATCAAGGGCAATGTCTTCGGCGTCGAGCCCCCCAACTTCGTTGACCTTGAGGTCACCGAGACCGAGCCGGGTCTTGCCGGCAACACCGCGACCAACACCCTCAAGCCCGCAAAGCTCGAGACCGGCGCGGAGATCAAGGTGCCGCTGTTCATCAACATCGGCGACAAGATCCAGATCGACACCCGCACGGGCGAGTATATCGGCCGCGCCAAGTAATAGACATTAAGTAAGCAGCAACAGGAAAATCGTAGTTCCGGTAACAGAAAGGAGTTTTACGATGGGTATTTCTGAAAAAGTCGCGTATCTCAAGGGCCTGATGGAAGGCATGAACCTGAATGCGGATTCCAACGAGGGCAAGCTGTTCCTCGCAATCGCCGACGTTCTCGATGAGATCGCTCTCGAAGTCGAAGACCTGACCGACGAGGTCATGGAGCTCGGCGACGGCCTGGACGTCATCAGCGACGACCTCGGCGACGTGGAAGACATCGTCTATGATGAAGACGAGGACGACTACGAGGATGAGGAAGACGACGAGGACGACGAGGAGGAGTGCTACGCCACGACCTGCCCCGAGTGCGAGGAAGAGATCTTCTTCGACGATTCGGTCCTCGAAGACGGCAAGGTCGAGTGCCCCAACTGCGGCGCGACTCTCGAATTCGACCCCGCCGACCTTGTGGAAGACGAGGAAGAGAAGGACGACTAAGCGTCTGAAAACCGTATAAAGTAAAGGACCGCCATAGCAGGAATACTGCTGTGGCGGTTTTTTTCTCGGGGAATGAAACGAAAAGCGATCAGTTCAACGGCTTCACGATGCTGTATCCGTCTGTTTCCATGTAGGACATTCCCACCGTACCGAGGGGAAAATAATGAATGGTATAGTGTACTTCATTTCCTGAAAAACTGTCGACCGTCGCGCAGACAGGGATCAGGGGAAGCCTTCGGGAATACACCCCTTTTGCCTGCGCCTCGATTGCCTCTGAATAGCTTTCCGGTATGTCGATTTTGCATGAAATGATTGGGTTAGAAGATAAAAAACAAAGCCCTGCGAAAAGCACTCCGACAAAAATGACGGCAATCATCGCTTTTTTCTTCATGGCAGGATCCTCCTCAGTCTTCGATTTGGCTGTAAAGTGCCTCTGCGATGTAAAAATGATAGCACAGGAAAAAACAGATGGCAAGCGTCATCAACGCGACGCGGATTTATTTACAAATTTCCGGTTGTACGGCGCGCGAAAGCGTGGTAAACTACCTCATAGCATCGAGCGGCGGCGCTGCCGCCGAAGCAATAGACCGGAAAGGAAGAACATACTATGAAAATTGCAATTCCCTGCGAGAATGGCGAAGTGATGCAGCATTTCGGCCATGCCACGGAGTTTACCGTTTACACCATCGAGGATATCAAGCCCATCGAAAAAGAGACCGTCACGTTTGACGATACCGACCACGAGAAGGTCGCGGGCGGGCTCAAATCCCGCGGCGTCGATCTCGTCATCTGCGGGAATATCGGCGAGGGTGCGCACGCCGCCATCGACAACGCGCATATGCTGCTCATTTCCGGCGTGACCGGAAATGCCGACGAGGCGGTTGACAGCTTCCTCCAGGGCAATCTGGAGCTGATGACCGGCGACAGCAGCGCGAGTGCCGGCGGCTGCGGCGCGGGCTGCGGGGCTGGATGCAGTGCATGCGGCGGTGGCTGCGGCGGTTGTGGCGGCGGCTTCCACGAGCCGTACGTCGAGACGCGCACGTTCACCGATATCGTCACGCTGACGGAAGATAACTTCCAGACTGAGGTACTCGACGATCCGGGCCTCATCATCATCGACTTCTGGGCCGAGTGGTGCCAGCCGTGCAAGATGATGGCGCCTGTCTTTGCCGAGCTCAACGGGGAAGAGGACAAGGTCAAGTTCTGCAAGGTCAACGTCGACGAGCAGCCGAACCTCGCTTCGATGTTCGGTATCGACTCCATCCCGACGCTCGCCGTCGTGCAGGACCGCCACACGCTGACCGGCATGGTCGGTGTGCACGATAAGGCCGACATCAAGGCGATGCTGGAGAAGTGCAAGGCATGAGAATTCGATACAACGAAGACGCGGAGGTCGTCGCTCGCTTGCGCGCCGCGCTCTTAAAGCGCGATTTACAGTGCCCCTGCCGCTTGCAGAAGATCGAGGACAACGTCTGCATGTGCAAGGAGTTCCGCGACCAGATCGCTGACCCAGAATTCGAGGGCTACTGCCACTGCCGTTTGTACTACAAGGAAAAGTAAAAATCGGTTCTAAACCTATGGCATTTTACCACACGTCTGAAAAAAGCACCGCCGAAGGCCGGCTCCGCATAAGAAAATATGCGGTTTTGCCTGCACCTTTTTGGCTGAAATACGACCGAAAAAATCTCCCCATACGCCAGTATGGGGAGATTTTTTCAACCGATTTCATCTCAAAAATTCATTGGCAAAACTGCTTCGCACCGAAAAAGAGCAAATTTTGTGCGGAGCCGAGGCGCGGCGGCGCAGGCATGCTGTCGCATGGCAAGACGGCGCAACGAAGGAGTCAGTGCAAAATTTGCCTTTTACGGTGCATGTTTTCTTATGTGGAGCCGGCCAAAACGGTGCTTTTTCATTCCATCAAACGCTGCATATCCTGCGGGATAGGCGCTGTAAAGTGTAATTCCTGTCCGGTGACCGGCTGGGTGAACCACAGCTCGTATGAGTGTAGCGCGGGGCGGGCGATGAGGGTTTTGTCCTCCGTGCCGTAGAGCCAGTCGCCCGCGAGGGGATGACCGAGGTATGCCATGTGGACGCGAAGCTGATGCGTGCGACCCGTCTGTGGGCACAGGCGCAGGAGCGTGAAGCGGTCGTTTACTTGCAGAGTCTCGTACTCCGTGAGGCTCGGAAGTCCGTCCGCGCGCACGCAGCGGCGGATGATGGAGCCCTCCGCGCGGCCGATCGGCGCGTCGATGACGCCGCACGGCGGTTCAACTCTGCCGACGGCGACAGCGCGGTACTCGCGCCGCAGATCGCTTGAATGCAGCGCGCGGCGCAGGCGGTCGTGCACGTAGCCGCTCTTTGCGGCGATGAGGAGACCGGACGTTCCCTTGTCGAGCCTGCTGACAAAGTGCGGCACGCTGCCCTCGCCGAGATAATTCGTCAGCATCGCTGCAAGGCTCGGCGCGGAGGCGTCACCCGACTTCGGGTGCATGGCGACGCCCGCAGGCTTGTTGAGCACGAGCAGGTCGTCGTCCTCGTAGACGATGTCAGGCTTTGCCGCATTTGCGCAGTACAAGTCCTCGCGCGGCGTACGCTCGCTGAGGACGACGCTGACGGTGTCGCCCGCGCGGACGATTGTGTTGACATGGACGCTCTGTCCGTTCAATAAAATGGCGTTTTCGCGCCATTTGAGGCTTTTGAGCAGCGTGTAGGAAAGCTGAAGACTGCCGCGCAGGATGCCTTTGACCATGCGACCGTCCTCCTCTGGCGTCACGGTGTATGTGAGAATGCGCATGGAAGTTCTCCTTTCCCGAAGTAAACGGCGCGTAAAATTCACACATAGTATACCATCTTCGCGCGAAAAATGATATACTGAATCACACTTCGGCGCTGCCGAAAAACAAGCAACAGGAGGGCAATGGCATGGACAAGAGAACCATCTGCCTTTTGAACGATTCCTTTCCGCCCGAGATCGACGGCGTGGCGAACGCCGTCGTGAACTACGCGAAAAACATCACGAAAAGCGGCGAAAACGCCATTGTCGTCACGCCGACAATGCCCGGCGCAGACGACAGCGCGTTCCCCTTTCCCGTGCTGCGCTACCCGAGCATCGACACGCGCAAGAAGCTCGGCTACGTGGCGGGCTATCCGTTTTCACCCGAGACCGCGCGCGTGCTGACGGAGCAGAAGGTCGAACTGATGCACACGCATTGTCCCATCACGTCGTGCCTGCTGGCGCGCTCGCTGCGCGCCGTGGTCGACGCGCCGCTCGTGCTGACGTATCACACGAAGTACGATGTCGACATCGCCAAGGCTGTGCGCGGCAAGCTCTTGCAGGAGAGCGCCATTCGCGCGCTGGTGCAGAACATCGCAAGCTGCGATGAGGTCTGGGTCGTGAGCTGCGGGGCGGGGGAAAATCTGCGCTCGCTCGGCTACGAGGGCGACTACATCGTGATGGAAAACGGCGTGGACGTGCCGCGCGGGCGGGTGTCTGACGAGGCCATCGCCGCGGCGACGAGCGGATACGATCTGCCGCAGAACGTGCCGGTCTTTCTCTTCGTCGGGCGGCTGATGTGGTACAAGGGTATCCGCATCATTTTAGACGCGCTGAAAACGCTGCGCGAGAAAAATGTCGACTTCCGCATGGTGTTTGTCGGCGAGGGCGCAGACGGCGCGGATATCCGCAGCTATGCGGAAGAGCGGAAGCTCTCCGACCGCTGCTTTTTCACAGGTGCGATCTCTGACCGCGAGATCATCCGCGCGTGGTATGGCAGATCCGACCTGTTTCTCTTCCCGTCGACGTTTGACACGAACGGCCTTGTCGTGCGCGAGGCCGCAGCCAGCGGTACGGCGACTGTGATGATCCGAAATTCCTGCGCGTCCGAGGGCGTGGGCGACGGGCGAAACGGCTTTTGCATCGAGGAAAACGCCGCGGCGATGGCGGCAAAGCTCGAAGAGCTCTGCCGCGCGCCGGAGGTGATGCAAGTGGTCGGCGAAAATGCCCAGCGCGAGCTGTACGTTTCATGGGAGACGGCGGTGCAGCGCGCCATGGCACGCTACGAGGTCGTCATCGACAATTACCGCAGCGGAAAATATCCGAAGCGCGAGCGCTTCGGCGACGAGTTTTTCAAAACGCAGGGTGGGCTGATGGAGGCCTTTGCCAGCGTGGGCGAGCTGAGCGAGGAGATTGCCGCGGAGCTGCGCATTGAGCGCGACGAGGCGTTGCAGACCATTGTCCGTTCGCGGCAGGAGCTTCGCGAGCGGTTCGGCGAGACAAAGCAGGAGCTCGCCGAGCGATACGAGACGATTTTGCAAAAAGTGGACCGCTATTTATGAGAAAAAGACGAGCGAATTTTCGCTCGTCTTTTCTTTTTAATCTTCGTGTTTTGGCTTTTCCGCAGCGAACCACATGTTCCACTGGAAGGAGTACGCCTTGTATGTGGCTTCATCCGCGCAGATCAGGCGCACGCGCGACGGCTGCGTGTGCTCGTAGCCGTAGTCCATGATGGCGCGCAGGACGCGGTAGGCGGCCTTCAGGTCGCTGTCTGTGCAGGAGAGAGTCAGCGTGTCGCCGTCCATGAGCGGCAGAAGCTCGGCCGCACGGTCGGAGGAGGGGAGGGCGGCGATGTCGCCGCGGGTGATCTCAACGGTCATGGCAGCCTCCTCAGCGGTTCAGATACGCGCGGCACTTCGCCTCCGCGTCGTGCGCAAGCTGTTCTTCGTCGACTGTGACAAGATGACCGTGGTCGACCGTCACACGGCCCTGAACGACTGTGTAGTCAACGGGTCCGCGCACGCCGACAGTGCCGAGCACGCTTTTGGGGTCAAAGCACGAGCCGACGAGCTCGAGCCTGCGCGAGTCGATCATGAAGAGGTCGCAGCACTTGCCGACCTCGAGCGAGCCGATGTCGTCGCTGCGGCCAAGGATGGCTGCGCTGCCGCATGTTGCCATCTTGAGCACGTCGTAACCGCTGGGGGCAGCTTTGCTGCTGTTCAAACGGTGCAGCAGGAACGCGACGCGCAGTTCCTCCATCAGCGATGAGCCGTCGTTCGAGGCTGAACCGTCAACCGCGAGGCCGACCGGCACGCCGAGCTTCAGCATATCGGGCACGCGGGCGACGCCGGAGGCGAGCTTCATGTTCGAGATCGGGCAGTGCGCCACGCCGGTGTGTGTCTTTGCCAGCACGCGCAGCTCTTCGTCGTTGAAGTGGATGCCGTGGGCGAACCAGACGTCGCTGCCCGTCCAGCCGAGGCGCTCCATGTACTCGAGCGGGCGGACGCCCTCGCGTGCGAGCATGAAGTGTTCTTCGTCCTTCGTCTCGCACAGGTGGGTGTGCAGGCGCACGCCGTACTCTCGTGCGAGCACGGCGCTCTCGCGCAGAAGGTCGGCAGACACGGAGAACGGCGAGCACGGGGCGAGCGCAACACGGTGCATCGCGCCGAACGACTTGTCGTGGTATTTCTCGATGACACGGGCAGAATCGGCCATGATCTCGTCGACCGTCTGCACGACGCTGTCGGGCGGCAGGCCGCCGTCCTTGACAGAGAGGTCCATACTGCCGCGCGAGGCGTACATGCGCGCGCCGATCTCGTCCGACGCGGCAAACTGCGCGCCAATGAGGTCGCCCGCGCCCACAGGGAAGACATAGTGATGGTCGAAGCAGGTCGTACAGCCGTGCTTCATCAGCTCGCCAAGGCCCGTGAGCGTCGAGAGACGGATGACGTCCTCGTCGAGGTTTTTCCAGATCTCATAGAGCGTTTTGAGCCAGTCGAAGAGCTCCATGTTCTGTACCTCCGGCAGGTTGCGGGAAAAGACCTGATAGAGATGATGGTGCGTGTTGACAAGGCCGGGGTAGCAGAGCATGTGGCTCGCGTCAATCACCTTTTCCGCCTTCTGCGGCAGATTTTTACCGATCGCGCGGATGAATCCATCCTCAGCATACAGATCGACGTTTTCATAAACCGTGTCCGCGTCATCACACGACACCAGCGAACGAATGTTTTGAATGAGCAGAGTAGACATAGCGGAATACCTCACAATGCCCGAAAAGATAGGCAGATTTGATAGTGAATAGCATGTTTTGCTGCCTCCGGCAGCAAAACAGCGTAAAAGCGTCGCAGACTTTGCGCCGCGCACGGCGGCAAATAAATTGAAATCCGTCGCGGAGGACGACATGCGCGCTCTATTTTGCGCCGCGCACGGCGCAAATGAATTTGATCGTTTTTTGCCGCGGCGTGTACGTGGCAAAAAACACTTTGCGCGGAGCGAGTGTACGCGCCTGCGGCGTGTGCGCAGAGCGGAGTGCGATCCTACTCAAAAACGGCAACCGAAACGGTTGCCGTTTTTGAAGATTTTTTATCTCTCTTCGCGGAAGTAGCTCAGACCCAGCGATGCGGGCGGCTGATCCTCGCGCTTCTTGCGCAGCGACACGATGATCAGAACGACCAGCGTGACGACGTAGGGGAGCATCTTGTAGAGCTCCTTGATGGCAAGGTTGGTGCCGGTGGGGATGAAGATATAGAGGATGTAGAACCCGCCGAACAGGATGGAGGCCAGCACGCTGACGTTCGGACGCCAGATCGTGAAGATGACGAGCGCGATGGCGAGCCAGCCGCGGTCGCCGAAGGCGTTGTTGGACCAGACGCCGCAGGCGTAGTCCATGACGTAATACAGGCCGCCGAGACCCGCGATCATGCTGCCGATGCAGGTGGCGAGGTATTTGTACTTCGTCACGTTGATGCCGGCTGCGTCCGCCGTCGCCGCGCTCTCGCCCACGGCGCGCAGGTGAAGACCCGTGCGGGTGTGCTTTAGGAAGTACGACGCGAACAGCGCGATGACGATGGCAAGGTAGGCAAGGAAGCCGTAGGACAGGAAAACCTGACCGAACCAGCCGCCGACATTCAGGGATTTGCTGAAATAGGCGCTCGTCGCGCTCAGTGCGATGGAGGGGACTTCGCTGTCGGTCAGCTTGATGAGCGAGCCGCCGAAGAAGTTGCCGATGCCGACGCCGAACGTCGTGAGCGCAAGACCCGTGACGTTCTGGTTGGCGCGCAGCGTAACGGTCAGCAGGCAGTAGAGAAGGCCCATCAGAAGCGAGCCCAAAAGCGAGCAGAGCATCGGGATACCGATGGCGAGGAACGCGTTCATGTCGGCAGCCGGGGTGGACTGCTCGTAGAAGAACGCGCCGATGACGCCGCAGATACCGCCGACGTACATCACGCCCGGAATGCCGAGGTTCAGGTTGCCGGACTTTTCCGTCAGGATCTCACCGGTGCTGCCGTAGAGCAGGGGAATGCCCTGCATGACCGCACGGGGAAGGAAAGAAGCAAGATCAAACATCGCTCACGCCTCCTTTTTGCCCTTGCGCAGGCTGACCTTGTAGGTGATGAAGAATTCGCTGCCGATGATGAAGAACAGGATGATGCCCGTCAGGATATCGGCGAAGGAGTGGTTCAGGCCGAACACGCTGGAGATCTCGCTCGCGCCGCGGCTCAGAACCACGATAAGAAGGCTCGTGAAGATCATCATGATGGGGTTGAACTTGGCCATCCAGGAGACCATGACCGCTGTGAAGCCGCGTCCGCCGACGATGGTGGTGGTCAGCGTGTGGTCCGTACCGGCGGTGAGCAGCAGGCCGATGAGGCCGCAGATCGCGCCGGAGAGGATCATCGTGCGCACGATGACGCGCTCGACCTTGATGCCCGCATAGCTCGCGGTGCGCTGGCTCTCACCGACAACGGCGATCTCATAGCCGTGCTTGCTGTAATTGAGATAGATATACATAACGCCCGTGAGGATCGCCACAAGCAGGATCGGGAGGAGATAGCGCTGGCCGCCGAGAACGGGGAGCCAGCCGGCCTCGGTATTCTGGTTGATGATACCGATCTTGCCCGAGCCCTTGGGCACTTCCCACACAATGATGAAGAACGCGGCGAGCTGTGTCGCGATGTAGTTCATCATGAGCGTGAAGAGCGTTTCGTTCGTGTTCCACTTGGCCTTGAAGATACCGGGGAGGAAGCCCCACAGCGCGCCTGCCGCGACGGAGGCAATGATCATAATGACGATGAGAAGTGCGTTGGGGATCTTGCCGCCAAGGCAGATCATGCAGGCCGCGGTGGCAAGGCAGCCGATGAGCACCTGACCCTCGGCGCCGATGTTCCAGAAGCGCATCTTGAACGCGGGCGTGACCGCGAGCGAGATGCCGAGCAGGATCGCGAGGTTATGGAACGTGACCCAGCTCTTGCGCGACGTACCGAACGCGCCGTAGAGGATTGTGGAGTAGACCTTGATGGGATTTTCGCCCGTCAGCAGCGTTGTGACGATCGCGCAGACGATCAAAGCGAGCACGATCGCACCGCCGCGGATCAAAACGGCCTTGTACCAGGGGAGTGTATCGCGCTTGGCGATGTGGAAGAGCGACTGTTTCTTATTCATCCTTGTTGCCTCCCCTCACGAGCGTCATCAGTGCGCCGACCTCGCGTTTGTCGGTCTTTCTGGCGTCGACCACGCCGGAGACCTGACCGCCGCAGAGAACGACGATGCGGTCGCACAGCTCAAGCAGCACGTCGAGGTCTTCGCCGACATAGACGACGGCGACGCCCTTCATCTTCTGCTCTGTCAGCAGGTTGTAAATGGTATAGGAGGTGTTGATGTCCAGGCCGCGCACGGCGTAAGCGGTCATCAGCACGGCGGGGGACTGGGCGATCTCGCGTCCGACAAGCACCTTCTGCACGTTGCCGCCGGACATGCGGCGCACGGGGAAGGACGTGCTGGGCGTGACGACGCCGAGCTCTTCCCAGATGCGGTTGGCGAGCGCTTCGGGATCCTTGCGGTCAAGGAACAGACCCTTACCCTTGCGCCAGGAGCGCAGCATCATGTTGCCCGTCATGCCCATCGAGCCGACCAGGCCCATGCCGAGTCGGTCTTCGGGGACGAACGACATCGAAATGCCGCTCTTGCGGATCTTCATCGGGTCGAGACCGACGAGTTCCTTTTCCTTGCCGCCGTCGGGAGGATAGAACGTGACATGGCCGGAGGCAACGGGGTAGAGGCCCGCAATGGACTCGAGCAGCTCGCGCTGGCCGCTGCCTGCGACGCCCGCGATGCCGAGCACCTCGCCCGCGTTGATGGTGAAGCTGACATCGTCCAGACGCTTGACGCCAAGCTCGTCGTAAGCCGTTAAGCCTTCGATGACGAGGCGTTTTTCAACGTCCTTCGGCTCGGGGCGGCTGATGTTCAGGCTCACCGTGTGGCCGACCATCATGTCGGTCAGCGATTGCTGGTCAGCGTCCTTGGTGGCGACATCGCCGACGTATTCGCCCTTGCGCAGCACGGCCACGCGGTCGGACACGTCGAGCACCTCGTGCAGCTTATGCGTGATGATAATGAGGGACTTGCCGTCGGCCTTCATGTTGCGCATGATGGCGAAGAGCTTGTCCGTCTCCTGCGGGGTGAGCACTGCGGTCGGCTCGTCCAGAATGAGGATGTCCGCCCCGCGGTAGAGCACCTTGACGATCTCGACGGTCTGCTTCTGCGAAACGGACATGTCGTAGATCTTCTGATTGGGGTCGATGTCGAACCCGTATTTGTCGCAGATCTCTTTGACCTTTTTGCTGGCTTCGGCAATGTCGAGCTTGCCTTCAAGGCCGAGGATGATATTCTCCGTTGCGGTGAAAAGATCGACGAGCTTGAAGTGCTGGTGGATCATACCGATGCCGTGTTCGAACGCATCCTTGGGGGAGGCGATCGTGACGGGTTCGCCGTGAATGTAGATTTGCCCCTCGTCGGGGAAATAGATGCCGGAGAGCATGTTCATCAGCGTCGTCTTGCCGCTGCCGTTTTCGCCGAGCAGCGACAGGATCTCGCCCTCGTGCAGCTCAAGGTTGATGGCGTTGTTCGCCACCACTTTGCCGAACCGCTTCGTGACATTCTCCATTTTAACTGCGCATGCAGTTCCCAAGGCGGTCACCCCTTTTTCCGCTGGAGGGCACAGGAAGAAAGCCCCGCAGCATTGTATTTGTACAAGTCATATATTAGCATAATTGAACGGCGTTGTAAATGTAAAACAGAAAAAAACACAAAAAAAATTAGAAGCGTACAAAAATTTTTAGCAAAATAGCGAAAAGTGCCATAAAAAGAAAAAAGATATCGGGCTGCCCGAAGGCAGCCCGATATGTAGTTTGTAAGAGAAGCTTAGAACGCCTGGTCGAGCAGCGTGATGCCGTCGATCTGGAGCTGGAAGTACGGGGCGGAGCGGAAAGTGGACTCGGCGAAATAGCCGTCCACGATGGCCTCGGTATCAGGCGTGTAGTCGGCATCGGTGTCGACGTCAGCCATGGAGGAGGTCAGGGTCTCGCCGCTCACGGTGAAGGTGGAGCAGTCGAAGACATGGAGCTCACCGCTCTCGAGCTTGGCAGTCGCGTCGGCAATGGCCTCGGCAGTGCCCTCGGCAGCAACGTTCTCGTTCAGGTCGGTCAGCACGACGGAGCCGGTAGCAAGGGTGCCGGTCCAGTCGGCGTCGATGGCCTCGCCGTTCATGGCAGTCTTGATGGCATACTCATAGTAGGGAGCCCAGTCGATGCGGGAGGAGATCAGATAGGTGTTGGGGCAGGCGGCCTCGGTGGAACCGTTGTAGGAAACGTCGGGGACACCGGCGGTCTCGCAAGCGGTGGGAGCGCCCATGGAGTCGGCGTGCTGGCTGATGAGCTTGCAGCCGTTTTGGATGAGCTTCTGCGCGCCTTCCTTCTCGGCGGTCTCGTCATACCAGCTGCCGGTGAAGGTGACTTCCATCGTGGCAGTGGGGCAGACGGAGCGAGCGCCCAGGAAGAAAGAGGTGTAGCCGGAGATAACCTCGGCATAGGTGAAGGCACCGACATAGCCGATCTTGGCCTCGTCCGCGGTGAACTCACCGTTGGCGATCATCTCGTTGAGCTTCATACCGGCAGCAACACCGGCGAGGTAACGGCCCTCATAGATGGAAGCGAAAGCGTTGTGGTAGTTGGAGAGACCCTCGGTGTGCGCCTTGGTGCCGGTGGAGTGGCAGAACTGCACGTCGGGGAAGTCCTTCGCGGCCTGGATCATGTAGTCTTCGTGACCGAAGGAGTCGGCGAAGATGATGTTGCAGCCGGCGTCGGCGAGCTCTGCGGCCTTGTCGTAGCACTCCTGACCTTCGGGAACGTTGGTCACGATGGTGTACTCGACGCCGAGCGTCTCGCAGGCCTCTTTTGCAGCGTTGATGAAGTTGAGGTCGTAGGTGGAGTTTTCGTCGTGGAGCATGATGAAGCCGACCTTGAAATCGGTGACTTCGTTGTTGTCCTGATCGTCGGTGTTGGTATCGTCCTTCTTATCGCCGCAGGCGACGAGGGCGAGGACCATGACGAGACTCAGGAGCAGTGCAAGGAACTTCTTCATTTCAGTAAATCCTCCTTAAATTTTACGGCAATCAAAAGATTTGAATACCGTTATCACCATGATACATAAAAAGGGGAAATTTATCAACAGGAAAAACGAAAATCAACGATCAAACTTGACCAAAAAAGAATTGGTTCTTTTAGCCATAGCGGAGAAAGAAGCAAATATTGCGTGAAGAAAACGAAAAAAGCCCCGCTCGATGAGCGGGGCTTTTAAAGCAAAGATTACATCTGGACGCGGGTACCGGTCTTGCCCTCGATGCCCTCGGCAGCCTTTTCAAGCAGCGTGATGAGCGCGACGCGGCCGGGCTTGCTCTCGGCAAACGACATGGCGGCCTGCACCTTCGGCAGCATGGAGCCGGGGGCGAACTGCTTCTCGTCGATATACTTGCGCGCCTCGTCCGGCGTCAGGGTGTCGAGACCCTTCTGATCGGGCTTGCCGAAGTTGATGGCGACCTTCTCGACCGCCGTCAAGATGACGAGCATGTCCGCGTCGAGCAGCTCTGCGAGCTTGGCGGAGGCAAAGTCCTTGTCGATGACCGCGGGCGTGCCGTAGAGCTTGCCGTCACGGCAAACGACGGGGATGCCACCGCCTCCGACCGTGATGACGACCGTACCGTTGTCGACGAGCGCCTTGACAGTGTTCTTTTCAATAACGTCGATCGGCTTGGGGGAGGGAACGACCTGACGGTAGCCGCGGCCGGCATCCTCGACCATGGTGTAGCCCTTTTCCGCGGCGATGCGGTCGGCGGTCTCCTTGTCGTAGAACGCGCCGACGGGCTTGGTCGGATGCTGGAAAGCGGGGTCGGCCTCATCAACGAGCACCTGCGTCACGACGGTCGCGACGTCCTTGTTCATGCCGCGGGAGGCGAGCTCGTTGCCGATGGCGTTCTGCAGATGATAGCCGATATAGCCCTGGCTCATCGCGCCGCACTCGGGGAAGGGCATGTCGGACTTGATGGACTTGGCCTCAGCGGCGGTGGCCATGCCGAGGTTGATCATGCCGACCTGCGGGCCGTTGCCGTGGGCGATGATGACCTCGTTGCCCTGCGCGATCAGGTCGACGATGGGCTTTGCGGTCTCGGTGACGAGGGCGAGCTGCTCGTAGGGGGTGTTGCCCAGCGCGTTGCCGCCCAGGGCGATGACGATTCTCTTGCTCATGATGACTATCTCTCCTTGATTTTTTAAAAACTCTCTTCTCTCAAAAGCGGCTGTGCCGCCTTTTTACAAATGAAATGCGCGATGTTAGAACATCTTGCGCTCTTCGCCGGACTTGTCCATCTCCATCAGCGCGCGGACGGGGTCTTTGACCTGCGCGAGGAACATCATTGCGGCGATGATATACGGCTTGTAGGAAGCCTGCTTGTACAGGGGGACGATATAGCGGTCGAACACGCTGTTGTCAACCTCGCCCTCAGGGCAGGAAAGGCCGGTAATGTCGGCGGGCAGGCAGTGGAGATAGAGCGCCTTGCCGTCCTTCGTGAGCTTCATCATCTCCTCGGTGCAGGCCCAATCCTTGTGCTCGGCGTTCTGCGCGAGCAGCTTCTTCTCCAGCTCGTCGATGCCGTCCTTGTCGCCGGCCTGATAGAGCTTCGTGCGCTCCTCCATGGCCTTGAACGGCGCCCAGGACTTGGGATAGACGATGTCGGCGTCCTTGAAGGCTTCCTTCATGTCGTTGCACTTCTTGAAGCTGCCGCCGGTGGCCGCCGCGTTCTTCTTGGCGATCTCCTCGACCTCGGGCATGACCTCGTAGCCTTCGGGGTGAGCGAGGGTGACATCCATGCCGAAGCGGGTGAAGAGGCCGATAACGCCCTGCGGGACGGAGAGGGGCTTGCCGTAGCTCGGGGAATAGGCCCAAGTCATGGCGACCTTCTTGCCCTTGAGGTTCTCCACGCCGCCGAAGTAGTGGATGATGTGGAGCATATCGGCCATGCACTGCGTCGGGTGGTCGACGTCGCACTGGAGGTTCACAAGCGTCGGGCGCTGTTCGAGGATGCCGTCGCGGTAGCCCTCTTCGAGCGCGTCCATGAAGGTCTTCTGATACTTGTGGCCCTCGCCGATGAACATATCGTCGCGAATGCCGATGACGTCGGCCATGAACGAGACCATGTTCGCCGTCTCGCGCACGGTCTCGCCGTGTGCGATCTGGGACTTCTTTTCATCGAGCACCTGCTCCTCAAGACCCAGCAGGTTGCACGCGGAGGCAAACGAGAAGCGCGTGCGCGTGGAGTTGTCACGGAAGATCGAAATGCCGAGACCGGAATTGAAGATCTTCGTGTTCTTGTTGCGCTCGCGCAGGTCGCGCAGCGCGTCGGCCACGGTGAAGACCGCGTCGATCTCCTCGTCGCTCTTGTCCCACGTCCAGTAGAAGTCGGTCTTGTACATGTTATTGATGTGCAGCGTCTCAAGGTGGCGTGCCAGTTCAACAGTCTTGCTCATAGATAATTTTCTCCTTTATTTTATAGTATATTAAAAATCGTTTGAAATATTTGCGCCGTGCACGGCGCAAATGATCTTAATCCGTTTTTTTGCCGCGACATGCGCGTGGCAAAAAAACACTTCTCACGCAGCGCGCGTCGAGCCAAAGGCGAGGCGCGAAGCGGAGTGCAGCCTCTTAATATCAAATGACGGGCGAAGCACGTTATTTGATATTATTGCCCGTTAACTCCTGACGGAAGGAGGTGGCAGAGCCGTCCTTGTTCTCGGGCTTGTAGAGACCGGGGACAGCCGCGTACAGCGCCGCGCAGGTGACGAGGTCCTGCTTCCAGGTGATCTCGTTGGGCGCGTGGGCCTGAGATTCAGCGCCAGGGCCGAAGCCGACGCAGGGGATGCCGTAGCGGCCCTGAATAGAAACGCCGTTCGTGGAGAACGTCCACTTGTCAGTTAAGGGGCGGCCCGTGCGCGTGGACATGGCCTTTTCGTCCGCGCCGATGCGCTCGGTGCCCCAAAGAGCGTGGTGCGCGTCGACGAGCGCCTGCACGTGGGGCGCGGTCTCCTTGTTGATCCAGGTGGGGAAGAAGGCCTCGGTCTCGTAGACGTGGCCGGTCCAGGACGGACGGTCGTACATGTACATGGAGACCTTGATGTCGTTCGCGTACTTCTTGCACGCGGGCAGGTCTTCAATCTCCTTCAGGCAGGACTGATAGGTCTCACCCGCGGTCATGCGGCGGTCGATGGAGATCGAGCAGCTGTCGGCGACGGCGCAGCGGGAGGGAGAGGTGAAGAAGATCTGGCTCGTGGTGCAGGTGCCGCGGCCAAGAAAACGCGCGTCCTCCCAGTGCTCAGGATTATACTTTGGATCGAGCATCTTGACAAGGCCTTTGATCTCCTTGTCGTCAGCGGCGTCGTTCTCGTTGAGGTCGCGTACGTTCAGAATGACCTCGGCCATCTTGTGGATGGCATTGTCGCCGCGCTCAGGCGCGGAGCCGTGGCAGGAGACGCCGTGCATGTCGACGCGGATCTCCATGCGGCCGCGGTGACCGCGGTAGATGCCGCCGTCGGTCGGCTCGGTGGAGATGACGAATTCGATCTGGTTTCTCGCGTCCTCGGGGCCCTTGAAGTATTCGTTGACGATGGACTGCCAGCACATGCCGTCGCAGTCCTCCTCCTGCACGGAGCCGACGACCATGATCTTGTAGCCCTCGGGAATGAGGCCGAGGTCCTTCATGATCTTCGTGCCGTAGGCCGCCGCGGCCATGCCGCCCTCCTGGTCACTGCCGCCGCGGCCGTAGATGACCTTGTCATCCTCGTAGCCCTCGTACGGGTCGTGTGTCCAGTTTTCGCGGTTGCCGATGCCGACGGTGTCGATGTGGGAGTCGATGGCGATGATCTTGTAGCCCGAGCCCATCCAGCCGATGACGTTGCCGAGCGCGTCGAACTCGACCTTATCGTAGCCGAGCTTCTTCATCTCCTCGGCGATGCGGTGGGCGACGCCCTTTTCCTCGCAGCTCTCGCTGGGGATGGCGATCATATCACGCAGGAAGCGGGTCATATCGGGGCCGTAGGCCTGTGCGGCTTTTTTGATGGCTTCAAAATCCATGGTAAAACCTCCGTTAAAAGTGATAGTATTTTCTGCCGATCGGGGTCAATTTTCTGTTACACTGTCCTTATCATAGCATAAGAACGGCAGTTGTCAAACAAAAAATTTGCGTTTCAAAAATTTTTTAAGAAAGTGATTGCAATTCGATCAATTTATGGTATTATAGGGATGAAAGAACATGCCCGTTCCGATGGAAAGCTGTGCAACTTGCACAGCAAAATAGGGCGGACGGGCGATCAGAGGAGGGATAGACCATAGAAGCCGCAACGCTGAAGACCCTGGAGCAGGTCGCAAAGGGCATCGCCGCGACCTTTGGCAGCCATTGCGAGGTGGTGATCCACGATGTGGGCGCCAAGCACCCCGAGCATTCCATCGTTGCCATCGAGAACGGCCATGTCACAGGCCGCAAGGTGGGCGACGGCGCGTCGCACGTTGTTTTAGAGCAGGTGCGTCAGGCCGACGCGCAGCCGAGCGACCACTTGAGCTACCTCACCAAAACGCCGGACGGTAAGATCCTCAAGTCCTCTACCATGTATATCCGCGGCAGGAGCGGCAAGGTGGTTGCAATCCTCGGCATCAATTACGACATTTCCTCGCTCCTGATGGTCGAGGATGCGGTGCACGAGTTGATCGACACAAAGGATAAGGCGCAGGGCGAGCCGGAAAAGATCGTGAACGTCAACGACCTTTTGGATGAGCTCATCGCCCAGTCTGTCGCGCTCGTTGGCAAGCCCGTCGCCTTGATGAATAAGGAGGACAAGATGCGTGCCATCGGCTTTTTGAGCCAGAGCGGGGCGTTCCTCGTCACAAAATCCGGAGACAAGATCGCAAAATACTTCGGCATATCCAAATATACGCTATATTCTTATATTGACAAACAACAGGAGGAGAAGTGAACCATGGGCAAGATCGATTTGACCATCAACAAGACCGGCCTGCAGCACAACATTGAGAAGGCCAAGGAAAACAACGTTATCATCCCGACCATCGCGCAGATGCAGCATCCTGAGACCATCCCTGAGAAAATTCAGGAAAAGCTCAAGACTGTCGGCCTTTGGGACGTCAACCCGCTGAACCTCTTCCGCATCACGTGGAAGAACGAAGCCAAGGAGACCGGCGGCCTCTATCAGGCCGTGCCGAACTATGTCGAGATCCCGTCCGAGCTCTCCGGCGTTCCCTGCCGCATTCTCGCCATGGCGGGCAAGTGGTTCCCCACGGGCTGCCACAAGGTCGGCGCTTCGTTCGGCTGCCTCGCCCCGCGCCTCGTCACCGGCCAGTTCGACGCGACGTATCATCACGCCGTGTGGCCCTCCACCGGTAACTACTGCCGCGGCGGCGCGTTCAACTCGAAGCTCCTCGCCGTCGACTCTGTCGCCATTCTCCCCGCGGAGATGAGCAAGGAGCGCTTCGAATGGCTCTCCAAGATCGCCGGTCAGGTCATCGCGACGCCGGGCTGCGAGTCCAACGTCAAGGAGATTTTCGACAAGACCTGGGAGCTTAAGCAGGACCCCAGCATGATGATCTTCAACCAGTTTGAAGAGATGGGCAACCCGCTGTGGCACTACAATGTCACCGGCTACGCCCTTGCAGACCTCTTTGAGGCGGTCAAGAAGCCCGGGCAGAAGCTCGCCGGCGTGTGCTTCACATCCGGTTCCGCCGGTACGATGTCGGCTGGCGACCTTTTGAAGGAACGCTATCCCGGCATGAAGCTCGGCGTGGGCGAAGCGCTCCAGTGCCCGACGATCCTGAATAACGGCTTCGGCGGCCACCGCATTGAGGGCATCGGCGACAAGCACATCCCCTGGATCCACAACGTGAAGAACACTGACATGGCCATCGCCATCGACGACGAGGATTCCCAGCGTTTGCTGCGCCTTTTCAACACGGCAGAGGGCAAGAAGTACCTCAAGGAAGAGCTCAAGCTCTCCGACGAGCTCATCGAAAAGCTCACCTGGCTCGGCATCTCCGGCATTGCAAACGTCCTGTGCTGCATCAAGATGGCCAAGTACTATGAGCTGACCGAGGACGACGTTGTCTGCACCGTCCTGACCGACTCTGCCGTGATGTACGGCAGCCGCATTGAGGAGCTCAACGAGATGCACGGCGCGTACAACGCCGAGGAGGCCCGCCTCGACCACAACCTTCACATGCTCGGCCTGAAGACCGACAGCATGATGGAGCTGACGTACGAGGACCGCAAGCGCATCCACAACCTCAAGTACTACACCTGGGTCGAGCAGCAGGCGCGCGACGTCAAGGACCTCAACGCCCTCTGGTACGACACCAAGGGCACATGGGACGCTGTCCACGCGCAGGCGAAGGAGCTCGACGAGCTCATCAACGAGTTCAACGAGGCTACCGGCCTTCTCAAAGCGCTCTAAGAGCGCGAAAGGGGAGCAGGAACCCCTTGCTCCAAACCCTGTTAGGATGATAAAAGGGGGTATCTCGAAGAGATGCCCCCCTTTTTTATACCCCCAAAGGGGGGGACGCACCCTGCGGGCGCTGCACGAATGCGACCCCCATTTTCTTTCCCGAGAAAGAAAACGGGCGTCGCCCGTCCAAAAGAAAGGCGTTTAGATTGGCAGTCTCAGGCTTGAATGACCTTTGTGCCTCCGGAATGCGACTTCCTGCGCACGGCGAAGCCGCGTTAGCATTGCTATACGACTTGCCTCTGCTCCTATCATCCGCTGCCGCTCTGCCCATCTTGTAGAAGTGCGCAGTAATCACCATCTACCGCCAGTCTCCACAATGCGGCGAGCGAAGCAATGCCGCTATTTCGCAAGCAGTCTGCCGCCAAGCAAACGTCACTCGCGCCTCACGATAGTAAGGCACGGTTGAGAGTTGTCACGAAACGCAGGGGTTCATGGCGAAGCCATGTACACCGCACCTGATTGCGCAGCGCGTGCAG
>JBBNGO010000047.1:0-20081 GCA_040095065.1 Hominicoprocola fusiformis
ACCGCGAGGGGAGGCCCCCTCGACCCCCGACATTGGCAGTCTCGATCTTGAAGAACTGCTCAGCCTGCGGAATCAGGTGCGGTGTACATGGCTTCGCCATGAATCCCTACGTTTCGTCACCACTCTCAACCGCGCCTTACTATCGTGAGGCGCGTGTGACGTTCATCTGGCGGCAGACTGCCTGCCGAATGCGGCATTGCTGGCGCTCGCCGCACTGTTGGGACTGGCGGTAGACGATGATTACTGCGCACTTCTACAAGATGGGCAGAGCGGCAGCGGATGATAGAAGCAGAGGCAAATCGTATCGCAGCGCTAAACGCGGCTTCGCCGCGCGCAAGCATTCCCATTCCGGAGGCATAAAGGTCATTCGAGATTGAGACTGCCAATTAAAACCTTTCTCTCGGGGGATCAAAAGGGGGATACTCTCTTTTGTGAAAGAGAGTATCCCTCTTTTACTCGCCCCCTGCGAGGCGCAGGGGAATAAGGAGCAGCGCTGGCGCGCTGAAATTTCAGATGCTCAAACCATTGAGCCTGCACAATGTATTGACCACCGCAAAAATAATCACCGCGCCGAGGTTGGCAGTCGTATTATCCTGGTCGAACCGCGGGGAGATCTCGCAGATATCGAACCCGCGGACCTTGCGCGTGCGCAGCACATGCTTGATGAGCGGCAGCACGATCTCGGGGTCGAGGCCGAGCGACTGCGGCGCGCTGACGCCCGGGGCGAACGCGGACGAGAAAACGTCCGAGCAGACGGTGATGTAAGTATCGTCGCACTGATAGAGAAACTGGTCCATGCGCTCAAGAATGGACTCCAAGTTCGAGGCCTGTAAATCTTTCGCGAGCACATAGTCGACGCCGAGCTCCTCGGCCTTTTTGAAGAGGCTCACGGTGTTGCTGTGCTGCTGGATGCCGATGGGGAAATAGTGGTACGGCGTGCCCTCAGCCTTGCAGACGTCCGCCATCTGGCGGAACATCGTGCCGGAGGAGTTGCCCATGTCGTACGGGCGCAGATCGAAGTGCGCGTCAAAGTTGACGATGCCGAGCTCCGGCATCTTGCCCTTGTCCTTTAAGAAATTGTGCTGGCCCTGGAAGTGGCCGAACGTCGTCTCGTGGCCGCCTCCGAGCACGATGGGAAACAAATTGCGGCGCAGAATTTCCTCCACGGCGCAGCCCAGCTCGCGCTGGCCCTCTTCGAGCGAAATTTCATCACAGATGATATCGCCCGCGTCATAGAGCTTGACATCCTGTGAGAACGTGCAGGGAAGGCCCGACATCTGGCCGCGCACAAAGTCCGGCGCGAGCGCCGTGCCCGTGCGGCCCTTGTTGCGCGCGACGCCCTTGTCGCTGCAAAAGCCGATGAAAGCAAAGCCGAGCTTGCCGGTGAACGGCGCGCTGCCGTCGTTCAGGTCGATGGGCTGTACCCACTGGTGCCAGCGAAACGCGTCGTAATCGGTCTCGCTGTCGATGCGCCCTTTCCAGCTGTCCATGGCACTGACATAATGATCCAAAAGCATATCTGATTGCACTCCTTTACTGTCTTTCCGATCGTGGTTTCCTTATTCATCCAGCTTGAGGACAGCGAGGAACGCCTCCGTCGGCACCTGCACGGTGCCGAGCGAGCGCATTTTCTTTTTGCCCTCCTTCTGCTTTTCGAGCAGTTTTTTCTTTCGGCTGATATCGCCGCCGTAGCACTTCGCGAGAACGTCCTTGCGCATAGCCTTGACGGTCTCGCGCGCGATGATGCGCCCGCCGATGGCCGCCTGAATAGGAATTTCAAAGAGCTGGCGGGGAATATTGTCCTTGAGCTTTTCGCACAGCTTTCTCGCGCGGGCGTAAGCCTTGTCCTTATGCGCGATGAACGACAGCGCGTCCACCTGGTCGCCGTTGAGCAGGATATCGACCTTGACGAGCTCGCTCGGGCGGTAGCCGGAGAGCTCGTAGTCGAGCGAGGCGTAGCCCTTGGTGTTGGCCTTGAGCGTATCGAAGAAGTCGTAGATGATCTCGTTGAGCGGCATCTCGTAATGCATCTCGACAAGGTAGGTGTCGAGGTACTGCATGTCCTTGAACTCGCCGCGGCGGTCCTGACACATCGGCATGATGTTGCCGACGTAGTCCGGCGGCGTGACGATCGTCACCTTGACGTAGGGCTCCTCGGCACGCTCGATGTGCGCAGGGTCGGGGTAGTTGTGCGGGTTGTCGACGCGCACCATCGTGCCGTCGGTCTTGTATACCTCGTAGATGACGCTCGGGAGCGTGGTGACAAGGTCGAGGTCAAATTCGCGCTCCAACCGCTCCTGAATGACCTCCATGTGCAGCATTCCGAGGAAGCCGCAGCGGAAGCCGAAGCCCAGCGCGACGGACGATTCCGGCTCAAACGTCAGCGAAGCGTCGTTGAGCTGCAATTTTTCCAGCGCGTCGCGAAGATCCGGGTATTTGCTGCCGTCCTCGGTGTAAATGCCGCAGTAAACCATCGAGCGCACCTTGCGGTAGCCCGGCAACGGTTCGCTCGCGGGATGCTCGACGCCTGTGACCGTGTCGCCGATCTGCGTCTCGTGCACGTCCTTGATGCTTGCGGTGAAGTAGCCGACCTGACCGGCCTCTAACTGCTTCGCAGGCTCCAGACCCAGCGGGCGCATCAAGCCGCACTCGAGCACCTTGAACGTTGCGCCCGTGGCCATCATCTTGACCTCCATGCCGGGCTTGATCGTGCCCTGCTTCAAGCGCATGTAGACGATAACGCCGCGGTAGGCGTCGTAATAGCTGTCGAAGATCAGCGCCTGAAGCGGCGCGTTCGGGTCGCCCTGCGGGCAGGGAAGGTTCTGCACGATGTCTTCGAGCACGGCGTCGATGTTGATGCCCTGCTTGGCGGAAATTTCGGGCGCATCCTCGGCGGGGATGGCTAAAATGTCCTCGATCTCCTGCTTGACGCGCTTGGGGTCGGCGGCGGGCAGGTCGATCTTGTTGAGCACGGGGCGAATTTCAAGGTCGTGCTCCATCGCGAGATACGTGTTTGCGAGCGTCTGCGCCTCGATGCCCTGTGAGGCATCGACGACGAGCAGCGCGCCCTCGCACGCCGCAAGCGAACGTGAGACCTCGTAGTTGAAGTCGACATGGCCCGGCGTGTCGATCAAATTGAGCGTGTAGACCTGCCCGTCGGCGGCGGTGTAATCGAACGTGACGGCGCGGGCCTTGATCGTGATGCCGCGCTCGCGCTCCAAGTCCATGTTGTCGAGGATCTGGTCCTCCATCTCGCGCGCAGAAACGGCGTTGCACTTTTCAAGCAGCCGATCCGCCAGCGTCGACTTGCCGTGGTCGATGTGCGCGATGATGGAAAAATTTCGGATGTTCTTTTCGTTCATAGCTGTTGCTCCTGTTTGTTGTCGGCAAGGCGACGCCGCGCGCCAAATGGCGCGTCCAAGCGTTTTGCCGCAGGGGAAATTCTTATTTCCTGCCGAGCAGGGAATTGGTCTTTTCTTCGGTGCTGTGGAGTACCTGCGTCACGCTCTGCATGAGGCCGGGGTAGAGGGACGCGAGCGCTTCATCTTCCATAGAGGCGAACGCGCCGTCCTTTTCGGAAAGCTGCGCGAGCGAGGAGGCGTAGGCGATGTAGTCCGCGCGCATCTGCGCGTCCACCGCGCCGGACTGGTAGGCCGTGGCATCTAAGCCGAAGTACCCCTCTTTCCCGCCGCTCGCGCGGTGCAGCGCGCGGTAGAGCTGGTAGAACGCGCCGCCAAGGTAGCTGCCCGCCGACGTGATGAGCGTGCGGTCGTTCGTCTTGCCCAGCAGCTCGAAGAGGACGCCCGCGGTGTTGACGAGCATCTTCTTTTGCAGCGTGGCGGCGATGCTGCCGCGCAGCGTGCCCTTTTCATCGCTCGAATCGTAGAGCGATTCGGCGTCGATCATGCCGCCGTCGCGATCGAGCGTGCGCCCGAGCAGATAGTCCGCCGAGACGTGGTAGTAATCGCACGCCTTTTTGACGAACGCGAGCCCCGGCTCGCGGATACCGTTTTCATAGTGGGACAAAAGCGCCTGCGAAATGCCGAGCTCTTTCGCGGCCTTGCGCTGGGAGATTCCCTTTTCCTGCCGCAGCAGGGCAAGGGTGCGGGAAAAGTCAGCATTCATGGCAATAACCTCGTCAAATAAAATACGGTAGGTTATAGTATAGTCTATTGATAACCACTTGTAAATTAAAAATTTGCGCTGATTTGCCGTTTTGCGCAAAAAAATCGGGCGCGGCAATTTCGCCGCGCCCCAAAACGGAGGAGAAAAAACAATGGACTAAATGAGTACGCTGAGTAACCACGCCAGCGCGATGCCGCCCGCGCCGATGCAGCCCCACAGCGCGGGCGAGCCGCGCCTAAAAAAGCTGCGCTTGCTGCATGTCGCCGTGCGGCCGCAGGTGCGCGCCACGCGGCAGGCTTCGTCTACCAATCGCTGCGCCGTGACGCCGTTTCGGTTCATAGCGTCGTTGCGCACGATGAAAATGGCCTGTTCAAAAAGCTCCGTATCCGGCGAGTCGACCACGATCACTCTCCGCGATGTTCCTTTGACCATATTGAAAGCAGCACCTCCCGATGGAAAAACATTCTGCCTCCAGTATGCCCGCCGCGGCGGGCGCTATACGGGAAGAGCGAAAATTTTTGCTGCGTTCAGACCGCCTGCGCGCCGCTTGAATCCTCGGGAATGTAGAGCGCCAGAACACCCGCGTCGTCCGTGCCGCCGCGCTTTTCCATACTGTCGGCCAAGATCGCCGCGACGAGCTGCTGGGGATCATGCCCCTCCCAGCCCGCAAGCAGGTTTTGCAGCCATTCGTCGTCAAGCGTGTCGGCCACGCCGTCGGAGAGCATCACAAGGAAGCACCCCGGCGAGAGCTTGATATGCGTCGCCTCCGGCGGGGGCGAGCCCTCCTGCAAGCCCGCGGGCAGGCACGAGCAGGTCACGCGGCGCACCGTGCCGCCGCGCTTTAGATAGCTCGGCGCCGCGCCGTATTTGTAGAGCTCGCCCTCAAGCGTTTGGAGCGAGAGCGTCAGCAGGTCGACTGTCGTAAAGCTGTCGGTCGACTCGGCGCGAAGAGACAATGCGCTGTTGAGCGTCTTGAGTGCCGGCGGCGCGTCGATGCCCGCGCGCAGGAAGCGCTCCAGCAGCCGCACGGCCATCGACGATTCGCGCTGCGCGGCCTCACCGCAGCCCATGCCGTCGGAAAGCAGCAGGCAGAGCGTGCCGTCCTCGGTCTCAAAGTGGGCGGCGCTGTCGCCGCTCACACGCTCGCCGCGCTTGGGGCGCAGCGACAGGCCGACTTCGTAAGAATGCACCGGCTGCGTCGACACGGGGCGCAGCGCGCCGTCCGCCGCGCTCTGCATGAGCTCGGAGAGCTGGGCGTACTGCGACGCCGCCTTCGCGCGGTCGTCCTCCAGCAGCCGCCGGTACTGCCGCCGCAGAAGATAGGCGCGCAGCTCGCCGTTCACGGCCGACAAAAACGACGAAAAATGGATGCACCGCTCGGAAAAGTACGAGGGGAAATCCTCGCCCCTGCCCTGCCCGCGGCGCAGCAGCGCCGCCGTCGCGTCGTTGAGCGCAGTATAGGTGCGCTGATACTCCTTTTCCCAGCAGTAGTCGCACAGCGCGCAGCCGCGGCAGACCTTTTCCGCCGCGCGGTCGAAGATGGCGGCGGGATTTTCCTCCGTCAGCGTGCGCGGACGGGCGATGCTGTCGTAAAGCTCGCGCAGCGCCGCGGCGGAGGCCGCGATCTTTCTGCGCACGGCGGCGTCCTCCTGCGCGGCCTCGTCGCTGCAAAGGCGCTTGCCGCGCAGGAAGCGCGACGGGATCAGCAGGAACAGCAGCGTCGCCGCCAGCCCCTCGTAGAGCAACACGAGCCCCGCGTGCGCGTTCATCGGCAGGGCAAAGCACAGAATGCTCAGCGCAAACCACAGCGCCGAGAGCACGCGGTTGCCCCGCGCTGTGACGTTCACCAGCACCGCGGAAAACGCATATGACGCCGCGTGGACAAAGCTGCCGCCCCCCGCGCCGAGGTCCATCCCCAGCCCGATGCACAGCGCCGCCGGAATGGCGAACGCGCTGCCGCGCTCAAAGACGAACAGCAGCACCGCCAGCATCGAGAGGATGCGACCCGGCGCAAAGCCGTCCGCCGTTTCGAACGAGGACGCGGCCATCAGCACGCCGAGCAGGATGAAAAGCGGCGCGTAGGGGTGGTCCTCCTTTTCCTTGTCGCCGGTCGACAAAAGCGCGCGGCCGCTCATCGCGCCGAGCGCGCACAGCAGCAGCGCCATCAGGCAGTTTGCCGCCTCGCCCACGCCGTCGCGTAAGACGTAGACAAACTCGACGGAGAACATCATCCCCGCGCACAGCAGCGGCAGAAACGCCCGCTTTTTGTAGAGTTTCAGATCGAAAAACGCGTTGTTCGCCGTGAAGATCAGAACGCCCGCGGCGAAGGTCCTAAGTGCGTGCGAAAACGGCAGAAACAGCACAGCGCCCGCCGACGCGCCGATCAGCGCGCTCACCCCCCGCAATCCTGCGCCCGATGCGCCGATCATGCCGAGCGCGAGCGGCGCATAGCCGCCGAACACCTGCGCACCCGCCAGCGCGAACGACAGCGCAAAGCGCAGCACGCAGTCGATGACCTTTCCGGACCATTCCTTGCTTTTGAGCAGCTCGATCACCTTCACAGCCTGTCCCCTCCCTGTGCGTCGATTCATTGTGTCGGGGATTATTGTAAACGAGCGGAAAGAAAAAGCCTGTCGGGAAATACACGCGCAAAAAAAGAACCGGCAGTTTCAAAACTGTCGGTCCGTTCGTTCATTTTACTGCTTATTTGACGATCATCTCTGCCTCGCGGGCGTTTTTTGCGATCATGTCGTGCAGCTCCTGCGTGGAGGAGAATTTCTTCTCCTCGCGCAGGTAGTCGAAAAAGTCGAGCTGCAATTTCTGCCCGTACAGGTCGCCGTCGAAGCCGACAAGATACGTCTCGATCGTCACAGTGTTCTTGTCGCTCACCGTCGGCCGCACACCGACGTTCGTCACGCCCACGCACGTTTCGCCGTTCGGCAGATGCGCGCGCGTGGCGTACACGCCGCGCTTGAGGGCGATGATGTGTTCCTCGGGGATGAGGTTTGCCGTCGGGAAAAGGGATTTTTTCCCGATGCCCTCGCCGTGGCGCACCGTGCCCTCCACGGAAAAATAATGGCCGAGAAATTCCGCGGCGCGCCTGACCTCGCCCGCTTCCAGAAGCGAGCGGATATAAGTTGAAGAGACGGTCACGCCGTCTTTTTCGACGCGCGGGATGATGTCGCAGCCGAGACCGTGGGCAGCGCAGTAACTTCTGAGCTTTTCCACATCGCCCTCATTTTTGTGGCCGAAGCGGAAGTCGTGTCCCGCGACAAGGTGCACCGCGTGATACTTCCTGACGAGAAGCTCAGATATAAAGTCCTCCCACGGCATGGTCATCATGTTCCGGTCGAACGGCTCGACAAAGACCTCCTGCACACCGTATTGTGTGCGGATGATGTTTGCGCGCTCAGACGGCGTTGTCAGCAGCGGCACGGGCTTTCCCGTGACGAACTCGCGCGGCGAGCGGTCAAACGTGAACGCCGCAGAGCGGCAGCCGCGCTCCTGTGCGCGGCGCACCGCCATTTTGAGCAGCTCGCCGTGCCCGATATGCACCCCGTCGAAAAAGCCCAGGGCGATGACTGTGGATTCATTCATAGTTTCGGTTTCCTTTTTGCGTCAGCGTCACACGCTGAAAAAATTTCGTTTCGAGGTGAGCGTGCCGTCCTTCGCCTCCGACAGGGCAAGGAACGCCCCGTCGCGCCCGTAGACGCGGTACAGCCCGTCGGGGAGCTTTGCGCGCAGGGAATTGCCGCAGAGGCACTTGCGCTCCTGCTCGGCGCTCGGGATGGTGTAGGCCGGATACTGCCGGAACAGGCTGTCCGTGGGGCGGAGCAGTGCTTCGCCCTCGCGCGCGACGTCCTCGAGCGTCACGGCCTCGTCGATGCGGAAGTTCGACGCTTCCGTGCGGCGCAGCGCTGCCATACAGCCGCCGCAGCCGAGCGCTTGACCCAAATCGTGGCACAGCGTGCGGATGTAAGTGCCCTTCGAGCAAACGACGCGCAGGGCGTACTGCCCGTTCCCCAAATTCTGTGTGAGCGCAAGGTCGAAGATCGTGATCTTGCGCGGCTTGCGCGCGACCTCACGACCCTGGCGGGCGAGGTCGTAGAGTTTCTGGCCGTTTACCTTGATGGCCGAGTACATCGGCGGGATCTGCTCGATCTCGCCGAGAAAGCGCGGCAGCGCCGCGCGCACCTCGTCCTCCGTGACGGTCACGGCGCGCTCTTCGAGCGTTTCGCCGGTCGTATCCTGCGTGTCGGTCACAAGGCCGAGCTGTAAAACGGCCTCGTAGACCTTTTGCCCGCCCTCGGCAAAGGAGACGGCCTTGGTCGCCTGCCCGACGAACACGGGCAGAACACCCGTCGCCATGGGGTCGAGCGTCCCCGCGTGGCCGACGCGCTTTTCATGCAAAATGCCGCGCAGCTTGGCGCACACATCCATACTCGTCCAGCCCTGGGGCTTATCAATAATTACAATGCCGTTGGGCATAAATGGCCTCCTTTGCGCCAAGCCTTCGGCGCTTTTGCGCCGTACAAGCATTTTGCCGGCAGGCAAAACGCAGTTCTCTTTCTACTCTCCGCGCACCAAGATATGCGCGTTCATGCGAAAGCCGTATTTCTCGTAGAGGTGGACGGCGTTGTTGCCGTCGACCACCTTGACTTCGATCTTCCGGACGCCGCTGCCCGAAAATACCGCCATCGCCCAGTCCATCAGGGCCTTGCCGTATTTCCTGCCGCGGCACTGCGGCAGAACGACGAGGTAGTCGAGCTTGCCCGTGCCGTCTCCGTGCAGGTCGACCTTGCAGAAGCCGGCGATCTCGCCGCCTTCCTCGATGACCGCGATGCGCGAGACGTTTTCTTCAAGCGCCTGTGCAAAAAGCGACAACATTTTATCATAGGGCCGGCTCGGATAGCTGCCCTTGAAATTCACGGACACGCGGTTGTGGTGCTCGGACAAGGCCTGCACGCACGCGCGCAGGCGCGGCGCTTCGTCCGCCGTGATTTGTCGCAGCGGCGGCAGCCGCTTTTCAAGCAGCACGAGCTGCACACCAGCGATACCGTTAAACGTGCACGGCACGACGCCGATCTCGGCGTAGCCGAGCTTTTGATAGAAGCGGCGGGCGCGCGCATTGCACGCGTTCGTGTCGATGCGAAGGTACCGGCAGCCGTGCGCGAGGGCATAGCCCTCGTAAAATGCCGCAAACTCGCGGCCAAGGCCGCGCGATTTGGCCTCGGGGTCGATGACGAGCGTGTGCAGCACCATGACCTCGCTGTCCGGCGCGTCATAGCGCCAGTTCGCCCCCGCGTAGGAATCGACCTGATTCTGGTTGAGGATCGCCGTACCGACGATCTCACCATCCTGCTCCTGCACGAAGAGGTCGCCGCGCGCAAGCGCGGCCTCCGCTGTCTCACGCTCGGGATACACGCCGCGCTGCCAGCCAATCGTGGCCTCGCCGCGCTCCTCTGCCGTGTGGATCTGGTCGTAAATGCGGCACACCGCGTCCAAATCGGCGCGCGCTGCCTTGCGGATCGTGCTCATGCCTCTTCCGCCACCGCTTCGGCGATGGCGTTCAGGATCATGGCGCGCGCGGTCTCATAGTCCGCGTGCTCAATGAGGCAGCCGGACGCCGCGCGGTGTCCGCCGCCGCCGAGGAACGAGCAGGCGAGCGTCGCGTTGACACGCGCGCCTGTGCGCACGCTGACCTTCCACGCGCCGTCCTTCGTTTCCTTCATCGTCACAGCGCAGTCCGTGCCCTCGACCAAGCCGCCGAGGGACGCAAGGTCTTCCATGTCGGCCTCGGAAAGCGCCATGCTCTTTTGTAAGGACTGCGGCACGGCGACGATGACGACGCGGTCCTCGTCGTAGAATTCCATCGTGCGCAGCAGCTCTCCCTCAAGCGCCAGGCGCTTTTTGCTCTTTGTGCGGAAGTGCAGCTTGTTGGCGGCTTTATAGTCGATGCCCGTCTCCATCAGCGCCGCGGCCACGCGGTGCGTGTTCGCCGTGACGTTGGAGTAGACAAAGCAGCCCGTGTCGGTCGACACGGCGACATAGAGCGGCAGCGCGACTTCGGGTGTGAGCTGTCCTAATTCCTGCGCGAGCTCGCACAGAATTTCGCCGCAGGCGGCGCACTCGGGATGCACACAGCTCTCTTTGCCGAAGCCCTCGTAGCTCGGGTGATGGTCGATGGCGAGGTCGACGCGCGTTTTGAACATCTCGGCATTGTCGGGGAACAGGCTCAGCGCGGCGAGGTCGACGGAGACGACCGTCTCATAGTCAAAATCGTCCGCGACCCAATACTGCTCGACGTACTGCTCGAAGTGCTCGGTCGTCTCGCGGTTATAGAGGATGCCCGCGGTCTTGCCCGTCTGGCGCAGCATGGCGCACAGCGCCGCAGCGCAGCCGAGCGTGTCGCCGTCCGGACGGCGATGGGTGAGAATGAGGTACTTGTCGTGCGCGCGGAGGTATGCCGCGACTTCGGAAACGGTCATTCCTGCTCATCCTCCGTGTTCAGTGTTTCGTTTTCGGGGTTCGCGGGCTTCACCACGCGCGGGTCGCGCAGCATCTCTAAGATGTGCGCGCCGTATTCGATGGAGTCGTCCGCGATGAACTGAAGCTCCGGCGTGTAGCGCAGCGACATGTTCGCGCCCAGCTCGCGCCGGAGATAGCCCGCCGCGCTCTTGAGACCGCGAATGACGTCCTTTTCGAGCGACTTTTCGAGAACGCTCACGTAAATGCGCGAATAGCGCAGGTCGCTCGTCGTGTCCACATGGGTAATGGTCACCATGCCGCTCTGGACGCGCGGGTCCTTGAGCGTGCGGAAGAGCGAGCTGAGCTCGCGCTGGATCTCTTCATTGATGCGTCCAATGCGATTGCTTGCCATTTTTATTCCTCCTTTGAAAAAAGCAGGGGCGGGCGAACGCCCGCCCCTACCTTAAGGCTTCTAAACATTGCGCCGCGCACGGCGCAAAAATCTTGATCTGTATTTCTGACGACCTGTGCGTCAGAAATACACTTTACAGGCTGCAAACGTGCGAGCGCAGCGAGTGCGCTGCCGCAACCTGAATCCTACTCAAAAATTCGCTTCGCGGATTTTTGAAGTCTTACTGCTCGATTTGTTCCATAACGTACGCTTCAACGATATCGCCGACCTTGATGTCGTTGTACTTTTCGAAGCTCAGGCCGCACTCGTAGCCCTGCGCGACTTCCTTGACGGAGTCCTTGAAGCGCTGGAGCGAGGCGAGGTGACCCTCGTGGACGACGATGCCGTCGCGCACGATGCGCACATCGCACGCACGCTGGATCTTGCCGTCGGTAACATAGCAGCCTGCGACAGTGCCGACGGACGAGACCTTGTAGGTCTGGCGAATTTCGGCGTGGCCGATGATGGCCTCGCGGAACTTCGGCGCGAGCATACCCTTCATAGCGGCCTCGATCTCGTCGATGGCGTCGTAAATGACGCGATACATGCGCATGTCGACGTGGTTGCGGGCCGCGCTGTCGCGCGCCGCGGCGTCGGGACGGACGTTGAAGCCGACGATGATGGCGTTCGAGGTCGCGGCGAGCATGACGTCGCTCTCGTTGATCGCGCCGACCGCGCCGTGGATGACGCGCACGCGGACCTCGTCGTTGGAGATCTTCTCAAGCGACGCCTTGACGGCTTCGACCGAGCCCATGACATCCGCCTTGACGATGATGTTGAGATTCTTCATCTCGCCCGCCTGGATCTGGCTGAACAGGTCCTCGAGCGAGACCTTCGTGATGGGGGCGTTGGCCTTGCGCTTTTCCTCTTCCTTGCGCTGCTCGACAAGCTCGCGGGCAAGGCGCTCGTCAGCGACGGCATTGAAGTGTGCGCCGGCCTCGGGCACTTCGCCAAGGCCCGTGATCTCCACAGGCACGCTGGGGCCCGCGGTGGTGAGCTTCTGACCCTTGTCGCTCATCATCGCGCGCACGCGGCCGACGGCCGTACCGGCGATGATGATGTCGCCCTGATGGAGCGTGCCGTTCTGGACGAGCAGCGTTGCGATCGGGCCGCGGCCCTTGTCAAGGCGTGCCTCGACCACAGCACCGGACGCGGCACGGTTGGGGTTGGCCTTGAGCTCGGCGACCTCGGCGGTCAGCGCGACCATTTCGAGCAGGTTGTCGATGCCCATGCCGGTCTTGGCGGAGATGGGGCAGACAATGGTGTCACCGCCCCAGTCTTCAGCAACAAGGCCGTACTCGGTGAGCTGCTGCTTGATGCGCTCGGGGTTGGCGTCGGGCTTATCCATCTTGTTGATGGCGACGATGATGGGAATTTCGGCGGCCTTGGCGTGGTTGATGGACTCAATGGTCTGCGGCTTGATGCCGTCCTCTGCCGCAACGACGAGGATGGCGATATCCGTGATCATCGCGCCGCGGGCACGCATGGAGGTGAACGCCTCGTGGCCCGGGGTATCGAGGAAGGTGATGGGCTTGCCCTTGATCTGCACCTGATAGGCGCCGATGTGCTGGGTGATGCCGCCCGCCTCGCCGGAGGCAACATGGGCGTTGCGGATATAGTCGAGCAGGCTCGTCTTGCCGTGGTCGACGTGACCCATGACGACGACGACCGGCGCGCGGGGCTGGAGCTCGTCGGCGCTGTCCTCGTGATCGTCGATGAGCTTTTCCTCGATCGTCACGACGACTTCCTTTTCGACCTTGCAGCCGAGCTCTTCAGCGACAAAGGACGCGGTGTCGAAGTCGATCATCTGGGAAAGGGACGCCATCACGCCGTTTTTCATCAGGCACTTGACGACCTCGGCGCCCGTCTTCTTCATGCGGGAGGCCAGCTCGCCGACGGAGATCTCGTCGGGAATTTTGACGGTCAGCGGCGTCTTCTTCGCGATCTCAAGCTGCAGGCGGCGCATCTTCTCGGCCTCCTCCTGCTTGCGCTTGCCGGAGAACGGCTGCTGACGGTTGTTGCGGTTTCTGTTGTTGCGGAACTTTTCCTTGCTGCCGCGCTCTAAGTCGCGGCGGTCACCGGAGCGCTCGGCCATGTCCTGCAGCTTTTCGTCGTACTTGTCAAGGTTGACGTTCGTGACCTTGCGGGTGTCGACGATCTTCTTTTCCGGCACGCGCGTCGTGGGATGCTGCGTGGCGGTGGACTTGCTCTGCTGCTGCACCGGCAGGGTGTTCTGCTGCGGCTGGGCGAGCTTGCCCTGCTGGCCCTGCTGGCCCTGCTGGGGCTGGGGACGGCTGCCGCCGTTATTGCCGTTATTGTTTCTCGGTTGGTTCTGAGCGTTATTCGCCTTCGGCTGGTTCTGCGCGGGGGCGGGGGCAGCCTTGGGCTCGGGCTTTTTCTTGGGCGCAGACTCGGCGTAGATCGACTCGATCTTCACCTGATGCTTCTGCGTCAGATGCTCGAAGATCAGGTTGACCTCGTCCGCGGACAACACCTGCGAAGGCTTCTTGCTCCCGTCCTCATAGGTACTCAGAACGGACAGAATGTCCTTCGACGTAAGGCCGAAGTCCTTTGCCATATCGGATACCTTGTTCTTGTTCATTGTAGTAGCCAAATTATTGCACCTCCGTGTGTTGTGATCTCTGCTTACTGTCTTTCTTGATGCTGCCCTTGCCCTTCTTCACGGGGCGGGAATGGGCAAAGCGCCTTGCCGCGCGCTGCTTTTCCGCGGCGCGGTGCGCCTTTTCTCTCTCGGCGCGCGTGCGTCCGTGCTTGACCGCGCCTCTCGGGCGCTTGCTCTCGCTCTTTTCCGCGCTCTTGGCCTTTGCGGCGGGAGCGGGCTGCGGCTCTTCCTGATGCGGCTTTTTCTTGCCGGTGCGCACATTTTTTTCGTGCTGCTTGAGCTCTTTCCTCCGCTCGGCGGCGCGGGCCGCCTTGATCGTCAGGCGCTTGGCCGCCTCGCCGTAGTGCGCTTCGTCACTCTCCGCCAGCTTTTTCGCGACGGCCTCGGCAAAGCCGATGTCCGTCAGCGCCAGCAGCGCGCACGACGTGCGCCCCAGCGCTCTGCCGAGGTCCTCCTTCGTCGGCGGAATCTCAAGGCAGATGCACTCGCCCGCCTCGCCGAAGTGGAGCGCGCGGCGGCGCGTGTTGTCCGCCGCATCCGAGGCGATGAGGATGAGCCGCGCGTGCTTGCTTCGTGCCGCCGCGCCGACGGGCTCTTCACCGACCTCCAGCTTTCCGGCCTTTTTGGCAAGGCCGATCAGATTGAGCAGTTTATCCACCGTTTGCCATCTCCTTTTCCATTTCTTCGTAGACGCTCTCGGGGATGGCCGTGTCCAGCGCGCGCTCGAGCGCGCGGGATTTGCGCGCCCGCTTGAGGCATTCGCTGTTCGGGCAGACGTAAGCGCCGCGCCCGGGCTTTTTGCCCGTAAAGTCGAGCGACACCTCGCCTTGCGGCGATTTGACGGCGCGGATGAGCGCGCGTTTGTCCTTCATCTCGCGGCAGCCCACACACTGGCGCTGCGGGATCTTCTTCACTTTCTGCATGAGCCGCCCTCCTCTTTGGCGCTTTCAGCGCCTCGGACTTTTTTGCGCCGCGCACGGCGCAAATGAACTGAAATCGTTTTTACTGGCGACCGGTGCGTCAGTAAAAACACTTCTCGCCCCGCAAGTGTGCGAGCGCAAGCGAGTGCGCGCAGCGGGGTGCAAATTGAAGCTCAAAAATGTGCCTATGCACATTTTTGAAGATCACTCTTCTTCGCGATAGCTCTCGGGCTTGATGTCGATCTTGTAGCCGACGAGGCGCGCGGCTAAGCGCGCGTTCTGGCCCTCCTTGCCGATGGCAAGGGAAAGCTGATCGTCGGGCACGATGACGCGGCAGGCCTTGCCCTCTTCGGCAAGGCGCACGTCGACAACGTCCGCCGGAGCGAGCGCCGCGGCGATGTACTCCGCGGGATCGTCGCTGTACTTGATGATGTCGATCTTTTCGCCGCGCAGCTCTTCGACGATGCTGTTCACGCGCTGGCCGTGGGGGCCGACGCACGCGCCGATGGGGTCGACGTTCTCGTCGTTGCTCCACACCGCCATCTTCGTGCGGGAGCCCGCCTCGCGGGCGATGGAGCGAATTTCGACTGTGCCGTCGTAAATTTCGGGCACTTCGAGCTCGAAAAGACGCTTGACCAAACCCGGGTGCGTGCGGGAGATCACGACCTGCGGGCCGCGGGACTGGCGGCGCACATCGACAAGGTAGACCTTGATGCGCTGGCCCTCGACAAGTGTCTCGCCCTTGACCTGCTCGCCGGCGAGAAGAATGGCGTCTGTCGCTTCCGTGCCGGTGCCGATGCGAAGGGACGCATTGCCCGTGCGGGGATCGATGCGCGTGACGACACCGGTGAGAATTTCATGCTGCTTGGAGTTGTATTCGTCGTAGACCATGCCGCTCTCGGCTTCGCGCAGGCCTTGGATGATGACCTGCTTGCCGTTGCCCGCGGCGATGCGGCCGAATTCGATGTTGTCGACGGGAATGTTGACGATATCGCCGACATTGTACTTGGCGGAGATGGCCTTCGCGTCATCGAGGCTCATCTGCGTGCCGGGGTTCTCGACCTCATCCACGACTTCCTTCTGCACGAACATCTTGAGCTCGCGCTTGCCCTCGTCCACATCGACCACGACGTTTTCCACGCCCTCGTGGTCGCGCTTGTAGGCGGTGGTGAGCGCCTGAACGATCTTATCCATCATAAAGGCCTGAGAAATGCCGCGTTCCTTTTCCAGCATCGCAAGCGCTGCGAAGATTTCATCACATTTCATGGGTATGCTCCTATTCTGTATAATCAAAGTAATTGGTATTCTTTTTGGTTAAAAGTCGCAGCGCAGGCGCACGAGCGCGACCGCGTCCTTTTCAAAGCGCTTTTCCTCTTCGCCGATGCGAAGCGTGACCGCGCCGTTGTCGTAGCCCGCGAGGTCACCGGAAAATTCCTTGCGCCCGTCCACGGGCTTGTAGGTCTTCAAGAGCACGGGCGAGCCCATGAACTGCTCAAAGTCACCGGGCCGCTTGAGCGGGCGCTCCGCGCCGGCGGACGCGACCTCGAAAATGTAGCTCGACTCGATGGGGTCGGCCTCATCCAGAATATCGCTCAGCGCGCGGGAGATGGCCTCGCAGTCGAGGATGTTCACGCCGCCGTCCTTATCAATGTAGATCCGCAGATACCACTGTCCGGCCTCGCGGACATATTCCACGTCCCAGAGCTTGCAGCCGTTCTCTTCGACCACGGGGAGCGCCAGTTCGCGCACGGTCTCTGTCACTTTCTTCATTGTATCCCTCGCAATCCGTGTTTTTTCCGAAATTTGCAAAAGAAAGAGCGGGCCAAACGGTCCACTCTGCGTTTCCTGCATCCATAACACAAGCATACTATCACACAAAGCTGCGGAATGCAAGCGTTTTTGCGCGCAGTTTGCGGCTTTTTTGAAAAAAATTCCGCTGTTTTTCGTTATTTTTTGCGCGCCGCACCCTTCCCGCTTGCAAAGCGGGGAAAAGTATGCTATAAGGATAGGACTCTGAATAGAGAATGAGAGAGGGATATTTTATGGCGCGTTCCGCCACGCTCGATATGACGCAGGGCAGCCTTGGCCGCCAGATCATCGGCTTTTCGCTGCCTCTGATGTTCACTAACCTTTTGCAGATGCTCTTCAGCATGGTCGACCTTGCGGTCGTCGGCCGCTTTTCAAGCTCCGCCGCCATGGGCTCGGTCGGCTCGACCACGACGCTCATTTTCCTGTTCACAGGCTTTCTGATGGGCCTTGGCAGCGGCGTCAACGTGCTTGTCGCCACGCATTTCGGCGCGCGCAGCGAGAAAAACGTGCGCGAATCCGTCCACACGTCGTTTCTTGTCTGTCTGATCGCGGGCTTTTTGATGCTGGCGCTGGGCCTTATCTTTGCCCGCCCGCTGCTCGAGCTTCTGAACACGCGCGACGATCTGATCGACGGCGCGGAGCTGTACCTTCGCATCTACTTCCTTGGCATGCCCGCCGCCGCACTCTATAACTACGGCAACGGCGTTCTGAATGCCATCGGCGACACGAAAACGCCGCTCATCTTCCTTTCCACCGCGGGCGTGCTCAATGTCATCCTCGACCTTGTGTTCGTCATCGGGCTCGGGATGTCGACCGACGGCGTCGCGCTCGCGAGCATGCTCTCGCAGTGCGTGTCCGCGGGGCTCATCGTCCGCTCGCTCATGCGCAGCAAGGATATCTACAGCCTCAGCTTAAAAGAGGTCCGCTTCCACAAGGACAAGGCCATCCACGCGCTGTCTGTCGGCGTGCCGGCAGGTTTGCAGAACGCGATCTTCTCGGTCGCAAACCTCTTCATTCAGGCGGGCGTCAATTCGTTCAGCACCGTCGTCGTCGAGGGTAACTCCGCGGCGGGCAATGTGGATAACCTCGTCTACTCCGTGATGAACGCGTTTTACATCGCCTGCTCGAGCTTTGTCGGGCAGAACTACGGCGCGGGCAAATCGCGCCGCGTGCTCAAGAGCTACCTGCTGACGCTCTGCTATTCCGCAGTAGCCGCAGCGGTGCTCGGCGGGCTGTTCCTGCTGTTCGGGCACCAGTTTCTCTCGCTCTTCACGTCGGAATCCGACGTCATCGAGGCGGGCCTCGCGCGCATCTGGGTCATGTGCTTCTCGTTCCCGATCTCGGCCACGATGGACTGCACCACCGCCGCCTCGCGCGGCCTTGGAAAGGGCCTCGTGCCGATGATCTTCGTGTTCCTCGGCTCGTGCGTGTTCCGCGTGGCGTGGATCTACACCGTGTTCGCCCACTTCCATACGATCCGCTCGCTCTATATGCTCTATCCGTTCTCGTGGGTACTCACGGGCGCGGCGGAGATCGCATACTTTTTGTATTGCTATAAGAAATATGTCAAGCCGCTGGATGCGTCCCACGCAGCGGAATGAAAAAGAGCTGTCCGAAAGGACAGCTCTTTTTTTGCGACCACACTGGGCGCGTGTGCTTTTTCGCGCTTGTGCGAACCCCCAAAAAATTTTCACAGCTTTTGCAAAGCTGCCAACTTGCGGTTTTTGTAATCCGCGTCCCCCGTCACTTCGCGGAGCACGGTGATCTCTTCCGGCAGCGCGGCGCTGCCTTCCCCATACTGGAACAGCACGGCCCTTTCTGCGCTGAAGGGGTACACGTCGATCTCGCAGCGGCGGTCGGCGAAGACGAAGCGGTACTTTGTCTTGCGCACGGGCGAGAGCGCCGTGTCGCGCTCTAAGAGGTATTTTTCATACTGCTTCTGCGAGATGGGGCGCTCGGTGTCCCATTTTTCGCCGTTTTCCATGCGATGCTTTTCGGTGTAGAAGTACAGCGTCTCCGCGCCGCTTTTCTGCATGCGCACGCGGCGCTCGATGTTCGGGTTCGTCAGCGCGAGATACGTCTGCGTCATGTCGATGGCCGCGGCACGGTATTTGTGGGAAAACGCCGCCATGTCGGGCATGGCGATGAGGTACTTGCGCTTTTGCGCCATCGGCTCGACCTCGCCCACGGCGCGGTAAATTTCGCGCAGGGCGCGTTCGATTTTATTGTTGAAATTTGCGTCGTTGTCGATGATGCGCAGATTCGGGTGCGCGCTCCACGCACGCAGTGTGCGGTCGTCCATCTCGCGCGCGAATTCGATGGATTCCGTGCGCGCGTTGTTGCCGAGGTCATAGGCAAACTCCGCGCCCTTAGCGCAGGTGATGAGATGGAGCACCATGTCGTAATTGGCGAGCACACGCTCTTCGGTGCGGCCGTCAAAGCGCGCGATGACCTGCGCGAACTCCTCATCCGACACGTAGGCCTTGTCGTCCATCAGCGCGCGGTCGTAGAGAATGAGAATATTGTCCTCCGGCACGAGCTGCGCGGCATCCAGTGCGAGCTTTTCCTTGTGGATCTGATCGCCGACGACAAAGTCCTGAAATTGCAGCATCGACATACAGTTGTCAAAGGGCTTGATGCCAAAGCCCGAAATGAGCTCAGTTGCCGTCTCGGGGATCGTGATGACGCGCCAGCCGTCCTCCTGCTTGAATTCCTTGAGCACACGGCTCACGAGCGTGGTTTTGCCCGCCGCGGGGCCGCCCGTGAGGACGATCTTTGTGATGCGCTTTGCCATAGTTACGCTTCCTTTCCGTGCAGAAGATAGTCGCCGAACGCTTCGACGGTCTTAAAGTACAGGTCGCAGTTTTGACGCATGAACGCCTCGATCTCTGGGATGTCGTTCGACCAGCCCGCGGCGGCGAAGCGCACATTCGCGGCCTTTGCCATGTCATATCCGGGCTTTAAGTCGTCGAGCACGAGCATCTGCTCGGCGGTGAAGCCGAGCTTTTCCATGATATCATAGAGCGCGTGCGGCTGGGGCTTGCGCCGGTCCTTTGGCACCTCCCAGCCGTAGACGAGCTTCGGCTCGGGGAGCTTATTTTCGCGGTAGTCGCGCAGAATGTTCGGCGAGAGCGAGTGCGACACGACGCAGATCGTGCCGCCCGCGTGCACGTAGTCCCACAGAATATCGCGCATCCCGTCGTAAACCTGCGGCACGTGGTGCTGGACGTATTCGTGCCAGTACGCCTGCTCGTGCTTCATATCCTCCTCGGTCATGCCGACCTCGCCGTGGAAAAAGTCATAGACGCCGGGGTCAAAGTTTTTGAGGACGTATTCCTCCAGCGTGTAGCGCTTCGCCTTGGGGAAAAACTTCGCCGTATACTCGGCAAAGCAGGGATAGTGTACCGTCGCGGTGGAGTTGACCACGGTGTCGTCGTGATCGAGCACAAGGCAGGGGTAGGTCATAAAGGGACTCCTTTTTGATACTTTTTATAAAAGTATAGCATATTAAGTGTCCGCCCTGCAAGGGCGGGAAAAAGCAGCGCCGAAGGCGCTTCGTCTTTATTCCCTGCACCGTGCAAGGGAACGGGCAAAGGGGACCATTCTCTCACGTGAGAGAATGGCCCCCTTTAGATCCCCCAAGAGAACGCAAGGGGCCTTGCCCCTTGACCCCGCACATTGGCAG
>JBBNGO010000048.1:0-19711 GCA_040095065.1 Hominicoprocola fusiformis
GGCCGCTTCTACGACGGCATCGAGTACCGCGGCTACGACCAGAAGGTCGTCGAGGGTCTCGCCGCCAACGCGGGCGTGCCTGTGTGGAACGGCCTGACCGACGTCGACCACCCGACGCAGGCGCTTGCCGACATCCTCACGCTGATGGAGAACACCAAAAAGCCTCTGAGCAAGTGCAAGCTCGTCTTCTGCGGCGACACGCGCAACAATGTCGCCTACTGCCTGATGTACATCTGCGCTAAGCTCGGCATCCACTATGTCGGCTGGGGTCCGAAGGAGCTCGCGCCCGCCGCTGACGTCGTCGAATACTGCCGCGAGGTCGGCAAGGAGACCGGCGCCGTCGTCGAGTACGGGGAGGACAGAGAACTCATCAAGGGCGCGGACGCCCTCTACACCGATATTTGGGCTTCCATGGGCGAAGAGGACAAGATCCCCGAGCGCGTCAAGCTGCTCACCCCCTACAAGGTCACGGGCGAGGTGCTCAAGGCCACCGAGAATCCCGACTGCATTTTCCTGCACTGCCTGCCGTCCTTCCACGACTTCGACACCACGATGGCCGCTTCGCAGAAGGAGCTCGGCTATGATATCCGCGAGGTCACGGACGAGGTCTTCCTCTCCCCCAACTCCAAGGTCTTCGACGAGGCGGAGAACCGCATGCACACCATCAAGGCCGTCATGGTCGCGACCATCGGCAACGTGTAATTGCTGCAAAAACGATAAAAAGAATGGGAACGCTCGGCGTTCCCATTCTTTTTCATTTTTTACTTTTCAAGCTGGGACCAGTCGCGGGTCTCGCGCAGCTCGGTCCACTTCTCATACTGGGAGTTCGTCTTGAACTCGTAGTAGTGGCTGTTCGTCGCTTCCTGAACGGCGAGGTAGTACCAGGCGTTCTTATCGGCGTTATCCGTCCAGGTGACCATATCGGGGAGTAGGTCATCCGCGGTCTCGGGCTGGCGGTTCAGCACGCGGTTGACGAGCGTCATGGTCTCGGCACGGGTGATGTCGCGCTGGGGACCGAAGGTACCGTCGGGATAGCCGTTGATCCAGCCGTTGTTGTAGGCGATGCTGATCTCGTCCCTGGCCCAGTGGTTCGCGATGTCACTGAACTTCGCAGCGGTCTTGTCGCCGTCGTTGTCGAAGCGGGCGGCGATGGCGGCGAACTCAGCGCGGGTGATGGCGGCGTTCGGGCGGAACGTGCCATCGGGATAGCCCGTGATGATGCCCATGGAGCTGAGGGTCGAGACCGCGGTGTTGTACCAGGAGGTAGCGGCCACATCGGAGTAGCGGTTGGTCTTGGTCAGGTTCTCGTCGCGGACGTCGTCGGTCAGCAGGCGGAAGAAGATGGTCGCGACCTCGGCGCGGGTGATGTTGTTCTGCGGGCGGACCTCGCCGTTGCCGTAGCCGACAATATAGGCGAAGTGATCCGTCGTGTTCAGACCGAGGGCATCGTCATCAGGAATCTCGACGGTGGGTGTGGAGGGGGTGGGCGTGTGCTTCCTTGCAAAGGTAGCGTGGATCATGTGGTTCTCCACCACATCTTCAAACGTGTACGTGCTCACCGCGCCGACGCTTACGCCGTCCACCAGCACGTCCTTGATGCGGTAGCCGGAATCGGGCGTGATGGTAAAGGTCTTGCTTTCGCCCTTGGGTACGGTGACCGTGCCCGCGGCGGGGTCGATCTTGCCGTGCTCGTCGGCGGTTGCGGTAATGACACGCACTTCATCGACCTTGACCTGCAACAGATGCGGTCCATGCGTCGCATTGGCGTTCCCAACACCGATACCGTTATTTGCACTGAGATAGAATGGCGTATCGGCCTTTTTGCCATTCACAACATGATAACCGAACACCACTACAAGATAGTAGTCATTATAGCCCTCATAGGAGCTGCCTTCATATCTCGCGTGTTCCGTCTTTGCAATGGGAATGGTATTATGCTCGCCGTCCACATATTTAATTTCCACATTGCTTGTTGCGGTAGAAAAGCGCTCCTGTTCTTCCTTGCTTCTCGGGCCGTTAAAATTGTTCGTTCCGTCTCCGAGCGATACTTCGTCAAACCAGTAGTACTCAAAGTAAACGTAATCCTCGTCAGTGCCCTGCTGCTTTTCCTTCAGCAGCGGGTGATCGACCTGAATACCGATCGAGTGTTCCTTGCCGTCGCCGATGGTTACGGTGAAGGGCTGGTCAGCATCGACATCTTCGGTTTTTCCGTCTACCAGATAGGAGATCGTGGGCGCAAGGATCTCATACTTGCCGCCACCGGAAACAGCCGTTACTGCATCTTGGTCAGCTCTCAGATTCTTGGTAACGTCCAGAACCTCATCGTTTTCTCTGAGCTTCCAGCCACCGCCGGTCACATATTCATATCCGGGCTTCGGATCGACAGGAGTGCCGGAACCCGGTGCTGTGGGCAGTGCATACGCATCATTGAGTTCCCAGAATCCGGTCGTATTATCCGGCTGATACCCAAGCGGCTTGCCGTTCAGGTGCAGTTCTGTTTTATCGGTACCCTCAAAGGTGATTTCGACCGGATAGGTCATTATTCTCTTTATAGCACTCCGTGGTTTGTAGTTGTCATATGCCGTCTTATTGGCAAAAACAAGCATACGGCTGCTCCCGCTCCGAAAATCAAATGCTTCCGTGTTATAGCCGCTGACGTCTGTTCTCTTAAGCACGATCTGAGTGATATGATCAACGCTTCCCTTCTTATAATAGAACGCCTCTTGCCAAATTTCCTCTACCGACTCGGGAATCACTACCTTAACATCGTTTTTGAAGCAACCGTAGAAAGTATGTTTCCCGATTGCTTTAAGCGTTTCAGGTAACTCAAAAGTTGCATCTGCATCGGAACTCTCTGTACGAATGCTTTCCATGTTGGAGCATCCATAGAAGATAGAACCAGCTGTGTACCATCCGCCATCATTTTCAAGATTTCCGAGCATTTCCAGCGAATCAGGAAGAATGACTTCCTTCAACGCTGTACACTCATAAAATGCTCTCTTCTGAATCGCTGTAATTTTTGTACCGGACAGATCAATGCGAACCAAATTATTGCAATGTTGAAACGCCTGAATGCCGATAGTTGTCACCGCTACGCCGTCAATCTTCGCCGGAATGGTAACAGAAAGCGGCTTATCCTTATTTTCGGCAAGCCAATCCGCATCAATGCCCTTGATCACGCCCTTAGCTTTATCAAAAATCAACTTCTCCTCAGGGACTTCCATTCGTCCCTCCGCCTCAAGCACAGCGCCCTCGGTGTCCGTATTCTTCACCGTAGCTACATTCGCCGAGGCATTATCACGAGCATACGTGCTCGTGACGTTTTTACCGTAAAAACGTGCTTCCCCGTCTTCCGCCAGTGCGCTGACCGGCAGGAGCGAGAGGGTCATCATCAGCACTAAGACCCATGTGAGACAGCGCTTGCCGAACTTCTTCTCTCTCATAAAAAAATCCTCCCTCTTGTCCCTGTGGACCCGAGGAAGGAGAGTTCTCCGTCTTAGGCAGCCCGGCTGTCGTGCGGCTCATGGCCGTTTAGACCCATAGCTTTGCGGCACCGGTTTTCGCCGGCTGTGCCTTTGTCTGTACGCTTTGCCCCACTTTCGCGAGCCGCACAAATCATTCGATTGATAAATTTATTATAACACTCAAAAAATAATCTTCAAGCGGAATCCCGTCGAATTTTGTCGGTAGTAAAACTTTTAATACCTGTTGAGTTTTGTCGTGATTTAGAAATACCTTGCGGTTTAATTGGTTTTTAGGCGGAACAGGGAGGGCGGATCGCTCCGCCCCCCTGTCCTCTCTCAGTCTCGTCTCTCTCGTTCACTTGCAGTACTGGCGCAGCTCACCGCACAGGCGCTCGGCCTCCTGCTCGCCGCGGGCGACGATCGCCACGGCATCGTTGCCGGAGATGCAGCCGAGCATATTGGGCAGCTTCATCGCGTCGATGGCCGCGCCCGCCGCGTCGGCGAGCCCCGGCAGCGTCTTGAGCAGCACAACGATCCCCGCATAGTCCACGCCCACGCTGCACTCGTTCAAAATGAGCTTCAGGCGCTTCGTGTTGTCGATGTGGTCGGCCTTGCCGGACACGGCGTAGCGGCTGCGGCCGCCGCCGATCGGCTCCTTATAAAGGTACAGCTCCTTGATATCGCGCGAGACGGTCGTCTGCTTGCTCTCGATGCCGCACTCGGCGAGACGCGCGATGAGCTCTTCCTGCGTCTCGATATTGTACTTTTCGATCAGCTCCAGGATCTTCTCTTGTCGCTTGCTCTTCATGGCTCTCTCCCATTTTCCTCCGCCCGGCCAGCTGCCGGCGCGGATGAGCTCTTCTCTCTTCTCTCGTTCTGCGGTGGAATTTTTTACAGGTCGTCGCGGTTGACGGGGCAGGACATGCAGCGCGGGCCGCCGCGGCCGCGCGACAGCTCGGCAGACGGCACGGTCAGCACGTCGAGGCCGTGCTTTGCGAGCAAGTCATTGGTCACATAGTTGCGCTCATAGGTGATGACGCGGCCCGGCGCGATACACAGCGTGTTCGAGCCGTCGTTCCACTGCTCGCGCTGCGCGGCCATCAGGTCACCGCCGCCGCAGCGGATCAGGTCGACCGCGGGCAGCTTGAGCTCGAGGGCCAGAATGTCCTTGAGCTCTTCCTTGATCGCGCCGAAGCGGAGTTCGCCGTGCTCGTCGAGCGTCATCTCATAAACGCTCAGCGGGCCCTCGATCTCGGGATGGATGGTGAACTTATCATAGTCGACCATCGTGAACACGGTGTCGAGGTGCATGAACGCGCGCGTCTCGGGAATGTCGAAGGCGAGCACCTTCTTAAAGTCGGAATTTTGCAGAAGATTGCGCGCGAACGTCTCCGCACCGGAGACCGTCGTGCGCTCAGACAGGCCGACGGCCACGATGTCCTTGGAAAGCACGAGCACGTCGCCGCCCTCGATCGAGTAGCTGTCGGACAGGTCGTACCACATCTTGTTGTCCTGCGTGGCAAAGTCGCGGTTGTAGAGGAACATGTACTTTAAGAGCAGACTCTCGCGTTTGCGCGCAGGGGTATGCATGCGATGGATGTTGATGCCCTCGCCCACGCAGGCGCCGGGGTCGCGGGTGAAGTACAGGTTCGGCATCGGGTCGGAGACGAACGGATAGTCGTCGTCGACTAAGTCCATCAGCGACGTCGGCTGTTTGGTGGCGACCTCGCAGCGCTTGATGCCCGCGATCATCTTCGTCACCATCTGCTTGGGCGGCATGTCGAGAAGAAGGCTCGTCATGCTCGCGCGCAGGCCCTTGGCGTGAATCTTGCTGATGTTCAAAAAGTCGTTGACCAGTTGGATCTGGCGCGCGGGGTCGGCAATGGCCTTGGCGACCTCGTCGACATAGTAGATGACCTCGACGCCGTTTTCGCGCAGGACCTCGGCAAAGCGGTCGTGCTCCTCCTGGGCGACCTTTAAGTACGGGATGTCGTCAAACAGCAGGCGCTCGAGCGTCGCGGGCGTCAGCGATTCCAGCTCCTCGCCGGGGCGGTGCAGCAGCACCTTGTTGAGCTTTCCGATCTCGGAAAAGTTATGGATGCCTGAATACATAGTCGTGCTCCCTTTCCCGGGATGCCGGCGGCTCTCTCATCGACCGCCCGTACACCCCGCTGTGTTTTCGATCGTCTCGCCGCGATGCGCGGCTTCTTTACGGATCGTTTTACCGTTATTACGCAGTAAAGTATACACTTTCAAAAGGCGCTTGTGATGTATCAGTGGTTTTGCCATTTTGTGTGCCAGTTACTCCTCCAGTTCTTCTTCCAGCGCTTTGCGCAATACGTCCATGCCGCGCTCCAGCCGCTCGCGCGGCTCGTAGGAGTAGTTGATGCGGATATGGTCGCGCCCGCCGTTCTTGCAGGGGTAAAAAACGTATCCGGGGATCAGCGTGACGCCCATGTTGTAGGCCCTGCGGATAAACTGCTTGCTGTCCACCCCGTCCGGCAGCCTGCACCAGACATATACGCCGCCTCTCGGCTTTGTATAACTCACGCCGAGCGGCGCAAGCTCGTCGAGCCTTTGGCATACCAAATCTCGATTCGTGCGGTAGACGTCGCGAAATTTTAAAAGCGACGTGTAGTAAATGCCGTCGTCCAGGTACATGCCGAGGAGCTTTTGCGTCATCCAGTCTGAGGCCATCAACCGCACGGAGACGAGGTAGCTCAGCGCGCGGATAAAATCGCGGTTACCCGTGATGAAAGCAAGGCTCAGTCCCGGGATGAACGTGAGTGAAAACGAATAGATGTAAATGACGTTGCCCATCGTGTCGAACGCCTTGATCGGCGGGAGCTTATCGCCGTCGTAGACGAGTTCGCTCGCCGCGTCCTCCTCCACGATCGGCACGCGGTAGCGGTTCGAGAGCTCAACGATCTTCTTGCGCCGCTCGAGCGACAAAATGTTTCCCGTCGGGTCGTGATAGCTTGAATTGACGAAGATCAGGCGCGGGCGCGTCTGCGTGAGCAGGCTTTCGAGCACCTCGCAGTTCATGCCGTTCTCGTCGACGGGAACGGTCAAAATTTTCGCGCCCGCAAGCTCCATCACACGGTACATATCAGGGTGGACGGGCTCCTCCATCACGACGCTGTCGCCGGGCTTGACGAGCAGCGTCACGATAAAGTCGAGCGCCTGATTCGTCTCCGAGAGGATCTGAATTTCGCCCGAGGACGCCTTCACGCCTTTCGTGCCGAGAAAGGCCACGAGCTTCTGCCGCAGGAATTTATCGCCCTTATAGGGGCTGAAAAAATACTGGCACGGGCCGCTGCCCGTGAGCAGCGCCGCGATATCGCCCGCGACACGCTCGGACGTGTACACCTCGCGCGAGGCGACGCCGCTGCCGAGGGAATAGTGGCTCTCGTCCGTAAAGCGCTGGAACAGGTCGTCAAATGTCTTTTCCATGTCGAGGTACTTTTCCGCCACCTCGCTGACCCAGTTGACGCGGCCGGGCTGCGCGCCCTCGCCGCCCCTTTCGTCCTGCGCGTCATTTTCGTCGTTTGCCGCGGCCACGATGTAGCCCACGCCCTGGCGCGACTCGATCCACGCGTCGCTCTTGAGCTCGCTGTAGGCCTTGACCACGGTATTGCGGTGCACATCGATGATCTGCGCGAGCGCGCGCTCGCTCGGCAGCGCGCTTCCTCGCGGCAGCGCGCCGCTGATGATCTGCGACTTGATCTGGTCGGCGATCTGCAGATAGACCGGCACCTTGGAATACTTGTCGATATTGACTTTCATGGCTTGTTCTCTTCTTTCTCCCGCTTCGCGGCCGCTCTCTCATTTCGGCCGCAGCAGTACATCACGCATGCGGACGCTATCTCTTTTCGCATTTTATCATATGCCGTGCGGTTTTGTACAGTCATTTTTGTGCATGTGATATAAATACGCAAAATAATAAGAGAAGAGACGTCCTTTCAGACGCCTCTTCTCCTTTGGATCAGTGCTTTGAGTAAGGAAAAGCCCTTTTCCTCTTAGAACAGCAGATGTGCGATGGGGCAGACGATCAGCAGGCTGATGATGGTGCGCTCCAGGAAGATGACGAACAGCTCCCAGATGTTGAGAGGAAGCTTGGAGCCGAGGATCAGGCCGCCGACCTCGGAGAGGTAAAGCACCTGCGTGACGGAGACGACCGCGACAATAAACTTGGCCATCTGGCTGGTGGACTCCGCGATCAGGATGGCGGGGGTGAGCATGTCGGTGAAGCCGACGATCATCGTGGAGGCAACAGCATCCGCTTCGGGCACCTGAAGAAGCTGGAGCAGCGGGCGGAACGGGATGCCGAGCCATTCAAAGATCGGCGTGTAGTTGGCAAGGATCAGTGCGATGGTACCGATGGCCATAACGGAGGGCAGAACGCCGAACCACATGCTGCAGGCGTTCTTGGCGCCGCTCTTGAAGAATTCACCGATGCCCTTGTGCTCGGCAACGCGCTTCATGGCGAGGTCCATGCCGTACTCGACGTTGCTCTTGTAGCCCTCGGGGAGGGTGTCGGGAGCGGCCTTGCCTTCGACTAAGTACGTGTTGGGCTTTTTGCGCAGGGGGTAGAGGTAGGGACACACGATCGCGCAGATGATACCGACGAGGCAGACGATGAGGTAGTAGATGCCGAACTTGTCGAGCATGCCGACCGTGTCGAGAACGACAAGGGTAAACGTGATGGAAACGGCAGAGAACAGCGTTGCGATGATGCTTGCTTCCTTGGCGGAATAGTAGCCACCCTCATACTGGTTGCAGGTGAGCATAACGCCGAGCGTACCGTCGCCGATCCAGGAGGTGATGCAGTCGACCGCCGCGCGGCCGGGGACCTTGAAGAGGGGACGCATGACCTTGGTGAGCAGCGCGCCGACGAATTCGAGCAGGCCGAAGTCGAGCAGCAGCGGCAGCAGCAGGGCCGCGATAACGAAGATGATAACGAGCGTGGTGAGCAGGTCATAGAGGACGAAGCCGCCCTGACCGCCGCCGGTGATCATACCGACGAGACCCACATCTTCCTCGCCCACACCGAGATAGGTGAGCCACACGAAGATGACCGCGAGCACACGGATCACGACCCAGATGGGTTTGCAGGCGAAGCATTCCTTCATGATGTCGCTATTCATAATGAATTTGGGCTTTGCCAGCGCAATGAGGGACATCACTGCCGAAACGGTGAGGATCAGCACGCACAGCAGCGGCAGGAAGCCACCGATGACACCAGAGATGATGTCGGCCAGGATCTTGACCACAACGGTCCATTCACCTGCTGCGTTCTTGACCGGGATCATGAACAGGATGACGCCGACGACTGACGGGATGATAAACAGAGCTTTCAGTTTCGCGTTACTTTTGGTTTCCATTCTCTCTCCTCCTTCATATTGGCAAGTCGCGCCGGAAGGCGGTCTCTCTCATAGCCGCTTCCCCGGCAGACAACTCTTGCCTTTACTTTATACGAATTTAGCAGTAAAGCAAGTGCCAGCAACGTTCTCAATTTGTATACCAGCAATAAATTTCTCCATTTTGTCATTCACTTTTTTGTCGAACCTGTATGTATCTTTTTTGCTTTTTGGGAAAAAGCCCATTTTCCCTTGCCGTTTCAGGGATTTTGGAGAAGAAAAAGGGAGACGCGATACGCGTCTCCCTCCCGTTTGCTTTATTGCAAGTTTTCAACGTCCTTCTTGCCGACCGCCATGCGCTTCCATTGCTCAGGAAGGCCCGGCGCGATGAGCGGGAACAGATTTTCCGTGTCCGACGTCGGCTGGATGTTATAGGTGCCGTACTTGTTGACAAGATCGGCGCAGTCGTCCGGCTGGCCGAAGCGCGCCTTGAGCATCGGTGCCAGGTCATACGGCATGCCGGGGTCTTTTCGCGGCATAAAAATCACCTCCGGACTTAGTATGTCCGGAGGCGGCAGATTTTTTCGATTTGTCTCGCTCACGCGCGCAGCGTTTTGGGGTACACGCCCGCGTCATGTAATTTCTGAAGCTCGCGCTGCACCATTTCTTTATCCTCGTGATACGTCATGCCGAACCAGCGCGCGCTCGAACGCAGGACGGAGACGCTGAGCTCGCCGCGGTCGATGAGCTCGCCGATCAGGCTCGGCAGCAGGCACTCCTTTTTGAGCTCGCCGTCCGGCAGCGCGCGGAGGAAGTCTTTGAAGTAAGCGTCCAGCTTTTCAAACAGCCACGGCGTAAAGCCCCAGAAGTTCATCGACACCGGCGTCTCCGGCGCGTAGACCGGACCGTCGCCGTCTTCCTGAATGTCGCGGATCTTACCGTCGGCGCAGGGCTTTAGGTGGAACGTTTCGACCACGCGGTCGAGCATCCCCTGTTCGTTCACATGGCACACGCCGCGCGTGACCGTGCCGTGCTCGCTCACGGTGTTGCAGAGGTCATAGCCGACCATCGTGCCCTCGCCGCTTTCGGCGAGCTTTGAGAGCTCGGCGTAGATCGTCTTGAACGCGTCCACGCCGTAATAGTCGTCGGCGTTGATGACGACGAACGGCTCGTGCACGAATTCGCGCGCGCACAACAGCGCGTGCACCGTGCCGAACGGCTTGACGCGCTCAGACGGCACCTTATAAAAATCGGGCACGCTCGAAAAATCCTGATACGCGTAGCAGACCTCGACGTTTTCCCCGTCCGCGGTCTTGCGCGCGGCAAGGTGATGTCCGACCATGTTCTCCATCAAGTCGCGCATGTCGGGCTTGATGATGAAGACCACCTTCGTGAAGCCCGCGCGCAGCGCGTCGAAAATGGAGTATTCCATCAAAATTTCGCCGTTCGGACCGATGCCGTCCACCTGCTTGCTGCCGCCGTAGCGCGAGCCCATGCCCGCCGCCATAATGACCAGCGCTGCTTTCATAAAAACAAAACTCCTCTCAAAGTTCTCGATCTCGTTGTTCCGAGCTGCGCACCGCGCGCTCGTCTCCGCCCATCATAGCGTATCCGAACCGGCATTGCAACCGTCTTTTTCGTCTCTTGTCTTTTGCCGCAGGCGTGTTATACTGGTGTAACTATTTCTTAACACCGAGGTCACACCATGGAAGGATTTCTGCACGCGGTCTCTTCCGTCACCATCATCCTGTTGCTGACGGCGACGGGCTATTTCTGCGCGGCCAAGGGCTGGATGGGCCCGCAGGCCAAGGCCTTTATCGGCAAGTTCACGCTCTCTGTCGCCATCCCCTGCATGTCGGTCTACGGGCTGACGAATAACCTGACCCGTGATCTTCTGGTTCAGTCGGGCAGCTTTCTGCTCGTGCCGCTGCTCGGCACCGTGGTCATCACAGTTCTGTCGCTGCTCGTCGGCAGGCTCATAAAGCTGCCGCGCAAAAAGCTCGGCGTTTTTATGATGATGTGCTCGGTGTCGAACGCCATCTTCGTCGGCCTTGCGATGTGTACCGAGCTCTTTGGCGACACCTGCACGCCCTATGTCATGCTCTACTACCTTGTCAACACCAGCTTTGTCCAGCTCTTGTTCCTCTCGCTTGTGCGCTGGTCGGGTGAGAGCCGCGGCTTTGACCTCAAGATGCTCCAGAAATTCCTGACCACGCCCGCCGTCATCGCCGTTTTCGTCGGCCTCGCGCTCGTGTGGTTTGAAGTCAAACTTCCCTCGCTCGTGATGAGCTACTGCCGCTATATGAACAACCTCGTCACGCCGCTGGCGCTGCTGCTCACGGGCTACATCATCCACGACATCGGACTCAAAAATGTCCGGCTCGACCGCGACTTAGGCATCGCGATGATCTTCCGCTTCCTGCTCGCGCCGGCGCTCTCGGTCGCACTGTGCAGGGCGTTCGGCGTGACGGGCCTTGCCCATAACGTGCTCATCGTTGAAACGGCGATGCCGGTCGTCACGCAGACGGTCGTCGCCGCCGCGGAATACGGCGCGGACGAGGAATTCGCCGCGCAGGGCGCGGCGCTCTCCACGATCGCGTGCTTCGTCGTGATTCCTGTGCTGATGTTGATTTTGTAATCAAAAAAGTGGCAAAGCCACTTTTTTGAGAAGGTTTCGCTGCGTTCTGTGCCTCGGTTGTCCGCTAAAAGCGGACAATTCGACCTTACACCGTTGCGGCACTACGATTCCCGCGCCCTTGCAGGCGCGCCAATCGTGCCGCTTCCTCGAAACCGACTTGCTGTTTCCGCCGCTGGCGGCACTTCGCCGGTTTCCACTTCGCGCAAAGAGTTTTCTGCCAGAAGGTGAATTGCCCCGCAGCGGGCAAGAGAAGCCCCTCTGGAGGGCGCACATGTCGCGGCGGAAAACCGATTTGAATTTATTTCGTGCCGTGCGCGGCACCTGGGCAGCCGTTGGCAGCTTTGCTGCCTTACGGATGCTGCGTACCCCTTGCGGGTAAATGCTCTGCGAGGCTCTCTACCCTGAAAAGAATTCCGCGCCGTGGGCGCGGGGATTTTTTTATCTTCAATTTCCGATCAGTGCGGACAGGCCGCCGGTTTTCAGCTCGTCTTTGTAGTAGTTGAGCTCATCGCCGATGAGCTCATCGAGCACGCGCATGCCCAACACCTCGACAGGGGCCTTGTCGTCCGTCAGGATGCAGTTTCCGCCCTCATAGGGCGTAAGCTTCGAGTAGACCGTGCGCATCATGTCGGCGTAGTCGCTGTCTTTGAGATTCGCGATGCTGCGCAGGAACGTCTCCTCCCAGTCATCCGCGTTCGTGCAGAAGACCTCGGTATTCGTGTTGCCCCTCACCGGCGCGGTGACGGTGTGCTGGAAGACACTCGCCATCGTGTCGCAGAGGTATTCGTTGATCGAACCGTTCTCCGCCGACGTCATGTTGAGGTTCACGACCATCACGCCGTTCGGCTTCAAATGAGAGCACACCTCGTTGAAAAACTCGACGCTCGAGAGCTGGAACGGGATGGTGATATCCTGATAGGCGTCCACCATGATGACGTCAAACTTCTCCTTCGACGCGGCAAGGTACGCGCGCCCGTCCTCGACCGCGACGGTCACGCTGCCTGGAAGTCCGAAGTAGTCTGTCGCGATGTCGGCAATTTTTTTGTCGATCTCCGCGCCCTGCACACTCGCGCCGGGGAAATAGCGCGTACAGTAGCTCGCGTACGTGCCAGAGCCCATGCCGAGGATCATCACGCTGCGGTTTTCGTTGTCCGTGCCGTCCATGCCCGCCATGCAGGGCGCTGCGAGCGCGTAGTCATAGTACATGCCCGTCAGCGCGTCGCCCTTGACCTGCACGCTCTGCACACCGAAGAGCACGTTCGTCGAGAGCGTCGTGCGCTTCGCGTCGTCCTGCACCTGCAAATAGTTGTAGATGGACTCGTCCTCAAGCGTGATGTCGCTCTGCCAGAAGGCGAAGCTGTAAAACGGCAGGGCAAAGCACAGTCCAGCAATCAAAAGGATGGAGACGATCCCCGGCACGCTCTTTTTCTTCTCAAACACGAAGTACGCGATGCCGATGGCCGCGAGCACACCGGAGAAGATCAAAAACGTTGCCGCCGTGCCGACGGCGGGGATCGTCACAAACGTCGGCACGAAGGTTCCGATGATGCTGCCGATGGTGTTGAGCGCGTTGAGCCTGCCCACGGTCTTGCCCGTGTCGTCGAGGTTGTCGACCGTGAAGCGCGTGAGCGACGGCGTGACGGTGCCGAGCAGCACGCACGGGAACGCGAAGATCACAAGGCACGCCGCGAGCGCCGCCCAGACGAGGAAGTTTTTCGTCACAAAAAGCGCCAGCAGCAGCGAGATGCCCGCGATCAGGTACCGTCCCACAAACGGGATGAGCGCGATCCAGATGGCCGCGATGATGAGGCGGCGGTAGAGCTTATCGGGCGTCGCGCTCTTGTCGGCGAGCTTGCCGCCCCAGACGTTGCCGATCGCCATCGCGATCATAATGACGCCGATGATCACGGTCCACACGATCTGCGACGAGCTGAAGTACGGGGCCATGAGCCTGCTCGCACCGAGCTCGACCGCCATGACGGACATACCGGCAAAAAATTCGGTCAGGTATAAAAAGTATTTGCTGCGGATGAGTTTATTTTCCATGCAGGACCTCCCTGTCGTTTCGTTTGTGCCGTCTTCGGTGTAAACAGAAAAATTATAACACGCCTGAACCGCTTTGCACAACGTTTTTGCCGCGTATTCATTCCCGATGCGCATATTCCCCTTCTGCACGCATATAGATGGAGCAACATGAGTCAGGAGTGTGCTGCATGAAGGGTAACATGGAAGAGCGCGCCTGCGCGCTGGCCGCCTACATCATCGAAAACCGCGCCACCGTGCGCGCCGCGGCAAAAAAGTTCGGCGTGAGCAAGTCCACCGTGCACAAGGACCTGCAGGACCGCCTGCCGCAGTTCAACCGCAGCCTATACTTGCAGGTCAAGGAGGTACTGGAGGTCAACAAGGCCCAGCGTCACATCCGCGGCGGCATGGCCACGCGAAAAAAATACAAGGGATTTTGAAACTTTTTTCGACTTTTTGCGTCTAACATAAGAGTGCGCCTCCCGCGCGGCAAAATTACTCTTGCACAATTCCGCCGCGCAGGGTAGAATGCATTATTGTAAACCAAAAGAAAAATGATCGGAGCAATTTTGAGATGCGAGAGCAGGATTATTACGAGCGCGGCTATGACGATGAGCCGCGCCGCAGCAAAAAGGCCAAAAAGCGCAAAAGAAAGCAGTCCGGCAGCCGCGGCGAGCGCGTCGTCGTGACGCTTCTGTCGCTTCTTTTCCTGACCGTGGCCGTCGTGGCGACGGTCAAGTACGTCGTGCGCGCGCCTGAGCCCGTCACGGACAACGAGGACCAGCAGACGCAGCAGGACGGCACGGCGGAGGACAGCGACGCCATCCAGACCATCTCCAACGGCAGGGAACGCAAAAGTAAATACTGCTATAATATCCTGCTCTACGGCGTGGATAACGACGCCGGCGGCAGCGACACGAACATGCTCATGCGCTTTGACGCAGAGAGCAAGAAGATCGACGTCGTCAGTCTCCCGCGCGACACGCTGATGAGCAACGGCCACAAGCTCAATTCCTCCTACAATAACGGCGGCACGGAAAAGCTGCGCAGCAACATTGAGGATATGCTCGGCGTCCCCGTGGACTTCTACGTCTCCGTCGACCTGAAGGGGTTCATCGCGCTCATCGACCAGATCGGCGGCGTTGAGTTCGACGTGCCCTGCGACATGGACTACGACGACCCCTATCAGGACCTGCACATCCACTTCAAGGCAGGATTGCAGAAGCTTAACGGCCAGCAGGCCATGGAGGTCGTGCGCTTCCGCCACAACAACGACAACACCGGCTACGGCGGGCGGCAGGACCTCGGCCGCATCGGCACACAGCAGGCGTTTTTGAAAACCGTGGCGCAAAAGCTGATGAAGCTCGAAAATGTCCCCGCGATGGCGGAAACGTTCTTAAAGTATGTCAAGACCGACCTGACGCTCGGCAACCTCATGTGGCTTGCCAACCAGGCGCTCTCCATGGGCGGGACGGACGCCATCAGCTTTGCCACGCTCCCCGGCGACGGCTCGGGCTGGTACAAGGGCATGTCAGTCTATGCGCTCGACCCCGAGCAGGTGCTCGAGATGACGAATTCGATGCTCAACCCCTACGCTACGGATATCACCGCCGACGATCAGAACATTTTAGTCCCGTGATCCCCGTGAAATTTTGAGAATGTGAGAAAGAGAGAGCAAACGCCATGAAGTTCCGCTTTGCGCTGCTTGTCGCGGCGCTCGCGCTTGCGCTGAGCATCAGCGCCTTTGCTTACAGCGAGGAGCCCGCGCAGGATGCCGCCGCTCCCGCACAGGAGGAAACGACGGCAGACGACAGCACCCCGTTCGTGCTTCTTCGCGTCTACGAGGGCCAGTTTGCCGACGTGAAAGACGGCGACTGGTTCGCCCCCTCGGTCGTCTCGACCTATGAATACGGCTTACTCAACGGCCGCAGTGAGAGTTCCTTTGCGCCGAACGGCAATATGACGATTGCCGAGCTTTTGACCATCGCCGCGCGGCTGCGCGCCATCTACACGACCGGCAGCGACGCGGTCATCCCCGCCGCAAAGGAGAATGAGGCGTGGTACGCGCCGTATGTCTCGTACTTGAAGAGCCAGAATTTGCTCGACAACAGCTTTGAGGGCTTCTACCTCCTGCCCGCGTCACGCGCGCAGATGGCGGGCATCTTTGCCTTCGCCGTGCCGGAGGAATGGTACACTGAGCCCAACGCCTCGCTCGTCACCTCGGCCTACGCGAGCCGCGAGTACATTACCGACGTGACGGACAAAACGCCCTACCGCAGCGAAATTCTGCTGATGTACCGCCTCGGGCTGCTCTCCGGCATGGACGCAAAGGGCAGCTTTTACCCCGACCGCAGCGTCAGCCGCGCGGAGATTGCGGCGCTTTTGACGCGCGTGGTCAAGCCCGAAACGCGCCTGACGCTCACGTGGACGGTCGCGCCGTATCACTCCGTCAAAAACGCGACGCTCGCGAGCCTTGTCAAAGCGCCGGCAAGCACGTCGCTCCCGACGTCTGCCAAGGACACCGCCGCCATCGACGGTTTGGTTCGCAATATGCTCGCGCGCGGCGAGCACACGATCACGTTGAACTACTCCAAGGCCCTCACCACCGCCACCGCCAGCGCGCTGACGCAGGCGTTCACCTCCTGCGTCAAGACGTACTGCGAGCAGATGTACAACGCCGTCTCCTGCCGCTCGTATTCGACGGGCAAGGTCGTACTCACATTTTCGTCCACCGCCTGTACGGACAAAACGCTCGAATCGTACCGCGCCAAGGCGCTCGCCGCCGCGATCAAGGTCCACGACTCCCTTTGGGAGAGCGGTACGCTGAGCTACGACATGAGCCAGTATGAGATCGCGCGCACGTATTTTCAATGGCTGTGCGACCACTGCCGCTACGATAACGCCGCCGCAGACGATTCCGCGAGCCATCTTGCCTACGGCGCGCTTGTCAGCGGCCTTGCCGTGTGCGACGGCTACACGGGCGCTTACAATCTGCTCTTGAAGCTCGAGGGCATCGAGTGCACCTCGCTTTTTAACAACAGCCACATCTGGACGCTCGCGACGCTGGACGGCACGCAGTACCACATCGACGTCACCTGGGGCGACCAGTACGGCCGCACGGACGTTCGTTACTTCGGCATGAGCGAGGAGCAGTCCTACCAGTGCCACCCGTGGGGCACAGCGGACAAAAAGAAATAAGGAGCGACATATAGGGAGCCCTGAGACGGTATGTCTCAGGGCTCCCTTTTTTATCACCATTCGAGCTTTGTGCGCACGTGCGTCAACGGCAGGTGAAAGCTTTCCCGCAGGACGTTGCGATGTTCCGGAGGAAAGTGCTCCTCTGAAAATTCATACAGCGGCAGAACCGAACCGTACTGCTGCGCGGTCTCGTAGAACCAGCAGCCGAATTCCAGACGTTCGAGCTTCGTTTGCAGCGCCGCGATCTGCGCGCGGACGTTGTCGCGCTCTTTGGCAAGGATGTCGCGGCGGGCGCTGAGTGTCTCTCCGCCGGGCCGGATGAGCGGCAGGAACGAGCGGATCTCCTTGAGCGGAAGACCGCAGAATTTCAGGTACTCGATGATTGAAAGCGTTGCAATATCGTCGTCTGTGTACGTTCGCTGCCCATTGCTGGCGCGCACACCGAGAGACAGCAGCCCCTCCTTTTCATAGTAGCGCAGGGTCGATGGGGCAATATTCATCATGCGTGCCACTTCTCCGATTGTATAAGGCATACGAAAATCTCCTTAAAAAACTGTTAAGATGACCGCGCGAAAGCCTATTGACTTAAAGGCGACTTTAATAGTTACAGTTTACTTATCCAAATCGGTATTGTCAACAGAAATTAACGGGTAAATTCTCTTCCGTTTGTGCATGATGTTCCGGTACCGACAGTTTTTAAGAAGGAGAAAAGAAGCTATGAGAAAAATGATGCAGCGATCCCTGAGCTGTCTGCTGACTCTCGCGATGGTCGTCACAATGCTGATGACCAGCACGCTCGCAGCAGAGAAAAGCGCAAAACTGGAATTTGACTATTCCGCCAACTACGACTCCTCCAAGGTCGTCAGTCTCGAAGTCTACAAGGGCTACCCCGCAAACGGCTATGCCGCAGAGGAAGAAATCCTCAAGCAGCTCGAAACGGTCAAGCCCCAGGCCGACGGCAGCTATGCCGTCACCGAGGCCGGCACCTATGCCTACCATGTCCACGGCACGGGCTACTATAACATTCTCCAGCTCTTCAATGTCACCGAGGCCGACCTGACCGCGGGCGCGAAAAAGCTCACTGTCATCGGCGGTAAGCTCGGCGGCAGCGGCTATGAGCCGACCATCAAGCCCGAAAAGGCCCCTGATTCTTACAAGATGGATGCCCGCGACAGCATGCTCATCTTCTGGCCGGAGGAGATCAACGATTCTTTCACCGTCGCTCCGCAGGGCTACACGACGCCCGCCTTCGACGGCAAGCACGCCGCCAACGAGTTCACCTCTCAGGACCAGATGATGGCCTTCCTGCAGAAGATAGACAAGTCCTCCGACGTCATGCACCTCTACTCCGCCGGTACGACCCCGAACTACAAGTATGACCTCCCCCTGGCACTCTTCACCACCTCCGAGATCCCCGCGAACGCCACGCTCGCCGAGGCCGCCAAGATCGTCAAGGGCAATGGCAAGGTCAACATCTGGTACCAGGCCCAGATCCACCCCAATGAGCCCGCCGCCGGTGAAGGCGCGCTCGTGATGATCGACAACTTTGTCAATGATCCCGCCTACAAGGCGCTGCTCGACAAGGTCAACATCGTCATCGTTCCCCGCATCAATCCTGACGGTTCCTACCTCTTCAGCCGCGCGACCTACGACGGCTTTGATATGAACCGCGACCACATGTCCCTCAAGGCCGCCGAGCTTGCCCAGCTCCACACCGCCTACCGTCTGTTCATGAGCGAGGTCGTTATCGACACGCATGAGTTCACGTTCTACGGCGCCAAGAACGGCATGATGAACAATGCCGACGACCTTGAGACCACCCCCGCCACCAGCCTGAACGACGATCCCGCCGTGACCAAGATCGGTCTTGACATGGCCAAGCATGCCTTTGCCGACGCCGAGAACGCCGGTCTTCGCGTCTATCACTACGGCACGACCGTCAATAACCCCATCGGCCGCGCTTACTTCGGCCTCTACAACGCGCTTTCCTTCCTGATTGAGACCCGCGGCATTGGCGCCGGCCGCCAGAACTTCGAGCGCCGCGTCTTCTCGCAGGAGACCGCCGCGACCTCTTACATCAAGTACACTGCCGAGCACGCCGATGAGATCGTCAAGACCGTCGCCGCCGCCCGTGCCGACGTCGTTGCCAAGGGCAAGACCTATGATGAAAGCGATATTCTCGCCCTCTATCAGACCAAGTCCGGCAAGACGATGACCGACTACACTGCAACGCGCGTCCAGTATACCATGGACGGCACGGAGAAGGCCGGTAAGGCGACCGCTTTGTCCCTGAACGACACCATCACCCGCGGCCGCACCCGTCCGACCGCCTACGTCATCCCCGCCGACGCGGCGAACATCGACAAGATCCTCTACATCATGGACAACCAGGGCGCGGAGTACTACAAGCTGAATGCCGGTACGACCGCTTCCCTCCAGCAGTACTACTACATCGGCGAGTACATGGAGAACGACAAGGCCAAGGGCATTGAGGCCGGCCTGCGCGACACCGCCGATGTTACCTTCACCAACGGCGCTTATGTCTTCCCGATGGATCAGGTCGCCGGCAACGTCATCGCCATGCTTTGCGAGCCCGACGTCACCGACTCCAACGGCTACGACGGCACGCTCTATCAGTACAAGCAGATCGACTACGATAAGGACAGCAAGAACTTCCCCATGTACCGCTACACCGGCAACGACCCGCGCACCACACTTGTGAGCAACGGCACCTCCGCCGAGCCCACCCAGCCCACGCAGCCTGAGAAGCCCTCCCAGCCCGCGAGCGGCGACACCTACACCGTCGTCTCCGGCGACAGCCTGTGGAAGATCGCCAGCAAGCAGCTCGGCAGCGGCAACCGCTGGACTGAGATCTATGACCTGAATAAGGACACCGTCAAGTCCCCCTCGGTCATTTTCGTCGGTCAGATCCTCAAAATGCCTCTCACGGCAGTGAGCCAGTAAAAAATACGTCAGTGTTTTTTTCTCCACAAATCCCCTTCGAACGGGAAAGCGCCTTCCGCGATGCG
>JBBNGO010000049.1:0-19048 GCA_040095065.1 Hominicoprocola fusiformis
CCCTCCCATTATAACAAAAATAAGCATAGCCTCCGAGGCTTCATATCCGCTTCGGGTGCTATGCTTATTTTGTACCAAACGAAGAATATGCACTCGCATTTGCCCTCTCTTTATAACAAGAAATACCCCAAATCAGATGGCCACAAAAGCCGTCCCACACTCATTCACACGGTCATATTTTGCGTTGCTGCGGTCAATAAAAGTCGTTCAGCGGGGATGGCCTGTGTCGGCTATCTCCGCTGAATGACTTGCATGCAATTTTCAAGTGTCCTATGTGCTTACATCATCTAAGTTATGTGGTAACAAACTTATCAAAAAACAGTCTTCTAGCTACACACAGCAAACACTCTTAATACGTTTTATTGAGTATGGAGTGTAACTATCGGTTGGCAAATCACCATACCGCAGCCTTTTTACGGCTTCATCGAAATGCGCTTGAGCGTGTAATATTCGTTCAGGGACCACTTGGACTGATCACAGCCAAGGCCGGACTGCTTGACGCCAACATGCGGCGTAAAGGTGTTGCCAGAGGCACCGTTGATAAAGACATCGCCGGACTCAAATGTCTCGAACGCCTTTGCAATAGCACGGGCATCATGTCCCCACAGGTAAGAGGCAAGGCCCATATCGGTATCAACCGCCTGTTCAAGCACTCTGTCAAAGTCACTGTAGGGCTGAACAGCAATAATAGGGCCAAAAATCTCCTCACGTGCGCAGCGCATGGAATCTTTAACATCGACCAGCAGCGCAGGTGTCACAAAGTTTCCGTTTTCCATTCCTTCGGGGATCACGCCGCCCTTAACAAGCTTTGCACCGCCGCTCACAGCGTCGTCGATCAGCTCAAGGATACGGTCACGCGCCTGACGATTGATCATCGGGCCCATAACGATCTGTCCTTTGTCCTTCCATCTGCCGACTGTCACAAGATCCATTTTCTCTTCTACCAGCTTGCAGAAGCGCTCATACAGGCTCTCGTGCACGTAAATGCGGTTATAATCGGTGCAGTCCTGGCCGGAATTCGAAACCTTGGTCGCCACGACATTCATCGCGATGCTCTCCAGTTCCTCTCCGCAGTCTCCCATAATGATGACCGGCGCATTGCCGCCCAACTCAAGAGAGTAATTCTTAATAGAGGTAGAGCCTTCATTCATAACCTGAACACCGGTATCACTGGAGCCGATCAGCGTAATCATGTTGGGGATCTTACTGCTGTTGAGCGCATGGCCGACCTCGCTTGCCTTGCCTGCAACGATATTGATCACACCGTCAGGCAATCCAATGCGCTTGGCAATCTCACCATAGTGCAGAGACGCAAGGCAGGTCTGGCTGGAGGGCTTGAGTACGATCGTACAGCCGGATGCCAGCGCCGGGCCCATTTTCAGTCCCATGTTGGCAAGAGGATAGTTCCACGCCAGGTGCCCGACCACCACGCCGCGGGGACGGTGCTCGACCACATGATAGACGCCGTGATCCTTCGCGCTCTTGTCCGGGATGCTTGTGCCGAACACGCGGCGTGCCTCATCACCGTAGAAAGTCAGCAGCCGTGCGCTCGCCTCAAAATCTCCAACCGCGTTTTTAAAGGGCTTGCCCGTCTCCATGGAGTCCAGTTCAACAAGAAAATCTTTATCCTTGTAAAGTTCCGCTTGGAATTTCAGCATCCACTCAATACGCTCATCCACGCTGGTCTTCGACCATGTGGCAAAAGCCTTTCTTGCCGCCTGCAGCGCCTGCTCCGCCTGCTCTGCGCTTGCGCCTTGGAAGCTTTCAATAATGCTGCCGTCGGCAGGATTTTCGACCTTGACAAGGGATCCTTCGCCCGCAACAAGCTGTCCGCCGATATACATTTTAGTGTTCATTTCATTCCTCCCGATCATCTGATTTACATGCACTCTTTGTAAATTTTGTAAACGTCCTCATAATACAGCGGTGCCATACGGCCGATCGTATCATTGCCGTATTGGAAGTTCTTCTTGACAACGGTGGCCAGTTCTTCCTCCGAAATATTCTTTACACCCAGATCAGAAAGCTTGCGCGGCAGCTTCAGCACATTGTAGAAGTAGTTTTCTACCTCTGCGATACCGGCAAGTGCAACCTTTTCAGGATCATCAGGATCATTTTCAACGTTCCAAACGTCAACCGCATAATTGACAAACTGATCAAGATAATCGCGGTAAATATAACGCATCCACACCGGCGTGACAACCGCGAGACCCGCGCCATGAGGGATATCCCAGTCACCGGACATTTTGTGCTCCATCGCGTGGCAGGCCCAGTCGCCGCTACGTCCAGGCTTAAGGAAGCCGTTAATTGCCATCGGAGAAAGAAACATCAGGTTGCTGCGTGCCTCATAGTCTTTCGGATCTGCCATAACTGCCTTCGCACATTCGATTGCTGTACGCAGGCCGGCAGTAAGCAGATTGCGGGCAAGCAGTGAATCTGTGTCAGGCGTAAAGTAATCCTCGGTAAGATGCGAGGTGATATCGGCAATACCACACGCCGTCTGGAACGGAGGAATCGTCATGGTCAGTTCGGGATCCAGCACAGAGAAGCGGGGCTTGATCCAATCATGCTCAAGGCCTCGCTTGGCATGCTCGGATTCCTTGTTGATGACAAGACCGGCCGTATTCTCGCTGCCTGTGCCGGCGAAAGTAGACACAACGCCCAGCGGGAGCGGTCTATGATCGACCTGCGCCTTACCGATGCAGTAGTCCCATGCATCACCGTCGTAATCTGCCGCCAGTGCAATCAGCTTGGAGCTGTCGATCACACTGCCGCCGCCGACCGCCAGAACGAAATCAATTTTTTCCTTCTTGCACAGCGCCACACCCTCGTTGACCTTTTCAATGCGGGGATTTGGAACAACGCCTCCCAGATCGACAACATAAAGTCCGGCGTCCCGCATAAGCCCGGTCAGCTTATCGATCAGCGGCTGCACAAACGGCTCGGAAACATGATGGATCAGCACACGGGTGCCACCATTCTCTTTGATAAGATCAGCGATCTGGTCCTCGGCATTTCTTCCGAAGATAATATCTGCCTGATTCTTAATAGCAAAATTGATCATACTCTCAGCTTCCTTTCAGTCTAAGCATTAAACGGAACGACGGTAGATTTCCACGATGTCGTTTTCATCCAGCGGCTGGACGACACCGATGCGTGTACCGTTGTCGCGGTAGTAAGGAACACGGCGCGCCATCTCGTGGAAGACCTCGTCATTGAGGTCCTCTTCCCTGATGTTCTTGAAATCGCGGAGACGGCTGGGCATTCCCAAGCTCTTGAAAAAGGCTTCAAAGCGGTTGATCGTCTCTATCGCTGTCGCCTTCGGATCGTCAAAATCATAGCTCAGCCCGAACACATTGACGCCGAGCTTAGCAAAAAGCGGAATATCGGATTCATAAACATAGCGCATCCACACCGGTGTAATGCAGGCAAGTCCGGCGCCGTGGGCCACATCCCACTGGGCGGACATCTCATGCTCCATCAGATGGCAGGACCAGTCGCCGCTGCGTCCGAAGCGAATAATTCCGTTGATGGCAAAGGGGGCTGTAATCATAATTTCTGCGCGCGCGTCATAATTGCAGGGATCCTTCATGACTAACGGTGCGTTTTTGATCACCGTTTTGAGCGCACCGAACGTCAGATTGTCCGAAAAGTCCACATGCTTGGTGCGGCTGAAATAGTTTTCTAATAGGTGCGAAGTAATATCGCTGATACCGGAGGCTGTCTGATATGGAGGAACGGAAAAGGTCAGCTCCGGATCCATAATAGCGAAATCAGGTCGAATAATGTCAATATCATCCGCCGAGCGTTTAAGCTTTTCTTCGTATTTCGTGACTACGGAAGCACGGGTCGATTCGCTGCCCGTTCCGGCAAAGGTAGAAATAGAGCCGAGAGGCAGACGGGCAACGGGGATCTCTTTCTGCAGATAGAAGTCCCATACGTCACCGTCATACACCGCGCCGAGCGCAATACCCTTGGAACTGTCGATCACGCTGCCACCACCGACTGCCAAAACAAAGTTGATTCTATTTTCCTTACAGAGCTCAATGCCTTTGTAAACAAGATCCAGGCGAGGATTGGGAACGACGCCGCCGAGATCCATCACGAACATACCGGCATCCTCCAAGATGCCGCGCACCTTTTCAATCAGCGGCATAACGAACGGTTCTCCCGAATGATGGATCAAAACGCGCGTTCCGCCATAGCGTTTGATCAATTCGGCGCACTTTTCCTCAGCCTTATGACCGAAAATGAATTCTGGCATTTTCCCCAGCGAAAAATCGTTCATAGCAATACCTCTTTTATCCTAAAAATTTTGATTGTTCCATGTTGTATCCAGTCTGCGGCCCACGCAGGGTGGACCGCAGACTGATACGGATAAATGAATGCCTCACTACAGCCTATTCTGTCCGGCGGTTATTCCGCCTTGGTTTCGGCAGGCTCCTTCTTCTGCGTGCAAAGACTGACAATCACACAAACGATCGCAGCGGGGATCAGGCAGAACAGGGAGGTCGGGAAGTGAGTAATACCCTTCATGTTGAGCAGCGCAAACAGCGCGCCGGTAAACATAGAGGAAAGGGCGCCGACACCGGTTGTCTTCTTCCAGAAACGGCCAAACAGGAACGGAACCATGCCGCCGGCGACCCAGAGCGTATAGCCGCTGGAAAGGACGGTGATGATATCATTAAAGCCGAATGCAAGCAGAAGCGCAATACCCATTAGAATCCAGGACATCCAAGAACAGGCCTTCTTCATCTTTTTATCATCGGGATTCTTTCCCATAGCAGGCGCAATCACACCGCCGTAAAGGTCGAAGACGATCTGAGTCGTGATGGTCATAACGGTTGTATCGCAGGTAGACATGACCGCAGCCACGATTGCAGCGAGCATCAGGCCTGCCACGATCGTCGGCAGGGACATAATAACTGTAAACATGATGTGGCTGGAGTCCGCATCGGGGAAGGCAACCGCGCCGTACATACCAAGCATAACCGGCATCATTGTGAAGATCGCAACCGCAACAGCGCCGACAATAGGAGCCCAGAAAGCAGTTTTGCGGTCCTTAGCGGAAGCGGTCAGCTGCATGGAAGCGCCATTGGTAATACCATAAATTGCGGTGGGAAGAGTCATAAGCAGCCATGCCTCGGCAGAGAAGGGCATGAAGTTCATAAAGTCAGAGCCAAGCGTAGAAGTTGTCATGCTCCAGCCGCCGTTGCCCAAGCAGAAGAACATAGCAAACACAAGACCGCCGAGGATGATGACAGACTGCCAGAAGTCAGTAGCGATAACACCGAACATACCGGCCGCCGAGCAATACAGGCAAATAACGACCACAGAGATGATCGAACCGATCGTCGGATCAATGCCAAGATAAGTAAACAACGCGCGGCCGGCAATGATTTGACCGCACAGGGTGGTGATTGCAACACAGGCACCAAGGCAGGACCAAACTGCCGTCATCGCCTTACCGGTATCAGGAAAGCGCTTGCGCAGATACTGCGGAATCGTCAGATAGTTGTTGTCATATGCCCAGCGTGCGGTAACAAAAGCGAACAGCATATAGGCAAATGCACAGCTCAGGCCGTACCATGCACCGCCGATACCGACCGTCGCACCATAGGTCGCGCCGCCGATCACAATACCGGTGCCGACATGTCCACCAAGGTAGGAGCCCGCGTTCAGACGGATCGTGCCGCGCTTACCCGCTGTCAGGAAGTCCTTAGTAGTCTTTGCGTACTTCTGGCCCCTCCAGCCGATATACAGCATAAATCCCATATAAATGACAAGAATCGCAATAATAACAGCTGTATTCATTAAAGTATCCCTCCACTAATAATTCAGTTGACTTTGAGTTCTTTCTCTGCTCAAATGCTGTGGTTTCAAAGAGATCTCTAGGCTTGATTCATTCGTCTCTTCGCGCCAAGATAGGGGGATGTAGCTATAGGGTTACTCGTTGCCGTAGTTATACTTGGTTTCAATCGTATGCTTGAGGCCCTTTTCGTTGATGTCCTTGGAAAAAGACGTCGCCGTGTTCATGTGCAACCTGCACAGGTTGAACATCTCGCAGGCATAATCCACGGTATTATAGAAGCCCATGTTCTCATAAACTTTGTTCATTTCCTGCTTCATCATCGACAGGCTGAACAGCGGCGTCTGTGCGATGTGCTGAGCGATCTTCATCGTTTCCTCTTCCAATTGCTCGTACGGGAAAATCTTGTTGACAATGCCGACATCCTTCAGATCCTGTGCCGTCCAGAAGTCACCGAGCAGGCAAAGCTCTCGTGCTTTATTGAACGGAAGCTTATACGGCGAAACAGGGAAACTCGAGATATAGCCGAGTGCGACCTCGGGATTGCCGAGCTTCAGGCCCTCGCTCGCCGCAAAAACCATGTCGCTAAGCATAGCAATGGTAATGCCGCCGCCGATGGTGTAGCCGTGGATCATCGTGATAATAGGCTTGTGAAGATTCCACATTTTCATCCACAGCTTGTTCTCGTTTCTGGTATCCGCACGGCGCTCCATCACATCGGTAATGTCAGCACCGGCAGCCTCCTTCAGGTCAAAGCCGGCAGTAAAGGCTTTTTCTCCTGCACCGCCGATGACGACAACGCTGACACGGTCGTCCACCGCAATCCGGTCGAATGCGTCGTGCAGGCCCTGAATAATGGCGTGGTTCATTGCATTTCGCTTGGTGGGGCGATTCAGCGTAAGCTTGACGACTTTTCCGAATTGCTCATAGAGCAGGGCATTTTCTTCGCTCATTAAATTCTTCCTCCTGTTAAAATAATATAAAATGCTTTGGCGTACAACTGGTATTTTCCTCCAAAGCCCCATAAACAGCAGGCGCGCCAACCGGTGCGCCTGCTGCGCATGGCCGAATCAATCCTTTTTCGCACGATAAGCGCGGATCTCACGGATCAGCGCAGGGATGACCTGGAACAGGTCGCCCACGATGCCATAGTCGGCAACCTCAAAAATTGGTGCATCAGGATCCTTGTTGATAGCGATGATCGTATCCGAGCCGGACATGCCCGCAAGGTGTTGGATTGCACCGGAAATACCGCAAGCGATATAGATCTTGGGCGCGACCGTTTTGCCCGTCTGTCCGACCTGATGTGCGTGCGGGATCCATCCGGCATCTACCGCCGCGCGGGAAGAGCCGACCTGACCGCCAAGCTCCGCGGCAAGATCGCGGATGTAACTGAAATTCTCAGGTGCCTTGAGTCCATAGCCACCGGAAACAATAATCTCGGCATTTTCAAGATCCACCACACCGCTCTGATCAAGTTTGATGGTCTCAAGCAGATGCGTTTTCGGCTCGGCAGGGATAAGAAGTTCCGAAAGAATCTGCCCCTTGCGGGACTCGTCCTTCGCCAACTTTTTAAACACCCCCGGGCGGACGGTACCGATCTGCGGGCGGGTATTCGGGCAGAGAATGGTCGCCATTAGGTTGCCGCCGAAAGCGGGGCGGGTCCAAGCAACAAGCCCGGTCTTTTCATCCAGCGCAATGGAGGTGCAGTCTGCCGTCAGGCCAGTGCGCAAGCGGCAGCTCAGACGCGGGCCGATGTCCCGGCCATGGTTGGTCGCGCCGATCATCAGCGCGGAGGGGCTGTGCTTTTTCACAAGATCCTCCAGTGCCGTTGCGTAGCGTTCAGTCTCCTTCCACGCGTACTCCGGCGCATCCACCACGATGACACTATCCGCACCGTGCGCGATCACCTCGTCGGCAAGGGCACTCACGCCGTCGCCGATCAGCACACCTACCAGTTTTTCGCCCGTGGCGTCGGCAAGCATGCGGCCGGGGTTGAGCAGTTCAAGCCCGACGTTTTTGAGCTTTCCGTCCTTTGTTTCCAGATAAACCCAGATATTTTTGTATTCGTTCAACTCTTTCATCGCTGTCACCTCAAGAAATCAGATGCTTGTCCGTCAGAAGCCCGACCAGTTCCGCAGCGGCTTCCTCCGCGCTCTTATCGGCGATTTTCACGCCATGCTTGGTACGGTCGGGAACAAAGGACTTATTGACCTTGGTGGGCGAACCCTTGAGGCCCACACGCTCCATATCCATCTCCGCGACATCGGCGCAGTGCAGCTCTTCGATCACAGCGCGATTGGCTGCCATGCGGCTGCGCAGCGTTGCCATGCGCGGCTCGTGTTCGGTCTTGTTTACCGTGATGATGGCGGGCATCGTGATGCCGATAACCTCCCAGCCATCCTCGGTTTCACGGCGGACCTGCAGCTCACCGTCCTTGATGTCGGCAGCCACCGCGTAGGTGACCTGAGGGATACCAAGGTGTTGTCCCATCTCAGGGCCGACCTGACCGGTATCTCCGTCGATCGCCTGTTTGCCGCAGAAGATCACATCGAACGGGCCGAGCTTTCTTGCCACACAGCTGAGGATATAGCTGGTAGCGAGCGTATCTGAACCGCCGACAGCACGGTCGGTCATCAGGTATGCCCTGTCTGCGCCCTTGGACAGGCATTCCTTGAGCGCTTCCTTTGCCTGCGGCGGCCCCATGGAGACCACCGTAACACTGCCGCCGTGCTTTTCCTTCAGCTCCACAGCAAGTTCCAGCGCGTATGCGTCAAAGGGATTGACAATGCTGGGGACGCCCGTGCGGATCAGGGTGTTGGTCACCGGGTCGATCTTGATATTGGTCGTGTCCGGCACCTGCTTCACGCAAACCAAAATATTTAACATAGCTTTTTCCCTCTATCAGAATTTCTGTCAGTATTACTCGCGCATCAGATAGCCGCCGATGATCATGCGCTGGATCTGGTTTGTGCCCTCGAATATCTGCAGCAGCTTGGCATCGCGGTAGAGCTTTTCAATGCGATAGTCCTTCATATAACCGTAACCGGAGAATATCTGAAGCGCATCGCATGCAACGGCGACGGCCGCATCGGACGCCGCAACCTTTGCGCAGGAGCTGATCTTGCCGAAGCCCGGCACGCCGGCTTCGGCAAGATCAGCGACCTCGTAGCACAGTGCGCGGGCACTTTGGATCTTCAGTTCCATATCTGCCAGCATGAACTGAATGCCCTGATGCTGCGCGATAGGCTTGCCGAAAGTCACACGGTCCTTCGCATAGGCGACGGCGAGGTTAAGCGCCTCCTGCGCAAGGCCTACGCCCTCTGCCGCCACGCCGATACGGGAGTAGTCCAGGATTTTCATTGCCAGATTGTAGCCCTTATTTTCCACGCCGATGAGATGGTCTGCAGGCACATGCACTTCATCAAAGACGATGTCGGACGCTGTCGCAAGACGGAAGCCCATCTTATCCTCGTGCTTACCGACGGAAACGCCCACGCGATCACGCTCAACAAGGAAGCAGGAGATGCCGCGGTGTCCCTTTTCCGGAGCCGTCTTTGCGAACACGCAGAAGAACTGCGCATGCGGGGCATTGGTGATAAAGCACTTGCGCCCATTAAGAATATATTCGTCTCCCGATTTGACCGCCGTGGTGCGCAAGGCGGATGCATCCGAACCCGCGTTCGGTTCAGTAAGCGCAAAGGATGCCATACCACCATTGATCACGGTATCGACTACATAGCGCTTCTGCTCGTCCGTACCGGCAATCAGCACGGGGCGGCAGGCAAACTGGCTCGCGCCAAGCGCGTTAGCAAAGCCGACATCGCCCATACTCAGCTGCTCGTTAATAATCGCCTGCGTGTGGTAGTTCAGTCCAAGACCGCCAAACTCCTCAGGAAGCGCCATAGAGGTGAATCCCATATCAGCAGCTTTCTTGTACAACTCCGGCGGCGTGTCGCCGATCACGTCCCATTCGGCAGAGATCGGACGGATCTCCTTGTCCGCGAATTCCTTCGCAAGCGCCTGCAGGTCTTTCTGTTCATCAGTCAAAACAAACGTTCCCATGTTCTTGCTCCTAACATTTCATTTTGCAGACCGGCTCCCAGCTGCCGCTTTGCTGCACCGGGGTCGTGCCACTCCGCAATCCTCTATTGATCCTAAAGCAATCCCCGTGCCAAGTTGCGGTATAAATATAAATTTGGTGTAAACCTTTGACATTGTGCATTTCTGCCGCACGCATTTACCGTATCGACCAGACCTCCGCCGAAAACGGCAGTGTGACACACCTGACGTTGTGTCACACTTTCGCAGCGGTCGCGGACTGCGCAGGCGCGCACATGTCACACTTTTGTCTCACTTGCAGAAATCTATGCAGTTTTTTCCATATAGTTGACACGCTTTTTTCATTCTCTACACATTTCGCTGTGACGCAGCTCTGTACTCAGAGGGTTCCCTTCTCCCGCAGCGCGGCGATCTCCTCCGGCTTCATGCCGAGCAGCCCGGTATAAATCTCCTCATTCTGTTCTCCCACTCCGGGTGCTCTGTGATAACTTAGATCCTCATGGTTCGACATCCGAATGGGGAACGCCATATAGGGCACCGGCTCGTCAATACCTTCCACATCCTGCTCAGCAATCATGTGGTTATATTGCAGCTGCACATTGTCACGGATTCGCAGCGGCGTTGCTACAACGCCAGACGGAATACCGGCGCCGGTGAAAAGCGCTTCCAACTCATCGCAGCTCTTGTCCCGCCCCCAGCGCTGGATATGTTCCATCAATTCGTCTGCCTGCACGATGCGGTTGGGAATGCTTCCAATAAACTGAGGCTGATGCAGGAAGGGATCGTCGATCAGTCCCAGCAGATTTTCATAAAAGCGGTTTGTGCCGGCGTGGAAGTTGATCCAGCCATCCCGCGCGCGGATATAGCCAAATGGCGCGCTGTCATCCCCACTTTCAGCAGCCTTTTCACCGTTGAGTGCAGCATCGGCAATGGAGGTCGTGCGAATCATCGAAGAGCAGGCGAGCATGGAAACATCTAAATACTGCCCCCTGCCGGTAGTTTTCTTCTCATAGAGCGCCAGTACCGTGCCGAACGCGCCATAAACCGCCGCCATATAGTCGTGAATAGGTCCCTTGCTGCGCTCTACATGCCCGTTTTCCATGCGAGTCACGCCTGAGAGCGCGGAAATAATTCCGTCGAATGCAAGTCGATCCTTCATCGGCCCTTCCTGCCCGAAGCCGGTGATAGAGACAACGATGATACCAGGATTGATCTCCTTCAGCGTCTCATAATCCAGCCCCATCTTCTCCAGTGTCCCTACACGGAAATTGTTGATCAGCACATCAGATTTTTCAATGAGACGCTTAGCGATCGCAATGCCCTCCGGCGTACGCAGATCTGCGGTCACACTCTTTTTGTTCCGGTTGTACGGCGGGAAAAACAGGCTGATGCCGTTGTGGTACGGAGCGACCTTGCGGCTAACCTCGCCCGCACCGGGCTTCTCGATCTTGATGACCTCTGCCCCCATATCTGCCAGCAGCGCCGCACAGAACGGTCCGGACACATAGCGCGTCAGGTCAATCACCCGAACTCCCTTCAAAATGCCGTCGTTCATTATCTATCCTTCCTCCCCTCGTAAATAAGCGTCCGCGCAGAGAGGCGCAAACCGCTCTGCCCGTTACTTTAGCAAGATCTGTGCCACTTCTGCCCTTGCGCAAAAAAATAAGACCTGCTGTGCATTACACAGCAGGTCTCATCTCTATAATTCTTACTAATGATTGCTTTCAGCCTTCCGCCTCTGGACCGTTACACACCGCGTCGACCACCGACGCGGTCAGATACACAATCAGCACACCTATGATGGGCGCACGATAGATCGAGTAGTTGATCCCCAGCGCCTGTACCAGCCAGGAGCAGAACGTTGTAAAATATGTGGCGAGAAACACGCCTAACTTATCTGCACACTGGATTAAACTGACGGCACGACTTGCCTCCTCCGGCGGAAACAGGCGTGAGGCACGCAGCGTCATCAAATTCAAATTCATCATAAACGCCATCGTTCCCACGCAGTATCCCGCACCGATCAACAGCACCGAATTCATCAAATTCGTCACGGTCATCAGGGAGAGGACCAACACCAAGACGGGCGTGCGGTATCGCTTCACACGACGGCAGAACGTCGGCAAAGCGAGTCCGCCGAGCAGAGCCCCAAACGTTGCCATCGATAGGATCATAGCGCTGGTCGTAGCGTCGCCCATCCCTTCCGTCTTCACGATAGAGGAAATGGTCATCGATTTTGTCTGGGTGCAGATATACAGTACGCAGACCAGCAGAAACAGCGGCAGAACTCCCTTTGCTGTAACAGCTCGCAGAAACGTGCACTTCTCTGCCGCAGGCGTCACTATTGCAGACAACTCCCGCTTCGGCTCGATCAGGCCGAAAGCAATCAGCAGCAGCGGGATCACCCCGAGCAGATGTCCAAGAAACAGGTAGTTCCAGCCAACCATGCACAGCCATCCTGCTGTCATCTGGAACACCACGCCGCCAAGCCCAATGACAATATTTCCATAACCAAGGTAGCGGACGCGGTTCTCCCCCTCGTAGCTGCGCAGGATCAGCGCATTGCTCAGCGGTCCGATCAGTCCGTAGCACACACCGTATACTGCGCGGCAGGCAAGAATGACATCAAGCGAATGCAGGAAAAACGGCAGCGTACCGCTGACGATGAACACCGGTACGGCAATAAGTGCCAGCGTACGGTAGCGGATCCTCGTTCCAACCATATTGCCGGACAGCAGAATGAACGGCAGCGCCACAAGCGACGGCAGCGTAGAGATCAGCAGCACCTTGCTGTATGGCTCGAATGGAAAGGCATTGACCAGCGTGTCCATTGAGGGTGACATCAGCATTCCTGTGTTGTTGATAAACAGCAGAGAATAGACCGCCAGCAGGTTGAGCCGCGCACGGCGCTGATCTGCCCTGCTTACTGTGTTCACAACTCCGGTACCTCGTAAAATCCGCTGCGCATTCCCGTGACAATCCCTGCATCATGGCTGAACACGATGCGCTGAGAGACGCGGCGGATCTTTTCCATACTCTCAAACAGTTGCTTGTCATTGACAACAATAGATGGCTCAAGCCCGTGCTCAAGGTTGATGCGTGAGGTGATCGTGTCGCCCGGGAAGCAGAGCGTACCCTCCGCCGTGTCCAGCAGAACGCTCTGTGAACCGCGGGTATGCCCCGGTGTCAGCATCAGCAGCAGTCCCGGCAGGATCTCCTCGTCGCCGTCGACAAAGCGCCACCGAAAGTAGTTTACACGGCTTTTGCTGTAATCTTCGGGATGATAGTACTGCCGCTCATAGGGCGTAGGGTGGCAGGCCGCCTCCCACTCTGCACGCTGCACATAGATCTTCGCATTCGGCATCCGACAGTTCTGTCCACAATGATCGTAGTGCAGATGCGTATTGATAATGATGTCCACATCCTCAGGCCTCCAGCCCATGCAATTCATCAGTGCAGCAGAGAGTTCTTCATCCGGATAGCGGTGCGCCCACGGCTTTTTCACCGTGTCTACCTCGTATGCGCCGTTGTCAATGACCACGCGGTGGACACCGTCTGTTGCCGCAAGGCTGACATAGGGAACATGGACTGTGCTGCCATAGGGCCAATCTCGCGTGATAACGGTCTGGTCAACGTTGCCGCCGCCCAGAATCATGGTGCAAACTTCCCACTTGTTGCTCATAGTTGTTCGCCGGTATAACCGGCTCCCTCCTTTTCCTCCGTATTATCATCCATCATAACAGCCGTTTAGAAAAAGCGCAACGGCTCACCGGTTTTTTGTGCGCTCTTTTTGTGCCAAAAAGAGCATAGTCTTTTTGTAAAAAGAGTACATTTTCTCGTTTTATCGCTCATTTTCATGTGACATTCTGTGTCACATATGTGACACGTCAAGAATTGACACAGTGCCACTTCCATGATACAATGCTCAAAAAGGGGGTAGCCGTATGCTTACCAACAACCAGATCAACGATCTGCGTAAAGGCTTTATATCTGATTTCAACGCCGATCTTAATGGAATCCGCGAGACCATTGCCAAATCCTGGTACCGCTCCAAGTTCAAAAATGTCAGTGCACTCCCCCCTGTTGCCAAGCGCGATACCGGGGAACCCTTTCGTGGGACGCATGCCGTCAACAACCGCCCAACACTGTTTGAATACATATTTTCCCACGCCGAAAGCATCTATCAGCAAAACAACTGCTGCGACAAGGCCGTTATCGTCACCGACGCACAGGCAAATGTCTGCCGCATTTATGGCAGCAAAAACGAGCTTGCCGCACTTGCAGAAGCCGGTGTGTCTGAGGAATCCTCATTGTTGGAGGCAACTGCCGGCACCAATGCGCTGGGTACCTGTCTCTACACCCGCAAGCCTGTTTGTGTCAGCCGCAGCGAACACTACAAGACCGTATTTGCTCCCTATGTCAGCTATGGTGCTCCCATTTTTGACGAGCGCAACGAAATTGCCGCGCTCATCGGCGTTTTTGCCCGCGACCAGGAGTGCATGGATCCTACCTGGCTCAGCCTGATTGGGCAGACTGCGATGAGTATCAGTAAAGAGTGCCTGATCTACCACCAGCGTCACGACCTGACGGACATGCAGGGCAACTTTGACCGGTTGATCAACACTATGAACTTCGGGGTCGTCTTGCTTGACAGCAGCGCCCGCATTGTAAAGGCAAACAGCATTGCCCGTTACTTTTTTCTGATGTATGAATACGAGCTGGTCGGGCAACGCATTACCAACTTCATCAGCCCACAGGATATCGACTTCTCCCAGCTTAACAGCGATATCTACGATCAGGAGGTCTGTATTCACTCCGGCGAGGTAAAAAAATTCACTTTTCTTGCCTCTGTGTACCTTACAAGCACATGGGATTCGCAAAAAAACTACCTGCTCGTATTTAACAAGGCGCCGAGCAAGGCGGAACTTGCCCCACCCGAACCACATCAAATGGCGAAGTGGCACTTCAACGATATTGTCGGCTCAAGTCCACTGATGATGGAAACGCTGAATCTTTCCAAAATCGCCAGCAAAACCAACTGCACCGTGCTTATCACTGGTGAGAGCGGTGTAGGCAAGGAACTGATTGCCCAGGCAATCCACAACGAGAGCTGCTGTGCCAATGGTCCGTTCGTCGCCGTTAACTGCGGAGCCATCCCCAAGGGTCTTGCCGAGAGCGAGTTGTTCGGCTATGAAAACGGCGCATTCACCGGTGCAAAACGCACCGGAATGCCGGGTAAATTCGAGCTTGCCAACGGCGGCACTATCTTCCTTGATGAGATCGGCGAAATGTCCCCCGACCTGCAAATCTGCTTGCTACGCGCATTGCAGGAGCAGGAGGTCACCCGCGTAGGCGGTAAAACACCTATAAAAATCAATGTGCGCGTAATCGCCGCAACAAACAAAAATCTTGAGGCGGCTATCAATAACGGTGCGTTCCGTATGGATCTCTATTATCGGCTCAATGTGTTCAGCATTCATGTTCCGCCGCTGCGCGAGCGCTGCAACGATATATCCAATCTGGCACATTACTTCCTGCAAAAGTACAAGCTCCGTTCCAATCAGGCTTTTACCGGCTTCACCCCCGAGGCGCTCAACGCCCTGCATAACTATTTCTGGCCCGGGAATGTGCGTGAGTTGGAAAACACCATCGAGCGCGCGGTGATCATCTGCCGCAGCGACCGTATCCGTCTCGACGACCTGCCGGAAAATATCCGCTCCTGCTATCAGCAGATCGGCATTTCTGAGCCTGAGATTCCCCCTCCTGCCGCAGAAGACGCTCCTGTGCCGCTCAGCACCGAGGAAACGGAAAAGGAAATTATCCTCCGTGCCCTGCGCAGCACGCAAGGTAATGTCAGCAAGGCTGCCGGGGTCATCGGCATCAGCCGCCGCACGCTGTATCGAAAAATGGAAAAATACAATATTGCAAAATAGTATTTGGCACGCTTCTTGCTTTATTAGCAGTAAAGTGTGTCACAGCTGCAATACGATGACACAGCATGAGGAGGAACAACATGAGAAACTGGGAAAAAATTTATCAGGAAAAGCTCTGCACGCCTGAACAGGCGGCGCAGGTAATTCATGACGGCGAGTGGTTTTTCTGCGGCTCCCGTCAGGCGACATCCACTCTGCAGGCAATCTGGAACCGTACCGATCTGCATGATGCACACTATTACGCCGGTCAGGTGGAAAATGCCGACTTCATCTTTAACTCTCCCGCCGGCAAAGATGCCTATATCCTTACAGGTTTTTTGGGCAGCCGTACGCTCCCCTACTTTTATGAGGGGAAAATCCATTACTCTCCCGGCCATTTCTCCTGCGCCAGCAAACGAGTAGAGGAATACCTGCACGCCGGTATCGCGCTTGCATGCGTCAGCAAGCCTAATAAGGACGGTTATGTCTCCTTCGGCAACAGCGCCGACTATATGGCATATACGATTCACAATGCGCGTGTTAAGATCTGCGAGATTAATGACCAACTACCTTTCATTCTCGGCTCCAACGTCATGCACATTTCCGAGTTCGATATGATCGTAGAGGGTGAAAGCGTTCCTCTTGCCGAGACCGTCATCGATGCCGATGCAAGCAATGAAAAATACAAGGCGATCGGCGGATACCTCTCCGAACTGCTTGAGGACGGCGCAACAATTGAGATTGGCATTGGACGACTCAATAGCGCCGCCATGCTGCATCTGGACGGCGTGAAAGATCTGGGTGTGCATACTGAAGTCTTTGGTGACGCCATGATGGACCTTATCGAACGCGGTGTAATCACCAACAGCTGCAAGAGTATTAACCGCGGCGTTAGCATCTGTACGCAGGTCGTAGGCACACACAAGTTAATGAAATGGGCTACAGAAAATCAGGGGCTACAGATGGTCCCCGCCACTTACGCTTGCAGCCCTGCTATCATCTGCCAGAACCGCAAGATGACAGCGATCAACAATGCCATCAATGTGGACCTATTCGGTCAGGTCAACGCCGAATCGCTGAAAAACCGTCAGTTCACCGGCATGGGTGGCATCGGCGATTTCAGCAAGGGAGCAACGCTTTGCCCCGACGGCAAATCCATCATTGTGGTAGAATCCACAACCAAAAATGACGCAATCTCCAAGATCGTTCCCTTCTTTACCCCCGGAACCCCTGTCTCCGTCCCCCGTACGGACATCGAATACGTCGTCACGGAGTACGGCATTGCCAAGCTTGCCGGCGCAAGTATCACCGAAAAGGCACACGCTCTTATTAATATCGCACACCCGAAGTTCCGTGACGAATTGATTGAGCAGGCAAAGCAGATGAATATCTATTGATCACTTTCCACGTCCTGTTCCTCACTGCCCACTTGCCGAGACTCGGGCACCTCAGCAAATGAGCAGGAGGTTATGGAAATATATCTCTCTCCTTGATCCATAGTCACAAATCCGTTCAACTCAAAGCTCCCGCCATATGGCGGGAGCTTTGAGTTGAACGGGCTTATTGGAACAGAATTGTAATTTGCATTTACATAAAGTGTGATTTCTTCACAGGTCAATTACTCTTTGCCACGATTTCCAAGGTTGAAAAAGGATAAAAGCCCTTGCTGGATAATTAGAATTCCTTAATTATATAAAATGCTCCCAGCTTATCACGTAGTCAGTTACAAAAGCAGGCAGGAACTTTGATATTGCGGCCCAGCTCTTTATTCCGGCAATGCCCATAATTTTCTATCAACTCTAACGTTTAATACTACACTTGCTGCTATCTGTTTGAAAAAACGACAGTGAGAACAGCGTTTTCAGAGGAAGTCAATCAACAGCACTATGAGATCATCCGCCTGTTCCGCGAAAAGAAAACCTCGGAGCTGGAACAGTATATACGAGACGGCCACTATGACAGCAGCAAGGCATAATTCGACTCGTTGCCGTCTCATCAGGCGTGACGGACTTAAACATCAGAGCACTTTGTTTACCCCGCGCACAAAATTCTTGTTTTGCGTTCGATTTTGTTAACAGGTGCCTATGACATGCGAAAAAAGTTTTGTTATACTTTTTTCGCTGCCCGAAATAGAACAGCAATACAATTAAAATACAGGAAAAGACGATAAATGTTGTCGGCCCATTGTCTGACGGGCGGATAGCGTTTATCGTCTTTTTTCTGGAAGGAGAGAACAAAATGCCAACGAGTAAAAAATAGGGATTATGCCTGAGCCTGATCATGAGCTTGATCATGATCTACGTGATGGCGGCGCTGAATATGGCTATCCGGCTCGGACACTTGAGCGGAGAGGCCTAGCTGATCGCGCTGCAGCGGCTGCCGCTGGGCTACATTGTCGGTGTGCTTTGCGATCTTTGCATCTGTACGCCGCTTTCGCGCAGGATCGTCCAGCGGACGTGCTCACCCGGCGACAAGGAAATGTATCAGGTGTTTGTGCTGAGGTTCTGCATGGTAATCCTGATGACGCTCGTGATGACGGTGTTTTCCGTTGTCGTTTCGGGAAAATTCGGGAGAGAGGGCCTTGTGGACTTCTTCACGTATCTTCCCTATAACTTCACGATCGCGTTGCCTCTTCAGATGCTGATCGTCGCGCCGCTTTCCCTGCGGGCCGCGCAGAAGATCGCAAAGGCGGAGTGATCTGCCCGTCACAGGGTCACAGAGTTCGTTCATAATTCAAAAGCAACAATGGAGAGTCCTGTCCGTATCCTGATAAAAGTACTCTAAATAGTTTCGTCTCTGTCCGTGGCGTAAACTTGACGGCTTATCAAAATCACTTTATATTGGTAACAGGCGAAAGCCAAATCTCGCGGCTTTCCGGTGAGGTCCACACCGCAAGTGTGGCCTCAGGCATTCATGGACCCCGTAGGGCATTATGACCACCCTGTACGCAGGAAGTTCCATGAAGGTCGACAGTTTTTGGCGCTGTACCGGCAGCGCGGGTGTGTACCCTTCCGTCGAAAGCGGAAAGGACACAAAATGAACGACTCTGTCGTTATCGTCTACAATGGTGAGCAAGTATCGGTGCCAAAGGAGGTCGCGGACTTCCTTGAGCATGATTGGAAACGGCAGCAGGCGCAGGACAAACAGGACGCAAGGCACCTGAGTAAAAGTGAGTTTGAAACGGTGCTGTCCGGTTCGGATTGCGTCAGGCGTCCCGTGGAGGATGCGGCGCTCAGGAACCTCCAGCTTGAAAATCTGCGGGGAG
>JBBNGO010000004.1:0-89885 GCA_040095065.1 Hominicoprocola fusiformis
GCGCGTGCAGTCATTCAAGATAAAAACTGCCAATGTACGGGGTCAAGGGGCAGAGCCCCTTGCGTTCTCTTGGGGGTTCAAGGGGGCCATTCTCTCACGTGAGAGAATGGCCCCCTTTATTCGCACTCCCTGCGCGGCCGCAGGGAATCCTCTCGCACCCCTACGGTGCGACAATATGAACCACCGCCGTGTACGTCTGATACCCCGACCCGCCAAGGCTCGCATAATACTGCACCGTCACGTCGGCGCTCTTGCCGTCGTCCGCGAGCACGGCGTCCAGCACGTCGGCCTTTTCATCCACGCTGACCCAGCCGCGGCGATAGCGCGGCAGCGCGAGCCCCTGCGCGCCTGTGATCTCCGCGATGCGGGATGTGCCGTCCGACTGCTGTTCCAGCCGGTAGCTCACGCCGACCGTCGCCAGAAATGTCTCGTTCCCCTCGATCCCGGCAGGGGCGAAGTACGTGCGCTCCGCGCCGTCGCCCTCCGTCCAGTCGGTGAGCGAGGTCTGCTGCGCGCTGCCCTCGCGCGTGACCGTCACCTTACGCTCGCCGCTCTTGCCGGAGACCGTCGCAATGATCGACACACCGTCGGCCGCAAAGGCGAGGCCGCTGATCTCCTCGCCGCTCGCAAGATCGAGCGCGGCGAGCTTCGTTCCGTTGAGCGCGTAGATGTCGGACCAGTAGGAGTAGACCGCGGTGAAAAGGTCATCTCCTTGCCAGATAAGGTTGTTGCCGGGGAAGGTCTTAAGCAGCGTGCCGTCTATGGCGTTAAACACCACATAGAGGTCGTTTTTCTTCCCCAGACGTCCCGTCACCACAAGGTAGTTGCCCACCGTCTCGCTGCCCTCAAAGCCGCTGAGCGACGGGTATTGCCCGGCAAAGTCCCAGCTCTTTTTGCCGAAACTGACCGTCGTGCTGTCCAGCGTCGCCGTGAGCTTTCTCGGCGATACGCAGTACCAGCGATACACCTCGCTCGTCAAAATGAGCTCGCCATCCTGCCAAGCGACAAGGAATTCGCTCTGGGCTATCAGCGCATTGACGCGCGCGGCGAACGCTTCCTCCGATTTGCCCCACTCGCCGTTCTGGCCATCGGTCGGATTCAGATAAATGCCCGCGTTGGCATTTTCCACAACGTGACAGCTGCCGCCGTCATAGGTGTAAAGTCCATAGTAATAGCCGTAATAGCTACTTCTGCCCTGATATTTGCCCTCGATCAAGTGATACAGCAGTAGCATGTCGCGCCCGTTTTCACGGCAAAGGAAGTAGACGTCGCCCTCCGACATGCGGTCGCGCATCATTTCCTCGCCGTTGTCATCGATGATGCACAGCTCATAGACGCCGAACGTGTTCTTGCATACAATCCGCTCCGCTCTGCCGTCATTGTCGAGGTCGGCGGACATCAGCGTCCTGCTGCCGTCGCTCTCCGACGGATCTGTGCAGCGGATGACCGTGCCGTCGCCGTAACAGTGCAGCTCGCCGTTCAGCGTGGAGAACAGCAGCTCGCTCTTGTCTAAAAGCCTGTTGACCTCGTCCGCGAATTTCCGCGCCTCGGCAGGCCATGGGTCGGTGGAATCGGGATTTATGCTGAAGCTCACCGAATTCTCCGCCAGCGTGGTCGTCCCGTTTTCACTGAGCATAAAGAGCTCGTAGGAATACGACGCCTCGCCCTGATACATCGTCGGCTCGTAGCGCAATAGCGCCGCCTTGACGCTGTCGCGATAGAGGAAATAGCTGCTCCAGCCCGCGTGCGCCAGTCCCATCTCCGCGCTCCAGAGCTCTTCGCCGCTCTGATTGCTCACCCGCAGCCGGTACGGCTCCTGCGTGGAAGTGCCGGTATAGGAGATCACTTCCTCGATCCCGTCGCCGTTCAGGTCAGCGCGGGTCAGCTCGGTCGCGCCGCCGTTCAGGCGGACGATCCAGCGGTAGGGATGCGCCCCGCTGCGATAGCCCATCACGAGGTAAAGGCTGCCGTCCTTCTGCTGCAATAAGAGCCACTGGTCCATCGCCGTGAGCTCGTCCTGACGCCTGATCTCCGCCATCGGCACTGTCGCATTGACGTCCTCGCCCGTTCTCGTGCCGCGCCAGGCATGGGCGTTTTCGCGGCGCAGCCTCGCAGCGCTCGTGCCGTTCCAATCTTCGCCGCTTCCGCTGCGGAACAGCCAGTCGAAGTTGCTCACGGTCAGGTCGATCTCCTCCCACTCCGAAAAGCGGTAGCTGTATCCTCTCGCCGCCGTCACTGTACCGTACAGAATACCGGTCATGTCCGTGCCAAGTGCGGAGGAAAGCCACAGCTCGGGCGTGGACTTCGTGTTGGCAAAGGTCTTCTCATAGCTGGTTTCCCAGACGGAATCCTCGAAAACGGCCTCGCCGAGCGTATACACCCCCGTTGTCATCCCATAGAGTGCATACGACAGCCGGTCTGCCATATCGATCGGACTTGCCGAATCGCCCTTTAGCACATAGTTTTCCCATTCCGCCTGATTCTCGACGTCCGCATCAAAAGTATCGCCGTCGATGATCAGATAATGGCCCACTACGCTGCCGACAGCATGCACCGTGCCGTCGGCCATCGTGAGGAGGAACCACACCGGCAAGCCGCCGTAAACCGTCTCCGGTTTTTCGATATATGTGCCGCGGCTGCTGTTGATCAGTTCGACTGCCTGTGCCATTTCTTCCGTATCGAGTTTTTTATACTGCCGCGCCTTCCCTTCCGCCGGAACGTAGAGCTCGATCGACGCAACGTCCGCCGCATTCAGCTTCTGCGCCCAGACAAGGCTGCCGCGCTCCGACCTCGGATTCGTCAAAAAGCACACGGCCACGATCACGACCGCGAGCACCGCCGCGGCGGCGACCCAAAACGCGGGCTTTTTGTAGTGCAGTGCGCTTTTCACGCGCGTTTTGATGTTCCCCTCGCCGAACGCCAGCGGGCAGGCCGCGACGGCTCTTCCCGGCGCGGCGCAGGATAATAGCGCCTGTGAATAGTCTGCGCGCGCCGCGCCGTCCAGCCCCTTCACGACTTTTTCATCGCACGCGAGCTCGATGTCGCGGCAGAAGAGGATATAGGCGACCCACACCAGCGGGTTGAACCAGTGCAGCGCAAGCACGAGGTAGCCGAGCACCTTCCACCAGTGGTCGCGGCGGGCGAGGTGCGCGTGCTCGTGCGCGATGACATACGCCGCCGTCCCCTCGTCCATGTGCATGGGAAGATAAATGTTCGGCTTCACCACGCCGAAGACAAACGGAGAATCGACGAATTCGCTCTCGTAGATGTTGTCGCGCAGTAAAATGGCCGTTGCGAGCTTCTTTTTCAGTTTTCCCACGCTCACGAGCGTGTGGACGAGCAGCGCCGCCATACCGGCGAGCCAGAGGACGCTGTAGATGTTGAAGTCCACCTGCGCCTGCTGGCGGCTCACGCCGACGGGGACCTCCGCCGCTGAAGGCAGCGTCGGATTCGTGACGATGTCGAGCGTCGCCTGCTCGTAGAGCACCGGCTCGCGCGTTTCCGTCGCGATCTCCGTCGGGATCGTCTCGGCACTCGGGATGAGCGAGAGCGTGCTTTCAATCGAAAACAGGCAGACAAGCCGCAGCGCGACCACGCCCCAGAGAAGCGGCATGACCCACTTCGGCGCTTTTTTGAGGACAACCCGCAGCACGAGCACCGCCAGAATGAGCCAGCTTGCGCTGATGCTGAGGTTCACGAGCTTCAAAAAGACGTCATCCATGATGATTCTCCTTTCGATAAAGGTCGATCATTTTCTGCACCTCGTCAAGCTCTTTGTCGCTCACGTGGCTCGACTTTGTAAACGCGGCGACGAACGCGGGCAGCGAGCCGTCGAAGCGCTTGTCGAGCAGCTCGTCGATCTCGGCGGTCTGCGCCTCGTCCTGTGAGATGAGCGACGTGACGACAGTATTCTCGTTTTTCAGCACCCCGCGCTCAGAGAGCCGTTTGATGACCGTGTAGGTTGTCGTCGGTTTCCAGCCCAGGTGCTCGGCGCAGAGCGCGACCAATTCACGGCTCTTGACCGGCTCGTGTGCCCACAGAATTTGGCAAAAGCGGTATTCGCTCTCAAAAATTTTCGGCGTTTCCATCTTGTTCCCTCTCTAATCCGTTAGAGTATATTTGTACACTAACAGATTAGAGTCCTTCTGTCAAGCCCTTTTGCGCTCAAATTTAGTTAAGTCTTACTTGACAAGCATCTATTCGCTCCTTATAATAATTCATATCGCACAAAAAGCTCCGCGCAGGAGCTTTTTTTATGTTTGGAGAAAGAGAGTGTCATCCCATGTCAAAAAAAGCCAATCCCGCGGCGCTGCTGCCGATCTTAGTGTTCCTTGTCCTGTATCTGGGCCTCGGCCTTGTCTTTGAGTATGTGCTCAAAATTCCGATGGGATTTTATTCCATCCCCATCGTCGTCATCTTCCTCATCGCGCTGCTCGTGGCCTGCTGCCAGAACCGCGCGCTGTCGTTCGACGAAAAGCTCACGCTGATGGGCCGCGGCGTGGGCGATAAGAACATCATCACGATGCTGCTTATCTTCTTAGCCGCCGGTATGTTCGTCGGCGTCGTGGGCCGCTCGAGCGCGGAGAGCGTTGCGTACTTCATGCTCTCTCTCATTCCGGCAAAGTTCGCCGTAGCAGTACTCTTTGTCGTGAGCTGCTTTGTCTCCACCGCGATGGGCACGAGCGTCGGCACCATCACGCTCATTGTCCCCATCGCCATTCCCATCGCCGCGGCGAGCGGCTATTCCCTGCCGCTGTGTGTCGCGTCCGTCATGGGCGGGGCGATGTTCGGTGACAATCTGAGCTTCATTTCCGATACGACCATCGCTGCCTGCAACGGGCAGGGCTGCGCGATGAAGGACAAATTCCGCGAGAATTTCCACATCGCCTTCCCCGCCGCGCTCGCGTCGCTCGCACTCATCCTCGTGCTGACGCTCCACGCCGACGTGACACCTGCGGAGATTCCGCCCTACAACCTCATTCAGATCATCCCCTATGTGCTCGTGCTCATCGGCGGCATCATCGGCATCAATGTCTTTATTGTGCTGCTCATCGGTATCGTATCGGGTGCAGTCATCGCGCTTGCGACCGGCGCGACGGGGCAGACCGGCATCCTCGCGGTCAAGACCCTGCTCGAAAACATGGGCAGCGGCGCGGCCGGGATGTTTGAAACCTCGATGGTCGCGATCTTAGTTTCCGCCATCTGCGCGCTGATCCGTGAGTACGGCGGCTTTGAAGCGCTGCTCGGCTGGATCAGAAAGGCGTTTCGCGGCAAGCGCGGCGGCCAGATCGGCATGGGTCTTCTCGTCGGCGCGATGGATATCGCCACCGCGAACAACACCGTCGCCATCGTTATGGCGAACCCCATCGCCAAGGAGATGAGCGAGGAGTACGGCATCACACCGCGCAAGGCCGCGTCGATCCTCGACACGTTCTCCTGCATCTTTCAGGGCATCATCCCCTACGGCGCGCAGATGCTCGTCGCGATCTCGGCGGCGCATGAGCTGGGCTACGCCATCTCAGCGTTCGACATCATTCCGAACCTCTTCTACCCCTATCTTCTGGCGGTGAGTTCATTCTTCTTCATCGCGATCGACGGCAAAAAGAAAGCGTGACCAATGGTTGACCATAATCTGCTTCAGTGCAAAAAGCTCTTTCTTTTCGACCTCGACGGTACGCTGTACTTGGGCGACCGGCTTTTTCCCGGCGTCCGTGAGCTGCTCTCCTGCATCCGCGCTCGCGGCGGGCAGTACCGCTTTCTGACAAACAACTCCTCGCGCAGCGTGGAGGCCTACGTCGAGAAGCTCACGCGCCTCGGCGTCGCGACGGAGGCGGGCGATTTTCTCACCTCGGTCGACGCGCTGATTCACTATCTCCGCGAGCACGGCGGAGAAGACCGACGCTATTACGTCTGCGGTACGGAGTCGATGAAATCACAGCTCCGCGCGGCGGGCTTTACCGTCGCAGAACGGCGTGAAGACGCGAACTCGCTCCTGATGGGCTTCGACACCGAGCTGACATTTCAAAAGCTGGAGGACGCCTGCATCCTGCTCGGACAGGGCATCCCCTACCTTGCGACCAATCCCGACTGGGTCTGCCCCACGGCCTACGGCTTCGTGCCCGACTGCGGGAGCGTGTGCGAAATGCTCTGGCGCGCGACCTCCCGCCGCCCCATCGTCATCGGCAAGCCCGAACCACTGATGCCGCAGCTCGCAATGCTTGAGGCGGGCGTTTCCGCGCGGGAAACACTGCTCGTGGGCGACCGCATCTACACGGATATCGCCAGCGGCGCGAACGCGGGCATCGACACGCTGCTCGTCCTCTCTGGCGAGACGAAGGAAGAAGACCTCCCCACCGCTGACCCACAGCCGACATTCGTTCTGCCGGACGTCGCCGCACTGCTGAACATCTTAGAATCTTAAAAAGGAAGACCTATGGCAAACATCATCGAAATCCACGATTTTTCCGATCCCGCGCTCGACGTCTACGCGCGCCTGACCGAAAACCAACTGCTCAATCGCGCGGACCCCGACAACGCGCTCTTTGTCGCGGAAAGTCCGCTCGTCATCGGCCGTGCGCTTGATGCGGGCTGTGAGCCGGTGTCGTTCCTGATGGAGCGGCAGCATACGCAGGGCAAGGGGCGCGAAATTCTCGCCCGCTGCTGTCAAGATATTCCGATTTACACCGCTGATGAATCCGTGCTGACACAGCTCACCGGCTTTCACCTGACGCGTGGCATGCTCTGCGCCATGCGGCGGCCGAAGCTCCAAAGCGTCGAGGACATCTGCCGCGATGCGCGGCGCGTCGTCGTGCTCGAAAACGTGATGAATCCGACGAACATCGGCGCAATCTTCCGCTCCGCCGCCGCGCTCGGCATGGACGCGGTGCTGCTCACGACTGCGGGCAGCGATCCGCTCTATCGCCGCGCCTCGCGCGTCAGCATGGGAAATGTGTTCCTCATCCCGTGGACCTACCTGCCCGAAAGCGGCGACTGGACGCAGCTTTTGCGCGGTCTCGGCTTCCGCACAGTCGCGATGGCACTGCGCAACGACTCCGTGCGGCTCGACGATCCGCGCCTTGCCGCCGAAGAAAAGCTTGTTATCGTCATGGGCACGGAGGGTGACGGGCTCGCGTCCTCGACCATCGCGAGCTGCGACTACACGGTCAGGATCCCGATGTACCACGGTGTCGACTCGCTCAACGTCGCCGCGGCAAGCGCCGTGGCGTTCTACGAGCTGGGACTTCCCCCGCTGAACGAAAAGGAGGACTGACATGCTGAACAATACCGGCTTCGACCTCTGGGCCGACGGCTATGACAAGAGCGTCGGCCTCTCCGACGAAAACGACCGCTACCCATTTGCGGGCTACCGTGCCATGATGAACGCGCTCTATCAGCGCGTGCTTGCGCAGAGCGGGCGTGATGTGCTGGACATTGGCTTTGGCACAGGCGTTTTGACCTCGCGGCTCTACGAGCAGGGCTGCCGCATCTATGGGCAGGACTTTTCCGCGCGCATGATCGAACTGGCGCAGGCAAAAATGCCGGACGCGCGGCTCTATCAGGGCGATTTTTCCAAAGGCCTTGTGCCCGAGCTTTGCGCACGGCAGTACGACGCCATCGTCGCGACCTACTCGCTCCACCACCTGACGGACGCGCAGAAAATCGACTTTCTGCGCGCACTCCTGCCGCTTTTGAAGCAAGACGGCTGTATTTTCATCGGCGACGTCGCCTTCCGCACCCATGGCGAGCTCAAAGCGTGCCGAAACGCGGCGGGCAGTGAGTGGGACGAGGATGAAATTTACTTCGTCTATGACGAGCTCCGCCCTCACTTCCCTGCGCTGACGTTTGAATCCTTCTCCCACTGCACCGCGCTTTTGACGCTGCGCCGCTGATTCCCCGGGAAATACGATAAAAAGCCTCTGTATGGTCAACCCATACAGAGGCTTTTCTGTGAAGCATTATTCCTTTTCAGTCGTTCAAATGGTCGAGAATCGCCGCGATCAGCTGCTCCTTGCCCGTGCCCTTTTCGGCAGAGAACGGAATGACGAGCTCATCGTCGCGCAAACTCAGCGTCTCGCGAATTTGGGCAAGATTCGGCTCGATCTCGCGCGCTTTGAGCTTGTCGAGCTTGTTTGCCACGATCACGACGGGACAGCCCGTCTGCACGAAGTAGTCGTGCATCGTCACGTCGTCCGCCGTCGGCTTGTGCCGCGCGTCGACGATCTGCACACCGAGGTGAATGAGTCCCGCAGACTGGAAATAATTTTCCATCAGCTTGCCCCAGCGGTCGCGCTCGGTCTTGGAGACCTTGGCGTAGCCGTAGCCCGGCAGGTCGACGAGGTAGAGCTTGCCGTCGATCTTAAAGTAGTTGATCTGCGAGGTCTTACCCGGGGACGCGCCCACGCGGGCAAAGTTCTTGCGGTTGACGAGCCGGTTGATGACGGACGATTTGCCGACGTTCGACCGCCCCGCAAACGCGAGCTGCGGCATCCCGTCGCGCACGAACTGCTTTTCCGACGCCGCCGAGAGGATGAATTCGACCTTGTTGAAGTTGATCGCCATGGTTTTCGTTTCCTTTCAGCTCATTTCGCCCGCACGCAGCGCGCTGTGCGCGCTCTCCTGCACGGGAGGAAGATAGCTCTCGTGCGCGGCAGCGGTGCATTTTTCGGGCAGCACCAGCGCCTCGGCAAAGACGGCGTCCACCGTCTCGACTGGCACAAAACGCAGCTTTTCGCGCACCAGCGGGTCGATCTCGTCGAGGTCCTTTTCATTCTCCTTCGGGAGAATGACCGTATGTACGCCCGCGCGCAGCGCGCCCATTGTCTTTTCGCGCAAGCCCCCGATGGCGAGCACACGGCCGCGCAGCGTGATCTCGCCCGTCATGGCGACATCGCGGTGTACCGCCTGCCCCGTCAATGCGGAGAGCACCGCTGTCGCGATGGCAATACCGGCGCTGGGTCCGTCCTTGGGGATGGCCCCCTCAGGGAAGTGGATATGGATGTCCTTCGTCTTGTAGAAGTCCGGCGCGATGCCGAGCTCCTGCGCCCGCTGGCGCAGGCACGAGAGCGCCGCGCGGCAGCTCTCCTGCATCACGTCGCCCAGGTTGCCCGTGAGCTCGACCTTGCCGCTGCCATCCATCACGCCGACCTCGACGGGCAGAATTTCGCCGCCCACCTCGGTCCACGCAAGGCCGTTCACCACGCCGACAAGGTCCTTTTCGGGAATCTTCTCCTGTGCAGCACGCGGCGCACCGAGGAAGTCCTTGATGTTCTTCTCTGTCACGGTGACTCGCTTTACATCGCTTGTAGCAAGCTGCATTGCCGCCTTGCGGCAGATCTTTCCGAGCTGACGCTCAAGCGAGCGCACGCCGCTCTCGCGCGTATAGAGCGCGATGGCCGCGCGGATGGCGCTCTCGTCCACGCGCAGGCTCGAGGCCGTCAGCCCGTGGGCCTGACGCTCCTTGGGCAGCAGGTGTCGCTGCGCAATCTGCACCTTCTCCTCGTCCGTGTAGCTTGGGATTTCAATGATCTCCATGCGGTCGAGCAGCGGGCGCGGAATGGTGTCGAGCGTGTTGGCCGTCATGATGAACATCACGCGGCTCAGATCGACGGGAATTTCAAGATAGTGGTCGCGGAAGGCGTAGTTCTGCTCGCTGTCGAGCACTTCGAGAAGTGCGCTCGCGGGGTCGCCGCGCCCGTCGCTGCCCATTTTGTCGACCTCGTCGAGCACGAGCAGCGGATTCATCGAGCCGCTGCGGGAGATAGCCTCGATGATGCGGCCGGGCATCGCGCCGATGTAGGTCTTGCGGTGGCCGCGGATATCCGCCTCGTCACGCACGCCGCCGAGCGACAGCCGCGCGACCTTGCGGTTCATCGCCTTGGCGACCGACAGTGCGATCGACGTCTTGCCGACGCCCGGAGGGCCGACGAGACATAAAATCTGCCCCTTCGCCTCGGGGTTGAGCTGGCGCACGGCGATGAACTCTAAAATGCGCTCCTTGACCTTCTGCAAGCCGTAGTGGTCGCGGTCAAGAATCTTGCGCGCGGCGTCTACGCTGGCGCGCTCCTTCGTCTCCTCACCCCAGGGCATTTCCATGCAGGTGTCGAGATAGTTGCGCAGCACGCTCGCTTCGGCGCTGCCGAACGGCTGCTTGGCGAGCTTGTCCACATCTTTCAGCAGCTTGCGCTCCACTTCTTCGCTCAGGTGCGCCTTGCTGATCTTCTCGCGGTACTCGTCGAGTTCTTCGTCCTCCCCGCCCTCACCGATCTCGTTCTGTAAGACCTTGATCTGCTCGCGCAGGACAAAATCCTTCTGAATTTTTCCGACGCGGGAGCGGACCTTGCTTTCAATGTCCTGCTCCATGGCGGTAACTTCGATCTCGCGGCGCAGAATCTCGTTCATGCGCTGCAATCTCGGCAGCGGGCGCAGCTCGTCGAGGATATCCTGTTTGTCCTGATAGCGCAGGTTGAGCTGCTGGGCAATAAAATCGGCCAGATAGCCGGGATCGTTCGTCGACAAAATGGCGGCGTAGACATCATCCGGCAATTTCTGCGCGAGCTCGGCATATTCCGTCACGCTGGCGTAGGTCTGGCGCAGCATCGCCTCCGTCCGCTTGCTATGGCGCGAGGTGGCCGGCTCATCGATGAGCTCGACCTGCGCCTGCAAAAACGGCTCGCGCTGCCACAGCCGCTTGAGGCGGGCGCGGCACGCGCCCTCCATCATCACGCGCAGCACGCGGTCGGACACGCGCAAGATCTGCGTCACGCGCGCGACCGTGCCGATCTCGTACAGGTCTTTTTCCTCCGGCTGCTCCACGCCGATCTCGCGCTGGGTAACGAGAAAGATCTCCTCCCCGTTTTCCATGGCGCGCTCAAGCGCATGCACGGAGATTGGACGCTCGAGGTCAAAGCTCGTGTTCATGCGCGGGAACACATTGAGCCCGCGCATGGCAATGACCGGAAGATTTTTTGTTACAGGTTCCATGGGGTTTCTCCTTATGAAGCGGAGTCTGCCGGCAGCGACGGCTGCGGTTCCTCCCCTTCTTTCTCTGTGCGGTGGGAAATTTTCGGCTGTTCCGTCCCCTCCACGCAGCCCGGCGTGATGGTCACGCGGTCGATCGTGCGGTCGGACGGGATGTCGTACATCACGTTCATCAGCAGACCCTCCATCACCGCGCGCAGGCCGCGCGCGCCGATCTTGCGCTCGATGGCCTTGTCGGCAATCGCTTCGAGCGCCTTGGGCTCGAACGTGAGCTCGGCGTCGTCGTAAGAAAACAGCTTTTGATACTGCTTGACGAGCGCGTTTTTCGGCTGGGTCAGGATCTTGACAAGGTCGTCGCGCGTCAGCGCGTCGAGCGCCGTGATGACCGGCAGTCTGCCGACCAGCTCGGGGATGATGCCGAACTTCAAGATATCGTGCGGCTGCACCTCGCGTAAAATCTTGCTTTCATCCACGTCGTTTTTGCTCTTGAGCTCCGCGCCGAAGCCCATCGACTTGCGGTCGAGACGGCTCTCGATGATCTTCTCGATGCCCTCGAACGCACCGCCGCAGATGAAGAGGATGTTGTGCGTGTCGATCTGGATGAACTCCTGATGCGGGTGCTTGCGGCCGCCCTGCGGCGGGACGTTGGCAACCGTGCCCTCGACAATTTTCAGCAATGCCTGCTGCACGCCCTCGCCGGAGACGTCGCGCGTGATGGAGGTGTTCTCGCTCTTGCGGGCGATCTTGTCGATCTCGTCGACATAGATGATTCCGCGCTCGGCGAGCTCCACGTCGTAATCCGCCGCCTGAAGCAAGCGGAGCAGAATGTTTTCCACATCGTCGCCGACGTAGCCCGCCTCGGTGAGGGTCGTCGCGTCCGCGATGGCGAACGGCACCTTCAGAATGCGGGCGAGCGTCTGGGCAAAGAGCGTCTTGCCGCTGCCGGTGGGGCCGAGGAGCAGGATGTTGCTCTTTTGCAGCTCCACCTCGTCGTCGCCGCCGAAGAAGATGCGTTTATAGTGGTTGTAGACGGACACGGACAGCGCGACCTTGGCCGCCTCCTGCCCGATGATATACTGGTCGAGCACCTCGCGAATTTCGCGCGGCGTGGGGATGGAGTCGGGCGCTTCCAGCTCGTCGTGCGGCTCATAGCCGTCCTCCAGCACGTCCATGCATAGGCGGACGCACTCATCGCAGATGCGCACGCCCGGCCCCTGGATCATGCGGTGCACTTCGTGCTCGCTCTTGCCGCAGAACGAGCAGCGAAGCTCTTTTTTCCTATCTTCACTCATAAGTCAAACTGTCCTTATCTCTTGTAAATGACCTTGTCCACAAGGCCGTAGGCCTGCGCCTCATCCGCCGTCATCCAGTGGTCGCGCTCGGAGTCGAGCTTGACCTGCTCGGGCGTCTTGCCGGTGTTCTCGGCCAGGATCTTATTCAAGCGCTGCTTGATGCGCAGGAAGTGCTCCACGTCGCTCTCCATATCCGTGACCTTGCCCTGCGTACCGGCGGAGGGCTGGTGGATCATAATCTCCGCGTTCGGCAGCGCAATGCGCTTGCCCTTGGCGCCGGACGAGAGCAGGAACGCGCCCATGCTGGCGGCGAGGCCGACGCAGATGGTAGACACGTCGCACTTAATATACTGCATCGTGTCGTAGATCGCCATGCCGGCCGTCACACTGCCGCCGGGGGAGTTGATATAGAGCTGGATGTCCTTGTCGGGGTCCTTGGCCTCGAGGAATAAAAGCTGCGAAACGATCAGGCTCGCGGTCGCATCGTTGACCTCTTCGCCGAGGAAAATGATGCGGTCTTCCAGAAGGCGGGAGAAAATGTCGTAAGAGCGCTCGCCGCGGTTGGTCTGTTCAATGACGTAAGGGACTAAACTCATCTTGGTAACCTCCTTGTTCATACCCTGTTCAAAAAATTGGTATGTACACAATCAACCACAAATGGCAGGCATTTGTGGTTGATCGTCGTTTCTATCTATTATGGCCGCTTTGCCGATTATTCAGCCTTTTCTTCTTCCTTCTTGGCGGACTTTTTGGCAGCGGTCTTCTTGGCGGGCTTTTCCTCGCCTTCAGCGGCTTCGCCCTCGGCTTCCTTCTTGGGAGCCTTCTTCTTTTCGATCTTCGCGCTGTCCACGACGACGCTGATGGCCTTGTCGCGGATGATCTGCGTGCGGACGGACATGGCGTCAAGATACTTCTTGAGCTCGTTGACGTCCATGCTGTACTTCTCAGCAAGGTCGTTGTACTGCTTTTCGACCTCCTCGTCGGTGGCCTCGAGCTTCTCTTCCTTGATGATGGCGTTCACGGCGAGGTCCATGCGCACCTGACGGGTCGCGGGCTCCTTGCCCTCCTCCAGGAACTTGGCTTCATCCATGTTGGTCATCTTGCAGTACTGGTCATAGGGGATGCCCTGAGACTGTAAGCGCTGCTTGAACTCCTCGAGGAAGCGGGCGCACTGCTCATCGACGAGCGCATCGGGGATGTCGCACTCGATGTTCGCGGCGACCTTCTCCATCAGCTCGTTCTCGACGGCATACTTGGCGGACTGCTCGCGCTGCTCGGTGATCTCGCGCTTGATGCTGTCCTTGAGCTCCTTGAGCGTGTCATACTCGGACACGTCCTTGGCGAAGTCGTCATCAAGCTTGGGAAGCTCCTTGCACTTGATCTCCTTGGCCTTGACGTGGAAGACGACCTTCTTGCCGGCGAGGTCCTTGTGATAATCCTCGGGGAAGGTGATGTCGAGATCCTTCTCTTCGCCGGCCTTCATGCCGATGACCTGATCCTCAAAGCCGGGGACGAAGCTGCCGGAGCCGAGCTCGAGCTCGTAATTCTCGCCCTTACCGCCCTCGAACGCTTCGCCGTTGTCGAAGCCCTCGAAGTCGATGACGGCGATGTCGCCCTTCTTGGCCTTGCGGTCGACGGAGACGAGGCGGGCGTTGCGCTCGGCCATCTCATTGAGGCGCTCCTTGACATCGTCGGCGCTGACCTTGATCTCTTCCTTCTCAGCCGTCAGGCCCTTGTACTCGCCGAGCTTGACCTCGGGATACACGGCAACGGTCGCCTTGAAGGTGAAGCCGTTCTCGTCGATCTTGTCGTCCACGATCTCGATCTCGGGATAGCCGACAACATCGAGGCCGCTCTGGCCGATGGCCTGCGTATATGCCTCGGGCAGGGCGATGTCAACGGCATCGCTGTAGAAAACGCCCGCGCCGTAGAGCTTTTCGATCATCTTGCGGGGGGCCTTGCCGGGGCGGAAGCCGGGAATGCTGAGCTTGCCGCGGGCCTTGGCGTAGGCCTTGGCAACGGCGGCTTCAAATTCCTCCGCGCCGACCTCGACGGTCACCGCGACTCTGCTCTTTTCCAGCTTTTCAACATTTTTGACAGTCATGATTTCTTTTTCCTCCGTTTAACATCAGATAATGATGCTTTTGCAAAGTGGAATTATACCATAGCTTCCTCAAAATTTCCACCCTTTTTTGCATCAATTTATGTCTTAATTGCAAATTTTTACAGGCTGAAAGGCGACATAATCCGCCGCGATCAGCGCATATTCGGTTTTTTCGCGCATCCCCTCGAACGCGCGGCGGTGCGTGTAGCCGTGCAGATGCCCGTAATAGCAGCGCTCGACCTCGTATTTGTCGAGAAGCTCGAGCATCTCGGGACACTTGTAGCCCTGATAGATGGGCGGATAGTGCAGAAAGCAGTAGATGGACTTCCCCTCCGCCGCCTTGAGCGACGCTTCAAGCCGCAGCGCCTCGCGCGCGAGCATCTTGCCCGTGTGCGTCCCCGCGGCGTCCTCTTCATAAAACCAGCCGCGCGTGCCGCAGATGGCGTGGTCGCCGTAAAAAAAGGCGTTGTTGTAGAGGATATCGAGCGTTGTGATGTCGTGCTCGGCAAAAAACTTTTTCATCTTCGACGCCGTGCCCCACCAGTAGTCGTGATTGCCCTTTAAGAGAATTTTTCTCCCCGGCAGCGCGTCGATGAACTGAAAATCCGGCAGCGACTGCTCGAGCGACATGCCCCACGAGATATCCCCCGCGATGACGATAACGTCGTCATCGTTCAGCTTGGAAAAATTCTCCTGAATGCGCTCGACATAGTTCGCCCATTTGGGGCCGAACACGTCCATGGGCTTGTTCGTGCCGAGCGATAAGTGCAGGTCGCCGATCGCGTATAATGCCATCGCGTGCCTCCCTTCCAAAGTCAGATCAAAATGCGTTTTCGATGTAGGCGATGCGCGTTTTGCCCGCGCTATGGCGCACATCGGTGTAGACCTCCGCCACGTCAAAGCGGGCGGGCACATCCAGCTCACGCTCGCTCAAGTACAAAAGTGCCGCGGCGCGCAGCTTCTCCTGCTTTTTCACCGTGACGCACTCGCGCGGCGCACCGTACTGCAAATTTGTGCGCAGCTTCACCTCGACGAACAGCAGCACGCCGTCCTTCTCGGCGATGAGGTCGATCTCGCCGAAGCGGCAGCGCCACTCTCGTTCCACGATGCGGCAGCCGCGCTCGCTCAGATACTTTTCGACCAGCGCCTCGCCCCAGTCGCCGTCCTGCTTCGTGCTCATCGCCGCGCCTCCCACTTTTTGAGGAACGTCATGCGGTGCACGGGGCTCGGGCCGTACTGATCGAGCATCTGGTAGTGGAGCTTTGTGCCGTAGCCCTTGTGCCTGGCAAACTGATACTCGGGATACATCGGGTCGAGCACTTCGACCACATAATGGTCACGGCTGACCTTCGCCAGCACGCTCGCCGCGGCGATGGATAAGCTCGCGCCGTCCCCGCCGACGATGGTCTCGTGCGGCGTGGTGATCTTTGCCGACGCGCCGTGGTCGCGGTTGCCGTCGATGAGCGCATAGTCCGCTGGGATTTGCAGCGCATCGATGGCGAGCTGCATCGCCTTCATGCGTGCGCTCAAAATATCCGTTGCGTCGATCTCCTTCTCGTCGACGGACGCGATGGCGTAGGCGACGGCTTTTTCACAGATGACGGGAAACAGCGCCTCGCGCTTTTTCTCCGTCATCTTCTTGGAGTCATTCAGCCCCTCGATCTCACAGCCCTCCGGCAGGATGACGGCGGCGGCGTACACAGGACCCATCAGCGGCCCCGCGCCCGCCTCGTCCACGCCGCAGACGGATGAAAAGCCCGCGGCGCGGGCTTTGTCCTCGTAGTGTAGGTTGACGCTCATGTGCGCTCGCCCTCCGGCGGGAATTCGAGCGTAAAGCGGCCGAGCTTGCCGCCGCGGAACTCGTCGAGCAGGATACGGCTCATGCGCTCGGTGTCGACCTCGCCGCCGGAGATCAGAAAGCCGCGCTTGCGCCCCGCTTTTTCGAGCAGCGCGTAGCCGTCGTCCTCTTCGGCAACGGTGAGCTTATAGCGCTCCTCGATGACCTTGGGATAATTTTTGCCGAGGTAATCCATCAGGCGCATGGCGAGCTCTTCGATGTCGATCACCTCGTCGCGGATCGCGCCGGTGAAGGCTAAACGCACGCCGACGCTACTGTCCTCAAATTTCGGCCACAGGATGCCTGGCGTATCAAGGAGCTCGAGCGTCTTGTCGACCGGCACCCACTGCTTCGTGCGCGTGACGCCGGGGCGGTCCTCCGCCTTGGCGCTCTTGCGGCCGGAGACCTTGTTGATAAACGTCGACTTGCCAACGTTCGGGATGCCGAGTACCATCACGCGCAGCACGCGGCCGATCTGGCCCTTGGCCTCGTAAGAGGCGATCTTATCGTGCAGCAGCGTGCGCACGGCGGAAGAAAACTGCTTCACGCCCCCGCCCTGCTTCGCGTCCGTTTCGATGACGGCGCAGCCGAGCGAGCGGAAATACGCCGCCCACTTTTTCGTCATCTCAGGGTCGGCCTGATCGACGCGGTTCAAAACGATCAAACGGGGCTTGCCCGCCGTCAGTTCGTCCACATCGGGGTTGCGGCTGCTCATCGGGATGCGCGCGTCCAGAATTTCGCACACGGCGTCCACGTTGCCGAGCTCCGCCGTGATCATGCGGCGGGTCTTGGTCATGTGCCCCGGGAACCAGCTCAGAGAATCCAACTGCATTTGCTCGTCCCCCTTTACTGCAAAAGGCCGATGCGGCCAAACTCGCGCTGCTCGGTCAGATAGTCGCGTCCCGGAAAGACGAGGAACACCGCCTTGCCGATCAGCAGCCGCGTGTCCACCGTGCCGAGCGAGGAATCGCGGCTGTCGTTCGAATGGTTGCGGTTGTCACCCATGAGGAAGACTTCGCCCTCCGGCACGGTAAGCGGGAACACGGTGCCCTCTTCGCGATAGGTGTAGTCGTTGATGTAGTCCTCGTCCAGAAGCTCGCCGTCCACATAGACCTGACCCAAGTTAAAGTCGATGTCCACGGTCTGGCCCGCGGTGGCGATGACGCGCTTGACGATGGGCTTCGAGTCAAAGGTCTCCTTGCGCGCGATGACGATATCGCCGACCTGATAGTCGCCGCAGAGCAGCGAGTTGACGACGAGAAGCCGGTCGCCGTCCTGCAGCGTCGGGATCATTGACGGGCCGGAAACGCCCATCAGCCGCACAAGAAACGTAAACACCAGCACAACGACCAGCAGCGCCGAGACGAGAGACGAGACCGTCTCATACACGTCGCGTCCGGGGATCTTTTCCACGATCTCCTCCTGCGGCTGCTCGCTGATCTCCATTTTCTGATCAAATTCGTCCATTTCGGTCTCCTAAACCCAGCGCCGCGCAGCGGCGGACTAACAGTCTCCCTCTGCGGCAAAATGCGCCTGATTTTCTAATGTATTATTGTAGCACGCTTTTTGAAAAAGGCAACAAAAAAAGCATGGCGGAAACGCCATGCTTTTTTGTTCTCAAAGAATCTGCCTTACAGCTTCTCGCGGATCTTGGCAGCCTTACCGACGCGGCCGCGCAGGTAATACAGCTTGGCGCGGCGAACATAACCGCTGCGCACGGTCTCGACCTTCTCGATGAGGGGGGAGTGGATGGGGAACACCTTCTCGACGCCGACGCCGTAGGCAAGACGACGAACGGTGAAGGTCTCCTCAAGACCGCCGTGCTTCTTCGCGATGACGATGCCCTCGAAGACCTGGATACGCTCGCGGGAGCCTTCCTTGATCTTGACATGAACGCGGACGGTATCGCCGACGTTGATGACGGGCATTTCCTTTTTCAGCTGCTGGGATTCGAGCTCTTTGATGAGATCCATGGATATTTTCCTCCTATTTATAGGCGTTCTTGACCGCTTTTCTTCGGCGCTGTCGGGACTCTTTCACCCGCGCACGGCAGAGGACCGCCCTTTTCAAGCTATGGTAGCATATCACATCCCCAACGGGAATGCAAGCATTATTTGCAAAACACGGCAGAAATCAGCGGAAAACGTTCATTTCCGCGTCGTAGACCTCTTTTCGGCGCACGCGAACAAAGTCCGGCGCGATCTCCGGCAGGTGCCGCGCGACCGCCGCGCCGATCAGCGCGGGGTTGAGGCCCGGGTCCTGCGCGGCGACGACCGCATCGGCGAGGATCACGCCCTCCCCCTCCGTCAGCGTGAGCGAGCGGATGAGCGGCGCAATGTTGAGCTCGGTCATGCCCTTGTGCTTCGTGCGCTTTTCGACAAAGATCTCCTCCTGCGCAAAAAACTCGCGGATGCGCTCGCACGCACCCTCGGGCACGCCGTTGTCGTATTCCATTTCGAGCTGCGCGCGCAGGTTGACCATCTCGCGCACAGGGCGCGTCACGCTATAGCAGTCCAGCACGCGAAGGCCCGCAGGCATACCGGTGTTCAGTGCCTCGGCCACACCCTCGCCCGTGCTGTCTTCCACGCTTTCAAAGTCGAGTATCTCGCAGTCGCTCGACTGCCCCACGGGCAGCGGCAGCACGATGGACAAAATGGGGTGCGGGTGGAAGCCGTTGGAGTGCTTGATAGAAAGGCCAGCGCGCGGGAACACACGCTGGAACGTGCGCATCACGTCAAGATGCGAAATGTAGGACGCCTGATGCTCCTTGACAAAAACCAGCCGCAATTTAGACATCGCATTTCCCTCCCACCAGGCAGTTTGCGCCGCAGGCGTTGCAGTGCGTGCGGCAATCCGGCGTCGTCACGCCCTCATAGCTCAGCGCGTGCTCGCGCTTCAAATACCCCGGTGCAACGCCGCAGGAGATCATGCTCCACGGCAGGATCTCGTCCTCGCTGCGGCGGCGGTTGGCGTAAAAGTGCGGGTCAAGATCGCACTCCTCAAAGGCCTCCATCCAGCGGTTCAGATCAAAATAGTCCTCCCACGCGCTGAGCGTTTCGCCCTTGCGCCACGCGGTCTCGATGACCTTGCCGAGCCGGCGGTCGCCGCAGGAGATGACCGCCTCCATAAAGCTCGTGGGCGAGGGGTGCCAGTTGTACGTGACGGACTTGGTGTTCATCGCCTCGCGCAGGAGCTTGACGCGGCGCTCGTACTCTTCAATGGGGATCTGCGGCTCCCACTGGAACGCCGTATGCGGCTTTGGCACAAACCACGAGGTCGACACCGTGATGCGCACACCGCGCGTCTTGTTGAGTGCGCTTTCGCGCCAGGCGTGCATGACATGGGCCGCGATGTCGGCAATGCCGAGCACGTCCTCGTCCGTCTCGGTCGGAAGGCCGAGCATGAAGTAGAGCTTGACCGCGCTGTATCCGCCCGCAAACGCGCGGCGGCAGGATTCGAGCAGGTCTTCCTCCGTCAGATTCTTGTTGATGGCGTCGCGCAGTCTCTGCGTGCCCGCCTCGGGTGCAAACGTGAGGCCGGTCTTTCTGCCCTTTTGCAAGCGCTCCATCAGCGCCATGGAGAAGTTGTCCGCGCGCAGCGACGGCAGCGCGAGCGTCACGTGCCGCTGGGCGCAGAAGTCCTCTAAGTCGTCGCACAGCTCGACAAGGTGCGGATAGTCGGACGTCGAGAGCGACGAGAGCGTCATATCCTGATAGCCCGAGTCCTCGACGGCTTCAACGGCGTAGCCGCGCAGCAGCTCCTCCGAGCGGTTGCGCACGGGACGGTAGACATACCCCGCTTGACAGAAGCGGCAGCCGCGGATGCAGCCGCGAAACAGTTCGAGCGACACACGGTCCTGCACGATCTCGGTCGAGGGAACGATGGTCTTGGTCGGATAGTAGGCCTTGTCCATGTCCCGCATGATGCGCTTTAGGACGACCTTGGGCGCACCCTCGTTTGCCGTGATGGACTTGACCGTGCCGTCGTCGTTGTAGGCAACGTCGTAAAGGCTCGGCACATAGACGCCCGGGATCTGCGCGGCGCACACGAGAAACTCGTGCTTGCTCCAGCCCTCTCGCCGCGCCTGACGGTGCAGCTCGATGAGCTCGACATCCATCTCCTCGCCCTCGCCGATAAGAGCAAGATCGATAAAATCCGCGATGGGTTCGCAGTTGTACATCGCCGTGCCGCCCGCGACAACGAGCGGTGTGAGCGCCGTGCGTTCGCTCGCGTGCAGCGGCACGCCTGCTAAGTCCAGCATGTCGACCATCGCGGGGAACGCCATCTCATAGCCGATGGAAAAGGCGATGATGTCAAAATCCTTGATCGGGTCAAACGATTCGAGCGCGTAGAGCGGGATGTTCGCATTTCGCATCTCCTGCTCCATGTCGCCCCAGGGGGCGAAGCAGCGCTCGCACCACACGCCCTCAATATTGTTCATCACACCGTACAGAATGCGCATGCCGAGGTTCGACATGCCGATCTCATACGTGTCGGGAAAGCAGAAGGCGACGCGCGTGTCGACCTTGCTCTTGTCCTTCATGATCGCGTTGAATTCCCCGCCGACATAGCGTGCGGGCTTCTGCACGCGGGGCAAAATGCGTTCCAATCTCTTATCCACAAAAGTTCTCCTCTGAAGTAAGCAAAAATAAAAAGCCGAAAATGGGCACAAACATCCATTTTCGGCTATTCTACACTTTTATTGCGCGACGCGCAAGTCTCAGTTCTTTGAGCGCGCTTAAAAGCAGTGCCAGTGCGGCAAAAATAACGAGCGCGCCGCCGCGCGTCTGCACATAGAGATACACTACCCCGCCCAGCAGCGCGAGTGAACAGAGAACGCCCGCAAGCGCCGCGACCGCGTCGCCCACGAGCGGGCCAAGCAACGCCGAGACCGCAAGATTCAGCGCGTGCGAGCCGTCGAGCGGCGGGATAGGCAGCAGGTTGAACGCGCAGAGCAGAATGTGCGCGCCAGCGAAGACGAAGCCCTCCACCCACACATAGTGCAGCGAAAACCACGCCGTCAGAACGCCGCAGACGAGGTTCATGCCGCAGCCCGCGAGCGTAACGACAAGCTCACGCCCGTAAGAGAGCCTTTGCGCTCCGCGCGCGTGCAGCACCGCGCCAAACGCGCTGAGACGCAGCCCCTCGATGGGCACGTGGAATGCCTGCAGCGCCAGAAGATGCCCGCACTCGTGCAGCGCGGCGGCCAGCAAAATCGAGAGCACGATCGTCAGCGGGCTCACGATGGCCGCGAGCAGAATGAGCAGCCAGAAGCTCCACGAAACGTAGAGCCCGCGTTCAGGGAACCGCATAGTAAACGGGGTTCAGATACTCTTCCCCGTCGTGCACCTCAAAGTGGAGGTGCGAGCCCGTGGCGTTGCCGGTCGAGCCAACTTTAGCGATCGCATCGCCCTTTTTGACACTCTGTCCCGCGCTCGCGGTGATGGCGCTACAATGGGCGTAGAGCGTTGAAAATCCGCCCTCGTGGTTGACCGTCACATAGTTGCCGAGGATATTGCTCTCCCCCACCGCGCCGACGGTGCCGTCGGCAAAGCAGGCGACGGAGGCGCCCTCCTCGCCCGCGATGTCCATGCCGTAATGGAAGCACTCGCCCGCGCCGTTCGGGTCGTCGCGCCAGCCGAACGGCGATGTCACCGTGCCGGACAGCGGCGTCGTGTATGAAAAGCCTAAAATGCGCTGCTCGCCCACGGCGAGTGCGGGCAGCTCCCGCGCGCTCGTGAGGTCGGAGACGTCCTGCTCCGAGACCGTCATGCCGATCAGATTGCCCGAGACCTCCTGCGCCTTGCTCTCGCCGCCAAACACCGCGACATAGGCCTCCGACAGCGAATCGCCCCAGTCCTGCTCGCCGGATGCCGCACGCCCGACCGCGGAAAACGCCGAGATGAAGTCCGCGTCGCGCACCAGCCACTGCCCCAGCGTCCCGCGCAGCGCGCTTAAGTTCCCCGGCATCAGCAGCTTGAGGCCAATGAGCGCCACAAACAGCGCCCCGCAGACGATGAGCTGCACCCAAAGCCGCGGCACTCCCATCTCCTTGCCGCGAGACACGCGCGATGTGCGCGTCCGCGGCGCAACGCGCTTCCCGCTCCCGCTGTATGTTGTCCACTGCCGCTGCTTCTTCATGCCGCCCGCCTCCCGTCCATTTCTGCCATAGCCTATGTGGACGAGGAGAAAAAAATACCTCCGCCATGTAGCCAATGTCAGTAAGTTAAGCTGACAAATCCTTCTACCCTCAGAAATGAGAGGGTAGGAGGATTTTTTTCGTAATAATTCAAAACAGGGCTTGACAAAAGCATCATTTCGTGCGGCCATTTTGCTAACTTCGGTTAGCAAAATGGTCTTTGTAGTTAGAAGCGTGTCCCGACACGCCAAACTACGAGGAGGCTTACTTTATGAGTCCAAAAACCGTAAAAAAAGCACTGAAAGATGCAATTCAAGCTATGACAGACTACAAATGGCTCTTCTCCGCAAGACCCGGCAAAGACAATACCATGAACAGGAAGTTTCCCTTTCAAAAAGTGATTCCCTTCATCCTGGCCTTTAGAGGCGGAACGCTTAACCACGAAATTATGGATTTCTTTGGCTTGGATCCCTCTACAGAAACTTCTTCTGCTTTTATCCAACGACGATCTACAATCCTTCCAGAGGCGTTTGAATCCCTATTCCATGACTTCTCCAGAAGTGTCGACGAAAACAAGCTGTACAGAGGCATCCGTCTTCTTGCCGTTGACGGCTCCGATTTGCAGATTGCAGCCAATCCCAAAGACCCGGATTCCTACTATCCGGGGGTAAACGGACAGAGAGCATACAACCTGTTGCATATCAACGCTATGTATGATTTGCACCAGCACATTTATGTGGATGCTCTTGTTCAGAAAAGCAGAAAGGCTGACGAATCCGCTGCATTAACTGCCATGGTAGATCGCTCTGCTATTGAAAGTGCTTTGCTCCTTGCGGACAGAGGCTATGAATCCTATAACAATCTCGCTCACATTCAGGAGAAGGGCTGGAATTTCTTGATCAGAATTAAGGACGGCACAGCCGGTATTGCATCCGGCCTTGCTTTGCCAGCCACAGATGAGTTCGATGTTCCTTTCCATTTGAAACTGACAAATAAGCAGTCAAATGAAATAAAAGAACTGCTTAAAGACAAAAATCACTATAGGCATATCACAAATGCCATCCGATTTGATTATCTGCCACGCACATCAAGAAAGTACGACCCTGCTGTATTCTTTGAACTGCATTTCAGAATCGTTCGCTTTCCTATCTCAGATACCGCGTGTGAAACCATTATTACGAATCTGGATGCATCCGCTTTCCCTTTACATGATATTAAGAGGCTTTATGCGATGCGCTGGGGTATTGAAACCTCTTTCCGCAACTTGAAACACACTCTGGGACTTCTTCATTTACACGCAAAAAAGGTGGAGTCCGTTCTCCAGGAGATTTTTGCCAAGCTCACCATGTACAACTTCTGCGAATTGATTACACAGTCCGTAGTCATCCAGCAGGCACAGAAAACGCATACCTATAAGGTTAATTTCTCTGATGCAGTACATATTTGCAGACAATTCTTCCTTGGAGATATCCCTCCACCCATTCTTGAAGCCATGCTTATGAGATATATTTTGCCCATTCGCCCCGGTCGATAAGATACTCGTAAGCTAACGCAGAAATCTTCTGCCAGCTTCACCTATAGAGTAGCATAATTCTTGTGATTTGAACATTCTTTTTAAAGCGGATTTTCCGATCCGCTTTGTTGTCATGCCCTGATGTCGCAAAAAACAGCACACAGCTTGCTTTCGCTTTGCTGTGTGCTGTCTTTGTGAGGTTCCTTACTTGCTAACTAAGTGACATTGGCCATGTAGCGGAGGTACTTGAGGCCATTTTATTCTTCCATTTTATACGCCGCGTAGACGTTTCTTCTTGTAAAGTCAGTTGCCTTGTCGAACATGGTGTCCGGCAGTTTTGTGACGGCGTCCTCGGCCTTGGTGCTCGCGTCGATGAGACCGTTTTCGCGGCAGTAGGACATTGCGCCGTCGTAAGGACCGGCCTTGCCGGTCTTTCGCAGCTGGGCGACGCGGCGGGAGATGGCCTCGTCGCGCGGCGCGAGCAGCATCGCGAGCTCGCCGACGGTCATTTTATCGTCGAGGCGCAGCTTGTTGTCCGTGAAGACGATGGCTCGCGTCTTTGCAAGCGCGACGAGCTTTTCAAACAGCGGATCGTCGCGCCCGACATCCGTAAACGGGCTCTCCGCCATCAGCTCGCCCACGCTGACAACGCGGTAGCCGTACTCCTTAAGAAGCGCGAGCTGCTTGCCCAGCGCGAACGCGACCGGCGTGCGCTTGGCCATGTTGTAGCCGTCCTTCTGGAAGATGATCTGTCCGCAGAAGAAGTCCGGGTCCTTTTCGAGCGCCTTGCGCATCGGCTCGACCATCGCGTCGATCTCCGCCTGAAGCGCCGCCTCAGGGTCCTCGTGCGTCGAGGGCAGCCAGCCCGCGCCGTCGAACGACGCGGCCATATACTGGTACCCCATGCGCTCGTAGACGTCGTAACTCGTGAAGCCGCCCGCCATCTTGTCGACATAGTGCGGCGGGCGCGCGAGCGTGAGCGTATAGCCGTAGCGCTCACGCATCAGCGTGTCGAGGCGCGTCAGGTCCGCGACCGCGGCGTCAAAGCCAGGCAGGTACTCGCGCGCGCCGTAGACAAACGGCTTTTTGCCGAAGATGATGTGGCGGTAGCCGTGGTTTGTGATCTGATGGCCCTCGTCGAGCATGCGGCGGATCAGGCGGTCGTTGTGCACGGCTCCGCCCTTGTCGTCGCAGTGGATATCGGGGTAGTGGTCGAATTTGACGCCGCCCCACGCCGCGCTGCCGAGCTTGCCCGCCTCGTCGGGGTAGTTCTCGCTCGTGTCGCCGATGACGTCGAAGCTGCCCTTTGCGCCGTACTGCGCGAGCGTGTCGAGCAGCACATCCGTCAGTGTTTTGCCTTCAAAGCGGTCGGGCGATGCGGGAAGGCCCATCGGTCCGTCGTCGAACGTCATCGCGCAGATACGCTCGCCCGTCTTCACGCGCTCGATGCGGCGCGTGTAGCCGACGTAGTGCTTTTCCGCGGGCGTGATGATCTTCTTGACGATCTTCTTTCCCTTTTTGCCGAGTTTAACGATCCATGACATGCCATCCATCCTCCCTGGTGGTAAAGTCCTGCAAGGCGCATTTTACTGTAAAGAGCATTCCGTTTACTCGTCTTTTTACGCCTGCGTTTGTCTTCTCTCTTTTGGTCTTCTGGCTTCTCGCTACGCACATTGCGCGGCCACGGCGGCCTTCGACCTGCTTCGCGCCCCGCAGGAGCGCTGCCTTGACGGCGGAAAGCGACAGCTCGTCCGCTTCCAGCACCGTCACGCCGCCGCCGACCTCTTCTGGCACGTGTGCGTCGCTGCCCGCAGTGACGGGCTTTTTCCATTTTTGCGCCAGCTCGCGCGCCATAGCGTTGGCGCTCTTGTTCTTGCGGTCGGCACGGCTGTTCCAAATTTCGACGCCGTCAAGCCGGCTCATCACATCGTCGAGCCGGTTCGCGTCTGTGCTGTGCTCAAAGGGATGCGCGATGACCGCCAGCCCGCCCTGTGCGTGAATGGCCGTGACCGACTCGGAAAACTTCCTCGTTTCGATGGGTTCTCTCACAAAGAGACCCAGCAGATGCCCGCGCTCGGTCGAAACCTCGGTCGCGGGGATGACGAGAAAATCGTCGAATTCCGGAACCTCGTCCAGCACGCGGTCGTGGTCGCAGATGGCGACACCGTTCAGCCCGCGCTCGCGCGCAAGCGCAACGATCTCGCTCAGGCTCATGCAGCCGTCGAACGACCGCTCGGAATGAATGTGCAGATCGAGCCGCAGCTCCATGATCCTCTCCCCCTTCTCAGCGCTCAAACAGGCTCTTTTTAAGGTATGCGCGCATGACCTTGCCATCGCCCTTGGCGCTCAAGGCCTCTTTCGCCGTGAAGAAATCGCCGAGACCGCGCAGACCCTCCTTGACGCGGCCCGCCTTCAGATAGCTTAGTGCGGCGATCGTGTCGTTGAGGAAAAAGCGCATTTTTACACCCGTCCGGTAGTCCTTCGCCGTGTATGTGACTTGCCCGCCCTGCGCGGCCTGCGCGTAGTGCGCGACGATGGGGCTTTGCGCCGCCTCCGTCATCGGGAAACTGCCCCACACACGGGGATTGACCTCTAAAATGCAGTCGCCCTTAAATTCAACCATGGCAAGGCCTGTAAAGTGAAACGACTTGAGCAGTTCGTAAGCCTCGTCGATCATCTTCTCATCATAAAAGCTCTCGCAGCAGGTCGACGGCCCACCTGTGATTGGATACTCGCGCACGCGGCGGTGGCACAGCGCGCCGAGCAGCTCGCTCTCGCGGCCGAGCAGCAGGCTCACGCCCGCGCCCGCACCCGTGATCTTCTGCTGCACGATGGGGCTCGGGTCGTAGCGCTGCATCTTTTCCATGATGGCGTCGAATTCCGCCTCGTTATTCGCCACGGCATAGCGGTCGGCAGCCTTGAGGCCGAACTTCTCCCCGCAGTGCGGCTTGACGACGACGGGATAGCTCTCCGGCGTGCCGTCGTACTCGCGCGGCACAGGAATGCCAAGCTCCAGCGCGCGCTGATGCACGCTCTCCTTGTCGTTGAGCGCGTCGAGCGTCTCCTTCGGCGCGATGAGGAAATTCGCCAGCGCGGCAAACTCCTCCCGACGGGCGGCGACGGTGTTGAGCGTCACCGCGCCGACGCAAAATAGCACCGGATGCTCATACTCTTTGAGTACGCTCAGCAGCTTTTCGGCGTAATCCGCATCCGCGCACGCGCCGTCGATCCAGCGGAAATCATCACAGGATTTTGACACCGACACTGCGGGTGCGCTCTTGACGTCCGCCCTTGTCTGCGTCACGACCACGCGGTAGCCCGCGCGGTGCAGCGCACGCACCGCCGCGATGGACGAGCGGTATTTTCCATCCGTCACAAGCGCTGTTTTCATCTTATCATCACCGCCGTTTTTCTTTTGTTCTGCCTGCCATGATACCAAACTCCCCCGCAAATTGCAAGAGCGCGCGATCCATCGCCTGTATTTCATAAAATACAGTTTATCATTGAAAAAAGCGATGAAACGCCTTGCTTTTTTCGTCCCCTCATATTATTCTTTTCAAAGTAGAACGACATTCCGGAGGAAACCCGTCTTATGAACGACATCAGCCTCAAGCAGCTTGAAATTTTTGTCGCCGTTGTGGAATACGGCGGCTTCACCCGTGCGGCGGAGGAGCTGTTCTTCAACCAGTCCACCGTGAGCGCGCACATTTCTCTTTTAGAGCAGGCGCTCGACAAGGAGCTCTTTGTGCGCTCCAACCGCCGCCATGTTCGCTTGACGAAGGAGGGCGAACAGGTCTACCCCATCGCAAGGCGCATTCTGAATGACTGCGCCGCGCTGCGCACGCTGTTCTCCGACGCGGACAGCGCCCCCGTGGTCGCGCTCGGCGCGTCCACCGTGCCGGGGCAATATCTGGTGCCGGGCTACCTCGCCGCGTTTTTGAAGCGCGAGCCGGAGTTCCGTTATTCCCTGCGCCGCGGCGACAGCGAGCAGGTGCACCGGATGCTCAAATCCGGTCAGATCGCCGTCGGCTTTGTCGGCGCGGTCAGCGAGCCGGAAAATGTGGACTACTTCCCCCTCTACGACGACAGGCTCGTGCTCGCCGCGCCGAACAACGAGCACTACCGCATACTCAGAGAGCGCGGCATCTACGGCCGCGAGCTGCTGCTCGAAGAGCCGTTCGTCTCGCGCGAAGAGGGCTCTGGCACGGACACGAGCCTGCAAAACTATCTGCGCACGCTCGGCCTCTCCCACGATATGCTGCATGTCGTGGCGCGCGTGGACGATCCCGAGGCCATCAAGCAGATGGTCTCCGGCGGCGTGGGCGTTGCCGTTCTCTCGGCGCTCGCCGTGGAGCAGGAGGTCCAAAACGGCACGCTGCTCGCCTTCGAGATGGACAAAAGCGCGCTCAAGCGCACGATCTATCTCATCACGCTCAAATCGCAGCAGCTCTCCCGCATGGAGCAAAAGCTCGTCGACTTTTTGAAAAGCCCGCACCGCAGGAAGCGCGTCGAAGCGCAGAACTAAGTCAAAAAAGGCACGGCAAAAGCCGTGCCTTTCATTTTGTCTTTTACTTCTTCAGAAAGCCGAACAGGCCGTGCTTTTCATACGGCTTGCTCGTCATGGAGACGAAGTCATAGCCGGTCTTGGTGATGGCCTCGCGCAGCTTCGCCTCGTCGATGGGCTCTTCGCTGATGATGTCCGCTTCGCCCTTGGAGTGGGAGGCGGAGACTTTCTTCACGGAGAACGCGTTGCGGATGGCGTCGTTGATGTGCGATTCGCACATGCCGCACATCATGCCGTCGATCTTCACTTTGGTTTCGTACATGTTAAGATCATTTCCTTTCATACGGCGCAGGAGACGCGGGTGGATAAGTCCCGCGTCTCCTGTGCTATTTAATGCTGCTTACTGTGACAAGTGCCGTGCATAGCGCAGTGTGCACAGTTACAGCCACAGGAGTTTCTTCCCCTCTTTCTCTGCCGGATAAGATAGGTAGAGATAGCAATGATTATGGCAAGCAGGATAGCAGAGACGATGATCGTCGACAGGTTTGCGGTAACCCAGTTCAACATGGAAATCACTCCTTTCGCAGGGTATCGGTGTTAAGGGATTAGTGCTTATCGCTCAGCTTGGTAGCTTCCTTGTAGGGCTTGAAGAGCATGTAGATCATACCGGCGAGGACAACGATGGCCGCGATCAGTCCGATGACGTTCAGGCTGCCGGTGAAGGCGTTGCCGAACTGGTTGATCATCAGGGCAATGAGGTAAGCAAAGCCGCACTGATAGCCGATGGCGAACCAGGTCCACTTCGCGTTGTTCATCTCACGCTTGATCGCGCCGATGGCCGCGAAGCACGGAGCGCACAGCAGGTTGAACACCAGGAAGGAATAACCGGTGATGCCGGTGAAGGCCGCCGCGATGTTCTGGTAAACGGTCAGGTCACCGCCGCCGTAGAGGATACCGAGCGTACCGACGATGTTCTCCTTGGCGACAAGGCCGGTGATGGAGGCGACAGTCGCCTGCCAGTTGCCCCAGCCGAGCGGGATGAAGATCCAGGCGATCAGGTTGCCGATCTTAGCAAGGATAGAGGAGTCGATCTGGTCCTCGGTGAGCATCTGGAACGTGCCGTCGACCCAGCCGAAGTAGGTGGTGAACCACACGAAGATAGTGGAAAGCAGGATGATGGTACCGGCCTTCTTGATGAAAGACCAGCCGCGCTCCCACATGCTGCGCAGCACATTGCCGATGGTCGGCCAGTGGTAAGCGGGCAGCTCCATAACGAACGGAGCGGGATCGCCGGAGAACATCTTGGTCTTCTTCAGCATGATACCGGAGATGATGATGGCGGCCATACCGATGAAGTAAGCGGAGGTGGAGACCCACGCGCTGCCGCCGAACAGGGCGCCTGCGATCATCGCGATGAACGGGACCTTAGCGCCGCAGGGGATGAACGTGGTGGTCATGATCGTCATACGGCGGTCACGCTCGTTTTCGATGGTACGGGAGGCCATGATACCCGGAACGCCGCAGCCGACACCGACGAGCATCGGGATGAAGGACTTACCGGAAAGACCGAACTTACGGAAGATACGGTCGAGCACGAAGGCGATACGGGCCATGTAGCCGCAGGCCTCGAGGAAGGCGAGCATCAGGAACAGGACCAGCATCTGAGGCACGAAGCCGAGCACCGCGCCGACACCGGCGACGATACCGTCGAGGATCAGGCCGTTGAGCCAGTCAGCCGTACCGGCAGCGTCAAGCGCATCGCCGATCAGAACGGGGACACCCGGGACCCAAACGCCGTAGTCAGCCGGGTCGGGCTCGTCAAAGCCGTTCTCTTCGAAGTAGCTGACAGCGTCCACATAGGTCATCTGGACAACATCGTCCATCTTGTCCGCGCCCTCGGGCAGCGCGTCGTAGTAGGCGGTCATCTCATTGATGGCGAGGGTCTCTTCATCCTCAACATCAACGGTTGCCGTGTCTTCGGTGGGCTGGAAGGCCTTGAGCTCTTCGAGCGCCGTGTCGGCGTCGAACTCTTCGTCGCCCGTGTCAATGCCAGCAAAGGCGTTGATCGCTTCGGAAGCGGCGGTGTAATCATCGCTCGCTTCGCCATAGGCGGCGGAGCCGATGCCGAACAGATGCCAGCCGTCGCCGAACAGGCCGTCGTTCGCCCAATCAGTCGCGGGCGCACCCACGCCGACCATAGCGACCCAGTACACAAGGAACATCACGACCGCGAAGATGGGCAGGCCCAGCCAGCGGTTGGTGACGACCTTATCGATCTTATCGGAGGTGGAGAGCTTTTCCGTGCTCTTTTTCTTGTAGCAGCCCTTGATGAGCTGTGCGATGTAGATGTAGCGCTCGTTGGTGATGATGCTCTCGGCATCGTCGTCGAGCTCGGTCTCCGCCGCCTTGATGTCCTCTTCGATGTGGTTCATCGTCTCGGTGGGGATGGTGAGCTTTTCGAGCACCTTGTCGTCGCGCTCAAAGATCTTGATCGCGTACCAGCGCTGCTGCTCTTCCGGCATGGAGTGCACGGCCGCCTCTTCGATGTGGGCGATGGCGTGCTCGACAGGGCCGGAGAAGGTGTGCATCGGGACGGTCTTGGTGCCCTTGGCGGCGCGGATGGCAGCCTCGGCAGCGTCCATGACGCCGTCGCCCTTGAGTGCGGAGATCTCGATGATCTCGCAGCCAAGCTCACGGGAGAGCTCCTTGACGTTGATCTCATCACCGTTCTTGCGGACGATATCCATCATGTTGATGGCGATGACCACGGGGATGCCGAGCTCAGTGAGCTGGGTGGTGAGATACAGGTTACGCTCGAGGTTCGTGCCGTCGATGATGTTCAGGATCGCGTCGGGACGCTCGGTGATGAGGTAGTTACGGGCGACGACTTCCTCCAGCGTGTAGGGGGACAGGGAGTAAATACCGGGAAGGTCCATGATGACCACGTCATCGTGCTTCTTGAGCTTACCCTCCTTCTTTTCCACGGTGACGCCGGGCCAGTTACCGACGAACTGGTTCGAACCGGTCAGCGCATTAAACAGCGTCGTCTTACCGCAGTTGGGGTTGCCCGCGAGGGCAATTTTGATCTGCTTTTCCATCTTTTTTACTGCTCCTTCTTGTTAAGCTTCCTTAACTTATGTAGAAATAAATTATTCAACTTCGATCATTTCGGTGTCCGCCTTACGCAGCGACAGCTCGTAGCCGCGCACGGTGACCTCCATCGGGTCGCCCAGGGGAGCTACCTTGCGCACGAACACTTCAGTGCCCTTGGTGATGCCCATATCCATGATACGGCGCTTGACGGGGCCCTCGCCATGGAGCTTGACGACTTTGACGGTCTCGCCGATCTTGACTTCACGCAGTGTTTTCATAATCTCTCTCCTTTTATTTGAAAAATTGTTCAAACCATGATTTTTCTTGCCATTTCTTCACTAATGGCAACGCGGGCTTCCTTGACCTTGACGATCACGTTCCCGCCGAGCGACGACACGATGCTCACCGTGCCCCCGGCCACAAAGCCGAGATCTTCGAGATGCTTTTTGACTTCAGCACTCCCGCCGACTTTGAGGATGGTATTTTCTTCTCCGGCATTCGCCAGTGTAAGCGGCATCATACTGTATCCCTCCGCATGCTGTTGGTCTGGCACTTTTCTCGTCGCGGCGATCCGCAATTCGCCGTCGCAAAGTTAGTGCCGTTTAACTTTCGCCCGTAAGTTTAATCCCTCTAACCTATTTTGTCAAGAGGTTTTGTGAACATTTTTTTAATGCTTGCATTTTTGGTTAGAGCATGTTAGCCTATTATCGTACTTTATTGCGAAGTTGGTGAAACCGCACATGAAAATCCAAAAGGCATCTGAAGATTATCTCGAATCCATGCTGATGATGGAAGAGCAGCACGGCTATATCCGTTCGGTCGACGTGGCCGACCATCTGGGCGTGACGAAGCCCAGCGTCACCTACGCGACCAAGCGCCTGCGCGAAAACGGATATATCGAGATGGACCGCGACGGCCTCATCACGCTGACAGACCGCGGCATGGCGATCGCAGCAAAGATGCTCGACCGCCACCACACGCTCACAAAATTTCTCATCGCCCTCGGCGTGGACGAAAAGACCGCTGAGGAGGATGCGTGCAAGATCGAGCACGACATCAGCCAGCAGACATACGACGCGATCTGCGAGCACGCAAGGCTGCACCTTTAAATGCAGGATCAACGGCCCCGTACCGAAAAGGTGCGGGGCCGTTTTCTTATATTTATAATATAATTTTGTCGATATCTTTCCTTTTTCTCCCGCCGCGCAGGAACAAATCATCCGGTTTTTCCGTCAAAAAGGAAAAATAAAAAAATTTTACGGTTTCGTGAAGCATTTTGCCGGAAATTGCGTCTATTGAGGTAGAAACACTTTTTCACGAGGAAAGGAGGCGCTGCACGATGGAAGACGCGCAGATCATCGAGCTGTTCTTTGCGCGCTCGGAGGATGCCATCAGCGAGCTGGACAAGAAATACGGCAAGCTCTGCCACAAGCTCGCGGACAACATCCTTGCAAGCGCGCAGGATGCGGAGGAGTGCGTGAACGATGCCTATTTGAGCACCTGGAACGCGATCCCGCCGCAGCGTCCGGAATCGCTTCCGGCGTTTGTCGGCACGCTCGTCCGCCGCTGTTCGATCACGCGCTATCGTGCCAACACGGCAATGAAACGAAACAGCCATTACGATATGTGCATGGAGGAGCTTGAAACGTTCCTCGCTTCGCCCCAGCAGGCGATGGAGGAGCACTATGCGGCCAGAGAGCTCGCCGCCGCGATCGAGCGCTTTCTTGACACGCAGAGCAAGGAAAACCGTGTGCTCTTCATGCGCCGCTACTGGTACGCCGACAGCTTTGCCGAAATCGGCAAGCTCCTCGGCATCACCGAGGGCAACGCCCGCCTGCGCCTGACGCGTATGCGCAAGCAGCTCAAGACCTATCTGACCGAACAGGAGGTGCTGGTATGACGCCCGAGCTTTTTTCCGACGCCATGAACGAGATCGGCGCGAAATACGTCGAAGAGGCCCTGACCTACAAGCGCCCCGCGCAGCGGAGCTTCTGGAGCAAGCTCGCCAAGCGCGCGGCCATGGTCGCTCTGGTCGCGCTGCTCGCGCTCAGCGGCTTTGCCGCCGCCAGTCCCGCCGCGCGGGCCGCTATGATCCACTGGGTGGAAACGTGGACGGGCTCGCAGGTCTCCTATGAATACGCGGGCGACGCCCCCACCGGCGAGCTGCCGTTCTACACGATCACCGCTCTGCCGGACGGTTACACGCTGGACGAAGATATGAGCTACGAGGACTCCGGCTTCCGCCAGCTCTGCTATCAAAGCGGCGACGACCTCATCCTTTTCAGCTATATCTACATGCAGGACGATTCGTTCAGCTATTACGACATGGGCGAGGACACCCAAATCTCCGAGATTACCGTCAACGGCTGCAAGGGCAAGTTTTTCCTTGCGAGCGATGAGTCGCTGTGGAGCACGCTTGAATGGATCGACGAGGAGAGCAATCTCCACTTCTCGCTCGATGCCAGCGGCGATGAAGCCGCCCTGCGCACCTTGGCCGAGAGCGTGGCAGTCACGGAGAAGACCGTCGATCTTTCCGACGATGATGAAGACGAGAATATTCTCACCTTCGATGACATAGAGGGGGAAAAGCTCCCCGACGAGGAGGCGAAACCGTGAACGACTATCTTGTGTGGGTGGATACCTCCACCAAAATCGCCTCGTTCCATGAGGTCGAGGCAAGCGACCTGCTGCACTTTGAGCAGTACGAAAACTTTATGAACTACCTTGCCTCCCTTACCGCGCAGGGATACCGCTTCCAGTGAGCGTGACCATATTTCAAATTGAGAGAAAAATAAAAAGCGAGAGAACAAGAGAGGAGAACCGCCATGATGGAAAATAATTCGACACCAAGCCCTGCCCCCGTCCCCGAAGCCTCCCCCATCACCGTTCCCGTCCCCGCAGAAAGCGCTGTCACTCCCCCGCCCGCGCCGCCGGTCATCCCCCTGCGCGAGAGGCCAAACGCGCCGCTGCTGCACAAGGGGTTCCAGAACCTCTTCCGCCTCGGCATCGCCAATATCGTCATCAATCTTTTGAACAACACCTTTAAGCTCGGCGACAAGATCCCGTCGCTCGGCGTTGTACTGAGTGCGATGTCGTTTGCGGTCAGCATTCTCACGCTCATCGTACTCTGGAAGCTGAGCGCAGCCGTGCCGCGCTTCCGCAGCGTCGTGTACCTCAACCTTTTTCCGCTGGTTCTGTTTCCCTTTGCCGCGCTTGTCGGTCTTTCCAGCTTGCAGGAGCGGATCGACGAATCCAATTCCACCGGCCTGCTCGTCTTTTTGGTGATTCTGCTGGGACTGCTGCTTGTTCTTTCCGCGCTCTCGGCGTATCACCAGCTCACCGCCTGCGCCGAAGCGTTCGACGGCGCAGACGACGCGATGGCGGCAAAATGGCGTTCACTCTGCACCTGGCAGGTCGTGGTCATCGGCGCTCTCGGCACATTTCTCATTCTGATCCTGCTTTTGGGTCTGTCGTCGGCTTCCTTCTTCTATTTTTACAACGGCAGCCTGACCGTCCTGCTGCTGCTCATTCTCGCCATCGCCATCGCTCTGGGCGTGGTCGAGATCATAGAGCTCGTGTACCTCAACCGCAGCGCCAAGCTGTACGAGTAAACGTCAACCATCACAAAATGGAAAGGAGTATGTTATGTCTACCATCAACAAGACTTTTCTGCGCGTCCTGCTTGCCATCGCCTGCTGCATCGCGCTCGCGTTCAGTCTGCTGCCGCAGGCCGAGGCCGCAATGCGCGCCGACGTCGTCACCGGCAAGGTGACGCTCAACGGTCAGGTCATCGACAACAAGAACGCCAAGTACCCGCTGCTGACCTATAGCAACATCACTTACTTTCCCATGACGTATCAATTAAGCCGTTTCATGGGCGTGGAGACCGACTGGAACAATGCCGCCAAGTCGCTCAATATCACCGCAGGCGGCGCGCAGAGCGCCTATGTTGCCGAGACTGGCAAGGCGCAGCGCGGCAGTGTCGCCGTCACACCGGCAAGCTACAAGATCAGCGTCAACGGCGCACAGATCAATAACAAGGAAGAAAAGTATCCCATTTTCAATTACAACGGCATCACCTATTTCCCCCTCACCTGGGCCTACGCGGTCGATTCGTTCGGTTGGAGCTATCAGTGGGACGCTGAAAACGGTCTGCGTATTGACACGACCACCGCCCCCGCCCGCCTGCCGACCGATCCTGACACCGGCAACGCCGCGCTCGATAAGGCGCTCACGATCCTCAATAACAGCTACCTCGCGGGCGGCAAATACCGCGGCACACTCGAAGGCGGCGGCAAAAAGACGAGCTTCGACGCCGCGCTCGACGTCAGCAGCACACCGGATGTCACCACTGTGAAATTTACTGCCGAGCCGTTCCCGTTCTTTGATAACGGTGTCAGTTATTTTGCAAATTACTATGCTGTCAAGGGCGGTTTTGCAAGCGATGAACAGATTGGCATCTCCGGCAACAGCCCGGAACTAGGTGATGTTGGCTATCCGATTCATGCCGAGGTGGATGTATGGGCGGAGAATAGCTACATCGGCAAATGCTTCCTTGACTGCCAGTTCACAGGTGCGCGCAGCAAGCACATCACGGATTTCAAGCGCACCGCCGCTGTGGGCAGTGCGGAAACCTGGACGCTGCATGTCTCCTATGCGGAGGACAGCTTCACCGGCTACACCGCCGAGCTCAGCGTCGACACGGCGAAAAGCATCGTAACGCAGATCGTGATCCGCACGGCGAATTATACCCTGACGATGACGCCCGTGTAACGGGGTTCCCCTCCCCGCCGCGGCGCAAAAAAGAAGGACTTCACGCAATGCGTGAAGTCCTTCTTTTTATCTCTTTTCAGTTTGCGAGGTACTTTTCGCGTTCGCCTTCCGGCACGAGCGCGCCGCCCGTCGCCCAGACGATGTGCGCGGCATTCTCCCAGTGCGCGCCAAGGCCGCTGCTTTCGAGATAATCCGTCATCTTGGACAGCTCCACCGCGCCGGCAAAGCCCGCGCAGGCGGACGGCTCGAGGAAAAGGCCCTCCGTCTCGTGCAGGGCGTGGAGGTCGTTGAACAAACGCTCGTCCGACACCGTGAAACCGCCGCTAACGATCGCCTTGACCGTCTCCCCCACGAAGCCCGAGGGGCGGCTGACGGCGAGTCCGTCCGCCGCGGTGCGGCCCGTCAGGCCGATATCCTGCACGCAGATCTCATTCTGCAAGCCACTGGCGAGGCCGAGCAGCATGCACGGCGCTTCCACCGGCTCAGTGAAGTAGACGTGTGCCGCGTCGCCGAACTCCTGCTTCAAGCCAAAGCAGATACCGCCCGGCGCGCCGCCGACGCCGCAGGGAATGTAAACGAGCAGCGGGTGCTCGTCGTCGACCGCGATGTTCTGCTCGGCGAGCTGCGCCTTGAGCCGCCGCGCAGCCACAGCGTAGCCAAGGAAGAGGTCGACAGAGTTTTCATCGTCGATAAAATAGCTTTTCGTGTCCTCCGTCGCGCGCTCGCGGCCCTTCTGCACGGCGTAGGAGTAGTCCGCGCCGTATTCAAGCACCGTCACGCCCTTTGCGCGCAGCAAGTCCTTTTTCCACTGCCGCGCGTCCGCGCTCATGTGGACCGTGACCCTGTAGCCGAGCGCCGCGCCCATGATGCCGATGCTCAGCCCCAGATTACCCGTCGAGCCGACGTGCAACTCATACTGCGAAAAAAAGTCGCGGAACGCGCGCGTGGCAAACACGCTGTAATCATCGCGCATCTCGACCAGCCGGTTCGCAAGCGCTAAGTCCTCCGTGTGCTTGAGCACCGCGTAGCAACCGCCGCGCGCCTTAACGCTGCCCGCGACGGGCAGGTCGCTGTCGCGCTTTAAAAAGAGCTTACCTGCGAGCTGCGCACCTTCATTTTCGTTAAGCCATGCGCGCATATGCTCGATCTCCGTCAGCGGCGATTCGATGAGGCCGCGATCAGCCGCGGTCTCGGGAAATACCTTCCTGATGAACGGAGCGAAACGCTCCAGCCGCGCCTCGGCATCGTCGACGTCCGTGCGCGTGAGCGGCAGCGCAGCGAGTGCGGCGTCCGCGCTCCCGACATTCGGGTTCATCCATGCGCTCTCGTGGCGCAGCTGCAATTCCCTGACAAATTCCTTACTGTTGAGCATTATCTCCTCTCCTGTTCTTCCGTAATGTACTGCTGGGTGCCGCGGTAGATGCGCACCGTGCGCTCGCGATACAGCTCCATGACCGCCCGCGCCAGAAGCTCAGGGTCATGGCGGGCGTAGCCGCCCTGCGCCGAGAGCAGCGGGTATTCCGCGAGCGCGATTCCCAGCGCCGCAATGCGCTCGCGGTCGATGCGCAGCAGCTCCGCGTCCTCTTCACTGTATCGCGCGGCGAGCTCATGCGGGATGGGCGCGTTATTGGCAAGGCAGAGGTCCACGATCCCCTCCCGCCCGTGACGCTGTAAGGCTTCCAGATGGTCGGCGGCGGTGTAGCCCTCGGTCTCGCCGTCCTGCGTCATGATGTTGCAGATGTAAAACTTCTGCGCGTGGGACGCGCGGATGGCGTCGGCCACGCCGTCGACAAGCAAATTCGGGATCACGCTCGTATAGAGGCTTCCCGGGCCTAGCAGAATGAGGTCGGCCTCTGAAATGGCTTGAAGCGCGTCAGGCAGCGCCTTCGGATGCTCCGGCACGAGCGAAACATGGTGGATGCGGCAGTCCTGCTGCTTTTTCGCGTTGAAGATGTGCGATTCGCCCACGACGCGCGCGCCGTTTTCAAACACGGCCTCAAGCTGTACATCCGCGTTCGTCACCGGCAGCACGCGGCCCGAGATCGCCAATACCTGTCCCATCATGGCGACGGCCTCTTCAAAGCTCCCCGCCATGCCGTTGAGCGCCGCAAGCAGCAGGTTTCCGAACGACTGCCCCTTGAGCTGTCCCTCGGGAAAGCGATAGCCGAGAAGCTGCTCCATCACAGGCTCGGTGTTCGCGAGCGCCTGCATACATTGCCGCACGTCGCCCGGCGGCAAAATACCCATTTCACGGCGCAGCACACCGCTGCCGCCGCCATCGTCCGCCACCGTGACGATGGCCGTTAAGCGGTCTGTATATTTTTTCAATCCCCGCAGCATGGTCGACAGGCCCGTGCCGCCGCCGATGGCGGCGATCTTCGGCCCCGCGGCGCAGCGGGAGGACGCACTACTCTCATATACCATAGGGAATTTCCCTTCAAACGCATATTTTTCTATGGTAAAGGTAGTATAGCAGGCTTTCAAGCAAAATGGAAGTGGTCAAGCAATATAAGTTTTTTCATTTTTTGCACTCAAAATGATAATGTTATACAAAATCCGTATTCTTCTGTCGATTTTTACTGATTCGATGTTTTCACCGCATTGTTGCTTTTATCGCCGCACTGTGGTAGGATACGACAGTAACAATGTCAAAGGAGCACTTTCATGGAACAGCTCACAGCCGCCCAGCAGGCGGCGGAATTGAACAAGAAGAATCTTTTTGCCACCTATAATCACATTGAAGCGGAATTTGTCGAGCCCGACCACGCGATCTTCAAGCTCGAGATCCGCCCCGAGAGCAAGAATCCCTACGGTATCGTGCACGGCGGCGCGATCTACACGATGGCCGACAACGCCACGGGCTACGCCGCCCACACGGATGGTCGATCCTACGTGACGCAGGGCAGCTCGATGCATTTTCTCCGCAACCAGTCAGAGGGTGTCGTGCGCGCGGACGCCAAAGTCCGCCACCGCGGCAGAACGACCTGTCTTGTCAATGTGGACATTTTAGGCGATGGCGGCAAGCTCCTCGCCACGGGCGAGTTCACCTATTTCTGCATCGACCCCGATATCATGGCACAGAAGGCCGCGCAGCACCGCTGAGGAGGGTTTGACCATGGCATGTGCACTGCTTTACAATTTCAAGGACGCCGCACGGCTGCAAAAGGTCCGCTTCGCGCTCTTCAAGCTCGGTGTGAGCGGGCGCGTCGTCGCGCCGGAGGAGCTTTCGCAGCCGATCGGCTATCTCTGCGATCTTGAGGGCTTCTCCCCTGTCGAGGAAACCGTCGAGGGCGGCTTTTCCGACGAGATGCTCGTGCTCTGCGGTCTTTCCGGTCCGCAGCTCGACGCGCTGCTCTCGTCTCTTCGCCGCAGCCGCGTGGTCGTCGCGCTCAAGGCCGTCGTCACCGAGGACAATGCCGCGTGGAGTTCGCTCCAGCTGCACGACGAGCTCCGTCAGGAACACGAGGCGATGAAGGGCACGCGCCCCAAGGATGCCGAAAAACGCTCCGCGCACCGCAAATAACCCTTGCAACCGCGCAGAGCAAGCGGTATAATAATAGGGCTTCGAATCGAAGCCCTATTCAAGTATCAATAGTATCCAGGTATAGCGAAGTTGGTATCGCGCCTGCTTTGGGAGAATACGACCAGCCGGATAAAATAACGAAATAACCGGGTGTAGCGCAGTTGGTAGCGCGCCTGCTTTGGGAGCAAGATGTCGGGAGTTCGAGTCTCCCATCTCGGACCACAGCCCCTGAAATCGTTCGATTTCAGGGGCTGTTTTTTACTTAAGCATGCACTTCTTTGAACAGTTAAAATGTTAGCGGAAACCGCTGCGGCACAGTGGTTTGATTGGTGTTGCACAAATTTCCGCCATTTTGAGAAAAAGCCTCGGAAGCCTTGCAAGGCAAGGCTTCCGAGGCTTTTTGCGATAGTAGTCAAATAGTGGTCTGCGCAGATTACGGGTCACGTAGCTCGATTCAATTGAGCAACCTTATCGATGAACTCTTTCATGTCTTCGATATAAGTGTATGGTGCATATTCAGAATAATCTCAGGAGAGTCCAGAATAACAATTTGAACTCCATCCGCTCGCAGTGCCTCCAGCGTTCCGGGAAGGCAGCGGGCCTCGTTGGGCGTCTTGCAGCAGTAGGCAAGGCAGCCCTGCTGATCAAAGATTTTTGCAACGATATATATCTTTTTATCGCCCATTGTCACACTCCTCCAATCTCTCTTGAAAGTCCTGCTCGGTTTTGATCACACCGGTAGCATACTCCTGATATAGCTTTTTCTCGATTTCCGGGCTTTTGTACTTGTAGACATACTGGTGGCTCCAGAGGTTAAAGTGGTAATCCTTTCCACACTACAGCTGCACCTCTATCGGATATGCTAAACTATCTCTCTGATAATAAAGGTGAATCGCACGATAACCATTATCTACCTGTTTTCCGTTCCGCAAATCAACGACTCTAAAATAGTCTGGGAAGTCGTTAGGATACTTGTCAAAGCGAAGCCGGAATCCAAGCACATCATTAAAGCACTGCTTAAAGCCGCCGTGGTTGGCGAGCGTCTTTTCATATTTCCGCATAATGGAGTCATCGCTTTTGAAGCGGGAACCTATTAAATTCTCCTGAACCAGTTACAAAGGAGAAGCCTCGTCCCAGCTCCAGCAGGAAGTGTTGCAGGTGGTCAATCAATGCCTGCTCCAATTCTCCCTCATACACATGCGTATCCGGTTGGATTTGCAGGAACTCCATTACATAGGGGTCTTTGATGATTTTTTCATATTCCGGTTTTGGCTCCGTTGTTTGTATCTCAGCAGCAACAAGTGATTTATCCTGGCTTGCCAAGATGCGCTGATAGTACATCGTGTGGATCTGCCGTTCAAGCTGCCGGACGCTCCATGCGGATTTCGCGCATTCTTCCGCATAGAAGGCTCTTTCTTTCTCATTGGGAACGCGCATCAGTAGTCGGTAGTGCGACCAGCTCAATTCAGGACACAGTGTGTCTCGAATTGGATATGCGCAGTAGAACTGGCGAATTTTTCGCAAATTTGACTCGTCAAATCCTTTCCAAATTCCGCTGTCAGATGTGCTGCAGCAGCTTTTTGCCATATCCTGCGCGGTCATTTTCTCCGCAGGCTTTGTAGATCTGCTCGCCGATTTCCCAATAGGCCGTCACCATTGCGGAGTTTACTGCTGTGCACAAACTACGCTGTGCAGACACAATGGAATGGCGGATTGAATGATAGGTTTGCTCTGTTGTAATGTTTGTTTGAAGCTCGTTATCCATTCTGTTCACCTTACCACACATTTGTAAGTTAGCAAAATTCTATTTCTGTTTTATACAGCAGCCCCTGACAGCCTGCCAAGTCCTTCATCACGAACTCCGCCATCGGACTGCGGCAGATGTTGCCCAAGCACACAAAGAGTATCCTCTTCATCGCACTCGCTCTCCTGAGATATTTATTTTTTCAGTATAGCAGGAAATCGCCTGCTCGTCGAGAGGCATTGAAATGCATTCTTCTGCGAATGGTGCCGGTTGCTACACAATACACAAAGAAAATGTTATAATATGGCGTTATCTTGAGAGGAAACGGTCATACGTCTTCTGCACCGGCGCACCCCGAAAAAGCCTAAAGCATAAGATACTGCCAGCAATGAGGGTTCGAAAAAATGCGCGGTTTTTGCGGAAAGACCTGAAAATCCGGCGGCATATAATCAGCTAATTTGGAAATATCAACAAAATAGCATCATGATTTTTATATTTTGTGCTGATTTACGCAATAGTCAAAAAACTGTTATAATTATCACCAAGATAAGTAAAGCTTTTGCACTTTTTGCATACAGACTGCACAAACGCGGTGCGCAAGCACGCGAAAAGCCGCCTGATCTGGTGGGACATTTCACCGCCGCAGCGAGGATAGAACCGCGGCGCAGAAGCTGTGGCTGGTGCCGAAGGATCTGTAGGAATCGCCCGAAGGGCGTTTGATTAAAGGATAAAAGGAGGCATCTATGAAAAAACGTGTGATCAGCTGGCTGCTCTGTCTGGCGCTGTGCCTGTCGATGCTGCCGATGGCGGCACTGGCAGAGGATGTGCAGGCGCCGGAGGGGCCCGCTCCGTCTATGAACGAGCCGCAGCCCGAGCCGAGAGCCAAAGAAAATGAAACGCCGGCCCCGGAGCCGGAGAAGAAAGTACAGTCGGAACTGATGACGGCAGAGAAGCTGCTCATGCCGCTGTCGCTCGATGAGAGTAGTTTGCCTTTCACTGTTGGTAAAATTTTGGCTGAACAGGATAGCGAAGATATTGGTACTGACGGAGTGATTGGTGTTGAAACAACCTTACGTGTTGTGGTGAGCAACATAACTACCGAGCAGCTGTGGAATATAACACAAGCTGGCGGTTTGACTATGACAGTTGACGGTGTTAGCGTAACGCAAGCACCGGCATTTGCAAAATTTAATAATAATGAGTATTGTGTATACAGTGTTTTCACGCCGACACAGACCAGTCATTCGGTTTGTGTCACCATTACTTATAATGGAATTCCAGTTACTAGGACACGCGAATTAACGTTCACAAAGTGCTCGCATCCGGGTATCAAAAGCGGAAATACATGCAGCCAGTGTGGCGCCACACTGGTGGCGGAGATAAACTCCGCCACCTATTATGAGACGTTGTCGGAAGCCTTGGATGCGGCGCAGACAGAGGCAAATTCGGGCTGCACAGTTACGCTGATAAGTAATAGCAGTTTGGCGACTAACTATACCATTAAGCAGGGCAATTTTACCATTGATCTACATAAATACGAGCAAGGCGCTGGAACCATTTACGTAAGTGGCACAGCGGATGTGACTGTAAAGAATGAGTCTTCCGGTCAATTTGAGGGCAATTTCTGCTGGAGCGGCGCGGACGCAAAGCTGACACTGGCGGAGGGGAGCGCTTATGCGAATCTCTCAGTTGCGGTAACTGGTAAAACCATTGCCGATCTGCTTCCCGGCGGCTGCGGCTATCAGGTTTCTGGCAACTGGGTCAGTGAATCTGCGCTGAGCCAGACCACGATTCAGCGCGTCTTGGTCAAAAAGGCACCGTTTACTGTTGGTAATTTCAGTGTCAATTCTTCTTCATATTATATTAACGTGCCTTTTACAATTTCAGCGTCTGTGCGTAGCAGCAGCTTCCCCAATGGAGATATTGACTTTAACTATTGTCTATATATTGACGATATTCTAAAGAAAACTGGAAAACAAAACACTCGCTCTCAACTTTCTATGGATGATTGTACCTTAGAGGATGGTAGTCAGCATACTGCAAAGCTTGTAGTTTCGTACAATGGCTATTCTGTAACCAAAACGCTGGTGTTACAGGCTGTTGCATGCCCACATACAACCATCGGACAGACAACCGGTAAGTGCAATGTGTGTAATCTGCAGATGGCTGCATATGTTTTGGACAAAGGAAAATATGTGCAAGATCGCAGGTACTACAAGACCTTTAAAGAGGCATTGGATAATGTGTGGATAACGCTTGGCACAACGGACTGCACACTCGGCATCTTTGAGGATACAACAGTTTCTTCTGCAATTACAAAAGACCTCATATCCCAGAGGCATACGCTTACCCTTTGCCTGAACGGAAAGACGCTTGAGTGTACAGGTGAAGCGTTATTCCGGGCGTTGAAAATTTGGAATCTTATCATTCAGGGAGAAAACGGCACGCTCAAGGCCAACAGTTCAACTGGTGTTATCAATGCTTCGAGCGGAGCATCGCTTACAATATACGGACCGATTACGATTACGAACACGAATCAGAATGGGTACGGAATTTATACGCATGGAAGCAGCGGAGACCTTGCGAGCGTTGAAATTTATGCGGAACAGGGCAACAGCGTATGATTACTTCCTATTAGGAACACTGTAAATACAAGGCTTTTCGGAGCCTAAAAACCAGAAAAAATAATATTTGATCTATCACATTACGCAAAAAGCCGTCCGGCATGAAAAACGGGCGGCTTTTTTGCGTGGATAGACGGAAAGGAGGCACAAAAATAACTACAAAATTTTAGCGTTCAAATTTGTGCAACTTTAACGAAAAGGAGGATCGTAAATGGCCGATGAAAAATTGAATACTGGCCCTGCGGAGAATATTTCCCCGGAGGCCGCCGGGCCTATCACCACACCCGAACAGGCCGCAGCGTCTGAGCCCCGGCAGGAACAGACCGGGCCTGCCATACCTGAGTCCGGCGATGTGGTTGTGTCCTTTGACAAAATCAATGAACTTATGGCGGAAAAGAGGCAGAACGCCCGCGCCGAAGTCGAAAAGGCGGAAACCCCCGAAACGCCAGAGGCGGCAGCCCTCGGAGAAACACCGCAGCCCGCCAATACGGAGGAACCGAAAAAGCCGCGCCGTGGCCGTCCGCCGAAAGCGGAAAAGGCTGCGACTGAAAATCAGAAAGCGGAGAAATCGGCTGGGGCCCGCAAGGGCCGCCCACCCAAGGCGGATAAGGCGGCCCCTGACAAGCCCAAGCCGTCCAAACGAGACAAAGTGTCCCGAAGCGATGAAAAGGCCCCGGATGCCAAGGAGCCCATTAAGCCCGCACAGGATACGGCACTGAAGGAAAATGCCGCTGTGGAACAGACGGCTCCCGAGCCGACTACACCGCCCCGCCCGGTTGAGGAAGGCAAGCTGGTTTATCTGAAACTTTCCGAGGTTCATCCGTTTCACACATTCCGTCCGCATCCCTTTAAGGTAAGGGACGATGCAAAGATGCAGGAAATCGTTGCTTCTATCCGCGTAAACGGTGTAATGGTTCCCGGTCTTGCCCGCCCGGAGAAAGACGGAAACGGCTATGAAATTGTAGCGGGCCATCGCCGTACCCATGGTAGCGAGCTGGCTGGACTGGAGGAAATGCCCTTTATCGTCCGTGAAATGACCGACCACGAAGCGGTACAGGCCATGAAGGACAGCAACAAGCAGCGTGACGGGATGCTCCCCAGCGAATTGGCCGCGCTGCTGGAACTCGAGGTTGAGGACATCAAGCATCAGGGCGGGCGGCTGAAAGGCGTTGCAGAAGGCGATGTTGGGAAACGCTCGGTTGAGATTGTGGGCGAGGCGCATGATATGAACTATAAAAAGGTCATGCGCTACTTGCGGCTCAACTCCCTTGTGCCGGAGCTTCTGGATAAGGTAGACGATAAAAAGATGGGCTTCATGCCTGCCGTGGAGCTGTCCTACATCAAACCGAAAAATCAGAGGCTTATCGCTGTTTCCATTGACGGGGAGCAGGCTTCGCCCTCGCTGGCCCAGGCTAAACGGCTCCGGGAACTGGATAAGGAAGGCAAGCTCAACGGCGATGTCATTGACGGTATCTTATCAGAACAGAAAAAGGAGGATCGAGGCGTGATTATTTCTACTGCGGAACTGGAAAAGTATTTTGGCAAGGAGGTCACTCCCGCCAAAATGAAAGAACAGATTATGTCCCTGCTGGATGACTGGAAAGAAAAGCAGCCGCCGGAGCTGGCAAAAGCCCCGAAAAAGCAGGAACTTGACAAGTAACAACTTCGAGACACTTTGTCCCGAGGGCCCCGCCCTCGCGCAGAGGCTCTGGTGGTATATATCCCCCGTCGCCGCCTGTTTTTTAGTACAGCCGGGAGTGGGCCGTCAAGGGTGCAGCGCACCGCCGTTTTCGGCGGCTCGCCCTTGACGGTCTGCCCCGGCTGTGCTATTTCCCCGGCAAGCGGCGGGGGTATATCCTTCAGAGCCGCCCCCTTTCCCAAGACTGGGAAAGGGCGTGGGGTTTGGGTTGAACTTTCTTATTAAAATATCGGAGGTATGAACGATGAAACGACCCCTTGCTTATATCACCGCTGCATGGCTCGGCGGCGATAGTGAAAACGCAGAACTGGCGGCGCAGTATTGCCGCACCGTGTATGAGGCAGGCTTTTCTCCTATTTGTCCGCCTTTGTACTTGCCCCTGTTTCTCAACGATGCTGTTCCCGAAGAGCATAAAAGCGGCATCGACATGAGCCGTGACCTGCTCCGCCGTTCTCATGTGCTGGTTGTCTGCGGGCACAGTATGACCGAATCCATGAAAAATGATATTGCCGTGGCCCAGCGGCTGGGAATTACGGCAACAACCCTTGAGGGTATCCTGACCGTCAAGGGGCAGGGCCGTCGCTGATGGCGACCCTGTTTGAAGCCTACGTTACCAACGCCGGAAAGTACAGCGAGGGCCAGCTTGTGGGTGAAACACTGAAATTTCCCACAACCGCCCAGGAGGTGGAGGCTCTCTTGAAACGGATCGGCGTGGATGGCGTCCGCTATCAGGAAATTTTTATTACCTCTTTCGATGGGGATGTGCTGGGGCTCTATGACCATTTGAGCGAGTATGAAAATCTGGACGAGCTTAATCATCTGGCCTGCCTGCTTTCCGATCTTACCTCATCGGAGCTGGAAACACTGGAGGCCGTCCTCGACAGTAGCGATCACTGTTCTTCGGTGCGGGACATCATCAATCTGACACAAAATCTGGACTGTTACGGCTTTTACCCCGGCGTATCCGATGAGGAAACGCTGGGGCGTATTTATGTGGACGATCTGGAAATGTTGGATGTGCCAGATCAGGTAAAACCGTATTTCGATTATGAGGCGTATGGCCGGGATGCCTGCATCCACGAAAACGGCCATTTTGCCCCGGGCGGCTATGTTGTCAAAGAAAGCGATCATTTCGTGGAAGTGTATCACGGCTTGCAGGATATTCCCAAGGAGCATAAGGTGTTCTCTTTCCCGAAGCTCTCTATCCGGGAGCAAATGGCCGCTTATCAGGAAATCATAGACGGTTCTTCTTTGGAGGGCTACCGTCAAATGCAGAAAAAAGACCGTGGGGATCGGTGATGGCACTTCGAGACAAATTGTCCCAAGGAAGGAGGCGGTGTAACTGATTGATGAAGATATTTCCCGGCGCACGATAGCCATATCTGTAAAAACAACCAAGCTGACGGCGCGGGGACTGGCGTATGTGCTGGGCATGGTGGGCCGGAAGATCCGCAAGGCATACCGTGGGCGGCAAGTACCGCATGGCAAACAAAGTGTGCGAAAGCTCATGGCCCACGGCACAGCTACCAACAGCATTGAGCTATCCGGGGATGCCAAGTCCTTTGACCGCGTGGCCCGGAAATGGAATGTAGACTATGCGTTCTATAAAACCGGGCCGGACAAATACCTGCTGTTTTTCAAGGCTGGACAGGCAGACGCAATGACCGCCTGCTTTTCCGAGTATTCCCGGAAGGTGTTAAGCAAAGCAAAATCGAAGCGTGTTCCCATCCGGGAACAACTGCAACAGGCGGCAGATCAGCTTTCCAAAGAAAAGCCGAAACAAAAAGAACGTGCAAAGGAGGTGGCCCATGAGGACAGATAAGATCAGAAAATATCTCATTCCAAACATTCCCTATCTGTTCATCCTGTGGGCGTTCCTCAAGCTGGGAACGGCCTACCGGCTGGCGGAGGGTAACGATTTTGCACATAAGCTCATCGGACTGGGCCAGACGATTGGCCCGGCCTTTGTTGACTTTGCACCCGGTCTTGCTCCGCTGGATTGGCTTGTCGGTATTGTAGGCGCAGTTGGTTACCGGCTGCTGATCTATTTCAAAAGCAAGAACGCTAAGAAGTTTCGGCGGGATGCAGAATACGGCAGCGCTCGATGGGGAACGGAAAAAGACATCAAACCGTTTGTCGATCCGAAGTTTGAAAACAACATGATTTTGACCGGGACGGAGTTTCTCACGATGAACACCCGCCCGAAAATCCCCGCAAATGCCAGAAACCTGAATTGCTGCATTATCGGCTCGTCCGGCTCCGGCAAAACCCGCTTTTGGCTCACGCCCCAGCTTTTACAGGCTCATTCCTCTTATGTGGTGGTCGATCCCAAAGGCGGTGTGCTGGGGCAGGTCGGGACTTTCCTGCAAAAACGCGGGTACAAAATCAAGGTATTCAACAGCATAGATTTTTCAAAATCCATGCACTATAACCCGCTGGCGTATATCCGCAACGAGGCCGATATTCTGAAATTCGTGGATGCTCTGATTTCCAACACCAAGGGCGAAGGCAAGGAAGGCGATCCATTCTGGACAAAATCGGAAACGCTTTTGTACTGCGCCCTGATTGCCTACATCATTTTCGAGGGGCCTGCCGAGGATCGGAACATGAATACCCTTGTGGATATGATTTCCGGCATGGAGGTCAAGGAGGATGACGAGGATTTTATGAACGCGGTGGACTATATGTTTGCCGGGCTCGAAAAGCGTAAGCCGGATTGCTTCGCGGTCAAACAGTATAAAAAGTATAAATTGGCCAGCGGCAAGACGGCAAAAAGCATTTTGATTTCCTGCGGTGCGCGACTGGCTCCCTTTGACATCCCGCAGCTTCGTGAAGTCATGGCCTATGACGAATTGGAGCTTGACCGCATCGGAGATCGGAAAACGGCGGTATTCTTCATCATTTCCGATACCACGCAGACCTACAACTTTTTAGTGGCACTTGCATTTTCGCAGATGTTCAACCTCCTGTGTGAACGGGCGGACAATGTTCACGGTGGCCGCCTGCCGCACCATGTACGGGTGCTGTGGGACGAGGCAGCCAACACGGGACAGGTGCCCCAGCTCGAAAAGCTGATCGCGGTCATCCGCTCCCGTGAGGTGAGTTTGTGCTTGTTGTATCAGCAGTTGGCACAATGCAAGGCCATTTACGATAAGCACGCCGAGACAATCCTCGGCAACATGGACAGCGTGGTGTTCCTTGGTGGCCGCGAAGCCAGCACCATCAAGGAAATATCCGAGAACTGGCTGGGAAAAGCCACAATCAGTATGCAGACCGACAGCCGCTCCCGTGGTCAGTCGGAAAGCTACAGTCAAAATACCCAGCGGCTGGGCCGGGAACTGATGACCCCAGCCGAACTTGCAACCATGCCGGGAGATAAATGTATTTTGCAGCTTCGGGGCCTGCCCCCGTTCTTCTCTCCCAAGTATGATCTGAAACGGCATCCGAACTACCGTTATACGGCGGAGGCCGATAAACAGAAAAACGCTTTTGACCTCGACAGGCTCATTAACCGCCGCAGGCGGCCCGGGCTGAACGAGGCGTGTACGATGTATGAGGTGACTGTGCCGGACGATGCACTCACGGAAGAGGACGAGGACATCCTCAACTATGATGACATCGACGATCCAGACGCCTTTGCATAAACGCTTCGAGACAAAGTGTCCCGAAGTTTGTAACCTGCCGCCTGCATGGGCGGCTTTTTTGTTACCGGGAAAATCCCGGAGAAATGGAGGCTTATATGGCATTTTTCTCATCTGCAATCGACACTTTACAGACCCTCGTTATCGCGCTCGGCGCTGGCCTTGGCGTATGGGGTGTGGTCAATCTGCTGGAGGGCTACGGCTCGGATAACCCGGGCTCCAAGTCCCAGGGCATGAAGCAGCTCATGGCGGGCGGCGGCATCATCGTCATTGGCACCACACTGATCCCTCTGCTGTCTGGCCTGTTTTAAGGTAGGCGCTTATGGATTTTCTCACCGACTGGCTCACAAACTGGCTCAAAGAGCTTCTGATTGGCGGGATCATGGGAAACCTCGAAGGGCTTTTTGATACCGTCAATACCCAAGTCGGAGAGATTGCGGCACAGGTAGGGACTACCCCGGCGGCGTGGCACGCCGGGGTTTTCTCCCTGATCCGACAGCTTTCCGAAACGGTGATCCTGCCGATTGCCGGAATGGTGCTGACCTTTGTTGCCACTTATGAGCTCATACAGATGCTTTTGGAAAAGAACAATATGCACGAGGTTGACGTTGCGAACCTCTATAAATGGATGTTCAAAACGGCCTGTGCAATCTTAATCCTGTCAAACACATTCAATATCGTCATGGCCGTGTTCGATGTATCGCAGAGCGTTATCGCGCAGGCAGGCGGGCTGATTCAAGGCTCTACCGATGTTTCGGCGGATATGCTTGCCGAACTGGAAACCTCGCTGGAGGCGATGGACTTAGGGCCGCTTTTGGGGCTTTGGCTGCAGTCTGCGCTCATTGGATTTACGATGAAGGCGATGGGGATTATCATTTTCGTTTTGGTGTATGGCAGGATGCTGGAAATCTATCTGCTGACCAGTCTGGCCCCCATCCCCGTTGCTACGCTTTCCAACCGGGAGCTTGGCAGCACCGGGCAAAACTACATCAAGTCCCTGTTTGCCGTGGGCTTTCAAGGGCTGCTGATTCTTGTATGTGTTGCAATTTACGCGGTGCTCATTCAAGGCATCGCAACAAGCGGCGATCCCATCGGGGCGATTTGGGGAACTGTGGGCTACACGGTTTTGCTTTGCTTCATGCTCTTTAAGACCGGGAGCGTTGCCCAGCGTATCTTTGGCGCTCATTAACAGGAGGAGGTGCTTATGCCGAGAAGATACGGGGCGGATGGAACGCGCTTATGGAATGGAAAAACGCCGGAGGAGTTTACTGAAGCGGACGCTTACCGCTTTATGGCGGAAACGGAGGCCGTCCTGCAAAGAAAAGAGCTGATGGACGACCCCGCCCAGCCTGCTCCGGCAAGCGGAAAGGAGGAATTTTATCTGAGTAAGAAAGACGATGTATTGCTGACCCCGGAGCAGATTGCTGCGGAGGAGCAGCGCTGGCTATTTGATGCTCCCATCGCGGAGCTTGCGGAAGTCAAGGGCGTTAGTATTGACGAGGCGGTAAAAATGCGGACGGATGCCGTCTTGCAAGAGGCGGTTGTTCCGATCACAGTATCTGTCCGCCCGATTGAGCCGCAGGGTAAACTGATCGGCTTCGCCAGCGTCAACTTTGGCGGTGTGGTCATCGACGATTTTAAGGTTGTGGACGGGAAAAATGGGATTTTCCTCGGTGCTCCCTCCAAGCCCGATCCTGCCAGCCGGACGGGATACCGGGCTACGGTTCGGATTCCTGACCGTGCCATACAGGAACGGATCAATGCGGCTGGTGTGGAGGCGTATCATGCGGCGGTGGAACAGCTTGTTGCACGGGCCCAGGCGGTACGGCCTGCCCCGATCAAGGAGCAGATGGCCGAGGCCGCGAAACAAGCTGGAAAAGAAAATGCCGCCCGGCCTGCACCTGCCAAGGCAAAGGAGGCCCGCAATGACCGATAGCCGCACTTTGGGACAAAGTGTCCCGAAGGAGGGCTTGTTTCTCATGGACGGCATCGAGGGCCTGCGTTCTTTGCCAAAACATAGCGTGGATATGCTGCTGACTGATCCGCCCTACGGCACAACCCGGAATTATTGGGATGTGCCCCTGCCGCTCCCGGAGCTGTGGGAGGCGGTGAAATGGGCGGTCAAGCCGAATGGCGCAGTGCTGTTTTTCGCACAGTGCCCCTTTGACAAGGTGCTGGGCGCATCCAACCTCGCCATGCTCCGCTATGAGTGGATTTGGTACAAGGAGCGCGGAACGGGCTTTCTCAATGCAAACCGGGCTCCGCTGAAAAAGTCCGAGAACATCTTGGTGTTTTACCAAAAGTCCCCGGTCTACAATCCACAGTTTACTTACGGCAAGCCATATACCCGTGTTCATTCCCGAAGCGGTACAAGCTCTAACTATGGGAAATTTGAACGGCAGGGATCGGAGTCCAACGATGGCCGCCGCTATCCCGGAAATGTACTTTTTGTGCCTACGGTGTCCGGCGGCATCCACCCCACGCAGAAGCCCGTGGAGCTCTGCGAGTATCTGATCCGCACCTATACCCACCCCGGAGAACTGGTCGCGGACATTTGCGTTGGCTCCGGCACAACCGCGATTGCAGCCATCAACACAGAACGCCGCTTTGTATGCTTTGAAACGGCTCCGGCCTTTTATGCCGCTGCCAGTGAACGTATCCGTGCGACGCAGGCGGCAAAAAGCTCTGACGAGAAAGGAGTGTAATTATCCAGCAGTATTCTATCATTTACGCCGATCCCCCTTGGCGCTACTCGGCTAAGAAAGTACAGGGCGCGGCGGAAAATCATTATCCCACTATGAGCATTGAGGAGTTATGTGCGTTGCCTGTGGCTGATCTTGCGGCCCCGGACAGCGCACTCTTTTTATGGGCTACTTTCCCGCAGCTCCCGGAGGCGCTCCGGCTGATCGAGGCTTGGGGCTTCACCTACAAAAGCGTTGCTTTCGTCTGGCTGAAAAAGAACAAGAAGGCGGATAGCTGGTTTTACGGCCTTGGCTTCTGGACAAGGGGCAACGCGGAAATCTGCCTGCTGGCAACCAAGGGACATCCGAAGCGGCAGGCTGCCAACATTCATCAATTTATCATTTCCCCGATTGAAGCCCATAGCAAAAAGCCGGACGAGGCCCGCGCCAAAATCATTTCCCTGATGGGCGATCTGCCCCGCGTGGAGCTCTTTGCCAGGCAGACCCCGCCCGGCTGGGCTGTATGGGGAAATGAAGTAACACCAACCATCCCGGACTTTGGGACACATTGTCCCGAAGTACAGAAAGGAGTGTGATCTATGCCCTATGTAAACGTACCAAACGATTTATCCAAAATCAAAACAAAGATGGCTTTCAACCTCACCAAACGCCAGCTTGTCTGCTTCGGCAGCGCGGGCGCAGTGGGGATTCCGGCCTATCTGCTGACCCGTGGCACCCTCGGCAATACCGGGGCGATGTTTCTCATGCTGGGAATTATGCTCCCGGCGTTCCTGCTGGCCATGTATGAAAAGGACGGCTTACCCTTTGAAAAGGTGGTGCGGAATATTATCCGGGCCAAGTTTCTTAGACCGGGGATCAGGGCCTACCGAACCGAAAACATTTATGCGCCCTTTGCCGGGCCGGGCGCTGGAAAGGAGGATGTGATTGAAAAACACAAAGAAAAAAAACGGAGCCGCCGCCAAGGGTAAAGGCCGGGCGACCCTGTCTGCCCAACAGACAATCCCGTATCTGTCCATGCACCCGGACGGTGTGTGCAAGCTCCCGGGTGGGCTCTATACAAAAACCGTGGAATATGAGGACATCAATTACTCCGTGGCATCCACCGAGGATCAGACTGCCATATTCAGCGGATGGAGCTCATTTCTCAACTACTTTGACAGTTCGCTGCCGTTCCAGCTTTCCTTTATCAACCGCCGTTCCCATTCCCGCAGCCGCTATCAGGTCAATATCCCGAAAGCGGATGACAACTATAACAGCGTCCGGGATGAGTTTACCGGGATGCTGAAAAATCAGATTGCCAAAAGCAATAACGGCATTGAACGCTCAAAATACATTACCTTTGGCATACCCGCCGAGGGGATTGCGGAGGCACGGCCCCGTCTGGAGCGTGTGGAGGCCGATGTCATGGGAAACTTTAAGCGACTGGGCGTTCCCTCGGAGCCGATGGACGGACGGGCCCGCCTTGCGCTGCTTCATAGCCAGATGCACCCGGGGAGCCGTGAGGCGTTCCGCTTTTCGTGGAAAGACATCCCGCAAACCGGGCTCGGCACAAAAGACTTTATTGCCCCGGACAGTCTTGACTTCCGCCAGTCCCGCACATTCCGCATCGGCCAGTATTGGGGCGCGGTGTCCTACTTACAGATTATGGCATCGGAGCTTTCGGATAAGTTGTTGGCGGAAATCTTGGAACTGGATGCGGAAATGACCGTGACCATGCACATTCAGACCGTGGATCAGCTCAAGGCAATTAAGACCATCAAGGGGAAAATCTCGGACATCGGAAAAATGAAAGTGGAGGAACAGAGAAAGGCTGTGCGCTCCGGCTATGACCCGGATATTCTTCCCCCTGACCTGATTACATTCAGCAAGGACGCAGCGGAGCTTCTGGCTGATTTGCAATCCCGCAATGAGCGAATGTTTCTGCTGACCTTTACGGTGGTAAACCTTGCTCCTAACCGCCAGCGGCTGGAAAACGATGTGTTTACCGTGGGCGGTATCGCGCAGAAATACAACTGCGCTCTGCGCCGTCTGGACTGGCAACAGGAACAGGGCTTTGTTTCCTCGTTGGCCCTTGGTTACAACGAGGTAGAAATCCAGCGCGGTATGACCACCAGCTCCACAGCCATCTTTATTCCTTTTATGACAAGGGAGCTCCGCATGGTTGGGCAGGCCCTCTACTATGGCATGAACGCACTTTCTCACAATGTCATCATGGCTGACCGCAAAAAGTTGAAATCGGCAAACGGGATGTACTTGGGCTCTACGGGCTCCGGCAAGAGCTTTGCAGCAAAGCGCGAGCTCTTGAATGTGTTTCTCACCATCCCGCAGGATCGGATCATTGTGGTTGACCCGATGGGCGAATACGCTCCACTGGTGCGAAGGTTGGGCGGCCAGGTGATCGAGATTGCCCCGGACAGCCCGCACCACCTCAATCCGATGGATGTGGAGCTCAATATGGCCGCCGGAGAAAGCCCGCTTTCCATGAAGGCAGATTTTCTTTTGTCCCTGTGCGAGCTGGTGGTTGGCGGCAAGGAAGGCTTACAGCCCATTGAAAAGACGGTCATTGACCGCTGTGTGCGTTTGGTGTACCGGGAACAGGCGCTCGGACTGGAAACTGCAAAAACACCGCTGTTGCAGGATTTATATGAGGAGCTCTTACGCCAGCCGGAGCCCGAGGCCCGGCGCGTGGCAACTGCCTTAGAGCTTTATTGCACAGGCTCCCTCAATCTCTTTAACCATCCTACCAACGTCAAGACGGACAGCCGTGTGGTGTGCATCGTTTTAAAAAACATGGGCGAAAACCTTAGAAAGATTGCAATGCACATCACAAATGAGTTTGTTTCGCAGGCGGTGGATCAGAACTTCCACGAGGGTGCGGCGACTTGGTGCTACTTTGACGAGTTTCATATCCTGCTCCGCGATCCGCTGACGGCCAGCTACTTTGTAGCGGTCTGGAAAATGCTGCGTAAAAAAGGATGTGTGCCGTCTGCTTTAACGCAGAACGTCAAAGACCTTTTGGCAAGCCGTGAAATCGAGAACATTCTGGACAACACGGATTTTATGATCCTGCTTTCGCAGGCGCAGAGTGACCGTACCATTCTGGCAAAACAGCTCGGTATTTCCGAGCACCAGCTTTCCTATATCACACACAGCAATTCCGGCGAGGGGCTGTTGTTCTATGGAAATGTGACCATCCCGTTTGTGGATCGGTTCCCTCGCGGAGAAATCTATGACCTGCTGACTACCCGCCCGGAGGATATGAAGAATGAAACGAAAAACGAATAAGGCTAAGGAGGAGGCTTGGTCGCAGACCGCCCACGCCCCTGACGGGGAGCAGCCCGGGTCGGAGGCTTCCGACACTTCGGGACAAAGTGTCCCAAAGTCCAAGTTCCGCAAAAAGAGCCAGCAGGAACAGGCTGCGGCGGCAAAGCTCCGCATGGAGTCCCAAGGCGAAAAGCTGGAACAGGCCCGAGAGAAGCTGGCAAAGCAAAAGCCGCCAAAAAAGCCCGGCCCGGTAAAACGCATAGGCCGTGTTGCCAGTGGTTCCGTTCACAGCTTCGTACATGGCAAGATTTTTGAAGTGGAACAGGAAAATGTCGGCACAGAAGGCGCACACCGTTCTGAGCTTGTGGGAGAAACCGCGCTGCGGCACGGCTCCCGCTTTGTGCGCCGTAAAGTCCGGGAACATCCGGCAAAAGTGGTACGCAAGGCCGAGGCCCGCTATACCAAGTACACGGCGGACTACCATTTTCATACCGCCGCACAGGAGCACCCGGAGCTGACGAAAAATGCGCTTACCCGCTACTGGCAAAAGCAACGGCTTCGCAGGCAATACCGCAAGCAGGCAAAGGAGGCTGCAAAGCAGGGCGCGGCTGCGGCTGGGAAAACTGCCACAGCCACAGAACGCCTGACCGCCCGGGCAGTGGAATTTGTCAAAAGTCATTCCGCAGGTGCCATGGTTGCGGTGCTCTGTGTGTTACTCCTGTTTGCTATGCAGTCCTGTTCCTCTACCATGCTTATGCTGGGGAACGCCGGGGCCGGTGCATTAGGAGCCAGCACCTATCCTTGCGAGGATCGTGATATGCTGGCCGCCGAAGCCGCCTATTGTGCGCTGGAAGATGATTTACAGCATTATCTGGACACCTATGAAAGCACCCATGACTATGACGAATACCACTTCGATCTGGACGAAATCGAACATGATCCCTATGTGCTGCTTTCTCTTTTGTGTGCGCTCCATGAGGGACAATGGACAATAGGCGAGGTACAGGGAACGCTGCAAATGCTCTTTGACCGCCAGTACATTTTGACCGAGGATGTGGTGGTGGAAACCCGGTATCGCACGGAAACCGACACATGGACGGACGAGGACGGCAACTCCCATACAGACACCTATCAGGTGCCTTACGACTATTACATCTGTACGGTCACGCTGGAGAACTTTGATTTATCCCATGTACCCGTGTATGTCATGAGCGAGGAGCAGCTTTCACGGTATGCCATCTATATGGCAACGCTGGGAAACCGCCCCGATCTGTTCCCAGATTCTCCCTATGTGAACAAGTACATTACCGGGAAACCCGGTGATTACGAAGTGCCCGGAGAATATCTGGACGATGAAACCTTTGCCGCGATGCTTGCCGAAGCGCAGAAATACATCGGCTATCCCTATGTGTGGGGCGGCAGTTCTCCCGCCACTTCCTTTGATTGCTCGGGGTACGTTTCGTGGGTTATCAATCACTCCGGCTGGAATGTGGGCAGGCTGGGAGCCCAGGGGCTCTATAACATCTGTACGCCGACCAGTTCTCCCAAACCCGGTGATCTGGTGTTCTTCAAAGGCACCTATGACACGCCGGGCGTGAGCCATTGCGGGATTTATGTCGGTGATGGAAAAATGCTGCATTGCGGAGATCCCATCGGCTACGCAAATTTGAATACAAGCTACTGGCAATCTCATTTTTACGCCTACGGGCGTTTACCGTGACAGGAGGTTTTGAAATGGCAACTACCAAAAGCATGAAAATTCAGGCCGAGATTGATAAGGTCAAGGCCAAAATCAGTGAACAGCAGGCCCGGCTCAAGGAGCTGGAGCAGAAAAAGCTGGAGGCGGAAAACAGCGAGATCGTGGACATTGTGCGCGGTATGAGCATTTCCCTTACGGAGCTCCCGCTGCTGTTTGAAAAGCTGAAGGACGGAGGTACTTTGGGACAAAGTGTCCCGAAGTCCGAAGAAGAAAAGGAGGAAAACTGAATATGAAACACTTTCGTATGTTGGCGGCGGGGCTTTGCTCCGCCGTTCTTTTATGCGGCTTTGCGATCCCAGCCTACGCCTATTCGGACAGTGGGAATGAGGAACCGCCTGTTGTGGAAGAAACTCCGACCCCGGAGCCTGCACCTACCATTACCCCGGGCGAGGGCTTTTCGGAGGATGGAAACCTTGTGACCCGCGATCTGCTCTACGATGCTGCAACCAACAAACAGTTCATCACGGTGGAAACCAACGGCGGCAACACCTTTTACATTGTCATTGACTATGACAAGCCCGTGGACGAGGACGGCGAACAGTATCACACCTACTTTCTGAACATGGTGGATGAAGCCGATCTGCTGGCGGCACTGGAGGCCGCTGGCGGAGAGCTTCCGGCCTGCTCCTGCACAGAAAAATGTGCGCCCGGAGCCATCAATACGGATTGCGAAGTCTGTGCGACCAATATGACCGAGTGTGCTGGCACAGCTCCCGAACCCGCCCCGGTGACGGAACCTGCGGAGGAGCCGGAACCCGAGCCCCAGCAGGAAAGCAATACCGGGACGCTTCTGCTGATTTTGGCTGTGGCTGTTCTGGGTGGCGGTGCAGGCTGGTACTTCAAAATTTACCGCCCGAAGCATGAAAAAGCTGCTGCACCCGAAGAAGATTACAGTGAGGAACTGGCTGATTATGACGATTCCGAGGACGATGGGCCGCCTTGGGACGAGGACGATACCGAAAGCGAGGATAATGAATGAGATTTACAAATAACCCCTATGAGGGATTTATGAAAGAAAAAAGCTACTTTAAGGGTGTGCCGCCAAGCCTGCCGCCGAAGGGCTCCCGTTGTGACGGCTGCCCTTACTGGCGCGGGATCGGCTGCGTGTTCTGCTACCGGGAGCAGCTTAAACCACCGGGCAACGGGAGGTGATACTGTGGGCCGAGAACTGACCCGGACAGAAAAAGCGGCAATCCGCAGGCTGGTGTCAAAATGGTGTGCCAACTATGACCGGGACTGCGGCTGCCTGCCGCTGGATTGCGAGTGCTATATGTTTGGGAAATGCTGGACGGGGGCTTATTGCCGCTACTTCCGCGAGGCTGTTCTGCCCCTTGATCCGGCGCTGGAGGCTGCGCTGCTGGCAGAAGGGCCAAGGCCGGATTTCAAGGCTTGCCCGGTATGCGGCAGAGCCGTGGCTCCTGATGGACGGCAAACCTATTGTTCGGCGGCCTGTGCAAAGGCGGCACACCGCAGACAGCAGCGGGAATATATGCGGAAAAAACGGGGCTGATGTGTTGACAATTAGGACACCCCAAACCCGCCTGTGACAAGGCTTTTTAAGGCCCTTTTCTGCGGGAGGCGTATGTTTCTACGTCCGGCCCTGTTTCCGTGAGATGCTGTCAACATTTTAGCTGCCGGGGCTTTGGGACAATTTGTCCCAAAGTTCCGGCTTTTGTGGAAGGAGATACTATGCCGAAATATTATCCGATCAACGAAGAAGCCGCAAAGCGGGCAAAAGATATGAACAGCTTTTCCGACTATCAGCCGGGCTCCGCTACGGCGGGCTACCGGGCAATGGTCGATGAAGCGTATGCAGCGGCGGAACGCCAGAAAGCCCGTGTCGATCCAATGTACCATGATAAGATTGACGCGCTGGTGGATCGCTATGCCCGGAAACTTGCCGAAAATCTGAATGAACGCAATGTGATTGATGCCCGGGTGCCCTCTATTCTGATCTCCGGGGGCGGCAATTTCCCTGTGGCAAAAAAGCACAAGCAGAACGCCGCCCGGGATCGCAACTATGGAGAGTATGCGGAGATTTCAAAGCTGCTTGATAAAATCCGCTCTGTTGGTATGGGTGGGATCAGCGCCGACGATGATCTGGCCGTGGAAAAGCTGACAAAAAAGCTGGAGGGGCTGGAGTTCCAGCAGGCCACCATGAAGGCGGTCAATGCGTATTTTCGGAAACACAAAACGCTGGACGGCTGCCCGGAGCTTACGCCGGAGCAGGCAGAAAAGCTCAAAGCAGATATGACGCAGTCATGGCACTTGGATAAAAGCAAGCCATACCCCGCCTATCTGCTTTCCAACAACAACGCCAACATCCGCCGTGTACGCCAGCGCATTGAGGAACTGAGCAGCCGCTCCGAGTTTGCTGGCTGGACATTCCCCGGAGGTGAGTCCAAAATCAACGAGGCTGAAAACCGTTTGCAGCTTATTTTCGAGGAAAAGCCCGATGCCGATCAGCGGCAGGAACTGAAAAGCAACGGCTTTAAGTGGGCTCCCAGCCAAGGGGCATGGCAGCGGCAGCTTAATCAGAACGCCATCCGTGCTGCGGCCCGGATAGACTTTCTGCGGCCCGAGGACGGTACAAGCCCCTATCAGCTCCAGCCGTTTGTGAAAAGAGAAAACAAAGAAATGTCTCGATGATGGGAGGTGTACTATGGACAAAAATCAAGGCTATTCGATTCTGAAGGCTGTTATGCTGGAAAATGGACGTGGATTTGCATTGGGCGAACATCCCACCGCGCCATCCCGCTATGTCACATGGGCCTGCTATGATGACAAGGACGGCCAGCGGCAGTACGAATGGGGTCACTATGGAAATGACCGTGCCGCGATGGAACAGGATTTTGCAGACCGGGTGCAGGACTATCAGCGTATTTATAACGTGGGGATCAGGCAGACCGAGGCTCCCGGTCTTTACAAGTATTATTCTACCCAGCGGCCTGTGGACATCGGGACATTCCCGAAGCCGCCCTATAACAAGCCGGATGAGATTTTCAATTACGATCAGCGCATCCCGGTGGAAAATGGCTCGTTCTTGGCTTGGGGCTATCTTACCTATACCCGTCCGCTGACGGAAAAGCAGGCATCCGACTATGAGCTGCGTCCTGCGCCTGATAATCCCGACAGGCCCCGTCCGATTGCCGAGCAGATGAAAAACGCGGCAAAGTTGGCGGAGGCAGATCGCGGCTCGGAGGCTCCGGCTCCCCAGCGCAGGCAGCCTGACCGTGGCGATAGATAAGGAGGTGCGTATATGGAAAAGAAACGTGAACAGGAATTGTCTGTACTGGAGGTGCTGCGCCTGCACCGTGAATTTCATTTGCCGCACCCTGTTCCGGCAGACGAACAGGAAAAGCCGCTGGATAAGGTAAAGGAGCCGCCCCGCGCCTGCCGCAGCCGGGAGCGTGAGGAGCGATGACAAAGAAACGCCGCCGTCCGATCCATCTTCATGTGATGGTGTCGGAGGAGGAGCAGGCCCTGATTCAAGAACGTATGGCGGAGGCTGGCATCCGTAACATGGGAGCCTATATGCGGAAAATGGCCCTGAGTGGGTATGTGCTTCATGTTGACCTTTCGCCGGTTCGTGAGCTGGTTTCGCTCCAGCGGCGATGCTCCAACAATCTGAACCAAGTGGCAATTCAGGCCAACACCTACGGCGCAATTTATCCCGAAGAACTCGCGGCTTTGCAGCGGGACTATGCTGCTTTGTGGGGGCCGCTGTCTGATCTCTTGAAACAGCTCTCCGCGCTGGTAGAGCTCTGACCCATCCGGGGAGTGGTTGATACCGCTCCCCGGCTTTTTCTACTTCGGGACAAAGTGTCCCAAAGTAAAAATACTATTTGCCGGAAGGAGGGATTTCTACGGCGACCACCTACATCCGCCCTTATAAAACAGCGGCAGGAAAAAGTGCAATTCAAACGATGGAGGATCGGTTCATCTATGGCCTGAACCCGGAAAAGCTGGGAGCCGTATCTTCTTATCTCTGCGATCCGAACACGGCCCCCGCCGAGTTTCTTTTGGTAAAAAGTCAATACCTTGCAGAGACAGGCCGGGCCATATCTCGCGGGGCCCTGTTCTTTCAGATCCGGCAGGCGTTCCTGCCCGGGGAGGTTATGGCGGAAGAAGCAAACCGTATCGGCTATGAAACGGCGATGCGCTGGACAAAGGGAAAGTATCAGTTCTTTGTCTGTACGCATACCGACAAGGCCCATATCCACAATCACATTTATTTCAATGCGACGGCCTTTGACCGCTCCCGGAAATTTCATAATTTTATTGGTTCGTCCTTTGCCCTGCGGCGGCTCTCTGACCGCGTGTGCATCGAACATGAATTGTCTGTTATCCAAAATCCGCGCCAGCACAGCAAGGGCCGCTTTCTCCACTATGGCCAGTGGATCGGAGAAAAGCCGCCCTCTGCCAAGCAGCGGGTGCGGCTGGCTGTTCTCGCCGCTTTGGAGAAAAAGCCCACGGACTTTGCCGACTTTCTCCGGCTTATGGAGGAGTCCGGCTTTTCGGTGAAACAGGGACGAGGCGGTGTCATCTCATTTCTCGCGCCCGGACAGGAAAAACCGACCCGGCTCCGGGCTTCTACACTGGGAGCCGGATTTGACCCGGAGGACATCAAGGCGGTAATTGCTGGGGAACGTCCGCTCCCTGAACTACCAGAGGAGCCCACGGTTCCGCCACGGCGAGTTAATCTTATCATCGACATTCAAGAGCGTATGGCCCAGGGCAAAGGCCCGGCCTATGAACGATGGGCCAAGGTATACAACCTAAAACAGATGGCTGCCGCGCTCCAGTATTTGCAGGAGCATCATCTGACAGACTATGCGGCGCTGACGGCCAGCACCGAGGCTGCGGTGGATCACTTTCACAAGCTGTCTGACGAGCTCCGCACAACGGAGGAGGCCCTTTCCAAAACCTCGGAGCTGATGGCTGCCACGGTGGACTATGCCAAGACCCGCCCGGTGTTCGATGGGTACAAGGCTGCGCGGTACAGCAAAAAGTATCTGGCCCAGCATGAAGTGGAGCTTGCCACTTACCGGGCGGCAAAGGATACCATGAACACCATACTGAACGGCGCAAAGCTCCCTAAGATTGAAGCACTAAAAAAATCCCGCCGTGAGCTGGCGGGACAAAAGAAAGAGCTTTATGCAGAATACCGGGATGCCCAGCGGCAAATGCGGGAGGCCGTGGCAATAAAAGCGAACATTGATCATCTGCTCGGCATAACGGACGAGCGTGAGAATAAGGCACAGGAACGATAGTGACGGGCCGCAGACTACGGTGCAGCGCACCGGGACTTTGGGACAATTTGTCCCGAAGTACAGCGGGTTTGGGGAGCTCCCCAACAAGCATTTTTGCGGGCCCTGCGCCCTGCAAAAATTTCGGAGTGTGGCCACACCCGAATTGCTTGCCATTTAGCGGCACCCCCGAAAAGCCCCCTAAAAACGAGAAAAACGAAGGCCCTTTTTACTTGACCTCCGTTTCTCTGGCTTTTTGTAGTCCCTCTGCTGTGGCCTCCATGACCGTCAATTCCTTTTCGTCCATTGTATTGAGCAGCCTGTCAATATGCTGGCGGCAGTCGCTTTCGCCGTTCTGCCTGTCAGGATAAAAGAACTGGTCTACGGAAATATCCAACAGGGTGACGATTTGGTAAAAGGTGTTCAGGCTTGGATGCTGGCCCCGGTTCTCAAAATACATGATGGAACGAGGGGTACGGTCTACGAGCTGTGCAAGGTATTCCTGTGTCCAGCCTTTCGCCTCTCTCTTGCGCTTGATCTCCCGGCCTAATGCGTGGAAGTCAAGCCGTCTGGTGTCTTGGTACATTCTCATATCACCCCTATATTATTTTACATTTCGGGTTTGGCTATGAGAACGAAACACAATTTTATGTTTTAGTAGTATTTTATTGCCCGTCGGCAAGGTTGCCGATGTTACACGGACAAGGTATAATAACAGAAAGAAAATTTGAAAACTACACTTTAATCACAAAAATCTATGATACGCTATCTTTGGAGGTGTTATTATGCAAAGGATTTTAGTCGTTGAGGACGATTTTGATATTCAAGAACTTTTACAGAATTTTTTACAAGAAGCAGGATATGAAGTAGCTGTTGCAAATGATGGTGTCGAGGCACTATCTTTATTTGCGGGAGAACGATATGACTTGATTGTGTTGGACATTATGCTCCCCAAAATTGACGGTTACGGTGTCTGTGAATTGATACGCAAACAATCTGATGTTCCTATCATCATGCTAACCGCATTAAGCGGAGAAGAAGATCAGATTAAAGGATTGGATTTGCAGGTGGATGACTACATTACAAAACCGTTTTCTATGCCTGTCCTGCTCCGCAAAATTGCGGCTGTACTTCGGCGCAGTAACCGGGGAACAGATGAAAAGTATCAAATCATTACTTATGGCAATTTGCGTTTGAACTGTGACGGCTACACCGCCACAGTGGACGGAGCTAATTTTGAACTGACACAAAAGGAATTTGAAATACTGCGGGAACTGCTGACCCATCAGGGCCGGATATTGACCCGGCAGAACTTGTTGGATAAGCTGTGGCGATATGATTTTTATGGGGACGAGCGTGTTGTTGATACCCATATCAAAAATCTACGAAAAAAATTGGGAATAGATTTCATTCAAACAATCAGAGGGGTGGGATATAAAGTTGATAAAGAGAATTAAAGGCAGTCTGTTTGCTAAAGTCTTTATTCTGACTGTGGCAGTTTTGCTCTGCGTGAGCTTTCTTGTCTATGGCGTTTTGGCTTGGTATATGCCTCAAACCTATTCTAACAATCTCAATGCGGCATTAGATGAACAGACCAGCGACTTTATTTATGAATTAGAACATATCCGTATGCAGGATAGCGGCGGACTTTTTGATCAGTTTCTTCAAAACACAACAATTAGCATGGTGGAGCTTTATACTGCTGATGGTGTTCTGGTGGAAACACCGTCTAACCAAAATAGCTTTAACGATGGGATCACCGGGGAGGCTCTTGGCGGAGCATCTTATGAAAGTGCGCCGATTATATCCAACAGCTATTACTTCTCATTTGCAGATGATAATAGCCAATATATTTTAACAGTTTACGGAGAAGCCTCTCAAATCGCAGAACTGCGGCAATCATTTGTAAGCGTATTACCGATTTTGTTTTGCGTTATTCTCCTTGTATCGTTGGCAACTGCTTGGGTGTATTCTCGTATCATTACAAACCCGGTATTAAAAATCAGTCGGATTTCTAAAGAAATGTCTGATATGAAGCTGGAATGGCAACTTGAGGAACGCCGTTCTGACGAGCTGGGTGTACTGGAGAATAGCTTGAATACGCTGTCCCGGAAACTGTCTGCTACCTTGGAGGAGTTGCAAAGTGCAAATCTCCAGCTCCAAAAGGATATTGAACATCAAAAGGTGCTGGAACGGGCACAACAGGATTTCTTTTCTTCTGCTTCCCATGAACTGAAAACCCCTATCACCATTATCAAGGGTCAATTAGAGGGGATGCTATTGGGTATAGGGGCATATAAAGACCACGAAAAGTATCTTGCCCGATCCTTGGAAGTTGCGGCTACGCTTGAAACGATGGTGCAGGAAATATTAACGATTTCAAGGCTGGAAACCAATGTTGATTTCAAAATGGAGCATTTTGATTGCGCTCCCATGATACATGGCTATTTGAGGGAGATTGATGATTTAGTGGCAACAAAAGAACTGCAAATACATCTTGCTATACAGTCTCCCGCTTTTATAAACGGGAACAAATTGCTGATTGAAAAGGTGTTCTCCAATTTGATTTCAAATGCTGTAAAGTATTCGCCGCATGGAGCAAGCGTTGATATTATTTTGCAAAATACCAACGGACGCTTTTTGTTCTCCGTAGAGAACACAGGTACACATATACCAGAAGATGATATTCCCAAATTGTTTGACGCTTTTTATCGTATGGAGCAATCCCGCAGTAGAAGAACAGGCGGTAGCGGCTTAGGGCTTTATATGGTTCAAAGAATTTTACAACAACATAACAGCTATTGTGAGGCTTGCAACACAGAAAACGGTGTTAAATTCTTCTTCACGATTTAGCGGACAATCAACGGCAGGTGAACAACCTGCCGCTTTTTTTAACTACACATAAATCACAAACTAATCCCAAAGGTATCCCAAAATGCTTTGCTATACTTGGGGTACATTCAAAGAAAGGATTGGTAAACACTATGAGAAGAATGGCATTATGCGCTGCGTCTATGCTCTTATTAGGCTGTTTGGCTGGATGCAGCACGACACCACAGAACAGCCAGGAACAAGGTAATCCCGTTATCAAGGAAGAAATCAGTCAACCTCTTGGCAGCTCTGAGGCGCTTGGAAACAGCGAAGATAGCTCGGCACTTTCCGCCGCAGACAAAGAAAAAATGTTTGCACCTTATGAACAATATGGGATGACCTATGATGCGGTCAAAGATGAACTTACCTATAACGGGAATTTGGTTCGATGGTTTGAGGACTATTATCCCATCGGTAACAATGAAACCGCCGGTATTGATTTTCTAAATGAAAACGGCACAGTAGATGTGTATGCTGTACGGGATTTAGAGAGCTTTTCAAAAGCGGCTGACGGCTCCGTTGATCCGGCGGGTAAGCTGATTGGCTTAAAAGAGTTTACCCAGCAGGAATTTGACGCACGGGATATTGAGGCATTGAAAAACAGCACATCCGTTGCTATGGCAGGAACGCCGCTTGAAGATAGCGAAACTGCAAAGCTCGTTGCAGAGTATGAGGCATTTGGAGTAACCTATGATGCCGAAAAAGATCAGTGGTATTTCAATGGTGAGGAAGTCCGCTATTTCCGGGATGTTCTCACTTCTAATGGTGAAAGTCTCACCAGCGGAAAATTCCGAGGCGAAATGAGAACGCTTGGAAGTGGTGTTGGTACAATAGACATTTATACCGTTCGTGATTACGGCCACTTGAACAGCGAACATCACGGAACATTAACTGGCATCGAGAAATACAGTCAAGAGGAGTTTGACGAGCATACACAGGCCGGAATATCTGGAAACCAATCCATAGGTAATGCAAGCCATAACTAAACAAAGCATTTAACTGCCGCACGACGGCAAAAGAAAAAAAGCCGTCGTACAGCAGCCTATCAATACGCCTATTTGAAACGGCGGCTCAATTTTCAGAGCCGCCGTTTCTCTTTGGATATTCAGTAACCCCACGGCGGCCCATAGGAGGGTGTCGCCGTGTCCATCTTACTTTCTCACAATTCCCATGACCTTCACCAGCTAAAAAAAGCGTAGCTCCCCCTCCGGGACAGTCTGACTATGAAGGTACAATATATCAGTACAATTATGATAATGTAATTTCATGCGTCTGCATAGCGTCTTGCTGTGCGGGCGCTTTTTTGTACTTCGAGACAAATTGTCCCGAGGTGCGGGGCGGCTCCCCGGGATGCCGCTCCCCACCGAGCCCCGTTTCGGTCACTCATCCACCCAACACCGAAACGGAGGTTTATTTATGACTACAATCAATCTGAAGGATTTTTATTATTGGTACACACAGGATCAGTTTATTGAGGTTTCTGACGAGGTAGCCGAAGTGTTTGTGTCCGATGCCCGGCACGAAATGGCCTACCAGCGGCGGCTCTCCCGGCATAAGGCGCAGTATTCTCTGGACTGCGATGACGGGATCGAATATTCCGCCTGCCTGCATGAGCCAACGCCCCAGGAGCTTCTGGAGCGCATGGAGCTGTTCATCCGTCTGTGGAACGCACTCAACTCTTTGCCGGAGATCCAGGGCCGCAGGATTGATGCCCACATCATTCTTGGAAAGAGCATCAAGGAAATTGCCGAGGCCGAGGGCGTACATGAGGAGTCTGTCCGCCAGTCGATCAAGCGTGGCCTTGAGCGTATGAAAAAAACTTTTTGATTTTTTCATTTTCCCCACTTGGAAATGATGAAAAAATGTCTCGGTTTATGAAAGAAGATATTCTTCTTTTCGCAGATAAACAGCGGCGGCCCCGGGCATAGTCCGGGGAGCCGGGTGGCGGGTGCGCTGTGACTTTTTCTTCGGAAGAACGAGCGAACAACACCAACGCCGCAACTGGGCCGGGCCGCCCCACGGCCACGATCCGGCATAGGACAGGCTGGCCGCTTGTCCCTCCGGGCTGTTCCCTTATCTGCGAGGGAACGCCGCTTTGAGCATGGTTGTCTTTGGACAGGGCAAGAAAATGGGAGCGGCGTTCTCTATTTTATACTTACATGGAGTGAGGCAAGAGGGCAGCATCGTTTGGGTGCTGCCCTCTTGCGTTTCCCCATGATATGCGGGAGGCGTATCCTATTTTTGATAAGGAGGTTTTACCGTGAGATTAACGGCAAAGGAACTGGAACAAATGAAAAGCGTTGACATCGGCGCAGTGGCTCCCGAGTCCCTGCCGGATGTGAGCGGTATGATCTTTGACACCTCTCTCCCCCGGGAGGAGCGGATCGCTCTGTTTTTGCAGGCGGTAGAAAATCCATACTGCTTTTGCATCGGCGGGATCGGTGTAAAAATTGAATTTGCGGAAAGCGGGCCGTCCTTGCAGGACACGCTGACGGACTTCCTTCTCCGGCAAAAAAGCGGGCTGTAACTTCGGTTATGGCCCGTTTCTACTTCGAGACAAAGTGTCCCGAGGCGGAGGCATCCTTGTTGTCCCGCCCGAGCAGAGGTATAATATAGATGTAATGTGATAGGGAAGGAGGAACAATGGCACGAACAAAAAACAGAGGATTGCAACAGAGTTTCTCTCCCTCTTATACCGTCCGCCGCTGGCGGCTGGGCGCATACATCCGGCTCTCCAAGGAGGACTTGAAAAAGGGAAAGGACGACAGCAACAGCGTCATCAACCAGCGTGATCTGCTCAATGACTTTTACCAGAAGCATATCGGAGAATTTGAAAGTGTTTCCGAATATGTAGACGATGGACACACAGGAACGGACGCCAACCGGGAGAACTTCCAGCGGCTCCTTTCCGATGTAATGAGCGGAAAAATTAACTGCGTGGTAGTAAAAGACCTGTCCCGCTTCGCACGAAATTATAGCGATGCCGGAAGTTTGATCGATAACCTGTTTGTTCAAATGGGTGTTCGCTTTATCAGCCTTGCTGAGAATGTGGACAGCTACAAGAACCCCGACAGCGTTTCAAATATCATCGTTCCCATTACAAACGTGATGAACGATAATTACTGCTATCAGACTTCCAAAAAGATCCGGCAGGTATTTGATTACAAACGGCGCAACGGCCAGTATATCGGAGCATTTGCTCCTTACGGCTATGTAAAGCACCCAAAGGACAAGCACAGGCTGATTGTTGATCCCGATGCTGCTGAAAATGTCAAACTCATTTTCACAATGCTTATTCAAGGGTCATCAAAACGTGCTATCGCGCTGTACCTGAACGAACACGGCGTACCGAGCCCCTCGGCTTACAAGGTACAAAAGGGCTTGCCTGTTTCGACAAGAGGGTATGACGATCCTATGTGGGGAGTCCGCATGATCCACTCCATTCTTACCAATCCGACCTACACCGGGGATTTAGCCCAAGGCCGAAGCCGGGTGAAAAGCTACAAGGTACACCAGATTGAAGCTGTTCCACGCGAGGAATGGGTGGAAGTGGCTGGAACGCATGAGGCCATTATCGACTATGAAACTTTCGACAAGGTACAGGCTCTCTTACAGCGTGATACCCGTACTTCCCCGAAAGGCCGTGAGGTACATTTATTCAGCGGCTTTCTGAAATGTGCCGATTGCGGGCGGGCCATTACCCGATGCGTTGGCAAGAACAACAATGTATATTATTCTTGCTCAACCTACAAGAACCGTTCCCGGACAGCCTGCACCATGCACTCAATCAAGCATGAACGGCTGGAGGCTGCTGTTTTGTTCGCTGTACAGCATCAGGTACATTTGGCTGTTTCCTACTCGGAAATCGTCACGCAAATCAATTCCGCTCCAATCAAAAAAAGCCAGTCTTACAGACTGGACGATCTGATAGCTGCAAAAGAGCGGGAACTGACAAAGATAACACGCTACAAGCAATCTCTTTATCAGGACTGGAAAGACGGTGAAATCACCCAGCAGGAATACCGGGATATGAAGGCTGACTACGAACGGCAGACTTCTGATATTTCCGCGGTGCTTACCCGGCTGAACGCTGAACGCGCAGAACTGGCAAACGGTGTGGACAACGAGCATCCTGCACTGGTAGCCTTTATGAAGTATCAGAACATTGAAGCCCTCAACCGTGAAATCTTGGTTGAACTTGTGGACTATATCAAGGTCTATGAAAACGGCAATATCAGCGTGAAATTCAAATTTGCTGACGAGCTCCGCAAGATTGCCGAGTACATTGAAATCAACACTACGGAAGATACCACAGTAGCGGGCTAACCCCCGCTACGAACCCCTTTGACAGTGTGTTTTCCTAATAGGCGCTAATCATAGGCAGTCTGTACGTTAACGGCGGGGAAGTCCGTTTGAATGGCGGCACGGCCGGAAAGGTTGAGGTACGAGGCTCAAATTTGCTCTTTTATGTTGAAGGTGGTGGCCGTGCAGGCGTAAGCGGAACGGTGACGGTTCAAGAGAACGGTAAGTTGGAAACAGGATATGGTTATAACCCTGTCTTTGAGGACGACGTCACGATTAAATCCGACGGATGGGCTTCGCTTCGCCAAGGTGAATTCCGGAAAACGCTGAAGCTGGAGCCTGGAACCTATAACAAAACACTTCGGAGACTGCTCTTTAATGGCGCAGATGATTTCTACATTGGCGGCGTCTATCAGAAGAACGCCAAGGAGCAGACAGAGATCAGTGCAAACGGTGAAAACTACGTTACCATCGGAAGAGGCCATACGCACGACTACGACAATACCGGAAAGTGCAAGTACTGCGACGCGGAAGCCGAAGCAAAGCTGTACTTTGATGATAACGGCGTAAGCAAGAGTGAATTTGGCTCGTTTACGACGATGCTTACCAAGGCACAGGATTACGAAAACTCAAACTTAGTCTTGTGGAAGGACTCGATGTTGTACAGCGACGCGACGGTCACGAAAGGTAAGTTCTATATTTCAGGTAGTACGAAGCGCCTGCAGAGCAACGGCACAGCAGCCCTCGTGATTAGCGGCGGCGACGTTCAGATCACAGAGATCACAGTTGACCGGCTGAAGGTTACAGGCGAAGGCAAGCTCACGCTCAACGGCGGTAAATACTACGCCATCGATGTAACGGATTCGTCGGTCTATACGAACTACGGACTGCTGCTTCCTGACTATTATGCCTTTAAGGCTTCGACAACCTGGGAGGCAAAGGGCAACATTACGGCGGCGAGCTTTGAATCGGCTACGGCCAAGGAGGTAAAAATCCTGCCGCTTCGCTCCGTGACGATTTCGGCCGATGGAGAAACGACAGTTCCTTACGGCACGTCTGTAAAATTCACGGCAACAGTTGAGGCGAATAGCAGCAGCGGCACAACCTATAAGTGGTTCTGCGATGGCGTGGAAATTCCTGACGATACGACAAACGAGTTGACGGTGGCCAAGGACATCGGCAGCTATGAGTACCGCTGCGATGTCACCCGAGACGGCTATACGCTTTCGTCGAACACCGTGCGGCTAACGGTTCAGTGGATTGATCTGTCCAGCGCGGCCCTTTCGGCCACCATTGCCAGACGCGCCTACGACGGTACGACAAGCGCAAAGATTGAGGACGGCAGCAGCCTTACCCTTGGCAATCTGACTGTTCCCGCAAGCGCGTACACGCTCTCGGCTGTGTTTGCAGACAAGAACGCCGGGGGGAACAAAAAAGTAACCGTCAAGGTCACGCTGACGAACCCCAACTACTGTTTTGGCTATGACGCGAACAAGAATCCGATCATGGAGAATACGTTCGAGACAACCGGCACGATTAAGCAGGATACAACACCCAAACTAATTCCTAAGGATGAGAACATCTATAACTCTGCTGCAAATACGTATAAATTTGATCTGGATTCGTATCTGACTGCGATCAAAGATGACCTTGGCACGATGAGCTATGGCACGCCTCAGCCTCAGAGCTTGCAGAGTGGCATCGGGACGCCTGTTCTGGATGGGCATACGCTGAAGCTGCCCGTGAGCGCGACGCTTTGGACTTCACCCATAGACCTCGGCAAAATTACGATTCCTGTCAACAGCCAGAATTACGCAAATGTTTCGATTGAAATTTGCCTGAAGCTTGTTGAGCGTACTGCCGTCACAGCTACCGCCACACCGAGCAAATCCGAGCTCACCTACGGCGAGAAGCTTGGCACCATCACGCTTTCGGGCACGACAGATCCGATGATTCCAGGAACCTTCGCCTGGCAGACGCCGGACGTGGTTCTGGACGCCGGTACCTACAGAGAGCTTGGCTGGAAGTTTACCCCGGACAATTACACCTACGCGGAAGCTTCCGGAACGGCCGAAATCACCGTCAAGCAGGACAAGCTGACAGACCCCGCGCCCGTGACACTCACGATCTACAACGGCTGGGCCGCTACCTACGAGGCTGCGCTCCCGGCGCTGCCGGCGCTGGCAGAGGGGCTGCGCTTCGGCAATGACGCGGCGGCCTATGGCACGCCGGTCGTCTCGGCCGACGGGTACTATAGCTCCGGCGCAACGCTGAAAATGGTAGGCGGCAAGCAGGGCGTCTCGATTCCGATTCTCAAAAACGAGACGACAAAAGAGGGAAAGGTTGGCACCATCACCGTCCAGTATACCTCGCAGAACTATGAGCCGGTTACACTGGCCATCAACCTTGTGGCAAAGAACCGCACCGCGCCGACGTTCATTTTGACTGCCGACCACGACACACTCTCGGGCGGCGGCAAGGTCACGCTGACGCTTGAACGCGGCAATCTGCCGGATGGCGCTGTGGTGACGGTTTCCGGCACGGACGAGGCCGGCAACGCCGTCACCCTGACGGACAACGGCGATGGCACGTATTCGGCCACGCTTCCCAACAAGACACAGACCTATACCTTTATCGCTGTCTATGACGAAAGCCAGACGATTGCGCCGAAGACGGACATCGCAACCGTGAAGGTGCAGCAGCGCTCGTCCGGCGGCGAGCCCGCCAAGCCCAGCTTCCCTGTGAAGATTTCGAACAGCGGCGACGGCGTCGCCAAGGTCGACAAGTCCTATGCCAGTGCGGGCAACAAGGTCACGATCACCGTGACGCCCGGCCGGAACGCCACTGTGCAGCGCATCACGGTCACGGACGAGGACGGCGAGCGCCTCAAACTCACCGAAAACCGCGACGGCACGTATTCCTTCACCATGCCGAGCGGTGCGGCAAACGTTTATGTCCGCTTCAGCGGCAGCGGCCTGCCGTTTGCAGATGTTCCGTCCGGCAGCTGGTACTATGACGATGTTGCGTATGTCTATGACACGGGGCTGATGACCGGCCTAACGGCCACGGCGTTTGGCCCGAATCTGTCCACCACACGCGGCATGATCGTCACCATCCTCTGGCGCATGGAAAACGAGCCCGCGGCCAAGCATGGCTGCCCGTTTGCTGATGTGCGCCGCGGCAGTTACTATGAGCAGGCGATTGCATGGGCCTCCGAAAACGGTATTGTCACAGGCTTCGACGCGTCCACCTTCGCGCCTGACCGGGCGATTACGCGTGAGCAGCTGGCGGCCATCTTATTCCGCTTCGCGGCCTATCGCGGCATGGATGCCGTGACACTGCGCGAAACCCTCTCCAGCTTTCAGGATCAGGCCGCCATCAGCGCCTACGCTGTCTCGGCGCTCAACTGGGCCGTCGGCGAGGGGCTGATGCAGGGGACCGGCGATAAGCTGGAGCCCACCGGCAACGCCACCCGCGCGCAGGTCGCGGCGATGCTGCGGCGCTTCATGCAGCGCAATTTCTGAATACCAAAATAAGCGCAGCGGTTCAGTTGAACTGCTACCCGTCAAGAGGACAGTGAAAAATATAAAGTTTTCCCGGCCAGCAGAGTAAACTGCTGGCCGCTTTTTATACGGCAAGAGATAGTCTGTGCTTTTTAAGGGGAACCTCACCCCTAAATTGCGCTGCACTTGTCTGGTGTTGTAATAACAAGATAGCACAGCCAGTCCCCGAACAGCATATCCGGTTTGACCTTTCGGTCATTTCGCCCCACCATGCTTTCGGTGAGTTGACGCAGCTTCTCCTGACATTCCCGCTTTGTTTTGGCGAGGACATTCTTCGTCTTGGGAAGGCCATTGTCATCATAGCCGATGACAACGCAGCCCTCCCACCGGCCGTCACCGCGCTGTCTTACGGTGCCGGTTCCGCTTTTCCGTTTCTTTGCCAAGGTCTCAGCCCCTTTCCGAGCAGATCTTCCATGAAGCCGCCAACGATGCCGCTGGCGGCTTTTTGCATATCCGGTGTGACGTGGGTGTAGGTGTCCAGCGTGAAGCTGGCGTTGGTATGCCCCAGAATCCCAGACAGGGTTTTGGCGTCCACACCGCTGGCGATAGCATGTGTGGCGAAGGTGTGCCGCAGATCGTGAAAGCGGATGTCCGGCAGTCCCGCCTTGTGTAAGATCGCTTTCATGTGCGTGTATACCCACATTGCTACGCACCCGGTAACCAACGGCCAGAATCATGTCTAGATTATAGTAGTCTCGCTCTCTGTTTACTTGCCGGGTGCCTTCAATCTGAACTGTTCGGAATTTCCGAACAGTTGCTTCCGGCTCTAATTCGCCGTCTTTAAAAATATTACTTATGTGCTCACTGACAGAAGACTTAGCTACTTGGTAAAGCTCACACATTGCTTTTTGCGTCATCCAAATTGTATCTTCCTCAAAATAGACATCAATTTTGGTATCGCCCTTTTCGTTCTGATAAATCAGGATTTTCCCAGTATTCGCAAGTTCATCACTCATAGCCCCAGTTCCTCCAGATACTTCTTCATCTGCGCCTGTACTTGGGCCAGTTCTACCTTGATACTGGCAATATTTCGCTGAACTTCAGCAATATCCACAATTTCTTCTTCCTCAAAGGTATCCATATACCGGGGGATATTCAAGTTGAAGTCGTTCTCCTTAATCTCGTCGAAGGAGGCCACATAACTGTATTTATGACGATGGTGGCATTTCCACTATTTATCATAGCGGGCGGATTTATAGAACGAGGGGGACCTGGTAAACTTCGTCAATCTGCTGCTCGGCCGCGTCAAGGGTGGCCTTGCAATGATGATGTCCGTCTGCTGCGGTATTTTCGGCGCGATCTCTGGCTTCTCCTTTGCGGCTGAAACCGTCATCGGCGAGCTGATGATCCCCGGAATGAACAAGGCGGGCTACGACACGGCGATATCTTCGTCGCTGCTGGCATCCACCTGTATGCTTGGCTCGTTTATCCCACCCAGCGGCATGATGCTCGTGTTCTGCTGGCTGACCAACCAACCGCTGCTGGCCTGCTTCCTCGCCACGATGATCCCCGGCATCGTGATGATGATTGCTTTCTGCGTTTGGAGCTACTTCAAGTTCAAGAAGGACCCCAATATCATCATTGAGCCCGCCGTGGCCAAGGGTAAATGCCTGAGCCATGCAGCCAAGGTGACGTGGAAGTCCCTGCCGGCACTGTTCTTCCCCATCTTTGTACTTGGCGCGATTTATGGCGGCATCTGCACGCCCTCTGAGGCGGCGGCTGTGTCCGTGTTCTATGCGGCGTTTGTCGGCCTTTTCGTTTACAAGAAAATCAATTTCAAGGATTGTGTGCAGATCTTCGTCAAGACTTGCTGCACGGCCGGCGTGTGCGGCTTCATGGTGTTCTGCGTTTCCATGGTCAGCCGTATCTTCATGGTCGAGAACCTCAACGGTGTGGTCGAGGCCCTGCTCAACGCTATGGGCGGCAACCGCTACGTGATCCTTCTGTGTGTGAACATCCTGCTCATCCTCTTTGGTATGTTCCTGGATGACTCCAGCGCCATGTACATCTGCGCACCGATTCTGACGCCGGTGCTTGCCAACTTCGGTATTGACCCCGTTCACTTTGCGGCGATCATGATCGTGAACCTCGGCCTTGGCTGCATCACGCCGCCGTGCGCGTCAGTCCTCTTCATGGGAGCCCGCGTCGGTAAGTCTTCGCTGACGAAGATGCTGCCGTCCACATATTCGCTGATCCTGTTTGTCTGGCTACCGATGCTGGCGATTCTGACGCTCTTCCCCGATGTGGCGCTTTGGCTGCCGCGCGTGATGCTCGGCTACGGCGCATAAAACGCTTTTCAGAGCGATCTCTCCTGAATACTCCACACAATAGTAAGAGCCTCCTGCTTTGTCCAGGAGGCTCTTGCTATCGATTGAGCGGCCGCTCGGCGCTCTCATAACCCGGAGGCCGTAGGTTCGAGTCCTGCCTCCACGACCAGAAAAACAGCTATTTTCGTAAAGAAATCGGATGTTTTTGCAACTTTAACAAGATATTCTATCTGTGACGAGAAGAAATAATTCAACTTTAGTTCAACTCGCTTTGAAAATTCAAGCCTTTTTTAAAAACACGTCAGCTAAAATGTCAGCGTTTTTCCGATCGGCGTTCTCCATCACATGCGCATAGATGTTCGCTGCATACGGAAAAAGAAGGTTCATCACATGAACAACTACAACACCGGGCAGCAAGTTCAAGAAATATCCGGACGATTTTCGAGTACCGTATGACCAATAAGCAAATCCGCCCCTGTGTGATACAGAGGCGGATTTGTTTTTTCGCAATAAATCCGTGCGTCCATACCGCTATTGCCGGCTGACTTCATTCGGTCGGCAATAGCATCATGGAAAATGGTTAACTTCTAATTTGCTTTTGTCTCACGCTCTAATCCGATTGTATTCCTCAATGGCCTTTTTGAGAATGTCCATGGCCCGCTCGATCTTGTGGCTTTCGATGACGTAAGCCATGCGGACCTCGTTTTTGCCCTTGCCGGGCGTTGCATACATCGACGCGCCGGGTGCGAACATCACCGTCTCGCCCGCGTCGTCAAACTCCTCGAGCAGCCACTGCTGGAACTTGTCGGCGTCGTCCACCGGCAGCGCCGCCATCACATAGAACGCGCCGCCCGGCACATCGAACACGACGCCGGGGATCTCGCGCAGCTTGCGGCAGAGCGTATCGCGGCGCTTTTTATACTCCTCGCGCACGGCGGCGAAGTACTCGGGGCCGACGGCGTAGAGCGCGGCGGAGGCAACCTGATCGAGCGTCGCGACCGACAATCTCGCCTGACAGTACTTCATCGCGTGGTTCATCAGTTCCCTGTTCTTGGAGATCAGGCAGCCGATGCGCGCGCCGCAGGCGGAAAAGCGCTTAGATACGGTGTCGATGACGATGATATTGTCTGCCGCACGGTCGGCAAATTCACCGAACGACTGGAGCTTCTCCCCGCCGTAGACGAACTCGCGGTAGGCCTCGTCGCCGATGAGGAAGAGGTCGTGCTTCTGAGCGAGGTCGACGAGCATCTCCATCTCGTCCTGACTCAGCACCACGCCGGTGGGGTTGCCGGGGTTCGTGACCATGATGGCGCGCGTGTGCTCGTTGATGAGAGATTCGATCTTCTCGCGGTCAGCGTAGCGATACCCCTCCTCCGGGCAGGTCGGGATCGGGCGAATCGATGCACCGCAGGTGCGGGTCATCGTGTTGTAGTTGGGGTAGAACGGCTCAGGAATGAGAATTTCGTCGCCGTCGTCAAGAATGCACTGGAGCGCGATCTGAAGCGCCTCGCTGCCGCCGGCGGTGACGTAGATCTCACTTTTGTCAAAGTGCATGTCGAGCTTGTCGTAATAGTTCTGGATCGCGTCGATCAGCTCAGGGATGCCCGGAGAAGGTGCGTAGGCGAGCACCGGCTGCTCGAAATGGCGAACTGCCTCGAAGAACGCGGGAGGGGTCTGCACGTCGGGCTGACCGATGTTGAGGTGATAGACGTTGACGCCGCGTGCCTTGGCTGCCACCGCGTACGGGTGGAACTTGCGCATTGGAGACAGGCCGCATTTTTCTACCTTGCTGGAAAATTTCATAAAACGCACTGTCCTTTCTGAATTTTGAGAATAAGATAGCCTGAACGCCACGGCAATTGCCCGCGGCGTTCAGGCTATAGGAGGGGATGACTCAGCGCCTATTAAAGATAATTATTTACCGAAGGCGATACAGCATGCTCACGATCTGAGCACGGGTGCAGGTGGTGTCGGGGGAGAAGAGACCGTTGCCGACACCGCCGGTGACGTTCTGCTCTGCCGCCCAGGCAACTGCCGGAGCATAGTAGGCGTCAGATGCAACATCGGTAAAGGAGGCAGCGGCGGAGGCGGCCTTGCTGCCGTTGGCGCGCCACAGGAAAGTCACACCCTGAGCGCGGGTGCAGGGAGCGTTGGGGGAGAAGGTCGTGGCACTGGTACCGGTAGTGATGCCGTTTTCAACAGCCCACAGAACAGCCTTGCAGCAGTAAGCGTTGGCTGCAACGTCGGTGAAGGGATTGCTGGCAGTCTTCGGCTCCGGGCTGCCGCTGGCGCGCCACAGGAAGGTCACGATCTGAGCGCGGGTGCAGGATGCGTTGGGGGAGAAGGTCGTGGCGCTGGTGCCGGTGGTGATGCCCTTCTCGACGGCCCAGTTGACGGCGTCATAGAAGTAGTCGCCGGGCTTGACATCGTTGAAGCCCTTCTGGCTGGGCTGCGTCTCGGCGTCGCCGAAGAGGTCTGCAAGGATCTCGGCGGCGCTCATATCAGCGTAACCGTCGGGGTCGGTCAGACCGGTGCCGTCGAGGTTCCAGCTGAAGTTGCCGGACCAGGTCTTGCTGTACTCGCTACTGGAAGCGGGGGTGGCGTAGGAGTCATAGCTTCTCAGCACGGCTTCATAGCGGGTGCTCCACTCGGGGTAGTACTTGGTCATGTACTTGGTGACGAGCTTGTAGGCCTCGCAGTTCTTGTCGTTGTCACTGTTGGGGTTGAGGGCGCTGAGCTGAACGCCGCCGCCGCCCTGACCGGCCTTGCTGTCGGAAGGCGTGGAGTGCAGGAAGACGATGGAGCCGTCGTCGCAGACGCCGAGGACGGTCCACACGTGGCCGCTCATGCTGAAGATGTCGCCGGGCTTGAAGGACTTGATATCGCGCGTCCAGGTGCCCCAGCCCTTGTCAGCAAAGGTCTTGGCCATCTTGACGGCGCTCATCACGTAGCCGTCGCTCAGGTCGTTGGTGGTGCTCTTAGTGTGCATCACGTTGTAGACGGTCCAGCCAATATAGGCGGAGCAGTCCACACCGGCGTAGTAGTACTGGTTCCAGCTGTTATGCGGATAGTAGCTGTGCGCGGGGTCGGCACTGTTCTTGTAGGTGTAGTTGGCGTCCTGCTGCTGGAAGAAGTCGATCCAGCTCTGGGGCAGGCCAATGGTCAGCGCCTGGTTGGAAGAGTTCACATCCTGCCAGTCCCAGCTGCCGCCGTAAACGTACAGCGCGGTGCCGACAGGGTTCATCGCGGTCTGGAGGTAGTTCTTGAGGGTGCGCTTACCGGGCGTGCCGCTGACGGGCGCGGTATAGTCCTCTGCCACGAACGTAAGGAACGCGGTGTCGCCGTAGACCTTGACAGTCGCACCGGCGGTGAGGTCGGCAGCGGTCTTGGCGGTAACAGTCGTCTTACCGGCGGTGTTGTTGGTGATCTCGTAGACGTTGGCGATGTCGTAGGTCTTGCCGCCGACTGTCACGGAGGAAGCGGTGGCGGACTCAATCTTGCCCTCGGCCTTGGCCGCGGCGAGTTTCGCGTCAGTCACAACACTGCCCTGAGTGGACAGATCGTAGACATAGCCTTCCTGAAGCTTGTTCTGGACGGCGTACTTATTGTCACTGCTGGCGATGGTATACTGCACTTCTTCACCGTTGGTGTAGAAGCGATGGACAAAGTCAGGCTTGCTGTCAGCTTCCACGGTGCCGTAATCCTTCACGCCGAGATACACGTAAGTCTCGGTGCCGGCGCTAGTCGAACCGTCTGCCTCAAGGGCGGAAGCCGGCGCGACCAGAAGCGTGGAAAGCATTGTGAGGACAAGTAGCAATGAGCAAAGTCTTTTCTTCATGTGATGAATTCCTCCTCAAAATATTGTGTGATTCTGTGATTCTGTGAATGCGCGGCGTATTATGGCGGCGGCTCCTCACCTCTCTTGGCTGCTGCAAAAGAAAAAACCCGGCAAAAGGCGCGATAAATCCACACCTTTTGCTGGGTTTTATTTGCGGTGAAGAACGTTGTGGCATTCTCAAGCAAAGTAAAGCAGCAGTGATAATCAAGTTTTTAAAAGCATATTTATGCTACCATGTCCAGACTGCAATTGCAAGGGGGAAGGTGATAATCGTTGATTTGACCATAGTTCATGTGCCTTAGCGATTTTTTGACAAGGAATTGTTGTGCGTTATCGACAAAAATTGGCAGAATCATCTGGCTTGGCAAGAAGATATTGACAACTCGGTCAATGGCCGCTATAATGAAGGCAACCAATGATGCTGATACAGGGCGTTTTTGATTATACATTCCGTGCATTCTCCTGTGAAAGGAAGGACGGTTCTTTGAATCAGATCAATTCGGTTTTTGTCATTGGCGAGTCCAGAACGAATTCGGACAACGCCATCACAAAAAACTACGGCACGTTTTATATGGCGTTTGAGGTCGACGACCTGACGTCCGAGGTTCTCGATTTCAGCTGTACCCATACAATTTCCACGACGGAGGCTTTCCTGCGTAAACTTTTTGTGGGGCAGGTTTTTCCGGAGATCGATGAGTGGCTGGAGAACACGCTCAACAGACGATACGGCGGCTCGTCCCGCCGGGCCGTACTTGTCGCTTACCGCGATGCGCTCAAGCGCTGGCGGTCAATGACGGGCAAGCCGGAAAGCGAAACCTGATTACGCATAACTGTATATGGCTGCTTCGCAGTCGCCTGCCATGAGTTCCCTCGTGGTGCCGCGTGTGAAACCCAGCAAGATCAGGCGTTGAAAAACGCTCGGTTTTGTTGGGCTTTTTTCTGTTTTGTCTTTTGCAGCGGGTCCAGGTACCGCCCCGCTGAGAAGAAATATATTTTTTGGAGGAGAAAAGTATGTTACCTGCTATTGAAAACGGTTTTACTTTCATCGCATTCCTGATGTTCCTGGCCGGCGGGCTGCTGGCAATGGAAAAATACACCAAGTGGAAAGTCTTTAACTGGGTCCCGCCGCTGGTATGGATCTATATTCTCAACATGGTCTTCTGTACCCTGGGCCTGTACAATTCCGAAGGCGTCAATGCCGCTTACGGCGTACTGAAGAATAACCTTCTGTACGCAATGATCTTTGTCATGCTGCTGCGCTGCGACTTCCGCAAGATCGCCAAGCTCTCCGGACGCATGATCGCGATCTTCCTTGGCTGCTCGATCACTCTTGCACTCGGCTTCATCGTCGGCTTCCCGATCTTCAAGGGATCCCTCGGGGGCGGCGAGACCATCTGGGGCGCTACCGCAGCTCTGTACGCTTCCTGGGTCGGCGGCTCCGCCAACATGGCTGCCATGCAGGATGCTCTGCCGGTCGATGCCGGCGCTTACGCCTGCGCTCTTACGCTCGACACCGTCTGCTACTCCGTATGGATTGCGCTGCTGCTCTTTGCTGTGAAGTATGCCGGCAAGTGGAACAAGTCCGTTAAGGCGGACACCTCCAAGCTTGAGGCCGCTGCAGCCGCTGCCAACGCAGAGGTCGCCAACGAGAAAAAGCAGGCCAAAGCTACCGACTGGATCTGGCTTATCGGCCTTGCTCTGATCGTCTCCGCGCTGTCTCAGAAGATCGGCCTTGTCATGAATAACGGTCTCAATGAGATCGGCCTTGACATGTTCGACAAGGGCACCTGCACGACGCTGTTCGTCACCGTTCTCGGTCTGGTCTGCGCAATGACCCCGCTCGGCAAGCTTCCTGCTGTTGAAGATCTTTCCAGCGTCCTGCTGTACGCCGTCGTCTCCCTGCTCGCTACGCAGGCTCCGCTCAATGCGCTGGTCGAAGCTCCGATGTGGGTCGTTTACGGCGTGTTCGTTCTTGCGATCCACGTTGTCGGTATGTACATCCTCTCCAAGATCTTCCACTGGGATCTTTGCATGGTCTCTACGGCATCGGTCGCCAATATCGGCGGTTCCGCTTCTGCGCCGATCATTGCCTGCGCCTATGACGATTCCTTTGCGGGTATCGGTGTTCTGATGGGTGTTCTTGGCGCTGCTATTGGTAATATTTTTGGTCTTGGCATGGGTGCGATCCTGCATATGATTGCATGATCCCCGCCGGATGATTTTTCCTGCTCCTGCGGCCCGTGCCGTGGGAGCAGGATTCACAAAGAGGTTATTTTTATGAATATTAACGATACCTTGCAATATCTGAACATTGGCCTGCCGGACGATATCGCCCGGCGCAAGGCATGGGGCGATTTTGAAGGCGCGATCCGCCTCATCGATCTTCGCCTTGCGCAGGATAACCTGTCTGAGGCAATGCGCGCGTGCCTGACCGCCGAGCGCGAGATCATCTGCCGGATCCCGCAGAATTACCCGTTCGACCGTGCCGCCGCACTCGCTGTGGTGCGCGGGCACATCCCCGATTTTACCGAGGAGGAATTCGACGAGCGCGTGGACGCCGGCAAAATCAGCTGGCTCTATGTCAACGGCGAGATGCACTTCCTGGACCGCTTCTTTGAGACGCTGTGCAAAGCAGATCCATCCTTTGCCGTCCGCGCGGGCGTACAGGTGCACGGTGTGGAGAGCGTGACGAAGGAGCAGGGCGAGGGCCGTCTTGACCGTGTTCGCCGTCTGATGCGCGAGAACGGCGGTATCTCCAATCGCATCCGCATCCGTTCGAGCGTCCGCGTAAACGATGATCGGTTCACGCCGGGTATGTTCGTGCGCGTTCACCTGCCCATCCCCGCCGAGTGTGAGCAGCAAAGCGAGATCCGCATCGAGAAGATGTATCCCGAGACCGGCAAGCTCGCACCCGAGAATGCGGCGCAGCGCACGATCTGCTGGGAGGAGAACATGGAGGAAAACCACGAGTTCTATGTGGAGTACTCCTATGTCCACACGGCGCGCTACCACGATGTTTCCACGATGAAGGCAGACGCCGTACAGCCTGATTTCGATACGCAGGAGCAGGCGCCGCACATCGTCTTCACCCCGTTTATTCGTTCCCTTGTGGAGACGTTGACCAAGGGTGTGACCGATCCTCTGGAAAAGGCACGTATCTTCTACGACTTCATCACGCTGAACATGAAGTATACCTTCATGCCGTCCTACTTCATTCTCGAGTGCATCCCGGATTCTGCGGCGCGCAGCTACACCGGCGACTGCGGTGTGTTTGCCCTGCTCTTTATCACCATGTGCCGCTGCGCTGGCATTCCCGCCAGGTGGCAGAGCGGCCTGACCGCTGAGCCGGACTTCTGCGGCGCACACGACTGGTCCCGCTTCTATATCGCGCCATACGGCTGGCTCTATGCCGACCCGAGCTACGGCACGGCGGCGGTGAGGGCGCAGAATGAGGAACGCCGCAAGTTCTACTTTGGCAACATCGACGCATACCGCATGGTGGCCAACAGCGAGTTTGAAGCGCCGTTTACCGTTGAAAAGCAGTTCTGGCGCGCCGACCCCTATGATAACCAGGTCGGCGAAATTGAGACCTCAGATCGTGGACTCCGGTATGAGGAATACACACGCAGCAAGGAAGTGCTTTCCTGCGAGGAGCTCGACCCGCGGGCGTAAAGTCAAAGAAAGGATTTTAAATTAGTATCATGAACAGTTATGGTTTGATCGATCTGCACTGTGACACTCTGGCAGATTGGAAGTATGCCAACACCGGCAACCCGGACACGCTGGACGATCCCGGCCGCGTGCTGCAGCTGAGCAACATGCCGAATGATGTGCATTGGGCGCAGTTCTACGCAGTCTTCATTCCGGATGAGGAGCGCGGCGATGCAGCCATCGCTTATTTCGAGAAGAACCGCATAAACTTCTATCGCCAGATGGAAAAGTTTTCCGACCGTGTGGCTCCCTGCCGCAATGCCGCCGATATGGAGAAGGCTTGGGCTGAGAATAAGACCGCCGCATTTCTGACTATTGAGAACGGCAGCGCGCTCGCCGGTGATATCACCCGTGTTCACACACTTGCCGAGCAGGGTGTGCGTGCCATTACGCTGACATGGAACGGTGAAAACGAGCTTGGCTCCGGTCACACCACTGACCATGGCCTAAGCGAGTTTGGCAAGGAAGCTGTGCGCGAGATGGAGAAAGAGGGCATTCTTGTCGACGTCTCCCACCTCAACGACCACGGTTTTGCCGACCTGCTGGAGGTGGCGGCCAAACCCTTTGTCGCCACGCATTCCAATGCCCGTGCGCTGTGCAGTCACAAGCGCAACCTCACAGACGACATGATCCGAGAGATGGTCAGGCGCGATTGCCTGATCGGTCTGAATTACTTTGTGAAGTTCCTGCGCGACGACGGCGAAGTTCACAGCCTTGACGATATCTACCGTCACACCATGCATTTCTTTGATCTGGGAGCCAAAAAGAATCTTGCTCTCGGTTCGGATTTCGACGGTTCCCTCCTGCCGGAGTGCCTGAATACACCGGCCAAGGCGGCGTCGATTTACGAGTATCTGATCTCCCGGGGCGTTTCGCAGGAGGATGCCGATGGCGTAATGTACAAGAATGCGCAGGAGTTCTTCCGGAAGAACCTGAGATAAAAACACAGTAACGATAGGTGATGCTGTGCTGAATAAGCTCATAGCGTTCGCCGCCGTGGGCATCATAGGATTGGCAGATCCGCCTCTGTGTGATACAGAGGCGGATCTGCTTTTTCGTGAGAAGTCTTTGCGCTGGAAATCCGGCCGGGGCTGTGGTAAAATAGGCGGTGGCGGACGCTTGGGCGTCTGCCGCCGCTGACGTTAAACCATGCAACGAAAGGAATTTCTATGGATATCATTCAGACGCTTGCCCGGGAGCTCGGCGAGAGCGCGCAGCACGTGGAAAACGTTGTGCGCTTGCTGGACGAGGGCAATACCCTCCCCTTCATCGCCCGCTACTGTGGAAAGTAACTCTTCTTTGTCTATAGCGCTGCAAACTTTGAGTTGCGTCTTTCGCAAATTTTTTGTACCGTCTAACCTCCAATGCCTCGAAAAAGCTCTCGCTTAATGCCTCGCGGAGCCTTTAGCGAAACAAATTTGAAACTACTCTCCATATACACGTTGATTATTTTCCCTACACGGTTTCAGCAACAGATCAAGCTTGTCCAAATACCCGTAAGACACACAAAAAGCCTCTGCCGATGCCCTATTCGGGTATCGGCAGAGGATTTTTTATATTCATTTACGGTTCAATCATCGTACCACTCATCCCACGCTTCATCCTCGTCCTCATACCAATCCTGGTTATCTTCCCAGAGGTCTTCGGGGCTATCATACTCATCCCGGAGGCTTCCGGAAGTGTTGCTTCCACTGCCGTAATTGAAGGTCTGCCCATTATTACCGCCTGACGGATAATATTGTGAGAAGGATTTCAGCATATACTCGCTGTCGTTTTTCCACTGAGCGCACATACCGGCAGCAATCATTTCACCGTTTTCATCATACCAGTAAACATTGAAATACTTCCGGTTCTGCTCCAACTTTTCAAAGTTTTTACAGTTCAGCCTTTTGTCCGGTTCACCGAGTGAAGTGTATTTTAAGCAGCTTACCGGCATCCCTTCTACGGGCAGTTTTCCGGAATACTGGTCTTTCCGGCTTTGCTCCTGCTTCGCGGCATTCTCGGCAGCGATACGCTTGCGTTCAGCTTCCTCGGCGGCGTCTTTCTCCGCTTTATAGCTTTTAACGCGGGTTTCCAGCGCGTCAACATCCTGCTGCCAGCTCGTATCATATTGCAGCGTGATGTTTGAAAGTTCATCCTGTCCACCTACGTAGTCCGTTCTATCTTTGTACATATCGGCGTATTTGCAGTAGACGGACAACGATGCGGCGTCCCGATAGCCGGAAAGCGAAGAGAAGTCCTGCTCGGCAGAAGTGTAATTGCCATTTGACAGCTCTTGAAGGGCTATGTCATAAGCTGTTGCTCTCTGCTTGTTGCGGTTTGAGACGGAAATAGAAATCCACGAAATCGCAGCTACCACCAGAACCGCCGCAATGACTTTCTTAAATGGGAATGGCTTCTTTGGCGGCACAGGTTTCTTTTCGCCCTTTTCTGGCAAAACGGGCTTAGTGACTTGCGGTTCTGTTTTCGGCTGCTCCATCTCAATTTTAGGCGTAGGAATTGCGGGGGCATCTACTTTTTCAGTTTCTTTCTTAGGCTGTTCTACGCACTTTTTCGGTTTCGGCGCAACGACTTCAATGGTCGGCGTAGCTACCGGAGCATCTATCGTGCGGATGACGGTCTTTGTCTGCTCCGGAGGCCAAGGCGCGACCATGCGTGTACAGTCCATAACAGCTTTGACCTGCCCTTGCCGCAGCACATCATCTTTTCCGAACGGAAGCTCGACCCAATCTCCGACCTTGAGCGGCAAACCGCCGGTCAGATACGCATACGGGCGGCGCGCTCCCTGCACCTGAACGGAACAATAGTGATACACCGTACCGTCATCAGGTTTCGTGTCCTCAATGGGCTTGCCGGTATCTGACCGCGGCTTTGTTGATCCGGAAGACAGTGTTGTGGTGAACACTCGTCTGAACCGCTTCTCCCAGCTTTCTTCAAGGTATGGATTTTTCAGCGCAAGTTCAAGACAGTGCTGCCCCAATGCTTCCTGCCCGCAGGAGCGGCAAGCATTCAAAACATCAAGCTGCAATCTGCCTATGGATGCGCTCTCAAAAAGCTGTGATACAAACCTATCGTCGTTCAATGCGGTCAAAAGCAGCAGCACTTGATCATGGCTCGAAGAATCCAGCCAATCCCAATCCGGGAGAAGTTTTTCGGCAGTTTTAGCGTCGGTTTTCAGAGACGGCTCCGCGATGTCCAAAAGCCGCCGCCACATCTGGATGCCCTTTGCCGTGTTGCTTGCGAATACATCATCCAGAATGTAGTCCCAAGACAATTCATTGAAATCCTCGGCAGACTCATGCGGGACTTCCTCCGGATATTCGACCAGCAAAATCTCGCGGCAAATATCCTCATAATCTGGAAATTTGCCCTGCGCCAAGAGGCGTTCCGCGCGCTCTGCGTCCGGATGCAGCAGCACTTTGTTCTGCCAATGGGTGTTATAGGCTTCTTCCAGTGCATTTTGATAATCCTGCGCTTCGCCCATTTCCTCATCTTTTTTCCCGCCGAAGTAGGCATAGGCAGAGGATAATTCAGAGAGAAGATCAAACAAGCCGTCCGGATCGACGCGGTTATAGTAGTCTTCTACCGGGCGCGTCGAGAGTAATTCCGTCCAGAACGTGCCGCAGTCCGTTTCGGAAAGGGCTGCTTCTTCACAGAACAGAACGCCGCGTTTGGCATCGCGCATGATCTCTTCTGCGTTTTCGCCCAAATTTAGGTCAGTGGTCGTAGTCAGAAAAGTCCGCAGTTCCTCCGCCTTCTTCTCGTCAGGCAAAGCTCCCGCGTTCTGGATTCCGGTGGAAATGTTGTGCAGCAGCACTTTTCCGAGAAGCTGAAAAAGCAAGGTGTTCTTGGGCGCAAGCTGCCCCAGCGCCTTTTTCAGATCGTTCCACGTTTCGGGTAGATCGACGTGGTAGACGAAGGAAAGCGTCAATGTGACCTGTGCTGAGTGGTTTGCTGACGGTCTTCTTAATGTTCCGCTGTCACCGCAATAATAGCACTCCCACCAATCTCCGTGCGTTGTTGCCGGATTTCCGCACCACGGACAGCGCATATTGGTCTCACCTCTTTTTATCGGAATTACTCAACGCCCAATGCCTTATAAACCGCGTCCTCTGCGCTCTGATAGAAAACCAGATTGAAGCAGCCGATCAAATCTGCCGGAACAAGTCCGAGATCAGCCGCCGATGTGATCGGCAATAGGACCTTCTTCGCGCCGCTGTCAAGGCAGACCTGAAGGGCATTTGCAAGCTCGTCCACTTTGAGCATGGTTCCCGCGATGCTGATCTCACCCAGCACCGCAAGACTGCTGAGAGTCGGCTTTCCAAGCGCAATCGAACAGAGCGCGATCAGCGTGGGAAGTGCCAGCTTCTCGGTCATGCCGATGCCCTGCAAATCCCTGATAGTTAATCATTAGAAAGGAATCGATAGGTCCGCAATCGGAAAACGTGACCTTATCCTCTCTTTTCGTACTTCTCTCTCAGCTCGACCAGGACTTGCTGATAGCTGGTCTGCCCGCTGGCGATTTGGTCAAGGTTTCTGCGGGTATATTTACTGATCGTCATACCCTCAGCAGCAAATGTCCCGCAGATGTTGCGGAGGTTACTCTTATGCTGTCGAGAATCGAATTCATTTTTTCTCTCCACAGTCTTCTTGGAAATCAGTCTTCCCATATCAATAATCCATCCAACAATTTGAACGTCAAATTGTGTGTTAGGTCGCAAGTTACACGCAAGTTAGTTTTAAGTTAGTATCAAGTCGGTTTCAAGTGGCGCACTACCACCCGGAAGCTCTTAAATATTTTTCAAATATTGGTGCGGTGTTTCTCTTTCGCTTTGCTGCGGAGTATTTGTATTTTTCCAGCAGTTCTGCAATATCCTATTCAGCTGCATTTAATTATACCACCGGCAAAATGGATGCTCAATATCATTCTGTAAACTGATTATCTTTATGTTTCTCTTGGAAATATTCGTCTGAAGAGCCTGCATTTTTCAAGCGAGAAATGCTCTCTTTTTTCTCTACAAATATTGCTTGATTTTATATCACTTTGGTGATACTATTTTTACAGTGATACTTAGGAGGATGCGGAGATGAATCAGAAAATTACCCTATATCATGGCTCCGAACAGATCGTCGAATCTCCAACCTTTGGGTTGGGTAAGCAGAACAATGACTTCGGGCTGGGCTTCTACTGCACGGAAAGCGAGGAACTCGCCAAAGAATGGGCTGTATCCTCTCTGCGTAACGGCTTCGTCAATCGTTACAGTCTTGATACGGAATACCTGAAAATTCTGAATCTGAACAGTCCAGACTATACGATTTTGAACTGGATTGCTGTTCTGGTAGCGCATCGTCTGTTTTCTATCAAAAGCCCAGCCGCACAGCGGGCAAAACGATATCTGATCGACAATTTCGGTGTCAATGTCAATGCCTATGACCTGATTATCGGATACCGTGCCGATGACTCCTATTTTGACTTTGCTGCGTCTTTCTTAAATAACGGAATTTCCGTGCAGCAACTCGCAAACGCTATGCGACTTGGCAAGTTAGGCGAACAGATCGTCATCAAGTCTAAATACGCCTTTTCGCTGCTGCATTACGATGGATTTTCTATTGCAGAAAAGGAAAAATACTATGTTCGCCGCAAGGCTCGAAATGATGAAGCCGACCAACTTTATTCGGATATACTTGAAGAGGAAACAGATGGTCTGTATATCCTTGATATCATAAGAGGAGGCATCCAAAACGATGACCCACGCATACCAAGAAATCTATCTGAGTAACGCGCAGGCATTACTGGGCGATGCTTTTGATTATGCTATCAACGCGTGCGGAGTTGCCGGAGATAGCTTTATAAAGCTGTTTTCCGTCAGTTCCGTCAGTAATCGGATTGAGAATGGTGAACCTTCATACCTTTTGGGGAAAAGCGGGATTGAAACTGCTGTTGATGTTCTCGTTGAGACTACGGGCAAAGCGCCGACCGCCAAGCCTCAAGCGAATTTCAGCCGTTCCAGAGAGTATTGGATCGGCTGGGCAGTGGCCTACTACCAATGGTTCTCCGGAAGAAAGTTCAGTGATATTTTTAAGGTTCTTTCGTTTGAAGATTTGCAGCAGATGTATTCCCCCCTTCATGAAGCGGATGTCACTAAATTCGCTGATATTGTCGATGCTAAAGTGCGCGAATACTTCGCTGATACCAACCTCAAGCGTATCCGCACGCTTTATGGCTGCACGCAGGCAGAGCTTGCCAAGCGAAGCAATGTCAGTCTTCGCTCAATTCAAATGTACGAACAGCGCAACAAGGACATTAACAAAGCCAGCGCGGAGACTGTTCTTAGCCTTGCAAAAGCCCTCGGCTGCACGATGGAGGATCTTCTGGAAACGTAAGTCCGTAACAAAAAGGGTAGTCTTTCCCTTAAAATACTACATGAATTATGGGAATGTAATAGCTGTTAAGGGAAAACCATGATTTCATCCAGGAGGGGCAACTGACATGGATAAAGAACGTATGGCAGAGTTGGAGAAAATCGAAGCCCACGGTGCCGAGAACGGCTGGGTTGCACCGATGACAGAGGAAGACCATGAGTTCTTTGCATATTTTCGCTCGGTGTTTAAGCGCTACAATATTTCGCCCTCAAAGGCAACACGACTGGAGTATGATTTTGTGACACGAGTCGCGGAGAGTGAATTTTATCTTCAGAAGGCAAATGCGTGAGGGTATTCTTTGTCTGGTACAAAATAAGCATAGCACCCGAAGCGGATATGAAGCCTCGGAGGCTATGCTTATTTTTGTTATAATGGGAGGGCAATGGATGGACGGTCTCTTTGATGAGCCAAGCGCTCGAGCTGTAAACAGTCCTCCGCCCTCTTGTTATAAAGATTCGACTGAGCAGGTTGCT
>JBBNGO010000050.1:0-18757 GCA_040095065.1 Hominicoprocola fusiformis
ATCTGGCATTCTCTCACGCGAGAGAATGCCCACCTCTTCTGCGCGGCCACAGGGGGAGAACCTCAGCGTCCCCCTTGCGCAGCAAGCCCCTTTCATGCTATGATATTTTCACAGAAAAAGAGAAAGTGAGGAGATCATCATGACTCTCGATGAAGCGATCAAGTCCCTGATGGCTTTGCAGGCCAAGCTCGCGGCCTACGGCCACGCGATGGGCCTGCTCTTTTACGACGGCGCGACCACCGCGCCCAAGGGCACGGCGGCGAACCGCGGCCAGACCATGAGCATTTTGAGCGAGGAGCACTACAAGCTCACGACCGGTGAAGAGACCGTCGCGCTGCTCGAATTCCTCGACGCGCGCAAATCTGAGCTCGACGAAAAGCAGCAGCGCATGGTGTTTTTGCTCATCAAGGACATCCGCAATATGCAGAAGATCCCGATGGACGAGTACATCGCCTACCAGCAGCTGCTTGTCGAGGCGGACGACGTATGGCACCGGGCGAAGGAGACGAGCGATTTTGCGCTTTTCGAGCCGGTGCTTGAGAAGATCTTCGAGACGAACATCCGCTTCGCACACTACTGCGCGCCGGAAAAGGATCCCTACGACTACTGGCTCAGCGAGTATGAGGACGGGCTGACGATGGCGCAGTGCGACGAATTCTTTGCGACGCTGCGCGAGCACATCGTGCCGCTCCTGAAAAAAATCAAAGAAAAGCCGCAGGTCGACGACGCGATGCTGCACGGCCATTTTTCCGAGGAGAAGCAGGCGCAGCTTTCCGACTACCTGATGCGCACGATGGGCCTCGATTTGGACCATGTCGGCCTGTCCACGACCGAGCATCCTTTTACGACGTCGCTCGGTTCGCACTTTGACGAGCGTATCACGACGCACTATTTGGAGGAGAATTTTGCCTCATCGATGTTCTCCGTTATCCACGAGGGCGGCCACGCGCTCTACGATACCGGCAGCGCGGATGATCTCGCCTATACGGTGCTCGACGGCGGTGTCTCCATGGGCATCCACGAGAGCCAGAGCCGCTTCTATGAAAACCTGCTCGGCCGCTCGCGCGCTTTCACGGGCTTCGTGTTCCCGAAGCTCTGCGAGCTGTTCCCCGAGCTGGGCGGCCACACGGCGGAGGAATTCTACCGCGCCATCAACAAGGCGGAGCCATCCCTCATCCGCACCGAGGCCGACGAGGTCACCTACAGCCTGCACGTCATGGTGCGCTACGAGCTTGAAAAGCGTGTGATGCACGGCGAACTCAAGGTGCACGACCTGCCGGGCGAGTGGAACCGCCTTTACAAGGAATATCTCGGCGTCGACGTGCCGGACGACAAGCACGGCGTTTTGCAGGACAGCCATTGGTCGGGCGGCAGCATCGGCTACTTCCCGTCCTACGCGCTCGGCAGCGCCTACGGCGCGCAGCTGCTTCGCAAGATGAGAGAGACGGTCGATGTGGACAAGTGCCTCAAGACCGGCAATTTCGTGCCCATCAACGCGTGGAACCGCGAGCACATCTGGCAGTACGGCTGCCTCAAAAAGCCCGGCGCGCTCTTGGAGCAGGCGCTTGGTGAAAAGTTCGACCCGACGGTCTACACGCAGTACCTTGAGGAGAAGTACGGCGAAATTTACGACCTGTAAGAGCAAAATCATATCAAAAAGGCGGTATCCGACCGGATACCGCCTTTTTTGTGCGAGGAATATGGAAAGTCCATTGCATTGTAACCGCATTTCCGATACAATGGGCGAAGAGAGAAGCGGACGGCAGGAGGAGAGACTGCGCGTTCGCAATGAGAGATGGGGGAACAAAAATGAATACTGCGCTGTATGAGACCTACGTTCAGATTTTGCATGAGGAGCTTGTACCCGCGATGGGCTGCACCGAGCCCATCGCCGTCGCCTACGCGGGTGCGCTTGCGCGCCAAACGCTCGGGACACTTCCCGAGCGCATCGAGCTGACCGTGAGCGGCAATATCATCAAAAACGTCAAGAGCGTCATCGTGCCGCACACCGGCGGACGCAAGGGCCTTCCCGTTGCGGTCGCGGCGGGTGTACGCGTCGGCGACGCCGACGCGCAGTTAGAGGTATTGGCGAATGTGACGGAGAAGCAGCTTCCGCTGCTGGACGAGTACCTTTCCGCGGCGGAAATCACGGTGAGCAAATCGCCGCTGCGCTGCCCATTCGACATTCAGGTGCGTGTTTTCGCAGGCGGGGATACGGCCTTCGTCCAGATCGTCGGCAGCCACACAAACGTCGTGCGCATCGAGAAAAACGGCGAAGTGCTGCTCAACAAGCCCTTTTCCGAGGAGGCGGCCCAGCCGCCCGAGAGCCGCAGGAGCCTGACGGTCGAGGACATTATCGCCTTTGCCGACGAGGTCGATTTAGACGACGTCCGCGCGCCCATCGCGCGCCAGATCGAATATAACACGGCCATCGCTGAGGCAGGATTGACAGGGCAGTACGGCGCGGCCATCGGAAAAATCTTGCTCGATTCCTATGGCGACAGCGTGCAGAACCGCGCCAAGGCCTGGGCTGCCGCGGGCTCGGACGCGCGCATGAACGGCTGCGAAAAGCCTGTCGTCATCAACTCCGGCAGCGGCAATCAGGGCATGACGGCTTCGCTGCCCGTCATTGTCTACGCACGCGAGCTGAAAGCGAGCGAGGAGCAGCTCTACCGCGCGCTCGTCGTGTCGAATCTTGTCACCATCCATCTGAAAACGGGCGTCGGCAGCCTTTCCGCCTACTGCGGCGCGACCAGCGCGGGCGCAGGGGCCGGGGCCGGCATCTGCTATCTGTACGGCGGGCGCTATGATGAGATCGCCCACACGGTCGTCAACGCGCTCGCCATCAACTCCGGCATGCTCTGTGACGGGGCGAAAGCGAGCTGCGCGGCGAAGATCGCTTCAGCGGTCGAGGCGGGGCTTCTCGGCATGCAAATGTACCGGCACGACAGCCAGTTCTACGGCGGCGACGGCATCGTCGTCAAGGGCGTGGAGAACACCATCCGCGCCGTCAGCAGCATCGCGCGCGACGGCATGCGCGAGACCGACAACGAGATCATCCGCCTGATGATCGGGGAGGAAACTGTCAAATGAAGGTACTTGTCACAGGCTTCACGCCGTTCGGCGGAGAGCAGATCAACCCCTCGTGGGAGGCGGCACGCCGGCTTCCCGACCGCATCGGGGGAGCAGAGCTCATCAAGCATGAAATTCCGACGGAGTTTGACGCCTCCGGTGCTGCGCTGCACAAACTTTTGACGGAGCTGCGTCCCGACGCGGTGCTCTGCGTCGGCCAGTACGGCGGCGCAAATTGCATACGCGTCGAGCGCGTGGCCATCAACCTGCGCGACGCGCGTATCGCCGACAACGCGGGTAAGCAGCCGACGGACGAGCCGGTCGTGGCTGGAGGTCCGGACGCCTATTTTGCGACGATCCCGACGCGCGAGATCGTCGACGCTCTGCGTGAGCAGAATATCCCTGCCCAGCTCTCGTACTCCGCGGGCACATTCGTGTGCAACAATCTCCTTTACTGCGCCCTGCACGAGAGCGCGCAGAGCTATCCCGCCCTGCGCTGCGGCTTTGTCCACGTCCCCTACCTGCCCGAGCAGGCAAAGGACGGCAATGCGCCGAGCATGAGCTTGGAGCTGATGGTCAAAGCACTGGAAACCGCGGCGAAAGTGATCGCGGGGGAGGCGCAACACTGAGAAGAGTATGTTCTCCTCTGAACGAACGTTCTGTTCAGATGCTGCGGTGAAGAGATGCAGTGAATATGCTGAAATGACTATTAAATGCTTGAAGCATACGAATACATGCGTTATACTCTGCACAAAGCACGACTTGCGGAGGCTTATGTTGAAGCGCTGCGCCATACAGAGCTGTATGTCGATTATAAAATAATGCAGCAGGCGAAGATAAGAAGCCGACAGGAGGGAATAAATATGAAAATTGTAGTACTGGACGGATATACGGAAAATCCCGGTGATCTGAGCTGGAGTGAGCTGGAAAAGCTCGGCAGCGTGACGGCCTATGACCGCACGGCCTACGCGGAGTCTCCGCTGATCGCCGAGCGCATCGGTGATGCGGAAATCGTGGTGATGAACAAGACGCCCATCTCGCGCGAAACGATCGACAAGTGCCCGAACATTAAGCTCATTGCCGTTCTGGCTACGGGCTACAACGTGGTCGATTACAACTATGCCCGCGAAAAGGGCATCCCCGTCGTGAACGTGCCGACCTACGGCACGGCGTCGGTCAGCCAGTTCTCTATTGCGCTGCTGCTGGAGATCTGCCACCATATCGGTCATCACAGCGAGAGCGTGCACGCCGGTAATTGGGCGAACAACGCCGACTGGTGCTACTGGGACTATCCTCTTATCGAATTGGAGGGCAAGACGATCGGTATCATCGGCTTTGGCCGTATCGGACAGGCGGAGGGACGCATCGCCAAGGCGCTCGGCATGAATGTGCTGGCCTATGACCTTTTTCCGAACGACTCCGGCCGCGAGATCGCAGAGTACGTCGGCCTTGATGAGCTCTATGCCCGCGCGGATGTTATCACGCTGCACTGCAATCTCACACCGGAAAACACTGGCATGATCAACAAGGAGAGCATCGCCAAAATGAAGGACGGCGTCATTCTCATCAACAATGCCCGCGGCCAGCTCATCGATGAGCAGGACGTTGCCGACGCGCTCAACTGCGGCAAAATAGCCGCGGCGGGACTGGATGTGGTCTACACCGAGCCGATCCGCGCAGACAACCCGTTGCTGAAGGCGAAAAACTGCATCATCACGCCGCACATCTCCTGGGCACCGAAGGAGAGCCGCCAGCGTATCATGGATGCTACGGCGGAAAATATCAGGGCGTTCCTTGCGGGTGCTCCTGTCAATGTGGTCAATCCGTAAGACAGGATATCCTTTGCCGGAAAACATACCATATAAAAATTGATCAGAAAAAGCGACATCCCGAATTCGGGATGTCGCTTTTTTAGTCGTGGAGGGAGAGAAAATCAAAGGCCGATATCTTTCTGGATGAGATCGCGCGTTTCAAAGAGCAGAGGCAGGAGCTGCTGGATGTGCTCATCGGTCATCAGCGACTTGAGCGAAGAAAGGGTGATGGCGTAGTGATCATCATTGTAGCGGTCGTAGAGCGAAACGGCAATACAGGAATAGCCGAGTGTGTTTTCCTCGTTTTCAACGGCATACTGCTTGCGCTGAAAGATCAGCATTTCGCTTTCAAGACGCTCAAAGCTTGTGATGGTATAAGGTGTAATGGGCGTTTTGTCGGCATTGTCCCAATAGCTGCGCCAGGCCTCCGGGCCCTGGGAAGAGAGAATGATCTTGCCGCCGGCGGAGGTGTGCAGCGGACGGCGCATGCCGATGTTGACAGTGCTGCGGTAGTTGGAATTGGGCGGCTCAAGACGGTCGAGATAGACGGTGTTGGTATTATCCTGAATGACGAAGTGAACGATCTCCTGCACAGACATGGAAAGCTTGCGCAGGTGAGGGAGCACAAGAGGGAGAATACTGACGTTGTTGATGATCTTTTGTGAAAGGCTGCAGAATTTGAAGGTCAGACGGTATGCGCCACTTGACGTCTGTACCACATAGCCTCTGACCCGCAATGAGGCAAGCATACGGTGTACGGTGCTTTTGTTTAACCCGGTGAATGCACAGAGTTGAGAAATAGACAGCTCGTTGCCGTGATTGGATAACGTTTCGACAATATCAAAGACACGGTCGAGCGACTGAACAGTGGATCCAGCTTGATTCATATTTTCCTCCCTTCGGTGTTGTCTGCACCGGACATAAAAAGCGGTACAGAAACGGAACTTTGTTTCTTATTATAAAACGCTATTTCGTGCTTTGCAATAAAAACTTAGCAAGAAATCTGAAAGAAGTGTGAAAAAAAGGAATAGAAAGGTTGCAATTTGTCAATAAAAGATAAAAAATCACATAAATCTTGTCAAATCAGGCAAGAAGAAAGTCGTTGACAAAAAGCAGAGTAGTAGCGTAACATAAGGATAGAAAAATAAAACACAGTTTCACAATATGAAATTCACGATAGAAGGAGGAGAACGGACGGAACATGGATTACAAAGTGATCATTACGCCGAGAAAGTTATGCGATGCCGGGATGGAGGCGCTGGCGGCGCAGGCAAATTATGAAGTTGTCGATAAGGTCAATGCCTGCAATTTTCTGCCGGAGCTTCAAAAGGCGGATGCTCTGATGATCAAGGAGGGTGGGATCGGACGCGAGGATATGCTTGCCTGTCCCGACTTAAAGGTCATTGCAAGGCACGGCGTCGGCTTTGACACGGTGGATGCAAAGGCGGCGGCAGAACTGGGCATCCCTGTTGTCATTACGCCGGGTGCAAACGCGCGTTCCGTTGCCGAGCACACCGTCGCCATGATCTTGGCGCTGACAAAAAATCTTGTTACCTGCCACAATGAAACAATCAAGGGAAATTGGAATATCCGTCAGGAATTCCGCGCCTATGAATTCGAGGGCAAGACGGTGGGCCTGATCGGTGTGGGCAACATCGGACGTATTGTTGCACAGATGTGCATGGGACTTGGCTTTCACATCGCGGCCTACGATCCTTTCGTGCCGGAAGAAAAGCTGGCTGAGGCAGGCTACCGTGCCTGCAGGACGGTAGAAGAGATCCTACGTACCTCGGATATTATCTCAGTTCATGTTCCTTACAATGAGCAGACGAAGGATCTGATCTCCAAAAAAGAGTTTGCCATGATGAAGCCGGGTACGATCGTTGTCAACTGTGCCAGAGGCGGAATCGTAAACGAGAACGACTTGGCGGAGGCGCTGAGCAACGATGTTATTGGCGGTGCGGGCCTGGATGTTTTTGTGGGTGAGCGGCTTGATCCTGAAAGCGCGCTTGCAAAAGCGCCGCACCTGATCTGCACGCCGCACATGGCAGCGCAGACTGATACGGCGGTCGAACAGATCTGCCTGATGATGGTCAAGGGTACGATGGCGGTGCTTCGCGGTGAAAAATGGCCGTTTGTTGCGGATAAGTCGGTTTATGACCACCCGCGGTGGGCGGGAAAGCCCTGGGCGGCGACCTGAGAAAAGGAGAATGACATGAAAAAATGTGTGAAAGACCTGATCGCAGGTGCAGTGCTCGCACTGTGCAGCATCGGTTATTATATCGCATCGCATAGTATTCAGTCCTTCGGTTCTAATAAGGACTTTATCAGCGCCAGAACGATCCCTGTTGCTTGGGCGGTGCTCTTGCTGGTGCTTTCCGTTGTACTGATGGTCCGCAGCTATGCGGAGATCAGGCATCTCAAGGCTACCGGTGAGGAAATTTTTTCTGGCAGAACGCCTAAAGACTGGCTGGCAGACAATTATGCCGTGATCGGTACGTTTATTATACTGTTTCTTTATGCGTTTGCCATGCGTCCAGTCGGCTATCTGATCAGTACGTTCGTCTATCTGATCGTTCAGGTCGTGCTGCTGACGCAGCGCAAGAAGATCAATAAAAAGCTTATCCTCAAGGCACTAATTTTAGCGGTTGTCTTTTCGGTGCTTTCGGACTACCTGTTTGTTGAGCTGCTGTCTGTCCCGCTGCCTGCCGGCATCCTCGGCTTCTGAGAAAGGAGAAACAATAAATGTATTTGGAAGGATTCCTCTCGGTCATTACAGACCCTGAAATGTATCTGGTCATCCTCCTCGGCGTGGCGGTCGGTATTGTGTTCGGCGCGATCCCTGGCCTGACGGCGACCATGGCAATTACCATGTGCCTGCCAATGACCTATGCCATGGAAACAAAGACTGCGGTGTGCGTGCTGATGGCACTGTACATCGGAGGTATCTCTGGCGGATTGATCTCTGCGATCCTGCTCAATATTCCCGGTACGCCTTCTTCACTGGCGACGACTTTCGACGGCGCGCCGATGGCGGCGAGCGGGCATGCAAAAAAAGCCCTTGGTGTCGGCGTGTTCTATTCCTTTATCGGCACGATGGTCGGCCTTGTGATCCTGATGGGTGTCGCGCCACAGTTATCCAAGATCGCTATTAAGTTCAGCCCTCTTGAATACTGCGCGCTGGCTATCTTCTCACTCGTGCTGGTCATTGCGCTTGCCGGTAAGGATATGATCAAGGGCCTGATCTCCGGTACACTCGGCTTGATGTTTGCGACCGTTGGCCTCAGTCCCATTGACAGCATGAAGCGCTTCACTTTCGGCAATGTCAATCTTACCGGCGGCTTCCAGCTGCTGACACTGCTTATCGGTCTCTATGCTATCACCGAGATCGCGGCGGCAGCCTTTGAGGCAGTCCACCCCAAGGATATGACCATTCGTAAGACGGAGAAGGTCAAGGGCTTTGGCTTTAGCTTGAAGGAATTCAAAGATAATATCGGCAACATGTCCATCTCTGCGCTGATTGGCACGGCGATCGGAATTTTGCCGGGTATTGGTGGCGGTACTGCCGGACTTCTTGCTTACAGCGTGGAAAAGTCCCGTTCCAAGCACCCGGAAAAGTACGGTACGGGCTGCATGGAGGGCGTTGTTGCCAGCGAGACCTCCAATAATGCAGTTATTGGCGGCGCAATGGTTCCACTGCTGACGCTTGGTATCCCCGGCGACGGCGCAACGGCGATGCTGCTCGGCGGCCTGATGATTCACGGTGTGACCACCGGCCCGCTGATTTTCCAGAAGTATGGTGACACTGTATATGCGATCTATGCGGCAATGCTGATTGCAGCTGTAATGATGCTCTTTGTGGAATTCTACGGAATGAAGGGCTTCGTCAACGTGCTCAAGATCCCCAGAAATTTCCTGCTGCCTCCCGTTGTGGCAATGTGCTGCATCGGCGCGTTCGGCAACTCCAACCGTGTGTTTGACGTGGTTGCGGTCGTGATCTTCGGCTTGGTCGGCTATCTGCTCGGCAAAGTCGACATGCCTCAGCCGCCGCTGGTGCTTGGCTTTATTCTCGGCTCGATGCTCGAGACGAACCTGCGCCGCTCTGTTCAGCTGCTGACGATCGACCCGAATTGCTGGACGGCACACCCCATCGCCATCGGCTTCCTGGTGGCAACGGTGATCGCGCTCTTCTTTATTATTCGCTCCCGCACCAAAAAGCCCGCTAAGACGGCGGAATAAATCTCATCCGGATTTGACAGGCAAATGCCTGACGGATCATAGAAAAGTATTTTGAAAAGGAGAACAAAACATGAAAAAGGCACTGTCTCTCATCCTTGCGCTCGCCATGATGCTGACTATGTTGGTCGGCTGCGGCGACAAGAACGACTCCAACAATGACGCGAACAACGATTCTCAGACGGAAGATCTCAAATGGCCTGAAAAGGACATCAACATTCTCCTTGGCTACGGCGCCGGCGGTGACTCTGATGTTTGTACCCGCTACATGGCTGACGCCCTGAGCAAGGAACTCGGCGTGAACGTGGTCGTTACCAACATGGGCGGCGCGAACGCTTCCCTTGCGGCAAATGAGATCATGAACAGCACGGATCCCGAGTATAACTTCCTCGCGATCAACACGGCGTCCCTCAGCGCTAACCCCGCTACTGGTTTGACCGACTATAACTACGAGGCGCTCGATGCGATCTCCATCTTCTCCTCTTATTCCGGCGAAGTTCTACTGGTCCGCAGCGATGCTCCTTATACCACGCTTCAGGAGTTCGTTGACTACGCCAAGGAAAATACCGTTATCATGGGCGTTGCTATGGGCGGTGCACTGTACGCTGCCGCGTCTGCCATGAAGGCCGCCGGCCTCAAGCTCGAGATCGTTGACGCCGGTGACGGTGTTGACCGTATGCCCGCTCTGCTCAACGGATCGATCGACTGCACGTTCGCGTCTTACTCCTCCAGCCGCGACTATGTCGAAAACGGCGACTTCCTGGAGCTTGCCACCCTGTGCGCTGAGCCTATCCCTGCTGCGCCTGACATGCCCTGCGTCTGCGATGTTCTTGACGGCGTTATTGTCAACACCAAGTTCTGCCTGATGGCGCAGAAGGGTACGAACCCCGCGATCCTCCAGAAGATCAACGATGCGCTGCAGCACATCTATGAGACCAACGAAGAGTACGTCAAGAACGTTGAGGATTACTCCTATCAGAGCGCCAAGCCCATGACCATTGAGGAGACCCTTGCTGAGCTCGAGACACAGTATCAGACCTTCCAGGGCTACAAGCAGTATCTTGGCTAAGCAGTAAAGGCAAAATCTTAAGAAACATCGACAGAAAGCAGAGGATTCCTGACATGTCGGATAAAGAAACCGCCCAGATGAAAACGGTATCGGCGGATGATCTTCGCCAAGTGGAAACGGAGATCTTTGAAAAGCAGGGCTTCTCCCATGAACATGCCGCTATTGTGGCAGACAGCCTTCTTGAAGCTGATTTGCGCGGCGTGAGCAGCCATGGTGCGATCCGTATCCCCGTTTATGTTGCACGCCTTCAGCACAAGGTCGTTTTTCCGGACCGGGAGCTTGAGGTGGTGCAGGATCGCGGTGCGGTCGCCGTGATTGACGGGCACGATACCTTTGGCCAGGTCTGCGGTACATATGCAATGCAGCTTGCCATGGATAAGGCCGCACGGTATGGTGTGGGCTGCGTCGGCGTGAAGAACAGCCACCATTACGGCACAGTTGCATATTATACGCAAATGGCGGTCAAGCGCAATATGATCGGCTTTTCCACGACGAATGCAACGCCGCTGATGCCGCCTCCGGGAGGTGCGGCAAAGATGGTTGGCAACAATCCCATTTCCTTTGCCATTCCCGGTGGTGACTATCCGCCCGTAGTGCTGGATATGGCGTGCAGCGCTGTGGCGCACGGCAAGATTCAGCTTGCCGCGCGCAAGGGGCAGGACATTCCCCTTGGCTGGGCGACAGATAACGAGGGCAATCCGACAACTGACGCGCAGAAGGCAATGACGGGATTTCTCTGTCCGGTGGGAGCGCATAAAGGCTTCGGCCTTGCTGTCATCATGGATCTGCTGACCGGCCCGCTGCTGGGAGGGCACTGCGGCGGTGAGATCACGGGACTGACAGGGTGCTATGAGCGCCCGCAAGGCTGCGGACACTTCTTTATGGCGCTTGACATTTCCAAGTTTACGCCTCTTGAGAAGTTCCGGGAGGCTATGAACAGCTATATCCAGTACATCAAGAGTTGTCCAACGACAAATGAAAACGTGACCATTTATATGCCGGGCGAGATCGAATATGACCTGAGAGAAAAACGCCTGCGGGAGGGGATCCCCCTGCCGGAATCGATCATCAATGATTTGGCGCAGCTGTGTCGGGAATCCGGCATTGATCCGCATGGCCTGGTGTAACACGGTACATCAAAAGGGAGGAGTGTGACCGTGCGTTGCACTCCTCCTGAGACAAACAAGGAGAGAATTATGCTTAATTTTGAATACTACGCTCCGACAAAAGTGATTTTCGGCAAGGCTACGGAAGCGCTTGTGGGGCAGGAAATAAAGAAGTATGGAGGCAAGCGGGTCCTGATCCATTACGGTGGTGAGAGCGCCAGACGTTCCGGCCTTCTGGACCGTGTAGAAGAATCGCTCCGTCAGGCGGATATTGCCTTCGCCACGCTCGGCGGTGTAAAGCCGAATCCCCGTCTTTCCAAGGTGAGAGAGGGAATCGAACTTGCAAAGCGAGAAAACATCGACTTTTTGCTGGCTGTCGGCGGCGGCAGCGTCATTGACTCGGCAAAGGCGATCGCTTATGCCATGGCCAATCCTGAGCACGATATCTGGGACTTCTTTGACGGCAAAGCAGCGCCGTCGGCCTGTCTGCCTGTCGGTGTTGTGCTGACGATTGCGGCTTCTGGCAGTGAGATGAGCAATTCCTGCGTGATTACGAAGGAAGAAGGCGGTATGAAGCGTTCGCTGAATACCGACCTTGCCCGTCCGCGCTTTGCCATTATGAATCCTGAGCTCACCTTTACGCTGCCGCCTTATCAGACGGCAGCCGGTTCTGTGGATATCATGATGCACACGCAGGAACGTTACTTTGCCAACGAAAAGAACAACGAACTGATCGACCGCATTGCTGAGGGCTTAATGGTGACGGTGCTGCACAATGCGCCCATCGTAATGAAGGACCCTACCGATTATAACGCACGTGCGGAGCTGATGTGGGCGGGCAGCCTGTCCCACAACGGCCTGACCGGTACGGGACGCCTGGGTGATTTTGCCTGCCACAAGATGGAGCACGAGATCGGCGGCATGTTTGATGTGATTCACGGTGCGGGACTTGCCGCAATTTGGGGAAGCTGGGCGCGCTATGTCTGTAAGCACGATATCGGCCGCTTTGCGCAGTTTGCCGTGCGTGTGATGGGCTGCCCGATGGATTATGATAACCCTGAAAATACGGCGCTGGCTGGTATTGAGGCGTTGGAGAACTTCTACCGCAGACTTGACATGCCCACCAATCTGCGTGAGCTGGGCCTTGCGGACGTGACGGACGCACAGATTCACGAAATGGCGGAAAAGTGCACAAACGGCGGCAAGAACCGTATCGGCAACTTCGTGCCGCTGGGCGAGTCGGACATTGAAAAAATCTTCAAGATGGCGCGATGAGCGCGGGAGCGAAGAGATTATGAACATATATATCACAGACTGCGATCACGAAAATCTTAAACAGGAGGAGAGTGTCTTTGCAGCGGCTGGAATGCATGCGGCGCTCCTCCAGTGCAAAACCGAAGATGAGCTGATCGGGCAGTGTGCACAGGCCGATATCCTGCTCAACCAGTACGCCCCTATTACAAGACGCGTGATGGAGAACCTGCCGCGGTTGAAATTTATCGTGCGTTACGGCGTAGGCACGGACAATATTGATGTTGCCGCGGCTGAGCAGCTGGGAATCCAGGTCGGCAATGTGCCGGATTACGGCATGAATGAGGTGGCTGACCACGCCATTACCTGCATGCTGGCGCTGATACGCAAGCTGCCGCAGATGAATGACCAAACCAAGGGAGGCAAGTGGGATTATACCACCTCCATCCCGGTCCACCGCCTCGGAGAGATGACGGTCGGTGTGATCGGCCTGGGACGCATCGGCCGCAATTTTGCCCGCAAGGCCAGTGCGATGGGAATGCATGTTCTGGGCTACGATCCCTATTATACGCCCAATGCAAAGGACGGCACGGACTTTATCATACCGGTCTCGGAAGAACAGCTGCTGCGCGGATCGGACGTGGTGTCGATTCATTGTCCGTTGAACAATTCCCGCGGGATGCTTGAGCGCACAGCAATGGAAATGATGAAGTCCGGCGCGTATCTCATCAATGTGGCACGCGGCGGTATTGTGGACGAGGAGGCGCTTGACTGGGCGCTGACGAGTGGCCATTTGGCCGGCGCTGCCCTGGATTGCATGGCAAAAGAGCCAGCTCCGGCGGAGTATCCCCTTTTCCACCATAAGAACCTCATTGCCACGCCGCATATGGCCTGGTATTCCGAGGAGGCGGCGCAGGAGCTGAAACGTAAGATCGCTGAAGAGGCTGTCCGCTTTGCGCGGGGAGAAAAAATCCACTATCCGGTCAACCATCCGGAAAAGCCCCGTGCTTGAGACAACCCGACTATCTGACAGCAAGAAGAGAATATAAGGAGCCTATTGACAATGAAACAGAAAATTTATGGCGTTGTTCCCCCGATTTCGACTCCCATTGATGAGCATGAGCATGTAGATGAAAAGGCCCTGCGCAAGCTGATCGACCACTGCATCGACAAGGGGCTGCACGGCATCTTTGTGTGCGGTACGAACGGCGAGTGCCTTGGCCTGACCCAGGCGGAGCGCAATCGCGCCATCAAGATCACACTGGACCAGGTCGCCGGGCGCGTTCCCGTGCTGGCTGGCTGCATGGACACAAGTACGGCCCGCGTGATCGATAATATCAAGGCCTTTGAGCAGATGGGCGGCCAGACAGCTGTTGTTACGCCGGAGTTTTACTCCCGCCATTCCACACCCGATGAGACGATCCGTCATTTTGAGCAGGTCGCAAAGCATACGGAGGCGGATATCTTTATCTATAATATCCCGCCCTTTACCGGCAACACGATCTCTCCCAAGGCTGTCTTTGAGATGGCGACCTTCGACCATATTGTGGGGTATAAGGATACGAGCGGTCAGTTCGGTGACTTCCTGCGCTGCCTGAACCACTTCCGCGGCACGGATTTTATGCTCTTCCAGGGCATGACCCAGCTGGCAGGCGTGAGCCTACTGATGGGTGCAGACGGCTTTATCCCCAATATCTCGCCGGTCGTGCCGGAGCTCTGCCTGAAGGTTTACGATTATGCCAAGGCCGGCGATATCGAAAAGCTTAAGGTCTACTGTGAGCTGCTGCTTGAGGCACAGGATTCGTTCAGCAACGCAAAGTATGGCATTGCTGCCTGCAAAGCGGCTTGTTCGATGCTTGGCTTCATGGATCAGAGAATGTGCCAGCCCAGCGAACCGGTGACGCCGGAGCAGAAGGAGAAGATCCGTCAGGCGCTCCAGAGAGTTGAAGAAAAGCGGCAGCAGCTGAACTTTTGAGGACAAGACTATGACAGACAAAACCAATCATTTGAGGGTGCTCCTCCAGGCGGGCAAGCCATCGCTTGCCACGCGCATCTGGAGCACCTGGCCGATTGTGATCGAGGCGGCCGGCAGCACGGGCAACTATGACTATGTGGAGTTTGTCGGCGAGTACACGCCGTTTTCCCAGAGCGACCTTGAGAATATGGCGCGTGCAGCTGAGCTGCATGGGATGAGCCTGATGATGAAGGTCGACTTCCAAAACCGCGGCTATGTTGCGCAGAAGGCCATTGCCTCCGGTGTGCAGGCGATCCTCTTTACCGACTGCCGCAACGCGCAGGAGGTAGAAGAGAGTATTCACCTCGTAACGCCGGAAACGGCACAGGACGGCGGGCAGTTCGGATATCCAAACCGCCGCTTCATCGGTTTCCAGCCTTATTTGCCACAGATGGAGCATGCCCAGCGACAGCGTGATATTGTACGTGCGTTTATGATCGAGAAGAAGAGCGCTGTGGACGATATTGAGGCGATCTGCTCGGTGCCGGGCGTGGATATGATCCAGTTTGGCCCGTCGGACTATGCGATGAGCTGTGGTATGAATCTCAAGGACCACCGCAGCGAGGTGTTGGAGGTCGAGAAAAAAGTTATCGCAGCGGCGATGGCGCATGGGATCGCCGTACGCTGTGAGATCCCAACGCCGGAGGCGGCTGAGCCGTATATCGCGCTGGGCGTGCGACATTTCTCTCTGGGCGACCAGATGAAGTATCTGCTTGAGCGCTGGCAGAATGATGGCGGTGCGCTGCGCAGCCGCGCTAATGCACTTGACGGGCAGGAGAAATGCCATGAGTGAAGCAACAGAGAAGAGCCCTGTGATCCGTCTGGATGCACATGATAACGTGGTTGTAGCACGTGTGCCAATCGCAAAGGGAACGGTGCTGCATCCCGAGAATATCGTCGTACAGAGCGATATCCCTCTTGGACACAAGCTGGCGACCTGTGCCATTGCCAAGGATGAACCTGTGCGCAAATATAACACGATCATCGGCTATGCCACGCGCGATGTTGTGCCGGGTACGCACATGCATAATGATACGATCCGTTTTGACCGTGTGGAGCATCCGACAGATTTTTGCGAGGACTACCATCCTGTGGAACTGCTCGCACCGGAGCAGCGCCGTACTTTCCGCGGGTACGTTCGGCCGGATGGCCGGGTGGGTACGCGCAACTACATTGCGATTCCGGTCGTGAGCAACTGTGCGGCCACTGTCGCGCGCAGGATCGCCGCACATTTTACACCCGAGGCACTCAGCGCCTATCCGAATGTGGACGGTGTTGTGCCACTTATCACAACGCTTGGCTGCGGTATGGAGAAGGGAACCGCCCTTGCCATGACGTATCTGCGCAGAGTCACCGCAGGCCATATCCGAAATCCGAATATGGCAGGCGTGCTTGTGTGCGCTCTGGGCTGCGAAAACAACAACATTGATGCGTTCTTTGAAGCAGAGGGCTTTGTAGAAGGACCGATGCTGCATAAGCTGACCATTCAGGACATGGGGGCGCCTGAGGCGGTGCGCCGCGGCATCGCGATCGTTGAGCAGATGCTGCCGCTGGCCAACGCCTGTACGCGCAGCGAGGTGTCGGTAGAGCATTTGAACATTGGCCTGCAGTGCGGTGGTTCAGACGCGTTTTCCTGCGCCTCGGCCAACCCGGCGCTGGGAAAAGCGATGGATATTCTTGTGCGCAATGGCGGTACGGCATGCCTTTCCGAGACGACGGAGCTGTTCAGTGCGGAGGGAGTGCTCATCCGCCGCGCCAAATCCCGCGAGACTGGAGAGCGTCTGCTCGCAGCGCTGCAATGGTGGCTGGACTACTGCAAGGGTAAGGACATGCAGATCAATGGCAAGGTGACGCCGGGCAACAATGCCGGCGGTTTGACCAACATCCTGGAAAAAGCAATGGGCAGCGTTAAAAAGGGCGGTAGCACGCCGCTCAATGCGGTGTATGGCTATGCTGAACAGATCACGGAGCACGGTCTTGTCATCATGGACGCGCCGTCCTATGACCCGGTATCCGCGACAGCACAGTTCGCCGGCGGCTGCAATCTCTGTATTTTTACGACCGGTCGCGGCTCCTGCTATGGCTCGCGATATTTCCCAACGATCAAGGTCGCATCCAATTCGCAGCTGTTTACCAGAATGCCGGAGGATATGGACATCAACGCCGGTACGATCATCGACGGCGAACGGACACTGGAGCAGGTGGGCGAGGAGATTTTTGAGCGGATGATCGCCGTGGCCTCCGGTGAGAAAACGGCGAGCGAGCGCTTCGGCATGGGGGATGAGGAATACATCCCGTGGGCCATCGGAGCAACAGGCTGACTAAATAGGAGTTGTGCCCTGCGGAAGCGCAGGACAGCGAAAAAATACCATTATGCTGCCCGCCCGAAAAGTAAGGGCGGGCAGTCTGGAAAAGGAGAAAGCCATGCTGGGAGATACCATTCGCTTTATTGAAGAGAATCGGCTGATCGCCATCGTACGCGGCATTGCGCCGGAAAAGTGCCTTAAGGTAGCAGATGCACTGTATGAGGGCGGTTTTCGCTTGGTGGAGGTCACATTCAACCAGAAGGAGCCCGATTCGTTCCGCACAACAGCGGATGCGATCGCGGTAATCGCGGAAAAGTATAAGGACCGGATGATGGTCGGAGCCGGTACGGTAGTATCGCCGGAGTTGGTGGAGCAGGCTGCTGCCGCCGGAGCGCGGTTTATCATCTCTCCTGATGTGAATGTAGATGTGATCCGCAGAACGCGGGAGTTGGGGCTTGCTTCGCTTCCCGGCGCGATGACACCTACAGAAATTATGACGGCACACCGCGCGGGTGCGAGCTTTGTCAAGCTCTTTCCCATTGCGGACCTTGGCAGCAAGTATGTCAAGGCTGTGCGTGCGCCGATCAGTCATGTCAAGCTGCTTGCTGTGGGTGGCGTGAATGAGAATAATCTCAAGGAATTCTTCGCGGCGGGCTGCGTAGGCGCGGGCATCGGCGGGAATCTCGTCAATAAGGCGTGGATCGATGCAGGCGAGTACAATAAGATTACGGAAACGGCCAGAATGCTGGTCGAGATTGCAAAGGAGTCATAGTATGAGCAGAGTGATTACATTTGGCGAGATCATGATGCGTCTCAATCCAGAGGGCTATCTCCGTTTTGTACAGGCAGAAAAATTTGAAGCGACTTATGCCGGCGGTGAGGCCAACGTTGCTGTATCGCTTGCCAATTATGGCATGGATGCAGCGTTTGTGAGCAAAGTTCCGGCCCACGAGATTGGACAGTGCGCTGTCAATGAGCTGCGCCGTTACGGTGTGGATACATCGTTGGTGCTGCGCGGCGGTGCGCGCTTGGGCGTATATTACTGTGAAAAAGGTGCGTCTCAGCGTGCCAGCAAGGTCATCTATGACCGCGCGGGTTCCGCAATCGCAGCGGCAAGTGCAAAGGAGTTCGACTGGGATAAGATTTTCAGCGGAGCCGATTGGTTTCATTGGACCGGTATCACACCGGCGCTCGGCGGTGAGATGCCGCAGGCCTGCATGGACGCCTGCAAAGCGGCTAGGGAAAAGGGCCTGACGATTTCCTGCGATCTCAACTACCGCAAAAAGCTCTGGACGCGCGAGCAGGCCGGTGAGTGCATGGCGAAGCTTCTGCCCTATGTGGATGTTTGCATTGCTAACGAAGAAGATGCGAAGGATGTGTTCGGGATCGAAGCAGAGAACACGGACATCAACTCCGGGAAGCTCGACCGCGAGGGCTATATCAGCGTAGCGCGCCAGATTGCCAGCCGCTTTGGCTGTAAAAAGGTTGCCATTACGCTGCGCGGTTCTATTTCAGCCTCGGATAACGACTGGGCCGGTATGCTTTATGACGCGGCGAGCGACGAAGCAATGTTTTCAACCACCTATCATGTCCGTATCGTTGATCGCGTCGGCGGCGGCGATAGCTTCGGCGGCGGTTTGATCTACGCGCTACTGGAGGGAAAGGATGATCAGCGGGCCATCGACTTTGCCGTAGCGGCTTCCTGCCTGAAACATTCGGTAGAGCATGACTTTAACCAGATGAGCGTTGCAGAGGTCGAGGCTCTTGCCGCGGGCAATGCCTCCGGCCGTGTTCAGCGCTGAGGAGAATTGAGTCATGACAGCATTAGAAAGACTCTATAACGCGGCAGTGGTGCCCGTCGTCGTGCTTGACGACGCGGCGGATGCGGTGCC
>JBBNGO010000051.1:0-18430 GCA_040095065.1 Hominicoprocola fusiformis
CCCCCCCCCCCCCCCCCCCCCCCCCCCCCCCCCTTTCCACAAGGATTTATCATGCCGCATTCGCCGCACCGCGGCAAACACGCCCGCGCGCCCCGCCGCATTTGCCGCCCGCAGGCGGCAAATAATCTTAATCGTTTTTTCTGACGACACGTGCGTCAGAAAAAACACTTCTCAGCCCGCAAGTGTGGAATTTGCCCGCCTTGGCGGGCAAATTATGCGCGCAGCGGGCTGCATCCCCCAAAATAAAAGGAACCGTCCCATCGGGACGGTTCCTTTTATTTTGAGTTTGTTTTATTCGTAGATGGGGTACTTCTTCGTCAGGGCGACAACAGCCTCCTGAGCGGCGGTCTTGTTGCCTTCGAAGTCGCGGGCGACCATACCCATGATGCGGGCGATCTCCTTCATGTCCTCTTCCTTCAGGCCGCGGGTGGTGGCAGCGGGAGTGCCGACGCGGATACCGGAAGTGACAAACGGCTTCTCGGGGTCATTGGGGATGGCGTTCTTGTTGACGGTGATGAAGCACTCGTCCAAGCGACGCTCGATCTCCTTACCGGTGATGTTGAAGTTGCGGACGTCGACGAGCATGAGGTGGTTGTCGGTGCCGCCGGAGACCAGACGGAAGCCTTCAGCCTTCAGACCCTCGGCAAGAACGGCAGCGTTCTTGACGACCTGCTCGCCGTAGGCCTTGAACTCGGGCTTGAGCGCCTCGCCGAAGCAGATGGCCTTGGCAGCGATGATGTGCTCGAGCGGGCCGCCCTGGGTGCCGGGGAACACGGCGGAGTCGATCTTCTTGGCCAGGTTGATGGTCTCCATCTCGCCGGTCTCGATGTTCTTCTTGGTGATCTCGTTCTTGCACAGGATCATGCCGCCGCGGGGGCCGCGCAGGGTCTTGTGGGTGGTGGTGGTGACAACGTCGGCATAGGGCACGGGGCTCTCGTGAACGCCAGCGGCGACGAGACCGGCGATGTGGGCCATATCGACCATGAAGAAAGCGCCGACGGAATCAGCGATCTCACGGAACTTGGCGAAGTCGATCTTGCGGGGATAGGCGGAAGCGCCGGCAAGGATCATCTTGGGCTTGCACTCCTGCGCGATGCGGTAGACCTCGTCGTAGTCGATCATTTCGGTCTCATCGTTGAGGGAGTAGGGGACCTGATGGAAGTACTGGCCGGAGATGTTGACCGGGCTGCCGTGGGACAGGTGGCCGCCGTGGGCGAGGTTCATGCCCATGAAGGTGTCGCCGGGCTGGAGCATAGCCTTGAACGCGGCCAGGTTGGCGGAAGCGCCGGAGTGGGGCTGGACGTTGGCATGCTCAGCGCCGAACAGCTTGCAGGCGCGCTGACGGGCGATCTCTTCGGTCTCGTCGACGCAGTAGCAGCCGCCGTAGTAGCGCTTGCCGGGATAGCCCTCGGCATACTTGTTGGTCAGGCACGTGCCCATAGCCATCATGACAGCCGGGGAGACGATGTTTTCGGAGGCGATCAGCTCGATGTTGCGCTGCTCGCGGTGATACTCCTTCTCAATAGTGGCGCCGACTTCGGGGTCATACTGGGACAGGAATTCCATGGTTTCTTTGATCATGGTGCGTGTTCCTCCTCTGATTTTTCAGTCGATTGATATATTACCGGCGGCTAAGCTGAAAAGTGCGAACTTATGCCGGTTCTCTCACACCTTAGAATAGCAAAAAAAGTAAGGCCCTGTCAAGGAAAAACGGGCCTTGGAGGGACTGAATTTATTAGGGAAAAGAGGAATATCACCTTAAAAACGTAAAAGTGTGCAAAAAGGGTCGAAAAGGGATTGACGCGTGTTGTGCAATCTGCTATGCTGTGCCTGCATGAAGTTTAAATTTTGAAGAGCTTTATGCATCGGCAGAGTAGGAAACCATGTGTTTACGCGAAGAGCGAATAGTGCCGTTGGGATGGGAAGTTGCCCACGGACGAAAAACCCATGGTTTGCAGTATGGTTTCCGCATCCGCTTGCCACTCAGAAGAGAGTTTAAGTGAGGCCTCTCCTCCGCGTGGTTCCTGCCATCCGGAGGGAGAGGTGTTTTCTTTTTTCACCGGATCAAGCCGTTCCGCGCGGCGCCGCAGCCGCGGGAAAATCTTTTGATGAAAAAGGAGGTCCTCACAATGTCCCTTCAGATCGAAGCGCTTTCCCCCATCATGTGGACGATCATCATCGCGGTCGCCCTCGTGCTCATCGCCGCGGTGGTCTTCACGTGGAAGTCCTCGGCCATGTCCACGCGCAAAATGGTCACCATCGCCATGCTGACCGCCGTCTATGTCGTGCTGAACTTTGCCGGTACGGTGCGTCTTGGCTGGATCAACATCTCCGTCGCGTCGCTGCCCGTCATCGTGGGCGCGATGCTCTACGGCCCGGTCGGCGGCCTACTCGTCGGTCTTCTCGGCGCGTTCATGGGTCAGCTACTCACCTATGGCGTGACCGCGACCACCATCCTGTGGATCCTGCCGCAGGCGGCGCGCGGCCTGCTTGTCGGCGTGTATGCCAAGCACTGCGGCTATAAGTTCTCCAGCGGTCAGCTCACGCTTGCGCTGATCGGCACGGCGCTGGTCGTGACGGCGCTCAACACGGGAGCGATGTATATCGACAGCGTGATCTACAACTACTACAGCTACGCCTATGTTTTCGGCGGCCTGGTGGTGCGTATCATCTCCGGCGCGGCTACGGCGGTGCTGATGGTGTTCGTGGCTCCGCCGGTCGTGAACCTGCTGAACCGCTCGCTCGACACGGTGCGCACGGCGCAATAAGATAACTTCAAAAAAAGGAACCGCAGTGAATTTCACTGCGGTTCCTTTTTTTGAGACCATCGAAGAAGTGGCAGAGCCACTTCTTCGAGAAAGATTCGCTGCGTTTCGTGCCTCGCGAGGCTCGACACGCACTCCGCGCAAAGAGTAAATCCCGACGCGCATGTCGTCGGGATTTACGGATCAAGATTCTTTCACGCCTGCGGGCGTGAAATTTTTATGTTTCATCCTTTTGTACGAGCGACAATAGGGTCTGCTCGAAGCCGTATTGGTCTTGGAGACGGCGGGATTCGGCGAGCTTTTTGGTGCCGCGGTGGCCGGTACGGTGACAGCGGAGCATCAGATTTTTCGGCGAGTGGGCGAAGTCGATGAACTCGATGACGTCGACGTCGTAGCCCTCGTCCTCCAAGACCGCGGCGCGGATGGCATCGGTCAGCAGCGCGGAGAAGCGCTCTTGGAACAGCCCGTGGGAGAGCAGAATGTCAAAGTCGCCGCCCTTGTGGATGGTCTTGTTGACCTCGTGCTGGCAACAGGGGACGGAGAAGATGTGCTCGACGCCGCGCGAGATGGCGTAGTGCAGGGCGTAGTCGGTCGCGGTGTCGCAGGCGTGGAGCGTGACGAGCATGTCGATGTGCTCATTGTAGAGCACGTCGCGCGTGACGTCGGCGACGACGAATTGGAGGTCCGTATAGCCGTAGCGCGCGGCGACCTCATTGCAGTGCTCGACGACATCCTCTTTTAAGTCATAGCCGATGATCTTGGCGCGCACGCCGCGCTTGACGGCGAAATAGTAGTACAGCACGAACGTGAGGTACGATTTGCCGCAGCCAAAATCGAGAATCGTGATCTCGTCGCGCCCGTAGGAGCGGAAGGCATCGTCCACAAGCTCGATGAAACGGTTGATCTGCTTATATTTGTCGTATTTCGCCTTGACGATCTTGAAGTCCGGCGTAAATACGCCGAGGTCGACGAGGGCGGGGATGTTCTCACCCTCCTGCAAAATGTACTCCTTTTTACGGTTGTGCGAGGCGGTCACGGCGGCGCGGGCAGCGCCGGATTTGGCAGTGCACTTGTAGGCGCCGTTCGCCTTGCGGACGTACTGGCGCGTCTCCGTTTCGGTGCAGAGCGTGACGGAGCGGAACAGGCCGTCGAGCTCCTGCTCGAACGTTTCGAGCAGCGCGCCGCGCGCGACGTTGCGGTGCGCGACCTTCTGCCCCTGCTGGTATTCGAGCTGGAAAAAGGCCTTCCCGCGCAGCGTTAAGGGCCGCACGGTGACGCGCGAGTGGCCGATGCGCGCGACCGGCTCGGCGAGGACGAGCTTGGTGAGCGTGTCAAGCCGTTCGGCAAGGTCGGAGGCTACGATGCTCATGCGCCGAACCTCTCTTTGAGCGCAAGGTGCGCGGCGTACAGCTCATTTTTGCTGTAGGTGTTGTTCTCATCCTTCAAAAGCAGTTTGATCGCGTCCTTGGCGGTGCAGTCGTTCTGCACCATGCAGTCCACAAGCAGCGCCTCGGGGGAGGTGATGTGCTCAACCTCGCGCAGGCGGTAGTCATCGCAGACCTCGACAATGAGGGCATATTCGCCCTTTTCGTAGGTCTCCTTCGCGATGAGCTGGTCTTTGACCTCCTGCGGCGTGCCGCGGAAGGTCATCTCGTGGAGCTTTGTCATGTCGTTGCAGAGGCACAGGCGCAGCTGCGCGTTTTCCTCGATGAAGAAGTCGATGACGCTCATGATGCGCTTGGGAGATTCGTAAAAGGCGTAGGTCGCGGTGTCGCCCTTGCGCATCATCAGCAGCACGCGGCGGCGGTCGGCCGTCTCGCGCGGGAAAAAGCCATAGAAGAAAAAGGTCGAGAGGTCAAAGCCCGAGATCGACAGCGCGTTGACCGCGGCGCAGCAGCCGGGCACGCCGACGACGCGGATGCCGTTTTCGACCGCGGCGCGGATGAGCTCGTTGCCGGGGTCGGAGATGCAGGGCGTGCCCGCGTCGGTGATGACGGCGATGTCCTTGCCGGAGGCAAGCTGCTCGATGAACCACTTCGCCTTGCCGTATTCGTTGAACTTGTGGTTGGCGCTCAGACTGTTGCCGCGGATGCCGAGCTTGTTGAGCAGCACCACGCTGCGGCGGGTGTCCTCGGCGGCGATGATGTCGGCGGTGGACAGGATTTCGCGTCCGCGCTCGGACATGTCGCGCGAGTTGCCGATGGGCGTTGCGACGATATAAAGGGTGCCGGTGGTCTTCTGCTCGTCCATAAGATCCTCCAAAAAGCAAAAATTTCTCATTATGCTAATAGTATAGCCTATTTTCGCCCGCTTGGCAAGGCGGGAGAAGCGGCGGGATTTGCGATTGCTTTTTGCCGCGGGCACGGTATAATGGAGAAAACTGCCGAACAAAGGAGAATCGGGCATGAAAAAGAGACTGTTCCGCCTGGGCGCGCTCTGCTGCGTCGCGGCGATGACAATAACGACCGGTGCGCAGGCGCTGAGCGTGGAGGAGGCCTACGATATTTTGCAGCGCAGCTATGTTGATAAGCTGCCGCGCGCCGCGCAGGACGCGAAGTCGCTCGACGAGCTCTTTTCCTACACGGACGACTACACGTACTACATGACGGCGGAGGAGTATCAGGCGTTTTTGCAGGGCGTGGAGGGTGATGTGAGCTTCGCCGGCATCGGCGCGGAGATCACCTACGTGCCCGAGGGCATCCGCATCGTCTCCGTCCTCAAGAGCGGCGGCGCGGAGAAGGCGGGCCTTGCCGCGGGCGACATCATCATCGCCATCGAGGGTGAATCCTGCGCGCCGGGCGGCGCGGAGCACCGCGCCAAGCTCCTCGGCGAAGCGGGGACGAGCGTGACCATCACCGTCCGCCACGCGGACGGCACGCAGGCGGATTATACCGTTACGCGCGCGCTCGTCACGCAGACGAATACGACCGTCTCGGTCACGGGCGGCGTGGGCTACATCGACTGCGACAGCTTCGGCACGCAGACGGGGACGTATTTTCAGGAGGGCGTGCGCGGGAATGACAGCGCTGTGCACGCGTGGATCGTCGACCTTCGCGGCAACGGCGGGGGGCTGACCTCCGCGGCGGTGTCGGCGCTCGGCGCGTTTTCGGGCAAGGGAGACCTCATCTACTTTGTCGATCAGGACGGCGAGAGCACCGCGCAGAGCTATTCGGGCAAGGACCTGACGGACAGGCCCGCCATCGTGCTGATGGACAGCGGCAGTGCCAGCGCGTCGGAGATCTTTGCGGGCGGCGTGCTCGGCACGGGCAGCGGCATCGTCATCGGCACGCGCAGCTACGGCAAGGGCGTGGCGCAGGTCTTATACGATGAATCGAACTGCCCGTATCTGCACGGCGATGCCGTGAAGGTGACGGCGTACCGCTTCTACTGCGCGGGCGGCAACACGACCGACCGCATCGGCGTGGTGCCGACGCTCTACATTTCGCAGGATCAGGCCGTTGCGGCGGCGCGCCTGCTGAGCGGCGAGAAGACGAAAGACAGCGCGTATCTCCATTTGGTGCTGAACGGCTGCGACTTTTACATTGACATTCCCGCGGCGAAGGAGAGCTCTTCCACCGTGCTGGAGGCCATTTTGACGGCACTGACGCCGGGCGCTGAGATCTACTGGGGCGAAAACGGCGGGGAGACGAAGCTCACGCTCGCGCAGGCGCGCGAAAAGTGCGGCTTTGCCGCATCATCCGCGCTTGACTTTTCCGACGTGGCGGACAGCGAGTATGCGCAGGAGATCGATTCGCTTGCGGCGAGCCGCATCGTCTTTGGCGATGGCGGCAAGTTCCGCCCCGACGCGACGATGACGCGCGCGGAGGTCTGTGCGCTGCTCGCGCAGGCGCTTGACCTCTACTCCACGGCGGACGGGTACTTTACCGACGTTGCCAAGGGGAGCTGGTACGCGCCCTCTGTGAACGCGATGGCGGCCATCGGCCTTGTCTCCGGCGTGGGCGGGGGAAAATTCGACCCGAACGCGACGATGACACAGGAGGAATTCATCACGGTGCTGGGCAGGCTCGTGGAATTTGTGAATCTGGACGCGCGGGAGTTTTTGGACAAGAACCCGCTGGCCATTTTGCAGCCGCTGCCGAAGTACAAGAGCTTTTCACACTGGGCCATCCGCAGCGCGGAGCTTTTGACGAATTCCGTGTTCGATGAAAACGGCGATGCTGTGAATATGTACTGCATGAACCTTGAAGATATCGAGCCCCAGGTCCCCATCCTGCGCGAGCAGGCTGCGGCGGCGCTCTATAACGCGCTGCGCACGACGGGCGTGCTCAAGTATTGAGATGGACTGGTACGTCTACATGCTGCGCTGCGAGGATGGCTCGCTCTACACCGGCATTGCCTCAGACGTGGAAAAGCGCTTTGCGATGCACAAGAGCGGACACGGGGCGAAGTACACTCGCTCGCACCCGCCTGTCGCGGTCGTGTACCGCGAGCAATGCAGCGACAAGGGCGCGGCGCTGCGGCGCGAGGCCGCCATCAAGAAGCTGCCGCGCGCGAAGAAACTCGAACTGACGGAGGAAAACTGCGATGCGTGAAACGATCGTCGACCGCGCGTATGCCAAGACGCTCCTGCCGCCGCGCAAAGAAGATGGGCACAAGGGCGACTTCGGCAAGCTCTTAGTCCTCGGCGGCAGCGTGGGCTATACGGGCGCGCCGTATCTGGCGGCGAGCGCGGCGGTGCATTCGGGCTGCGGGCTCGTGTATCTCGGCGTGCCGGAGAGCATCTGGGAGGTTGAGGCGCAAAAGTGCGTGAGCGCAATGCCGTTCCCGCTGCCGGAGACGGACGGAAGGCTCTGTCTCGCCGCGCTCGACAAGATGCAGGACAAGCTCAAAGGCTGTGATGTTTTAGCGCTCGGTCCCGGCCTTGGCCGCAGAAAAGAGACGGAACAGCTCGTCCACGCGCTTTTGTGGCAGGTGAAAGAGCCGCTGGTGCTGGACGCCGACGGTCTGAACGCCTTACAGGGCTGCACGGAAAAGCTGGACGTCCGCCGCGGACGCGTGACGATTTTGACGCCGCACGACGGCGAATTTGCGCGCCTGACGGACCGGACGCTCCGGGAGATCGCGTCGAGCGAACGGGCAGAGCTTGCGAGCCGCTTTGCCTGCGCTCACGGCTGTATCTTGGTGCTCAAGGGGCACCGGACGCGCATCGCGCTGCCGGATGGGCGGATGCTCGTCAACACGAGCGGCTGCTCGGCGCTCTCAAAGGGCGGGAGCGGGGATGTGCTGACGGGCCTGATCGCGTCGCTTCTGTGCCAGGGCATGGGCGCGGCAGAGGCCGCGGCGCTCGGCGTGTGGCTCCACGGCCGCGCGGGAGAGCTTCTGGCGCAGGAAATGACCGCGTATTGTGCGAGCCCGCGGGAGCTCGTGACGCGGGGGCTGGGCCTCGCGTTCCGGGAGCTGCTGGAAGCATAAAAAGGCAAAGAGGAACAAGGCCGCCGCATCGAATGATTCGGCGGCCTGTTTGATAGAAGTGAAGACAGGAAAAGCGCCCCCGAACGAATCGGGGGCGCTTTTGCCTATTTTAACAGAGGATGGAAAGGATCACTTTTTGCCGGGGATGCGGTTCGGGTCGCTCGCGTGCTTGACGACAAGGCTGGTGAGCGCGAACAGCGCAACGGCGTTGGGAATGACCATGAGATTGTTGAACATATCGCTCAGCTCCCAGACGAGGTCGTTGGACATCATCGTGCCGAGGAAGATGAACACGAGCGCGAGGACGGTGTAGACCACGGTGCTCTTCTTGCCGAAGAGGTAGGAGACGTTGATCTTGCCGAAGAGGTTCCAGCTCAGGATCGTGGAGAAGGCGAAGAAGAACAGGCAGACGGCGACGAACATGTTGCCCGCGGTCTCGCCAAAGACGACGCCGAACGCGGTTTGGGCGAGGTTGGCCTTGCCGAGCACGCCGGTGATGTCACCGACATAGCCGCTCGCGAGAGGGCCGTCCGCCGTGTAAAGGGTGGAGATGATGACGAGCGCGTTGAGCGTCAGGACGACGAAGGTGTCGATGAACACGCCAATCATGGCGACGACGCCCTGGTCGTGCGGGCAGTCAACATTCGCGAGGGCGTGGGCGTGCGGGGTGGAGCCCATACCGGCCTCGTTGGAGAACAGGCCGCGCTTGGCACCCTGAGAAATCGCGGTCTTGATGGCGTAGCCGAAGCCGCCGCCGATGATGGCCTGGGGCTGGAAGGCATACTTGAAGATCATGCCGATGGTGGCGGGGACGTACTTGATGCGGACGATCAGGACGATCAGGCCGCCGAGCAGGAAGATAGCCGCCATGATGGGGACGACCTTCTCCGTGACGGAGGCGAGGCGCTGTACGCCGCCAAGGAAGATGAACGCGCAGATCGCGACAAGAACGATACCGACGATCCAGGAGGGAATGCCGAAGGCGGTCTGCATCGTGGAGCCGATGGAGTTGGACTGCACCATGCAGCCGAAGAAGCCGAGTGCCAGCGTGATGGCGACGGCGAAGAAGCCGGCGAGGAACTTGCCGAAGCCGCCCTTAAAGGCCGTCGTGATGTAGTAGACAGGACCGCCCTTGACGTTGCCGTCCTTTTCGACGATGCGGGTCTCCTGGGCGAGCGTCGCTTCCGCGTAGATCGTGGCCATGCCGAGGAAGGCGATGATCCACATCCAGAAGATGGCGCCGGGGCCGCCGGTCAGGATCGCGCCGGACGCGCCGACGATGTTGCCCGTACCGACCTGAGCGGCGATGGCGGTGGCGAGCGCCTGGAACGAGCTCATGCCGCTGTCATGCTTCTTGCCGCGCAGCGACAGGTTGCCGAACACGCTGTTCCAGCCCTCTTTGAAGCAGCGCAGCTGCACGAAGCGGGTCTTGATGGAGTACCACAGGCCCACGCCGATGAGCAGGAACACGAGAATGTAGTTGCTCAGGTAGGTGTTGATGTCGCATACAATGGGATACAGGGTGCTTTCGATGGATTCAAACATGGTTATCTCTCTCCTCTAAAAACAAAAGAAGTTGCCGATACGAAAATCAGCAACTCCGGAAGTAGCATTCAGTTGAGCGGGGAGGAGAAACGGTGCGACGACGTAAAAACGTCCTGCTTCTCTGTCCCTTTGCCTGAGAGATTCGACCACCATGGCCTTGCACCTTCGGCACTCAATTCAATGAGTTCTCCAGAGTTTCCTCGGCTTCCGGTTTGCGGGATCCCGAAAGCGTCATCGGTAGATATTCGTTTGTTTCAGCAGTAAAAGCGTAACATGCCGTAAAGAAGAAGTCAAGAGAAGCGGCGGCTTCAAAACCGCCAAAGATTCATCAAAAATATTATGCAAATTGATGATGAACTTTTATTTTTTTAATGAATAGAAAATGGAATACCATTCCGAAAAGGAATTGCCCGCAATGACATTAAAAAGTGTAGTCGGGAGGCGCAAAAAAGAGCGCGGCTTTTTGAAAAAAGCCGCGCTCTTTTGTACTCTTGCGGGAAAGTTCAGTCCTTTTTGCGGTCGGACAGGCGGTCGGGCGTGTGGGAATGCTTGACGACGTGGCTCGTCAGGGCGAGCAGGGCGATGGCGTTGGGGATGACCATGAGCTGGTTGAGCATGTCGCTCAGCTCCCAGACGAGGTCGTTGGACATCGTGGTGCCGAGGAAGATGAAAATCAGCGCGAGCAGCGTGTAGACGTTGGCGCTTTTTTTGCCGAAGAGGTAGACCATGTTGATCTTGCCGAACAGGTTCCAGCTCAGGATCGTGGAGAACGCGAAGAAGAACAGGCAGATCGCGACAAACATACTGCCCGCCTTGTAGCCGAACACCGTGCCGAACGCGCACTGGGCAAGGTTCGTCTTATTGAAGGTGCTGCTCAGCGCCGCTGCGCCGCAGCCGGCGAGCGGGCCATCGCCTGCGTAAAGTGTGGAGATGATGACGAGGGCGTTGAGCGTCAGGATGATGAACATGTCGATGAACACGCCGATGATGGCGACCGTGCCCTGCTCGTGCGGATTTTTGACGTTGGCGAGCGCGTGGGCGTGGGGCGTGGAGCCCATACCGGCCTCGTTGGAGAACAGGCCGCGCTTCGCGCCCTGGGAGATGGCGAGTTTGATGGCGTAGCCGAAGCCGCCGCCGACGATGGCCTGCGGCTCAAAGGCGTAGCGGAAGATCATGGCAAAGGTCTCGGGAATGTACTTGATGCGAACGGCAAGCACGATGAGGCCGCCGAAGAGGAATACCGCCGCCATGAGCGGCACGACCTTTTCCGTCACGGACGCAAGGCGCTGCACGCCGCCGAGGAAGATGAAGGCGCAGATGACGATCAGCACGATGCCGACGACCCAGGACGGGATGCCAAACGCGGTCTCCATCGTTGCGCCGATGGAGTTGGACTGCACCATGCAGCCCATGAAGCCGAGCGCCAGCGTGATGGCGACGGCGAAGAAGCCCGCGAGAAACTTGCCGAATTTGCCCTGGAAGGCTGTCGTAATGTAGTAGACAGGACCGCCCTTGACCGTGCCGTCGAGCTCGACGATGCGCGTCTCCTGCGCGAGCGTCGCTTCCGCGTAGATCGTGGCCATGCCGAAAAACGAGATGACCCACATCCAGAACACCGCGCCGGGGCCGCCGGTGAGGATCGCGCCCGCGACGCCGACGATGATGCCGGTGCCGACCTGGGCCGCGATGGCAGTGGCGAGCGCCTGAAACGAGCTCATTCCGCCGCCGCCCTTTTTGCCGTTGAGGGTGATGTTGCCGAACACGCGGTTCCAGCCCTCCTTAAAGCAGCGGACCTGCACGCAGCGCGTTTTGATCGTGTACCAGATGCCGACGCCGAGCAGCAGGATGACCAAAACGTAGTTGCTGAGGTATTCGTTGATGGTCTGAACGATAGGGAAAAGGGTGGTCTCGAATGATGAAGCCATGATGCTCTCCTTATATTGTAAAGTCGAAAATGCAAAAAATAAAAAGCTGCCGATCCAACAGAAGATCGACAGCTTAAAAAACAATAGAGAGAAAAAGTGAGGACGGAAAAACCGGCATGGTGCCGATGCTCTCCGTCCTTTTGCCTGAGAGATTCAGCCTTAACAATTTTAGCCAAGGCCTTGCCCCTTCGGTACCCAACTGAATGAGTTCTCCAGAGTTTTCCAGCGCTTTCAGTTTCAAAAAGATCCTGAAAACCGTGTATCTTCGCTCGTTGCAGCGAAAAAGAGGGTAACATGCCGCAAAAATCTTGTCAAGAAAATCGCCTTGGCTAAAATGACAAAAATTATGCAGACTCGATGTGCGAAATGACGGAAACCTTGCAGAATTTAAACGGAAACGGATTTGCCCTGTAATTTTTCAAGCACATCGCGGGCAAAACGTTCGGTTGCGGCGCTGGGCGAAACGTTGCGCAGCATGCAGAGGTCGACGGTGCGCGGCGGGATGGAAAAAGCGGTGGAAAGCTCGCGGATCTCGCCCGCGGCGAGCTCGCCCTGGACGAATTCGCGCGTGACGCCCGCAACGCCGAAGCCAATCTTCGCCAGGTCGACAAGAAGGCTGCGCGCGCCGAGCTCGATCTCCGGCGTGAGCCTGACGCCGCTTTGGAGGAAGTATTTTTCAAGGTAGGTGCGCGAGGAGGCCTTCTTTTCAAGAAGAATGAGCGGGAATGCGGCGATCTCCTCGGTCGTGTAGGCGCGGGTGAAGTCGCAGGGGTAGTCCGGCGCGGCGACAAAGCAGGAATGCGTTTCAAAGCAGGGGATGTGCTCTAAGTCGTCCGCATCGCCAGGGGCGCTTGCAAAGGCGATATCGACCCTTCCGGCGCGGAGAAGCCCCAGCACCTTATAGCTGCGGCCGCTGATGATGCGGATATGGATGTTGGGATGGCGGCGGTGGAAGGCGTCGAGATGCGGCAGGAGAAACTGGCTCGTCACGGTGTCGCTCGCGCCGATGACGAGCGTGCCGGCCTGAAGCGTGCGCGACTGCTGCAATTTGTCCTCGCCGGTCTCGAGAAGACCCATGGCGCTGCGCACATATTCAAATAAGAGGCGGCCGTCCTCAGTGAGCGTGACGCCGCGCGGCGAGCGCAGGAAAAGACGCGTGCCGAGCTGCTGCTCGAGCTGCTTGACGCTCTGGCTGACGGCGGACTGCGAAAGGTAGAGATTCTCCGCTGCCAGGGAAATATTCCCGGCCTCGGCGACCTCGCGGAAGACGCGGTAAAGCTCCAGCTTGACCATTTGGCAAACCCTCCTGATCTTAAACCATAAGAATGACTTATATTTATTATCAAAAAACGATGTTTTACTTATCCCTATACCGTGATTATAATACTAAACTGTATGACTTTGCAAGAGCGCCTTGTGCGCTGACTATAAAGTAAAAAGGAGATCAAGATGAGAACGATCGGAACTGTCGTGCGCGGCGTGCGCGCACCCATCATCCGCGAGGGAGATAACATTGCTGAGGTCGCTGCCGCTTCCGTGATGGAAGCGTGGAAGGAAGCGGGCATCGAGCCGCGCGACCGCGACGTCGTCGCCGTGACGGAATCCGTTGTGGCGCGTGCGCAGGGCAACTACGCAACGCTCGACCAGATCGCGAAAGACGTGCGCGAAAAGACCGGCGGCGGCACCGTGGGCGTCGCGTTCCCAATCCTGAGCCGCAACCGCTTCTCCCTGCTGCTGCGCGGCATGGCGATGGGCTGCAAGAAGATCGTGCTACTGCTCTCCTACCCCTCTGACGAGGTGGGCAACGGCCTTGTCGACTGGGACAAGCTCGACGAGGCGGGCGTCGACCCGTACAGCGATGTTCTGACGCTCGAACAATTCCGCAAGAAATTCGGCGCGGCGGTGCACCCGTTCACGGGCGTCGACTACATCGACTTCTACTCCGGCATCATCACCGACGCCGGCGCTGAGGTCGAGGTCATCTTCGGCAATCGCGTGCAGACGCTGTGCAACTACACCGACGCCGTCATCACCTGCGACATCCACACCCGCGCGCGCAGCAAGCGCCTGCTCAAGGCCGCTGGCGCCCGCGTGGTGCTCGGCCTCGACGATCTGCTCAATAAGAGCGTCGACGGCAGCGGCTACAACGCCGAATACGGACTGCTCGGCTCCAACAAGGCGACCGAGGAGACCGTCAAGCTCTTCCCGCGCGACTGCATGGCCGTGGCCGAGGAACTGGGCGAGAGACTCAGCAAGGCCAGCGGCAAGCACATCGAGGCCATGGTCTACGGTGACGGCGCGTTCAAGGACCCCGTCGGCAAGATCTGGGAGCTCGCCGACCCCGTCGTCTCCCCCGGCTACACCAAGGGCCTTGTCGGCACGCCGAACGAGCTGAAGCTCAAGTACCTCGCCGACAATGACTTCGGCGATCTCAAGGGCGAGGCGCTGAAGGAAGCCATCGAAGAGCGCATCCGCGAGAAGACCAGCGAGAGCCTGGTCGGCAACATGGTGTCCGAGGGCACGACGCCCCGCCGCCTGACCGACCTGATCGGCTCGCTCTGCGACCTGACGAGCGGCAGCGGCGACAAGGGCACGCCCATTGTCTACATTCAGGGCTACTTCGACAACTATTCCAACGACTAAGCCACAAACAGAATATAAAAAATCGCACCTCGTTCGAGGTGCGATTTTTTGCGCTTGTTTTTTGTTATTCGGCGCGCTTGCGCGTCTTTTCGAGCGCATCGGCGGCGGCGTTCAGCCATGTGCCCTCGAACTCTTCGATCTTGCCCGCGTCCACGAGGGCGGCGAGCTTCGGGTCGATGGGCATCTGGGCGAGCAGGGGAAGATTGTGACGCTTTGCGGCCTCTTCGCTCTTGCCCTCGCCGAAGAGATAGATCTTTTTGCCGCAATCGGGGCAGGCGACATAGCTCATGTTCTCCACGACGCCGACGATGGGCACGTCCATCTTTTCAGCCATCTTCACGGCCTTCTCCACGACCATGGAGACAAGCTCCTGCGGGGAGGTGACGACGATGATGCCGTCGAGCGCGATGGACTGGAAGACGCTCAGCGGCACGTCGCCCGTGCCGGGGGGCATATCGACGAACAGATAGTCCACATCCCAAGCAACATCCGTCCAGAACTGCTGGACGACACCGCCGATGACGGGGCCGCGCCAGATGACGGGATCGGTCTCATCCTCCAAAAGCAGGTTGATGGACATGACCTCGATGCCGCTGTGGCTGACGCAGGGGTAGAGCGCGGTCTGCGTGCCGACGGCCTTGTCGTGCACGCCGAAGGCCTGCGGGATGGAGGGACCGGTGATATCGGCGTCCATGACGCCGACCTTGTAACCGCGGCGGTGCAGCGTGACGGCGAGCTGGCTCGTGACCATGGACTTGCCAACGCCGCCCTTGCCGGACACAACGCCGAACACCTTGCCGATGTGGCTTTCGGGGTGCGGCGCTTTGCGCAAGGATTGCGGCGTTGCACGCTCAGCGCAGCTTTCGCCGCAGGTAGAGCAATTGTGGGTGCATTCGCTCATAGATCAGTATTCTCCTTTGCTGCGTGGTGTGCCGCCAGTTGGCCAGCGGCGCGCTTAGTTTATACCGTTTGCGCGCGGAAGTCAACCGCGCGGCTTGGCAAATTACGCCTTGCGCTCATCGCCGAAGAGCTCGTCGGCAGCTTTCTTGGCCTCGGTCTCGCTCTCGTTCAGGCGGGCGCGGATCGCGGCGAGCAGGTCTTCACGCGACTTGCGGATGTCGGGGTGGGAGTGGAGCAGGCGGCGCTCGAAGATATCCGCGCCGTCACGCAGCATGCGGGCGCGCTCGCGTACCTCGGCACGGCGCTCGGCCTTGCGCTCCTGGCTCTCCTCACGCTTTTCGGCGACATAGTCCTTGAGCTCGGATTGCAGCTCGCGCAGCTTGCCCATCTGGGCGCTGAGCTGGATGGCGCTGCGGATGGAGAGCACGGTGTCCATCAGATAGATGCCGAAGATGAAGGACGCAAGCGGCACGGTGATGGTAGAGCCGAGATTCACGATGCGCTCCCACAGCCAGGGCTGGACAAGGTGGCACAGCAGCACGCACGCAAGGCCAAAGCACGTGGAGTTCAGAAGGCACACACGGCCATTGATCTGGAATTTATAATGGGAGTAGTCCCACCAGCGCATGTGGAAGAGCTTTTCCATGATCCAGCTCGTGAAGTATTCAAGGATCGACGTGACGATCGCACCGAAGATGAACGTGAGCACCGGATTCTGGAAGCCGCCGTGCAGAAGATAGAGCACGAGCAGCGCGCCGTGGCCGTAAATGGGGCAGAGGAAGCCGTTGAGGAAGCCTCTCTTTTCGCAGATGTGACCCTTGGGGATGGAGCAGTAGAGCATCTCGCCGCACCAGCCGAGGGTGCTGTACGCGATGTAGAGCAAAAACAGCTCGCAGATGTCTTCGAAGTTGGAAGGCAGGGGAAGGGCTTGCAGTGTGGTCATTCAATTTCTCCTTTATCGATTTGGGATTATAGGGACAGGAATGTGACGCCGTCGCGGCCGGAGAGATACGCGCTCTCGCGGTGCTGGCAGGTGAAAAGCAGAATTTGACGGGATTTGCTTTCCTCTAATAAAAGCTCGAGCGCGGCGCGGCAGCGCTCGTCGTCGAAGCGGACAAGTGCGTCGTCGAGCACGATGGGCGGGGGATCGTCCGCGGGCAGGGCGCTTTCGCAGATGGCGAGGCGTACGGCAAGATACAGCTGGTCGAGCGTGCCGAGGCTCAAAAGCTGTGCGTCATGGGAAACGCTCTCGCCCGTTTCGCCCGCCTGCGCGGAAAACGTGCGGTCAAGCAGGACGCTTTCGTATTTGCCGCCCGTCAGGCGGGAGAAAAGCTCGCCGGCGCGGCGGCTGAGCGCGGGAGAAAAGCGGTTTTGCAGTGCGGTGTTCGCGCTTTGCAGCGATTCCATCGCGAGGGCGATGGCGTCGTATTCCGCTTGTTTTTGTGCAAGCTCGTCGCGCTTCTGCGTGAGTGCGGCTTCAAGCTCGGCGGCGTCGCCGATGGCGCGGCAGCGGCCGGAGGTGTAGTCAAAGGTGCTCTGCGCTTCACGACGGCACCGTGCGAGCGCGTCGAGCGCAGTTTGCAGCTCCGCACGGGAGCGTGCGGGGCGCACAACTGGCTCGTCGGGAACGTCACCCTTCGGCGCGCGGGCGGAAAGCAGATCGCAGCGCAGCGACAGGTCGCGCGCCTCGCGCGTCAGGGCGTCCAGCTCGGCGTATTTTTGCAGCGCGGCGTCGAGATATGCGCCAACGCGGGAGATGTCGCCCGCGGGGATGAGCACGAGCAGCTCGCGCGCGGCGGCATCATACAGCTTTTGCTGTGCGGCGGCGTCGGAACGCGCATCGCGCAGGGCTTGCTCCAAGGTGCCGCGCTTTTCCTCATGTGCGGTGCGAACTTTGCGTGTGTTGTTCCAGTTTAAGACAAGAAGTGCAGCCAGCGCAGCGCCGGAGACGATGCACCCGACCAGAGCGACAGGGCTGGGCAATGCGGAAACAAATATAAAGAGCAGCAATAGCACGGCACTTACTATTATATAAGGTAATAGTGAGCGCGGGCGCTCGGCAGGTCTTGCGTCAAAATCAGACAGAGCAGCTTCGGCGTCATCACAGCGCTTCTGCGCGTCCGCGGCCTCGGCCTTCAAAGAAGAGAGTGCGTTGAGCCTTGCGCGGCCCTGCTCCAGCGCGTCACGCGCGGGCACATTCTGCTCGATCAGTGCGCGGCGGAGATGTTCGGCTTTGTTTTCGGTGCTCTGCCATGCCTGCCGCGCTTCTGCGGCGGCGCGGCGGGCGTCCTGCGCATCGCAAAGATCGTGTGCGCGGAGCTGTTCGCGCAGCGAGGCTTCCTCGGCATCGAATGAGGCGAGGGCTTCCTCGGCCTTGCGCTTGCTGCGCGTGAGCTGAGAGAGCTCGTCGAGCGCGCGCTCCTGCGCGCTGATCTCGGCCTCGAGCGCGGGGATGCGGCCGGATTTGTTGTATTTGCGCGCGTTGAACTGCTTTTTGAGCGCGGCGGACGCTTCACTGAACGACTGCCCCTCCTCGCCCGTGGTGATGAGCGCGGCGATGCGGCGTTCGAGCTCGGCGCTCGCGTCGACCGTCAGACTGCTCTGGCGGATGAACGCGCTGCGCTCGTAGACCTCGCACGGGACGCCGAGCAGCGTTTCGCCGCAGTCAGCGGCGGTCAGACCGTCGACCGCTTCGCCGCTGCCAGTGTAGACGGCGGAAAAGCGTCCCATGGGACTGTTCGCGCGCGCGGTGTCGCGCTGCAGAGTGATGCCGCCCTTTTCGCACGTGAGCGTCAGTGTGCCGCGCATCGGCGAGAGCGACCAGGGAGCGTAGCGGTTCTTATCTGCCATCGCCCCACGTTCCCGCGGCGGAAAGCCGTAGAGCATCACGCGAAGAAACGCGAGCAGCGTTGACTTGCCGGACTCATTCGGCGCTTCTATGATATTAAGACCTTTCGAAAACGAGAGCGAACGGTGCTCCAGCTTCCCGAAAGTTGCCTCAATATGTTGGAAATCCAAGGGAAATACCTCCAAAATGAAACGGTTTTTCTATTATAACATCTATGGATGGATTTGTCTCTATCTGGCTCTGAAAAAATAATTTGAAAAAAGTGAAAAAAGGTGTTGACAAAAGGGATGGTAGGTGCTAAGATAACACCTGTTCCGCGAATGGAGCGTGCACCTTGTAAATTAAACAACGAAACTTTGACAAGCACCAGA
>JBBNGO010000052.1:0-18329 GCA_040095065.1 Hominicoprocola fusiformis
CGATCCATTGACCGCGCGACCTTTTTATTTTTACAATACCGCTGGAAAAATGGGAAAAGCTATGATATGATGCTTTTACCATATTATTGGATACGGCAGGAGAATTTCAATATGAACCATCAGACCATCATCGTACTGGACTTTGGCGGCCAGTACAACCAGCTCATCGCACGCCGCGTGCGCGAATGCGGCGTTTACTGCGAGGTCAAGCCCTACACGACGCCGCTTGCGGACCTTCTCGCAATGAAGCCCATCGGCTTCATCTTCACCGGCGGCCCGAACAGCGTGTATCTCGAGGACGCGCCGCACGTCGATCCCGCGCTCTTTGACGCGGGCGTGCCCGTGCTCGGCATCTGCTACGGCTGCCAGCTCATCGCGCACCACCTCGGCGGCAAGGTCGTCGCCGCAAACGACGCCACCGCGCGCGAATACGGCAAGACCGAGACGTTTTTTAACACGAACTGCAAGCTCTTCAAGGGCCTTCCCGAAAAGAGCGTGACGTGGATGAGCCACGGCGACTACATGGAGGTCGTTCCCGAGGGCTTCTCTCTCGTCGCGCACTCCGACGCCTGCCCGAACGTCGCCATCTGCGACGAAACGCGCGGGTTCTACGGCGTGCAGTACCATCCCGAGGTCAACCACACGGAGTTCGGCACCGCGATGATCCGCAACTTCCTCTACGAGGTCTGCGGCGCGACAGGCGACTGGACGATGGGCGACTATAAAAATACTGCCATCGCCGCCGTGCGCGAAAAGGTCGGCTCCGGCCGCGTGCTGCTGGCGCTCTCCGGCGGCGTGGACTCGTCCGTCGTGGCGGCGCTGCTGGCCGAGGCCGTCGGCCCCCAGCTCACCTGCGTTTTTGTCGACCACGGCCTCATGCGCCTCAACGAGGGTGACGAGGTCGAGGCGGCGTTCAAGAAGTGGGACATCAACTTTGTCCGCGTGAACGCCGAGGGCCGCTTCCTCTCGAAGCTCGCTGGCATCTCTGATCCCGAGCGCAAGCGCAAGATCATCGGCGAAGAGTTCATCCGCGTGTTCGAGGAAGAGTCGAAGAAGATCGGCGCGGTCGACTTTCTCGCTCAGGGCACGATCTACCCCGACGTCATCGAATCCGGCCTCGGCAATGCCGCAGTCATCAAGAGCCACCACAATGTCGGCGGCCTTCCCGACTATGTCGACTTCAAGGAGATCATCGAGCCGCTGCGCCTGCTCTTTAAGGACGAAGTGCGTCAACTTGGCCGCGAGCTGGGGCTTCCCGAATACCTCGTCTCCCGCCAGCCGTTCCCCGGCCCGGGCCTTGCCATCCGCATCATGGGCGAGATCACGAAGGAAAAGGCCGACACGCTGCGCCTTGCCGACGCGATCTACCGCGAGGAGCTGGAAAAGGCCGGCGAAAACAAGAAGATGAACCAGTACTTCGCCGTCCTGACCAACACGCGCACCGTCGGTGTCATGGGCGATGGCCGCAGCTACGACCGCGTGCTTGCGCTGCGCGCTGTGACGACCGAGGACTTCATGACCGCCGACTGGGCCCGCATCCCCTACGAGCTGCTCGACAAGATCAGCGGCCGCATCGTCAACGAGGTCAAGGGCATCAACAGAATTGTCTACGACATCACCAGCAAGCCCCCCGCAACGGTGGAGTGGGAATGATTTCAGAGGCCCGGAAAAGCCTGATATAACTGGGCTTTTGAAGGGTTAATGCCCTCCGTGGCAACGATTTGGCAACACTTTTTCATTATTCATAAAAAGAGAGCTAACTGATTTTGATTAGTCAGTTAGCTCTCTTTTTCTTTTTATTATTACTCTGTGCAACAAACGGCCTCTCCCGTGGCCTACAAGTGAGCAGGTCAAAAGAGGTCCTGGGGCGGTATCTTCACATAGGTCTGGGAGTTGTCAAACTCCGGGTAATGGTAGCGCCACTTATCATAGTCCTCTTTGGAGATTTCGCCCGCCTCCAACATGGCAGCGGCCTGTTGCCAGGAGCAAAGCATCTCATGCAGCCGAGCAGCGTCCTTGCTCTTCCGCACATCGACCTTCAGGCAGACTTCTCCATCCATCTCGCTAATCTTGAGCCCGTAGTTATCCTCCAGGGTAAACAGGGTGTGCATGAGCCCCACATAGGAGTCTATGTCTGGGACAGAGAGCGCATGGGGAGAGACATCCAGTACCTGAGCCAGGGCAGCAGTCAGGTCCGCCTTAGGGGTTCTTGATCCTGTTTCGTACTGAGCAAGGCGCACATCGGCGGACTTTTCCGGAAAGCCCAGCGCCATGCCGAGATATTTCTGAGTCATCCCCCGCAGGAGACGAAAAAAGTGAATCCGTTCGCCAATCGCCATATCATCAACTCCAATCGTTGGTTGTCTTTAGGAAAAGCGTAGCAGAAATGCTTAGTAAAGTCAAGAGAATCCTAAACAATTTTATTTAATTTATTTTGCGTACTCCGATTGACACAAGCTATTTTGCTTAGTATAATAACAATAGACTAAGCATAATAGCTTAGAATCAATAAATGGAAAAGAACTGCCGCAATCCCCCGGTTATACATCCGGGAAAAAAGTGGCGGACGAAAGTGAGGAGGCATTTATGGAACACAATATCCAGCCGCAGCAGCCATCAACGAAGAAAGGAAGGTATTTTCAATGCAGGCACAAAACTTTATGCGCGTGGAGGAAGTGGCCCAGGAGCTGGGCATCTCCAAGTCCCACGCCTACAAGGTGATCCACAAGCTCAACGCCGAACTCCGTGAGAAGGGCTATCTGACCATCGCTGGGCGGGTCAATCGTAACTTTTTCATGGAGAAGTTTTGCTACGGCAAGACGGGAAAGGAGGGCTAATCATGGCAGTCTATAAGGAAGAAAAGACAAACACCTGGCGGGCGGTCTACCGCTATACTGACTGGAACGGCGAGCGCAAGCAGACCCAGAAGCGGGGCTTCAAGACCAAACGGGAGGCGCAGGCCTGGGAGCGCGAACAGCTCAACAAGACCAGCGCCGATCTGGATATGACCTTTAAGAGCTTCGTGGACCTCTACACGGCGGATATGAAAACCCGGCTTAAGGAAAACACCTGGGCCACCAAGGACCATATCATCCGTACTAAGCTGCTGCCCTACTTCGGCAGGCTGAAGATGTGCAACATCACCGCCCAGCAGATCATCACCTGGCAGAACGAGATGCTGAACCACAAAGATGAGAACGGTAAGCCCTACTCGCCGGTGTACCTGAAAACGGTCCATAACCAGCTTAGCGCCATCTTTAACCACGCGGTTCGGTACTACAATCTCCGAGAGAACCCCTGCAAGAAGGCAGGCAGCATGGGCAAGAAGAAAAACCGGGAGATGATGTTCTGGACCAAGAAGCAGTACCTGAAATTTGCGGAGGTGATGATGGACAAGCCGCTGTCCTTCTACGCCTTCGAGATGCTCTACTGGTGCGGTATTCGGGAGGGGGAGCTGCTGGCTCTGACCCCAGCGGACTTTGACTTCGAGAAGCGCACAGTATCTATCAATAAGTCTTATCAGCGGCTGAACGGTCAGGATCTGATTACCACTCCCAAAACCGAAAAGAGCAATCGGATCATCACCATGCCGCAATTCCTGGCCGAGGAAATCCAGGATTACATCAAGATGCTCTACGGGATCGGGCCGGATGACCGAATGTTCACTGTCACCAAGAGCTATCTCCATCGAGAGATGGACAGGGGAGCCAAAGAAGCCGGGGTACCGCGCATCAGAATCCACGATATTCGTCACAGCGCGGTTTCACTTCTGATCGACATGGGGTTCTCCGCCACGGCCATCGCGGACCGGGTGGGCCACGAGAGCATTGACATCACTTACAACTATGCGCACCTGTTTCCGTCCAAGCAAGCGGAAATGGCGGATAAATTGAACATGGAAAGGGGCAACTAAATATGTCAGCAAAGAATTTGGATAAGCATAACCGTTGGAGGAACAAGACTGTAGCTTTTCGGGTCTCCCCGGAGGAGGACGCCCAGATCGAGACGGCGGTGAAGCTCACCGGCTTGACTAAACAGGATTACATCATCCGACGGCTGCTCTGCCGAGATGTGGTGGTCCAGGGCAACCCCAGGGTCTACAAGGCGCTGCGGGATCAGCTGGCCGCTGTGCTGGACGAGCTGCGCAGGATCGAAGCTGGACAGGGCGTAAACGATGAGCTGTTGGACACCATCCAGATGATTGCCACCATTATGAACGGGATGCAGGAGGATTTTGCCTATGACCGATGATAAAAAGAAAATGACCGCCCAGGGCTCATCTGTTGGCGCAGATGATGGGCAGTCAATCTCTCAAAATTCCAAGACCACTATACCAGACCCGGACGAAAAAAGCAATTCCCCGGAAAGAGATTTGGAGGAACTTTACCGGAAAATGCGCCGCATGAGCGACCCGGACTACCTCCATACTGTGACCTTGGACGAGCTGATGGACAATGTATTCCAGGGCAAGTCTGCGGTGATTGAGAACCTGCTCTACATAGGAGCGTACATTCTTGCCGGAGCGCCCAAAATCGGCAAGTCCTTCTTGGTGGCGCAGATCGCCCACCATGTCAGTACCGGGCAGGATTTGTGGGGCTACAAGACCCATCAGGGCACTGTCCTCTACCTGGCGTTGGAGGATGACGAGAGCCGTTTACAACGCCGGATGTTCCGTATGTTTGGCGTAGAGGGGACAAGCTCCCTCCACTTCGCTACCAGCGCCAAGATGCTCGGCAGCGGCCTGGATGAACAGTTGGAAAAGTTCGTCCGGGAACACAGTGATACCAAGCTGATTATTGTGGATACCCTGCAAAAAGTCCGTGAGGCAGTGAGCGACAGTTACAGCTACTCCAGCGACTATGAGGTGATCGGCAAGCTGAAGCAATTTGCTGACCGATATGGCGTCTGCGTCCTGATCGTCCACCACACCAGAAAACAGCCTGCGGGAGACAGCTTTGAAATGATTTCCGGCACCACGGGCTTGCTGGGCTGCGCGGATGGGGCGCTCCTGATGCAGAAGGAAAAGCGGACAGATAGCAGGGCCACCTTGGAGGTGGTAGGCAGAGACCAGCCGGATCAACGGCTGTATCTGAGCAAGGATCAGGAGAACCTGGTTTGGAGCCTTGACCATGCGGAGAATGAGCTTTGGAAGCAGCCTCCAGACCCGGTGCTGGAAGCCGTGGCAAAGATTGTATCCTCCGAGAACCGCGAATGGGAAGGCAGTCCCACCGAGCTGGCCCAGGCGATTCAAACGGATATGGCGGTAAACCGGCTCACCAAACATCTGAATGTGAATGTCAGCCGACTGTTGGAAGAACATCAGGTGAAGTACGAGAACAAAACCAAGCACACCGGACGGCGTATCCGGCTGACCTACATGGTGGTGGAAGCACCCGCGTTTGAAGTAATCGAGTAAAGCGCGACGCTCGCAACGGTCGCGACGGTGTTTTGAGGGGTACTCCCAGCATCGTTGCGACCGTCGCCACCGTCGCGGAAGGAAAAAACTGGGGGGGTATTTTACCACCTCATCTCTCAGGAGGGTACCCCATTTTAGGGCACCTTAAAAGTACCAAAGGATGTCGCGTTTCACGACACCCTATGCCCCAAAACAGGGTACCGGGTACAGAGGCAAAAAGCGTTCGGAGAACGCGCAGCCACAGAATGAAATTCTGTGTTCAGAAGGGGCTTGGGGGCGCTGCCCTCAACAAGCAGACGGCAGGAAATGTGAGTGTGTATTAACACTCGCATTGCTTGCCGGATTTGTGTGTGGCTATCCACACGCATTGCTTGCCTGTATCTAAAACAACCGAAACGGCCCTTGTGCCGCTGCGGAAAATCAACTGAAATTCAAGTATTGGGAGGTAACGAGTATGAGAAAAATTTTGTCCTGTGAGTTCAACCCGGACACTGCCTGCGTGGAGCTGTGCATGGAAGATGGAACCCTGTTGTCCATCGACTGCACCGCCGTGGAGAACGAGGTAGCGAGCAGTATGTACCAACGGTCAGAACTGGACTGGCTGATCTATAATGATCCGCTGTCCTATGCCGAACTGATTTTGAATGGGGACCCTGAATTGTATCTAAAAGCAGTAACAAAGAAAACTCCGTTAGATTGATGGCAAAAAAATCCGCCAGAAGCAACACTCTAAAGGGTGCGCCTCTGACGGATTTTTTACATCTTATCAATCAAAGCAAATACAACAGCTTGCTGTTCTTCGCTCAATCTTGACCAGCGTTCCAGAAGCTTTTTCTGCGCCTCAGTCAAGGAAACAGGTGCATCTTCTTCGGCAAATAGTTGAGATAGCGTAATGCCAAAGGCTGTGCAGATTTTCTCCAGGGATGGAATGGTCGGAACCATATTCTTGCGATACCATGAGGAGATCGTGGATTGCGGCAAACCGGAGCGTTCTGCAAGCTGATACTCTGTCCAGCCCCGCTCCTCTCGATACGCGGTTATAATCGAGAGAATATCCTTCACCTGCATCACTCCTTTGCTTGTGTTCTTCGTAAATTATACTTTGATAAATCGTTGTGATTTAATCATTTATATCGTATAATTTTAACGATAAACGCAACTACGAAGGAGGGAGAAATTTGGGCGGAAAGAGCTGTTTCTTTATCGGACACCGAGAGACATCAGAAGAGATCTATCCGGCATTGTATGCGGCTGTGGAGCAGCACATTTTGGAATATGGCGTTACAGAATTTATCGTTGGCGACTACGGCGGATTTGACCGTCTTGCAGCGTCAGCAGTCAAAGAAGCAAAGCGTTTCTACCCAGAAGTGAAGCTCATTTTGCTGTTGCCGTACCATCCAGCAGAGCGGCCTATCTCAACACCAGATGGATTTGACGGAACATTCTATCCACCAGGGATGGAAAGCGTTCCGCGCAAGATCGCAATCGTGAGAGCAAACCGCTATGTTGTGGATCATGTAGACTACCTCATCGCCTATGCGTGGCACCCTGCCAGTAATGCACGGGAGCTGGTGGAGTATGCAAAAAGGCGCGTAAAGAAAGGCTCTCTTTTCATAACAGTGATAAAGCATAATGATTCGACATGAAGTTGAGTTTTTCACGAAAGTGTGATAAAATAAATCCAAGCATTTCTTGCTTTGGAGGGACTAAAATGGCGATTTGTTATGACCGCTTATTTCATCTGATGATTGATAAAAAGATAAGCAATGCACAGCTAAAAGAGAAGGCCGGTTTTAGTGCCAATATTATCACCCGCCTAAAGCGCAACGAGTATGTTTCTATCGAAAGCATCGAGAAGATTTGCCGCGTGATGGAGTGCGGCGTGGACGATATTCTGGAGTTTGTTCCGGAAGAAAAATAAGCAAGAATTTTGACAAAGTGGTCTGACATTTGAAGGCGACTTTCTGGATATAAGGCCCTAGCAAGCTGAAAAGTTGTGAAAGATCGGATAGGAGTGTGGCTGTGATGGCAGCAGCAAACAAAACAGTTTGGGGAATCCATACGATGGACGATCCCCTTTTTTTGAATCAGAATCTAATTGCAATTGGCTGGGAAGAGATGGGCGACTTGTTGGCTATAAGTACATCCCGTGATGCCTACAAAGAAAAATATATCGCAGCCTATCCGGACGCTAAAAAAGGTTCGATTGCCACAAGTGCCGGAATGCTGTACCGATTTGTTCATGAGGTACAGGAAGGAGACTATGTGGTGTTCCCGTCCAAAATTGACCGTAAGATCAATATTGGGGTCGTGGAGAGTGCCTATTTCTATGAGGCTACCGCAGCACTGTATCCCAATCGCCGGAAAGTGAAGTGGCTCAAGCATCTGCCGCGTACAGCCTTTTCCCAGGGCGCTCTGCATGAAGTTGGCTCGGCACTGAGCTTTTTTCAGGTGAAAAACTATGCAGATGAGTATTTTAAGGCTCTGGATAAAGATTTCAAAGGCAATATTCTGGAGCCGGATACCGATGAGACAGTGGCACAAACAGCGGATGAAATCATCGAGGCTACCCGCGACTTTATCTTGAAAGAGCTGAGCAAGAATCTGAAAGGTTATGATCTGGAGCCGTTTGTCGCAAATCTTTTGCAGGCCATGGGCTACCGCACGATTCTGTCTCCGCATGGTGGGGATAGTGGCATCGACATTACCGCCTATAAAGACGAGCTGCCGCCCCGCATTGTTGTCCAGGTCAAAAGCCAAGATGGAGATATTAAAGAGACTACCATCCAGTCTCTGAAAGGTGCTATGCGTGAAGGAGATTATGGCCTGTTTGTGACACTGTCCAACTATACCAAAAATGCGCAGAAATACCTGGATAACACCCCGATTATTCGCGGCATTAACGGCACAGAACTTGTGGATCTGGTCTTGAAATATTACGATCAGCTCAGTGTCAAATACCGCAAAATGATCCCCCTGAAAATGGTGTACATCCCCGTTCCGCCAGAGGAGTAAATGGGAACCTGACAGGAAATTAAAAAGAGAACGGAGAGGTACCGATGGCAATCAAAAAGAGCGAAATTTACAGCCAGATATGGGCTGCGTGTGATAAACTGCGGGGCGGTGTGGAACCGGCCCGTTATAAGGATTATATTCTGACACTGCTGTTTGTGAAGTATGTGTCCGACCGCTTCAAGAGCAGTGATAACTGGGACATTGAAGTGCCAGAAGGCGGCAGCTTTGACGATGTTATTGCCTTGAAATATAAGAAAAACATTGGTGAAGGCATCAATATCATCATTGGCAAGCTGGCAGAAGCCAACGACTTGAAAGGCATTATCGACATTGCCGACTTCAACAGCGAGGAACTGGGCACCGACAAGGAAGCGGTAGATAAGCTCTCTGGTCTCGTGGAAATTTTCCAGAAACCGGAGTTGGACTTCACCAACAACCGCGCTGGCGGTGATGACATTTTGGGCGACGCCTACGAATTTTTGATGCGGAAATTTGCCCAGGATTCCGGCAAGAGCAAGGGCCAGTTCTATACACCGGGCGAAGTCTCTCGGATTATGGCAAAGGTGATCGGTATTGATAAAGCCACCGATCCCAGCATGACAGTCTATGATCCTGCTTGCGGTTCCGGTTCGCTGCTGATTCGTGCGGCGGATGAGGCCCCCTGCGAGATCTCCATCTATGGACAGGAAAAGGATAACTCCACCGCCGGTCTTGCCCGCATGAATCTGGTCCTACACAACAAGGGCGCTGGCGTAATTGTCGGCAATAAAAGCACCTTGTCTGCACCCCAGTATAAAGATGAGAACAACCCTGAACTGCTGAAAACCTTCAACTACATCGTAGTCAATCCACCTTTCTCGGATAAATCCTGGATGGATGGCATTACGATCCCTGATTCTTATGGGAGATATAGCGAGACTGTGTTGGGCGTGCCGCCGGAGAAAAACGGCGACTACGCTTGGCTGCTGCATGTCCTGAAATCTTTGAAATCTACCGGTAAGGCAGCAGTCATTCTGCCTCATGGTGTGTTGTTCCGAGGCAATGCCGAGGCTGACATCCGCAAAAAGATCATTGACCGGGGTTATATCAAAGGCATTATTGGCCTGCCTGCTAACTTGTTCTATGGCACGGGAATTCCTGCCTGTATCCTGGTGCTGGACAAAGAGGATGCTGCTGATCGTACCGGCATTTTCATGATTGACGCCAGCAAAGGCTATGTGAAGGATGGCAACAAGAACCGCCTGCGGGAACAGGATATTCACAAGATCGTGACCACCTTCCTTACAATGGATGAATCGGACCCCAAGTATGCCCGGTTTGTTCCGAACGAGGAGATCAAAGTCACCAACGAGTACAACCTGAATATTCCGCGCTATATTGATAGCAGCGAGTCGGAAGATTTACAGGACATCAATGCTCACCTGAACGGCGGCATTCCGGAAACCGATGTGGACAGTATGGCGGAATATTGGGCGGTATACCCATCTTTGAAGGAAATCCTGTTTCAGCCGCTGCGTCCGGGGTATCTGCGTCCGGCGGTGGGCAAGGATGAAGTGGTTTCCACGATTACCTCCCACCCGGAGTTTATCCGCCATGCCGACCAGGTGGACGATGCCTATGCCCAATGGAAGGAGACGGTTACCCGTGATTTGATGGAACTCAGCCAGGATATTCACCCCAAAGAGCTGATTGCCAAAATTTCCGAGCAGCTTCTGGATGATTTTGCCCAGGTGGCTCTTCTCGACAAATACGATGTCTATGAAGTGCTGATGGAGTACTGGGCGGAGACCATGCAGGACGATGTGTATGCGGTCTGCTATGACGGCTACGAGGCCGGGCGGGAAATTGCCTATGAGTATGTGACTAAGAAGAAAAAAGAAAACGGCCAGACCATCGAGGTCAAGACCGATAAGATCAAGGGCTTTGAGGGCAAGCTGCTCCCCAAGGCTTTGATTGCCGCACACTTTTTTGAGGAGGATGTCAAGGCACTGGATACCCTTCGGGGCCAACTGGATGAGGTGTCCGCCAAGCTGGAAGAACTGGCTGAAGAAAATGGCGGCGAGGATGGACTGTTTGCTCAGCTGGACGATCTGAAAAAAGCCACCGTCAGCGCCCGGATCAAGGCAATCAAGAAAGATCCTGCTGCCAAGGAAGAATTGGCTGCATTGAAGGAGTATATGTCCCTGTTGGATGCCGAAAGCAATTACAAAAAGGCAATTAAGCAGGCCGAGGCAGACCTGGACACCAAACTGGAGAAAAAATACCTCCAGCTGACGCTGGAGGAAATTCGCCATCTGTTGGTGGAGAAAAAGTGGTTTGCTGCTATTTATAGCGGAATTGATGCCATTCACGAGGCGGTATCTCATCATCTTTCTGCTCGCGTAACCCAGCTGGTAGAGCGGTATGAGTATACCCTGAAGGAATGTGAGGATGAAGTAGACCAGTACGAGACCAAGGTCAAATCTCATCTGGAAAGGATGGGGTTTGTATGGTAAACCATTACCCAAAAGATTGGAGAATAGTACTGTTATCTGAGTTATCCATAGAAGGTTTCCAAAATGGCTTGTTTTATGAGGTTGCTCGAAAGAATAAAGGTATTCCAATAATTAATGTTGGGGATCTGTATAAATCTTCTCCGATTGCAAACGACAAGTTAGAGTTGTTTAATGCCACAGCAGAGGAGATTAAAAGGTACCAAGTATTTAATGGGGATTTGTTTTTCACTAGATCGTCTATTGTACCAAGTGGAATAGCATTTTGTAATTGGTACAGATGTAGCGAGAAAAAGGCAGTTGTGTTTGATAGTCATGTAGTAAGATTTAAGACAAACACAGATGTTGTAAATCCAATGTATTTATACCTTGCATGCATAAGACCTGATGCAAGAAAATATTTTCTTGCTAATGCAAAAACGGCAACTATGACAACTATTGACCAAACGGTTTTGGGAAGATGCCCTATTCCGTATCCAGCTTTGAAAGAACAAACAGCTATAGCAGAAGCTGTGTCTGATGCAGACAGTCTGATTTCCTCCATGCAAAAGCTAATTCAGAAAAAGAAAGCCATCAAGCAGGGGACTATGCAAGAACTGCTCACCGGCAAAAAACGCCTTCCGGGGTTTTCCACGGAGTGGAGCCAAGCGACATTCGGGGATCTTTTTGATTTTCTTCCTACAAATGCATTTACAAGGGATCAAATGACGGATACCGGAACCATTCAGAATGTCCACTACGGTGATATTTTGACAAAGTATGGAGCCTGTTTGGATATGGCCAACACGGATATGCCATATTTGTTAGAGACGGTTTCTGTAAGAAAATATTCTGAATCCAGTTATGTCAGAGAAGGCGATGTGATTATAGCAGATACAGCAGAAGATAGTACTGTTGGCAAATGTGTTGAGCTTGTAAATGTTCATGGAAAGGTTTTATCCGGACAGCACACAATGCTGTGTCGCCCTAAGGTTACTTTCGCGCCTAAATTCCTCGGTTATTACATGAACGCAGAGTGCTTTCACAATCAAATGCTGCCTTTTATCACGGGAATTAAGGTGTCTTCTATCAGTAAGGCAAATATCTCTACGTTGGTCTTGAAATACCCCACATTGGTAGAGGAGCAACAAGCTATTGCCCAAGTTTTCTCTGACATGGATAACGAAATCGCACAGTTGGAAAAGAAACTGGCGAAGTACCAACAGATCAAGCAGGGCATGATGCAGGAGTTGCTCACCGGACGGATTCGGCTGGTGGATGCAGATAGAAAAGAACAGCCGAAAACACAGATGCTGCAGGAAAGGCAACCAGCACACAATCAGCACTTTGATGATGCAGTCATGATCGCAGGAATTGTGAACGCTTTCTATTCCGAGAAGTACCCTCTGGGACGTAAAAAAGTTCAGAAGCTGCTTTATCTCGTTCGCCGCAAGGAGCAGGCGGATATTTCCGCCTTTCATAAAAAAGCGGCTGGTCCCTACGCTGATGAAGTCCGCTATAAAGGCGGCGAGCCGATTGCTCAGAAAAACAAGTATATCCAGGTCAAAAGGAACGAAAAGGGCAGCCGTTTTGAAAAAGGTGTGCAAATGCAACAGGCGTTGACCTATTTACAGGACTGGGGAAAGCAGGCGGATATTGATTGGCTGGTGTCACAGTTCCAGTACACAAGTGTCAATGAACTGGAGCTTTTGGCAACGGTAGATATGGCAATCTGCGACTTGCGGCGGGAAGGTAAGGAAACTTCCGTAGCTTCGATTAAAGACTTGATCCATTCCAATAAAGAATGGAGAGATAAGCTGAAAAAGGCTTATTTCAAGGACGCAGATATTCAGCGAGCGATCAAACGTTGCCAACAATTATTTGAAGGATAGGAGAAGTGCATAAATGGCCAAAAGTAAGGTTATCAAAGAATTGGCCTCCAACGAAATATCGCTGGAAGTAGCCTTAAATCGCCTGCTGATTATTGCAAGCGATATTGAAAATGATGAGTTGGCGCAGTGGGTAGAAAATGAACTGAATGGTTATTCTGACGATGCAGAACTTCCTGCATATAGAGTCATTGATAATACCCGCTTTGTCTATAGTGGAATAAATGGGCGGTTTAGTGTAGAAAACGCACCATTGCCATTTTTGGAGATATTAGGGCTTGATAAGAAGAATTATGTATTTAATATATTGGATGGGGTTAACTCACTGACCTCTTTGATTGAAGGCAAATATGAATATGGGCGTGACCTCACCGCTATGGCAGGGGCAGTACGTGCAAAGACAGGGATAGCTTGTACATCTATCAGACAACTTGTTCCCAACAATGTAATTGAGAATATAGTTAGTGCAATCAAATCAAAACTACTAAAAGTGTTGATTAAATTGGATAAAGAATATGGTTGTCTCGATGAATTGGATATTGACATTACAGAAAAAGACCCTGAAGAAGTCCGTAAAATAAATGCTATGATTATAAATTATATCTTTGAAGACAGAAGTATTAAAATTGGAGATAAAAATCGGATAGATAGGACCGAAATAAAAAGCGGAGAAAGTCATGAATAAAAAAGAAGATAATAGTATCCATATAGGGAATGGAAATAAAATCAAAAATAGTGTGATAGGGCAAAATATTAAAGTTGAGCAAGAGCATGCCAAAGAAAAATGGTATCAACAATTAACTTGGAAATTGGTTGTTCCTATAATCGTTGCCGTTGTGGCAGCAGCACTATGTGTTTGGTTGGGTATCAAATAAGCACTAATGACAGGGGGTACCACCAATGGGTGTCGGCCAACGGGAAAAAGCCACGCAGAAGCGTGTCATAAAGCTATTTGCCCAGGAACTCGGTTATACTTATCTGGGCGATTTCACCGAGCGGAAAAACTCCAATATTGAAACCGAACTGCTGACGAAATTCTTGACCCGCAAGGGCTATTCGCCGGTACTTATCAGCCGCGCCCTGAAGGAATTGCAGGATGCTGCCGGCGATCAGTCGGTGAACCTCTACGACCTGAATGAGCAGACCTATAAAAAGCTGCGCTATGGGGTCAAGGTCAGCGAGTCTGTCGGCCAACATAAGATTACAGTCCAGTTTGTGGACTGGGAGCATCCGCTGGAAAATGATTTTTACATTGCCGAGGAAGTCACCATCAAGCACAAGCGCCCTGATTTGGTACTGTACATCAACGGCATCGCTTTTGCTGTCATCGAACTGAAGCGCAGCACGGTTTCCATGTCGGAGGGTATCCGCCAGAGCCTGACCAACCAGCGCTCGGATATGATTATGCAGTTTTTTGCCACCATTGGGCTTGTCCTGGCGGGTAATGATTCGGAGGGCGCGCGTTACGGTACTACTGGCACACCAGAAAAGTATTATCTTTCCTGGAAAGAAGATCCCAACGCCAAAGACGAGGTTTCTGTAGCGGTGCGCGCTCAAATCGAAAAATATCCCCTGCGTCTGGACAAAAACCTGATTTCTCTGTGCCGGAAAGAGCGGCTTGTAGAGCTGCTGCACAATTTTATCGTATTTGACAGCGGAGTGAAAAAGACCTGTCGGCCTAATCAGTTCTTCGGCAATATGGCTGCACGGGATTTTGTGCGACGGCATGAGGGAGGCATCATCTGGCACACCCAAGGCTCTGGAAAATCCTTGACCATGGTGTGGCTCAGCAAGTGGATCAAGGAGAATATTTCTGACAGCCGTATCCTGATTATCACCGACCGGGACGAGCTGGATGTGCAGATTGAGCAGGTGTTTGCCGGGGTAAATGAGAGCATTGTCCGTATTCGCCGTGGAAGCGAATTGATTCAGAAGATCAACGACACCTCGCCGGTCATGATGTGCTCCCTGATTCACAAGTTTGGCAAGAAAAACAAAAGCAAGAGCGGCGAGTCCGATTATACTGGATTTATTGAGGAGCTGAAACGCTCGCTGCCGGAAAACTTTTCTCCCAAAGGAGATTTCTATGTCTTTGTGGATGAATGCCACCGTACCCAATCCGGCAAGCTCCACAAAGCGATGGAAACCATTTTGCCGAATGCCACCTTTATCGGTTTCACAGGTACTCCATTGATGAAAAAAGATAAGGAGACCAGTCTGGAGGTATTTGGCCCTTACATCCATCGCTATAAGTTTGATGAAGCTGTGCGGGATAAAGTGGTTTTGGATCTGCGTTATGAGGCTCGTGAGGTGGAGCAGAATGTTATCCAGCAGGATCGGATCGACGCTTGGTTTGAGGCAAAAACGCGCGGTCTGACCGGTGTGGCAAAAGCCAAGCTAAAACAGCGCTGGGGTAATCTGCAAAAGATGTTCAGTTCCAAAGCTCGCCTGGGACAGATTGTAGCGGATATTGTTTTTGATATGGAGACAAAACCACGCCTGCATGATGGACGGGGTAATGCCATGCTGGTGGCTGGCAGTATCTATCAGGCGTGCAAATTCTATGAATTGTTCCAGGAGACCGAGCTGAAGGGGAAGTGCGCCATCGTGACTTCTTACGAACCGGCGGTGGGCGATATTCGCACTGAAACCGTAGGTGATGATGGCGAGACCGAGGCGGTGGAACAATACGAAATCTACATGAAGATGCTGGGTGGAAAAGACCCAAAAGCATTTGAAAAAGAGGTCAAAGAAAAGTTTATCAAGCAGCCGGAACAGATGAAGCTGCTGATCGTGGTGGACAAGCTGCTGACAGGCTTTGATGCTCCGCCTGCCACTTATCTGTATATTGATAAGTCTATGCGAGATCATGGCTTGTTCCAAGCAATCTGCCGCGTCAATCGTCTGGATGGTGAAGATAAGGAATTTGGGTATATTATTGACTACAAAGACCTGTTTCGTTCATTGGAAAATGCGGTTGCAGACTATACCTCCGAAGCATTTGATTGCTACGATAAGGAAGATGTCTCCGGCCTGCTGACAGACCGTTTGGACAAGGCCAAGGAACAGCTGGAGGATTCGCTGGAAGCTCTGCGCGCGCTGTGCGAGGCTGTGGCTCCGCCCAAAGATATGGTGGACTACTACCATTATTTCTGCGGTGCCAACACCGAAGCCTTTGACTTGGATGAATTGGAAGAGAATATGCCCAAGCGGGAACAGCTTTACAATCTATCAGCGACAGCTCTTCGCGCTTTTGGTGAAGTATCGGGCGAATTGCAAGAAAAGTACCACTATACTGTGGAACAGATCAAGGCGCTGGAGAGAGAAGTTACCTACTACATCAAGGTGCGTGACGATGTGCGTCTGGCTAGTGGTGACTATGTGGATTTGAAGAAATATGATCCGGACATGCGCCATTTAATCGATACCTATTTGTCGGCTGATCCCAGTCGTGTGTTAACCTCCTTTGGAGGAGCAACACTGGTCGAGCTGCTAGTAGACAATGGGATTTCCGCACTGAAGGATATGCCTGTCTCTACACCCAAAGAGCAGGAAGCAGTTGCAGAGACTATTGAAAACAATATTGGCAAGGAAATTGTTGAAAGAACCCAAAGTAACCCCAAATACTACGAGAAGATGTCTGCGCTCCTTCGTGAGTTGATTGAAAAACGAAAAAATGACGTGATCAACTACGAGGAGTATCTGTGTCAGATTGTGGAACTGGCAAGGAAGGTACATAAGCCGGAAAGTGGCACAGAATATCCTCCGGAAATCCGGGAGAGTGCCGCCAAGCGAGCCTTTTATGACCATCTTAACGGGGATACGGTTGTGGCCAATCAGATATATAACGCTGTCATATCCAGCAAACAGGACAATTTCCGGGGAAGCAAAATTAAAGAGCGTAAAATCTGGCGTGCTATTCGCGCTGTCGTAAAAGATGACCAGGAAGCCGATCAGTTGCTTGCATTGGTAAAGGAGCAGAGTGAATTCTAGTGGATGAACTGCAAATCGGCAACATGAGTATTGCCGTTACAAAAAAGAACATCAAAAATATGTACATCCGCGTTCTGCCGCCCGATGGGAAAGTCCAAATTACTGCACCGCACTCTGCTGGGGATGACGCGATCCGAATGTTTGCGGTATCCAGAATTTCTTGGATCAAAAAGCAGCGTGCGAACTTCGTAGCACAGGCACGACAAACAAAGCGACAGTATGTGACCGGAGAGAGTTACTATGTCTGGGGGCGGCGTTATCGCCTGGATGTGCAATACTCAAATGTTAGAAATGAGGTATCCCTTACAGGAGGGCGTTTGAATTTACAAGTCCGACCAGAAAGTACGCCGGAACAGCGCGAGCGTGTTTTGAATGATTGGTATCGCGAGCAACTAAAAAGCAAGTTGCCGGAAGTAGTTCAAAAATGTGAACAGGTTGTAGGTGTCCATGCATATGAGTGGAAGGTCAAAAACATGCGTACCAAGTGGGGAACCTGCAATATAGACCGGAAAAGAATTTGGATTAACCTCCAGCTTGCAAAGAAAACTCCAGAGTGTCTCGCTTATGTTGTGACCCATGAATTGGTACACCTGCTGGAGCGAAATCACAACGAGCAATTCCAGAAGTATATGGATACCTTTTTTCCGGAGTGGCGAGTAGTAAAGGAAACACTGAATCAGCAAATGCTGGATTATATGAGCGAGTAAGCCTATATATCATTTGAAGCCGGATATCGTAGCCGTCAACATAAAGTATTGCGAAATTTCATTGCTTCTTTGGTCTCATGCTAAACCACATTTATTTTAAGTATGCGAAAGTTCATACCGGACAACTAAAAAGCCAGATATTTATATCTTTTTTAGCTTGGAGGGAGAAATATGGAACTTGAAGAAAAGCTTAAAGCAGCAAAAGTGCCGATGATAGTCGTACATTTTGACGAGAACTTTGAGACAACGTATACTGAAGAATATAACTTGGAGAATTTTGAACTGTCAGACTGGCAGATTGAAAGCTTTGCTAGAATTTTATTGCCTTCAATTCGTGAGTATTATAAAGATCCCAAACATATGCAAGAGGCTAATGACTGGGCAAAACAGCAAAACAAGCAATCGATAGATACTTGAAGTGGATAGTAGAAAGTATTCAAGATAGCGTAGTAATAAATTTGATGAGCGGCTTTTTGTATGGTAAAATAATTCTTGCATAGAGTTTCGCAGCTACACTGCTGGCAACACCATGGCAACAAAAAATCAGATAGCCCCTACTATCTGAATAATGAAAATAATGCCGATACCGTGAACTAAATCCCATAAGCAAATCTGTTTAGAAAACTTCTGGCAGGAGCGAGTGGGAATGAGAAAAAAGTGAATATGAGAGGCTGCAAAGCCTTGAAAACACTCATTTTTAAATTTTCCACAAATATTAGGGGAGAGCCTGACTGCAAGTCAGGCTCTCCTTTCGCTTTCATTTACTTCTGCAGCAGGTGGACGGCAAAGCCGCCGAATTCCTGCTTGAGATAGACCGCGACCATCTTCTCGCCCTTGT
>JBBNGO010000053.1:0-18058 GCA_040095065.1 Hominicoprocola fusiformis
AGAGGCGGGTTTTCCCGCCTCTCTCCGCTCTGCGTCAGATCTTCTGCACCGGCGGCAAAAAGCCGCACTTGGCGTTCTCCTCCGTGTCGTCTGACTCGTCGTAGGCGTCGTAGGGCGCGGACGGGTCGTGCACCTTTTTCTTAAATGGCGAGCAGAGCTTGTCGCGGTGCGCAAAGGCGAAGTAGAGATCGTCCGTCCAGCCGGTGTGGCCCGTCAGGATGACGGGCCGCAGGCCGCGCGTGCGAAGCTTCTGCTCCAACTCCGCCAGCGACTTGACTGCGAGCTTGTTGCTCTCCGCCAGCGCGGAAATGAAGCTGTAGCCGCCGTCCGCGCCGAACCAGATCGTATCGCCCGTGAAGAGGTACCTGTCGTCAATGAGGTACACCATATGCCCCCACGTGTGGCCAGGGACCAAAAAGCATTCGATCTTAATGCCGTCGATCTCGAAGACCTCTCCGTCGTGCAGTAGCACCTTTTCGTTGTTGATCGTCACCTGCGGCAGCTTGTAGAGGTGGTAGATCACCTTGCGGCGCACCTCGCCGGTGAGATATTTGTTCTCGATCTCGCCGATATAGAGCTTCGCGTCACGGAAAAGGCCGGGGCTGTCCGCCTCCACCGCGCCGACATGGTCGGTGTCCTGATGGGTGATGAGGATATGGCGGATGGACTTCGGGTCGATGCCGAGCCAGCCCATCTTTTCCTCAAGACGGTCATAGTTGTAGCCCGCGTCGACCATGATGGTCGTCTCGCCCTTGCGGTAGAAAAAGATGTTCGCCACCCATTCGCGCACGCAGGCGACATGTTCATCGACCCAGCCGGTGTTCAGCGGCTTGAAGATCTCCTTGCCGCGGTACATCTTGCTCATTTCTTTTTTCTGAAATTCGGTAGCTTGCTTGGACACGGCAGATTCCTCCCTGTTTTGATTTTCAGTTTAACATCTCTAACTTCAAATGATAAAAAGCCGCACGCGGCGTTCACGCCCGCGGAAACAGCTCTTCGCACGCGCCGCGCGTCAGCGTTTCGAGCACCTGCGGATACAGCGCGCCGATCTGCTCCTGATGCGACACCGTGAGGATCAGACCGCGGATCGTCGCAGCGGCGAGCGCGATACCGCCGCGCGGGGTCAGGCCGCTCTCTTCCAAAAGGTCGCGGATATGTACCTCGTCGCTGTGATAGTGCTCGGCTTTCACCTGCGCGGGGATGCGGCGTAGCAGATAGGCCGAGTCCTCCTCGATGAATTTCATCGCACCGATCTCGGATAAGCGGCTGCAGGCCGTGAGCAGCACGTTCGCGATGCGCTCGTCGGGCGGCAGGTCTTTGCCCTCCTCCAGCGCCTGCTCGGCCACCTGATAGACCTCGCTGTGGATATCCTCCAGCACCTCGAAAAACAGCAGCTCCTTGGACGCAAAGTATTTATAGAACAGTCCCTTCGAGATGCCCGCTGCCTCGGTCAACTGCTCGACCGAGGTCTTGCGCAGCCCCAGCGTGACGGCGCAATGGCGCGCCTCTCGCAGCAGCGTTTCGCGGATGGCCGCGTTCTCTTCTGCGGAAAAGGCCATTGGCAGTCCCTCCTTTGTTGAAATTTTTGACCAATTCGGTTTATTGGTCATATTGTAGCATATTCCCTGCCGTCTGGCAAGTAAAAAGTTACTCTCATCTTTATTTTTACTGTATAAATACTTAATAAAACCATAGTTTTATCAATGCACTGCGTTATATATGCGCAGCACAGCCGCGAGGCCGGTATGGATGCGCACATCTCCAAGCCCTTCGACGTCAAGACGCTCTGCATCTGCCTGCGGCGGCTGAAGGACAAGCAGTAAACGCAAAAAAGAGGACATTCCGATTCTTTTCGGAATGTTCTCTTCCCTTTTCTTGTCACAGCAGGCCGTAGACCTCGTGCAGATCCCTGATCTCGTGGTCGATGCGGTAACCCTCCGGCGCTTTGATTCCCTCGGGATTGTACCAGCAGGTGACAATGCCCGCGTTGTCGCCGCCGCGGATATCGCTCGTGAGCGAATCGCCGACGATCATCGTCTCGCTCTTCTCGACCGGTCCGATGGCGGCGAAGACCTGGTCGAAAAACTCCTTTTTCGGCTTCTCCGCGCCAAGCTGCTCGGAGAGGAACACGCCGTCCATCAGCGCGCCGAGGCCGGAGCGCGTCAGCTTCTTCGTCTGCGCGACGACCGTGCCGTTCGAGACGACGCACTGGCGCACCTTGCCGCGCAGCGACTTGACGATCTCATAGCTGTCGTCGCGGTAGACGATGGTGTCGCCCAGACGCAGCTGATAGGCGTCGTTGAACTTCGGCGCAAGAGCGACGTCGATCCCCTCCTCCGCGAAAAACTCCTCAAAACGGCCGACAAGCACCTGCGGCTTCGTGATCTCGCCGCGCTCGAGTTTTTCCCAGTATTTCATATTCAGGACGGAATAGCGCGCGACCTGCTCATCCGAACATTCGCCAAGGCCAAACTCGACAAAAAGGCTCTGGATGGCGGCGCGCTCGGCGGCATCAAAGTCTAAAAGCGTGCGGTCCACGTCCCACAAAATCGTTTTGATCATAAGATATCTCCAAAAACAGTCAAAATTACTCTTTTTCCGCGTGTGCGGTGAGAATATCATACCACAGCAGGACTACGCCCGCAACGCTGATTTTCCGCCGCTTGCAGGAAAGATCGTACCGTGATAGAATAGCAGCAACGATTTTGGACAGAAAGGAACTTCTTTCTATGAATATCACCGTATATCTCGGTGCGAGCAGTGGCAACGATCCGACGCTCGAATCGTCTGTGCGTGAACTGGGCCGCCTCATCGGCGAGAGCGGCAGCGCCCTTGTCTACGGCGGGTCGAAAAACGGCCTGATGGGCGCGCTTGCTGAAAGTGTGCTGCGCGCAGGCGGCAAAGTGACCGGCGTGGAGCCGCAGTTTTTCATCGATGAGGGCTACCAGTATGACGAGATCACGACGCTCATCGTCACGCGCGACATGGCCGAGCGCAAAACGAAGATGATCGAGCTCGGCGACGCGTTCATCGCCTTCCCCGGCGGCACGGGCACGCTCGAGGAAATCAGCGAGGTCATGTCGAAGGTGTCGCTCAAGCAGCTCGCCGCGCCGTGCATCCTCTATAACCTGAACGGATATTACGACCACTTGAAAGCCCTGCTCGCCCACATGATCGACATGGGCCTCTCCACGCCCGAGCGGCAGGAGGGCATCTACTTCGCCGAAACGCTGGATGAGATCCGCGCGATCTTGAAGATTTGAGGAAAAGCCGCCTTCGGCGGCTTTTCTTTTTGTGCGGCGCTTGACAGGCCTCCTTCGCTGCGGTATGCTAAAAGAAACTTAAAGTTACTCACTGTGCTGCAACCTAAAGCGCACTTTCATTTCAGGAGGATTTCATGGTCTACACAGTCGGCGAGATGGCGAAAAAGCTGGACGTCCCCGCTTCCACGCTGCGCTATTACGATAAGGAGGGTCTGCTGCCCTTTGTGGAGCGCTCGTCCGGCGGCATCCGCATGTTTCAGGAATCGGACTTCGAGTGGTTACAGGTCATCGGCTGCATGAAAAAGGCCGGCATGTCCATCAGGGACATCCGCCAGTACATCGAGCTTGCCCTGCGCGGCGACGACACCATCGACACGCGCCTCAAGATGTTCACGCACCAGCGCGACGTGCTGCTCGCGCAGATGGAGGAGATGCGCCACACGCTCGAGACCGTGGAGTACAAATGCTGGTATTATGAAACTGCAAAGGCCGCGGGCACGATCGATGTCCCAAGGGATATGGCGGACAAGGACGTGCCTGAGCGCTTCCGTGCCATCCGGCGCGAACTCAAGACGATTCCGCAGGAGTAAAGGTAAACTACTTTTCTGCCGGCAAGCAGGAAAAGGATAAGAATAGGAAAGTAAACTATGGATCGGATCAAGAAGAATTTTGGCTTTGGCTGCATGCGCCTGCCGATGATCGGCGAAGAGGTGGATATCGAGCAGACCAAGCAGATGGTGGACGCGTTTTTAGACGCGGGCTTCAACTATTTTGACACTGCGCACGGCTACATCCAGGGCAAGAGCGAAAAGGCGCTCAAGACCTGCCTGACAAGCCGCTATCCGCGCGAGAAGTACATCCTGACCGACAAGCTGACGGCGAACTATTTCAAGACCGAGGCAGACATCCGCCCGTTTTTCGAGAGCCAGCTCGAGATCTGCGGCGTCGAGTATTTCGACTTCTATCTGATGCACGCGCAGGGTCTTGTCAACTATGACCACTTCAAGGAGTGCCGCGCGTATGAGACGGCGTTCGAGCTCAAAAAAGAGGGCAAAATTCGCCACGTCGGCATTTCCTTCCACGACCGCGCCGAGGTGCTCGAGCGCATTCTGACCGAGTATCCCGGGATCGAAGTTGTCCAGATCCAGTTCAACTACGTCGACTACGACGATCCCGCGGTGCAGAGCCGCAAGTGCTATGAGGTCTGCCGCAAATTCAATAAGCCCGTCATCGTCATGGAGCCCGTCAAGGGCGGCAACCTCGTGAACCTGCCTGCGAACGCAAAGGCCGTGCTTGAAGACCTGCACGGCGGCAGCCCCGCGAGCTACGCCATCCGCTTTGTCGCGGGCTTCCCCGGCATGATGATGGTGCTCTCCGGCATGAGCAACATGGAACAGATACAGGACAACATCTCGTTCATGCGGGACTTCAAGCCCCTCGACGAGACCGAGCGCGCCGCGGTGGAAAAGGTGCAGGAGATCTTCCACAGCAAGGACCTCATCCCCTGCACGGCCTGCCGCTACTGCACGGACGGCTGCCCCAAGCACATCTCTATCCCTGACCTCTTCGCCATTATGAACACCAAGCAGATTCACCACGACTGGAACGCGGACTGCTACTATGAAGATGTCCACACCGCGCCGGGCCGCAAGGCGTCCGACTGCTTAAAGTGCGGCAAGTGCGAAAAGGTCTGCCCGCAGCACCTCCCCATCCGCAAACTGCTCGAGCAGGTCGCGGCAGAATTTGAAAAGGCCCCCGCAGCGAATTAAGCTCAAAATGTAAAATGCAGCACCGGCGAGAGAAAGATGGAAAACTCTCGCCGGTGCTGTTTGCTTGCACTGATCCTTGATCTTTATCATAACACCGCGCCGCAGTGGTTTTCTTGGTCTGCCGCTTTGGCCGTTCAGCGAGGTGGACAGTGGACCCCAGAATTTTTTGTTTGTCGCCCTTTGTTTTAGGCTATGGCTGAAGTATAACGTGGATTCTTTAAGCGAACCTAAATTTGGTGTAAATAAAGTATGAACAATTCTTGTATCGCGCGGAAAAAATATATGTAAAAAAGCGGCACATTTTGCGTAAATTTCGCACGCAATTTTGCCGCGCACTGCTCCTCCACATTCCGAAAGAGAGCGGCAACGCCATCGGATCAAGGGAGAAAATCATGCAGAAAAAACGAGTGCTCAGCCTGATTTTAGCGTTGAACTGCACGGCGGCGCTGCTTGGCGGCTGTGCTGGCAGTGACACAAGTGACGACAATACCGCCTCCGGCGAGCATGAGGTCATCACGATGAACGCGCCTTACCGCAATATGTCTCAGTTCTTGAGATGTACGGCGCGAGCTGCACGATCTGCCCCGACGGCGCGGAGCTTGTCAAGGCCTTCGAGATGGTCAAGCCCGGCGAATACGACGCCATCCTGATGAACATTCAAATGCCGCACATGAACGGCTACGAGGCGACGAAGGCCATCCGCGGCAGCAGAAACCCTCTCGGCAAGACCATCCCCATCATCGCGATGACGGCCAACGCCTTCTCCGACGACATACAGAACAGCATCGCCGCGGGCATGGACGCCCACATCTCCAAGCCCATCGACGTGGCCATCCTCGAAAAGACGATGAGATGGTTTCTTACCCCCCCCAGAATCCACAGCATGCGGACGAACGTTTGTGAGAAGCATTCATAAACGGATAACCTCGCCCTAATACGCACAAAAGCGGAACGCGAAAGCCGATGGCTTTCGCGTTCCGTTTTTATTTTCACCGCGTTGATTTCTATTTGTTCCTGCGGTAGCCCTGCTCGTCGCGGTACTCGGGATGCTCTCGGCAATAAGGGTTCTTGCAGACGACGTAATACGCCATCAGCGCGATGCAGTCGTAATTGCCGCCCGGGCCGTTGTGAAAGTTTTTCTCCCCGCCAAGGTCGGTGCGCCAGTCGCTCAAAAAGTCGACATACTGCATCTGCACGCGCTCCCAGACGGCTTCGCGCTGCGATTCCGGATAGTGGTGCGCGATCTTCTCCCGAATTTCCGCCTTGCAGGGCCTTGAATAGATCACATGGCAGGTGCGGTCAAATTGCAGCTGATCGTCGTTCATTGTCTTCCCTCCCGTATTTTTTACGCTTGCCGATATCAGAGCGTCGGTTTGCCGTGAGGTCTTCTCCCCCTGTCTTACGCTCGCTGCGCTTTTTTCATCGTCACGAGCAGCCCGCCGAACATCCAGACGTTGCCGATGGCGAGCCACGCGCAGCGCAGGGCGTTGCCAAGCGGCCGGTTGCCGAACAGCGCCGCGAGAAAATACACGAGCATGCCGAACGCCATAGAGAAGTCGCAGCACCACTTCAGATACGGTGTCAGCCTCTTTCGGAATGCGACGATCTGCGTCATCACCAGCACAAAGAAGAAGATCCAGAACAGCACGAGCGGCGGCATCAGGAAGTATGCGCTGTACTGCGTCAAAAGCGCTTCGGAAAGCCCGTGTTTCATCAGAAACACCGCCGCGCACACCGGCACATGGAGCCTCACGCGCAGAACATCAGGTAGCCGAAAATGCCGGAGCGGTAGCGGTGCGCGTATTTCGGCGACTTCGCCGCCATCAGGCGGTAAACGCCAAAGCAGGCAAGTCCCTCAAGCACCACGCCGAAAAGCCCCAGCAGCGCTGCGGCAAAAAGGCCGCTGTCCGAGGTAGAAGTATAGGCCGATAGCATCTGTAAAACGCCTTCAAGCGCATCGTCCTCCACGCCCTATCCGAGGATCAGGTCACCGGCGAGGTGCAAAACGGACGCAAAAAGGCCGATGGTCAGCAGCTTTTTGATGCGCGGCCAGTCAAGCTCACGCGAGATGCCGATGTCATTGAAGTCACTCATGCTTTTTATTCTCCTTTGCAAAGTCGAGGCGGACGATCTGCATGTTCATCATGCCGTCGCCGACCTTCGATAAAAAGCGGAAGAATTTCCGTACATTTTGATTCCTCAAGTCGTTGTAGCCCAGCATGTAGCCGCGCGAGGACACACGCAGCCTATCGCTCCACGCCGAAAGCTCGCGCCTTGCGTCGGTGACGGCGAAATACGCGCCGACGTCCTTGATCTCCGCGTCCTTGAGCCATGTTTTGAGCATCAGCTTGACCGCCTTGCGGTTCGCCGCGTCGAAGACGAGCTTGCCGCCTGGGAACGCCTCCGCCATCGCGCACACGAGCGCTTTGACCTGCGGCGTGAGGAAATAGTAGAACACGCCCGCGGCGAAGAACACCGCGCCGCCGCTCGCGTCGATCTCGCGGAACCACGAGGTGTTATTTAAGTTGCAGGGGATATTCTTCTCGCGCTCGAGCGCAGGCAGGAGCGCATCGCGCACGGCGATGACATCGGGAAAGTCGAGGTTGTAGATCTTGCACGCGCCGTTGTCACAGGCGCGGCCCGTGGCGTCCAGCCCACAGCCGAGGTTCACAACCGCCGCGTTCGGGTGCGAGCGCAGATAGTCCCGCACCTCGCAGGCGAGGTCGCTCTGCCGCATGGCGCACTCTAAAAAGCCGAACTGCTGCATCATGCTCTGCGACTTTCTCGCGAGCGTGGAAAAATCGTAGTCGATCTCTTCGATCAAGCGCATGGCCGTCTCGTCGCGGAACAGGTTCGGGTAGAGCTCCGAGCACATCTTGCGCCCGTAGAGCGGGATGACGAGCGTCTCCTGTACGGTGTTTTTCTCAATGTGGTACTTCATCGGTCTCTCCTTTCATTTTCCCGCGAGCTTCAGGCAGAAGTCGCAGCACTCATTCCCGCGGCCGAGCGTCTTTGTGCGGTGCCAGACGAGCTTCGGGTGCAGGTCGTCATAGGCGATGTCGTCGCTGTCGCAGAAGCAGGGGCAGAGCTCCGGACAGCCGTGTTCGACACAGGTGCCGTGATAGGGGCACTTCGTCATATCGATGCGCCAGACGCCGCCGGAGATCTGATACTCCGTGGCCGCAAAGCCCGCCGTCTCGCCGTAGAATTTTGGCGTCAGCTTACTGAACAGCACCGGCGGCAGATGATAGAGCCCCGGAACCTTGAGCAGCTTGAGGATGGTTTTTCTCATCGTCCACGCATGCTCCGCCACATAGCCGTGGACGGTTTGCAGCGCCTCGTCCTTGGGCATGACGGTCTGCAAGGTCTCGTAGGCAGCGATGCCGGGCAAAATTTGACTTTCCAAATGGAACTGTTTTCCTTTCGACGCGTTCAGATGCATTGAGCGCAGACGCGACAGCTTCTCGTCCAGCAGCCGATTCAATTCGACGCTCTGTTCTGGGAATCGCTGCACGACAGTCTCGCGGAACGCCGCAATGATGTAGTTCTCTTTCACGCTTCTCCCTCACTTTCGCAAAAACGGCAGCGGCGGCAGCTCGTTTTGTTCGATGATGCGCTCCAGCATCGCCGCAAAGCCCTGCGGGTCGCGAATTTGATACTGCATGTGGTTATGATCTTCAAAAACAGGGAAATGACCGTCGGGATACGCTTTTCTCACCGCCTCGCGGTACTTAAAGTGCTCCTCTCCGCTGCCAAATTCGAAGAAGCAGTGCTCCTGCATTTTCCTTGTAAGCGGCGGAAACGGTCTGTCTTCGAGGCTGTCGGCCATCTGGCAGCGCATATTGCCATAGGTGAGCGCCTTGCCCGCGGCGATAAAGTAGGGCTTGATGGCGTCATCGTCGCATCACATGATCTTTTTGAGCGTACCGCCCTTCGACCAGTACAGGCTCTTGATGGCAAGGTACAAAAACGGCGCCATCACGCGGCGTGTGCCGCGGCTGATCTGCGCAAACTGTCCGCCGTCGAAAAACGCGTGGTCGACGGGGATTTTCGTCTGCGCCAAAAATGCCGCCGCGAGGTCCGCGCCGATGGACGAGGCCACGACGAGCGCAAGGCGTGTGACGCCCTGCGATGCCAAGAACGTCTCCACCTGCCGAATCTCATCCGCTTTGCCGGCATATTTCTGCCCTTCGCAGTAGACGGTCGAGGTCGGCAGGATGCAGAAATACTTGTCCCGCAAATATTTTGCGACTGGCTCGCTGCTCGCGCCCGTCACGACCATCGCGTGGAAAAGGAGCACGGCGGGTGCGTCCTTGCTGCCAAATGTTTCAAATTGCATGGAAATCTCACCTCAGGATACATAGCGGCAGGCCGCCGCTCGCAGCGGCCCGTCAAAATATTTCAGTGGATAAAAAGCGTCATCACACCCGCGAGCACCGCGGCGATGACCGCCATACCGAGCGTGCCGAAGAGCCACTTTTTGCGCTTGACGCTGCTTGGAATATAGGGTTTTAAGTCCTCCGTCCCCGGGATGGTCCACATTTTCGTGTGGCCAACCCAGAAATCGTCGATGAGCAGCCGGTCGATGAGGTTCAGCACAAGGAGGATGAGCAATATCTGCCAGAAGCCCTCCCCAAAGCCCCGCGCGCCGTTCACGGCGTACACGAAGATGAGCACATAGGCGATGTAGATAGGCAGGCAGACGATTTTAAATAAGAGCTGGTTGCGATTGATCTTCTCCCGCGTCGTCAGGCCAAGCGAAATGCAGCGCTCCTGCACGTTATTTTCGTAAAGATGCACCATGCCTACCGCGCCGTTGCGGATGCCGATAGCGCACACGAGCATCAGCATTGCGCCGAGGCCGACGCCCTCCAAAATCACTTGTCCGATCATTTCTCTCTTCCTTCTATTTTTTGAGCTGCTCGACGATCATGGCAAAGTCCTCCTTCGCCTCCTTGAAATAGGGCAGCATGCAGTAGCAGTGCGTCATGCCGGGGCGGGCGGTCACGGTGTAGGGCACATTTGCCCGCTCGCACGCGGCCTTGAATTCCGGCAGCGCGCCGTAGAGCACCTCGTCGGTGCTGTAATAAAAGTGGATATCGCCGACGCCCGTATAGTCGCCGCGCGAGGGCGCGAGCATGTAGTCGGGGACGTCATTGTGCCCGTGGCGCATGAGCTTTTCGCCCTTGGCCATGAAGGCATAGTCGATGGCAACGTCGCTCGCATTGAGCGCCTGCATCCGTGCGCGTTCATCGTCGTTCCACGGCACCTCGCCGGGGGCGACAGTGATGATGTGCTTCGGCTGCGGGAGGGGCCGGCCCAGCGCGCTGTTGTGCGCGGCCATGCCCATCGCGAGCGCCGCGCCCGAGGAAAAGCCGCAGGTGCTCACGTTCCCGCTGCCGTACAGCGCGATCATCTGACGGTAGCACTCGTAGGCCATGTCGTAGCTCTCCGTGATGCAGTGCTCGGTGCAGAGGGGGTAGATGGGAAACCACACGTCCGAATCCGTTCCGTAGCAGAGCTTGCGCAGCACGGCGGCGTCACCCTTGTCGGGACCGATGACCATACCGCCGCCAAAGAAGAACAAAATCGCACGTCTGGCGGGCTTCTCCGCCGCCCTGACGATCAGGCACGGGAAGCCGTTTACCATTTTCTTCTCATAGTGCGCCTTATGGTCCGTCGGCATAAAGAAGCCGCGGCCGCGGTTCGCCTTTTCGATGGCTTTTAAGAGCTCATCCTCCGGCAGGGCGAAGGCCTTCTTCGCGCCGGAGAGCTTATAAGCGGTACGCAGCAGCGAGGAACCAAAGCTCATTGTATTCCCCTCCTCAAATCAGAAAGAATAATCCCGCGAACATGATCGCGTTCGCAATATTGCCCGTGCCAACGATGTGAAACGGCAAGAGCAGCAAAAAGAGCGGCAGCGTGTTGAACACGCACACCCAGCGCGGCAGCACCGTCGTACCCGTGACAACAGTGATAAAGAACGACACCGTAAAAGTGAGCAGGCCAAAGTAGCAGACATACATCGTCACAGACGTTTTCTTAAAAAATTCCACGATGGCGGCCCGCGCCTCCTCGGTCTTGTTCATGCGCAGATAAAACCACTCCACCGCGCCGCAGAAGACGTGATGCGCCACGCCCGGCAGCAAAAAGAGGATGCCGTCCGCAAGCATCAGCGCGCCGCACACGGGCGACTGCGGCAGCACCCACGCACCCAGCACCATCGAGCGCATCGGCCTTTCCGTAGGCGTTGCGCCCATGACGGCAGAGAGTTTTTTGTTGTTCAGCAAGCGAAAGTCGAATCGCCCGCCGTCCAGCAATGTGATGATCCGGTCGCAGTACAGCAGCGCCAGATGCACCGCGCAGGCGAGCGGGAGAAGGCATTTCAGCAGCGTGACGCTCATTTTTCCTCACTCTTTCCGGCAAGGCTCTTCCCGTGCGCGGCGCTGACCTCCTGCTCAAACTGCTCGGGATGCTCGCCCGCAAGACCGCCGTGGCCCAGGTCGGTGAATATCTTCACGGCAAAGGGATACCCGCTTGCTTTCAGCGCGCCGAGGTTTTTCGACAGCTTTTTGTCCACGCTCCCCTTGATGCCGTACCAGAGGTGCATGTCCGTCTTGGCAAACAGCGAGTAATCCGTCTTCTTGCCGATCAGGTAATAGTCCTGATTCCGCCAGCTTTTCCACGTCGCCCTGCCGTAGAGGATGCGCTCGGCCTCCTCGAGCGTTCGGCCCGAAATTTTGGCAAGGAATCTCTTCCGCCGCAGGCCGGGATGGCCCATGACCGCGTAGAAAAGTCCCGTGAAGAAAAAGCAGTAGACGTCCTTGCCCCATTTGCTCTTGATGTTGGGGTAATCTCGAAGTCCCATTCCGTCGGCGATCGTGGTCGTGACCGTCAGGCGCTTGTCTGCCAGCACCTCCATCAGCACGCGGCAGCCGTAGGAAATGCCGTAGAGAATGTCGATCTTCCCGCCGTAATGCTCGACCACATAGTCGCCGAGGCGTCTTGCCTCGTCCATGGGCGAAACAAATTCCGTCTCCGGCTCGCCGGGGTTGAAGCCGTCGTAGGCGACGAGCACAACGTGATACCGCTCCGCCAGTTTTTTGGCCGTGGGAAGCATGCCAAGGTAGCTCACGCCGCCGCCATGCAGCATGACCATGAGCTCGGAGTGCTCCTGTCCGAATTCAAAATACTTCACGTGCTCTTCTCCTTCCCAACGATGCTCTTGACGAGCGCTGCCCAATCCTGCGGGTGGCAGGCCAGCAGCTCTTCGTGCTGCATGTCCTGCTCGTGGATGACAGGATGCGCGAAATGCTGCTCATAGCGGGCGCGGTACTTTTCGCCCATCTTGAGCGCGTAGAAGATATGAATTTCCGTCCCCGGCACGTCGAGCTTGTCGGGCAGCGGCGTGACAAGATCGGAATAGAACTGATTTTTGCAGCTTTGCTGCGTCAAATAGGGCCGCGCCCCGCCGAGTATCCGTAGGAACGCCGCGCCGTAATCACCCATCTGCCGCATCTGCTTTTCCACGCGCTTTTGCAGAAGCGGCGACTTGAACCTGCCGTCGCGCAGCATCGGGAACATCAGCGACAGCAGAAGATTCGTCTGCAATTTTGCCGCGAATTTCGAGGACTGGTCCAAGTCCGAGCTGCCGAGGATGCCGTAGTCCATGCGGATGTTCCCCCTTGCGGCCAGAAGGCCAACAAACGAGCCGCCGAGCGAGCAGCCGTAGGCTGCGCGGATGTGCCCGACGCAGTTTGCCTTGAGGTAGTCCTCGATCTTCGCCGTCTCTTCGAGCATCGTGGGGAATTCCGTCCGTTCGGTCTCATCAAAGCCGTCGTAGCTGACGCAGAGCACGCGGTACTCGTCAGAGAGCAGCGGGATCACGTGGCCGAAGTTGCCCTTCCAATGGCAGCAGGTGCCCGGCAGCAGCAAAATGACCGGCGCGTTTTCTTCGCCGAACGCATAGACCTTCATCGCTCCTGACCTTGCTTTCTCACTTTTGTGCCGTGATGCAGAGCCAACCCTTTTCGCTCTTGTGAATTTGAATATTGCGGAAGCCGGTCTGCTCCAAAATGTTCTTGAGTTGAACGTCTTTATAGATTGTCATGCCGTCGATCTTCTCTGTCCACTTCTCGTCCTTTTCGTTGTCGCCGCCGCACTCGTTGCAGATGAGAAACATGCCGTCCGGTTTGAGCACTCGGTGGACTTCCCGGAAACTCTGCAAAAGGTCCGGCCAGAAGTAAATTGTCTCAAATGCGGTGACCAAATCAAACTGGTTCGCCGCGAAGATGAGATCGGCAACGTTCCCCTGCAAAATGACGCAGCGGCCATTCAAAATGGCGTCCTCGTTGACCTTTTTCGCCTTTTCGACGCTGACGGGCGAATAGTCGACGCCTTTGACCTCGCCGTTTGGGCACTTTTTGAGCATCGTCCTGATGTTCGCGCCTCCACCGCAGCCGCAGTCCAGCACGTGCGCATTCTTCGCAATCTCCGCAAACTGCAAGCCCCAGTCCGCGAGCGCGCGGTGGCCGACGTTCATCATTGCGAGCATCAGCTTCCCGCCAAGGCCCTCGGGCTTGCGGGTATTTTCAAAAAACGACATATTTTCTCCTTTTTTCTCACTTGACCCACATCACGAGAAGACCCGTGAGCATGCTGATGATGACGAGAAACAGCGACCCCGGGAAGAGCATCCCCTTCACGTGGAACCACTTCTGCGCGTAGGCCTTGTCCATGTGCTCGGTCCCCGGCAGGCGGAATACTTTCAGATGCGCGAACAGCACCCAGTCGAGGAAAAACGTGTCCCACGCGCCGACGATCAGAAAGAGGATGGCCGCGAATTCCGCGCCCGTCCAAAAGCTGTCCGCCCCGGCAAGGATGGCCCCGTACGTCAAAAGCACCGTGAACAGCACGATGCCAAAGCCCTTGAACGCGATGGTGCGGCCGCTGAGCGGCGCGACCGGAACGTGCTCGTACGTCTTGAAATATTCCTCCTGAATATCAGGCGGATAGCTGTGCACGCCGATCTCCGGATGCTTGATTGTGGGGATCATCACCAGCGCCGTGAAAAGTGCCGTAAAAACGACCGCTTCTACCCAAACCGTACTCCAAATCATGGATATTCCTCCTCACTTTTTCTCCAGCACAACGATGCGGTTGGAGATATCGCTGACCGCCGGAATCTTGCCGAGCAGCTTGTAGACCGGTGCAAATTCCGCCATGCCCTCGCACAGGCTGTGCTCTTCGACAAGGTGGAAATCCGGCAGCAGCGCGGCGAGCGCCGCGCCGTTCTTGACGCCCCAGGTGAACTTTGCCTTGCTCGCCTCGATGGACTTTTCCTTAAAGCGCTTCACGACCATCGGGTTCATCGTCTCGACAAGCACCGTCGCGCGGTCAAAGCGCGCCGCGATGACGTCGAAGATGCGCTTGACGTCGCTCTCCGATAAGTACATCGTCAAGCCCTCGATGATGACGAGGACGTCCGTGCTCGTCCCCTTGATCTCGCCGCCCCAGTCGTCCATCGCGGACATGGCGATCTGCGAGATCTTTCTGCTCTCAGGCAGGAGCTTTTCGCGCACGGCGATCGTCTCGGGCAGGTCTAAATTGTACCAGTGCGCATAGCCGCTCATGCGGTAGCAGCGCGTGTCGAGCCCGCAGGCGATGTTCACGACCACCGCACCGCCATGTCCCGCAAGGTAAGTCTTCACAAGCTTATCGAGCACGATGGTGCGCGCTATAACGCCGCTGTGCATCGCCGCGTCCTTGTCGGCCATCGAAAAATCGTAGTCGAGCCGGCCGATGAGCTCGACCGCCTTGTTGTCGGTGATCGCGCCGCGCGTCTTCGTCTCCTTCGCGCGGGCGTAAACCGTCTGTAACATCGTCTCCGGCACGCCGGAGAGCGTGATCTTCTCACTCATGGTGTCCTTTCTCCATCTTTTCCGCGCGCTCCGCCTTCCTGCAAACGAACCACGCGATGCTCTTTAAATTGCCGACCCGCACATCGGCGTACATCTCCTCGAGCCGCGCCTTTAGGCTTTGCACCGTTTCATACGGCGGGGTGAAGAATTTCATCGGCTCGTAGACTTTTTTTATGAGTCGGTCCGTCCTTCTGCACTCGCCCGCTACATAGAAGCAACCGCAGAATGTGCCGCCCGGCTTCAGCACGCGGAACGTCTCGCGGTACGCCGCCTCCTTATCGGGAAAGGCGTGGAAGCCGTTGAGCGACAGCACGATATCAAAGCTGCTGTCCTCATACGGTAGCGCGCCCACGTCGCCCTGCCGGAACTGCACATTTTGGAGTGCCATGCGCTCAGCCTTTTCCCTCGCCTGCCCCATCATGTCGGGTGAATAGTCAAGGCAAGTGATATCGGCGCGCGGCAGCGTTTGATAGAGCGGCATCGTCAGAATGCCTGTGCCCACGGGGACCTCGAGGAGCTTTCCCGCAAAGTCCTCCGGCACACCAGTGAAAGCCTTATTCAGATATTCGTCGCACTCCTCCTTGCCCATATCCCACACCAAGCGGCACACGGCCTTGCCCGAGACGGTGGAGCAGGTGATCATGCCGTCGTAAAAATTGTTGCTGCCCGTCAGGCGGTAAGCATTGCGGATGTTCTCTTTTCGATCCATCGTTTTTTCCTCTTTATTTGCACATGAATTTGTCGAAATAGCGGCAGAACTCCTCGGGGTAGATCATCACAAGCTCCGCGTGCGCCATCTTTGGGATACCGTGGATACGTGCCTGCGGAAAATAGTGCTTGATGAAGCGGATATTGCTCCTGCGGTCCTTCTTCTCCTCGTCGCCGTACCAGTAGGTGATCTTCGTGCCGATCTTTGCGGGCGTCTTTGGCAGAACATAGTTGTTCCCCGACCAGAAAATGTTGCGTATGGTCTCGTCTGAGTAGGTCTTCAGGTAAGCCTCGATGGCGTCGTATTCCTTTTTCGGGTCGTGCCCCGGCAGCGTGAATCGTTCCGGCGGAAAAGTCGCCTCTAAGATCTTGCGGTTATTCGCAGCGAGCTTGAACGACAGCATGTCGCGCGCAAGCAGCAGCTTTCGTATGAGATACGGCAGCTGGTACGGCGTGATGCCGCCGTCGATGATGGCGCGCTTGACAGGCATCTTGCCAAGTGCTAAAAGGCGCGTCAGACACGCGCCGCCGAGTGAGCAGCCGTAGGCAGCGTCGAGGCAAGTCACACCCTGCGCGCGAAGATAGTCCGTGATCTCATCGACCGTCTGCTCGACTGAGGTAAAGTCACCGGGATAAGACGGCTCGTGCCCATCGTAAACGACCTGAAAGACATGCCACGACTGCGCAAGCAGCGCGACCGTCTTCTCAAACGCCCAGACGGGTTCCGCTGTGCAGGGCAGAAACAGCAGCGTCTTTTCCTGACCTTGTCCGTGTTCCAAAATGTGCATGTCCTCTCCCCCGTCCGACGCGATGGTAGTTCCTCAAAGCAGTTAGTTTCCTCTAACCAAATGTCGCAATTTCATCAGTTAGCTATATCTAACCACCGATCCGTAAAAATGCCGCGAAAGGCGGCTTTTTATGGGTTTTATTGTAATGCTGTGCATGATAAATGTCAAGACAGCGAACGCACAGCTTCGCAGAAACATTCTCTCCATTTTCGCACCGGTGCGCCGCCGTAAGAGTCCTCATACCAAAAGAGCGCGGAGAAATCAAACCTCTCCGCGCTCTTTTCCCTTTTTTACAGCTTCCAGCCGGCAGTCTCCTTCTTGCCGCCGACGAAGTCGGCGTAGATGCCGTCCTCCTGGATGAGCTCGTCGTGCGTGCCGCGCTGGACGATCTTTCCGCCGTCCTCATCCTTTTTTGCGCGGCAGCCGCCGCTGCAATAGACCGTCGCCACGCGGGGCGGGAATTTGCGTTTGATTGCCATTGCGTCTCCTCCCCTGTTCCATTCTGATATTGCCGCCCTCCGCGGCACAAAATTCCTCTGCTTACGCCCGATAGCCGAGCGCCGTTGAGATCTGCGCCGCCGCGGCGCAGGTCAAGTCAATATCGCGCTGGAAATCCGGCGAACGCGCACTGTCGAACATGCCAACAAAGCCGACGGCGTAGCGCACCGCGCCGGAGCTGTCGCGCACGGGCCGAAGCGGTACTCGCCATCCTCCACGGCATAGCCGTTTTCACGCGCGGCCTGCATCACACGGAAGAGCTTCTCCCACGTGACGAGGGTCTTGGGCGTATAGGGCTCCAACGTGCGGCGCGACAGGACTCGCTTCGCCTCGTGGTCGGCCATCGCGGATAGAAACACCTTGCCCTGCGAGGTGCAGTGCAGCGGCAGACGCGTCCCGACCTCCGACACGACGCGCAGTCCCGCACGGGACTGCACCTGTTCGATGGTGATGACCTCTGACCGATTCAACAATGAGAGGAACACCGACTGCCCTGTCACGCTTGCCAAATGCTGCAAATGCGGCTTTGCCAGGTCTGAAACGCTCCAGCTTGCGCCCACGGCGCAGCCGTACTCAAAAAGCCGCACGCCGAGGCAGTAGCGCCCGTCGCTCTGCTGGTCCACGACCGCGCTCTCGCGCATCGTGCTCAAAAGGCCGTGGATCGTGCTCTTCGGCCAGCCGGTCTGCTCGCTCAGCGCGGCCAGCGTGAGCGGCTGGTGCGCCTCCATCAGCAGGTCGAGCAGCCGCAGCGCCTTGGCAACGGACTGTACGGGACCGTTTTCATGGGACATCGCCTTCCATCCTCTCGATTCGTCATTGCCGGATGAGCCGCCGTCATTTTCTTGATGACAGTATCGCGCAGGTTCAAACAAAAGAAAAGGGAAATTTCAGCAAATCGCACAAATTCCATCAGCTATGCCATCGATTTCCCGTCAAAAAAGCCCGCCGTCGCATCTGCGACGGCGGGCCTTGCATTTTCAGTTACTTCTCTTCGCCGTGGATGATATCGCCGAAGTAGGTGCCGCGGACGATCTCCTCCACGTCCTCTCCCTCGTGTCCCCTGAGGATCTCAAGGAGCTTGCTGTGCGCGGCGACGAGCTCGTCGCCTCTGC
>JBBNGO010000054.1:0-17942 GCA_040095065.1 Hominicoprocola fusiformis
GAAGGGCGCTGCCCTCCCGCTTTTCCATTCTCATTGTCAAGTTTTTACCGCGCGCTCCCGCCGCATTTCTCTCAGCACCGGCACGCTGACACACAGCGACGCCGCCGCAAAGAACGCGATGCCGACCATGCGGTTCACGCTGATATGCTCGTGGTACACGACGACCGCCAGCGCCGTTGCCAGAATGGGCTTGACGAGATAAACGAACGACGCCTCCGTCGCAGAGGTGTACTCCGTGATCTTCGCCGTGAGCAGAAAGCCGATGGCCGCGCAGCCGATGCCGACATGGCACAAAAGCAGCGTCGTTTTGAGCGTAAAGCCCGTAAAAAACGGAATGCCCGCGAATATCTCCAGCCCCAGGCCGCTGTAAAGCGCACCGACCGCCGGAATCTCACCGAGCAGCAGCAGGAAAAGGAGCTCCAGACCGCCGATGAGCATGTTGAACGTCGTGATCACGAGCGCGCCGAGCCGCGGCAGACGCAGCTTGCAGAGCGTACCGTAAGTGGCAAACAGCAGCGTGGCGGTGATGATCTCCAAAAAGCCGCGCAGGCTGATCTCAAGGTGCGCGGGATTGAGGATGAAGAGAATGCCGACAAGTTCCACGCCGATGGCCAGCAGATGGTTCTTTTTCAGCGGCTCATGCAGGATGAAGTGCGCCAGCGCCACCGCGAACACAGGATTGCCCGAGTAGATGATCGATGTAGCTGAGGCGTCCATGTGCAGCACCGCCATCTGCAAAAGCGACATGTGCAGCGTCACCGTCAGAAAACCGAGCAGTGTGAAATAGCCCCAGTCCGCCTTTGTAAGCTGGATATCCCGCTTTTTGAGGTCGTTCAGTGCAAAGGGCATCAGCGCAGCCGCGCCGAGCAGCACACGCTCGACTGTCACCTGCATGGGTGCAAACGCGCCGCCGAGCGCCTTGAGCGCGACCTCCGTCGTGGAATAGAGCATCGCGGCAAGCAGGATATAGAGATATCCCCGTTTCCGATCAGTCGTCATCTTCTTCCTCCTGTGCCTCGCCTTTGGCGAAGCAGCATCATTGTATGCCCCGCTGTGTTAAAATGCAATCCCAATCCGCTTTGTTCGGACGAAAAATGCCGCCCCGAATCGGGGCGGCATTTTGATTGCGGAACAGAAAATTACTTGGCAGTCTGCGCGGCCTTCTTGCTCTCCCACTTGGTCACGCAGCAGGCGCAGGAGATATCGCCCGTGATGTTCAGGCAGGTACGGCCCATGTCGAAAAGACGGTCGATGCCGTAGATGATCATGATCATATCGACGGGGATGTTCATCGCCTCGAGCACCATGGCAAGCATGATCATGCCCGCGCCCGGCGTACCGGCGGTGCCGATGGAGGCAAGCGTCGCGGTGACGACGATCGTGACCATCTGGCCAAGGGTCAGCGTCATGCCGCAGCAGGTGGCAAGAAAGATGGTGGCGACGCACTGATAGATGGCGGTGCCGTCCATGTTGATCGTCGCGCCGAGGGGGATAACAAAGGAGGAAATGTCGCCCTCCGCGCCCAGCTCATCCGCGCACTCCTTGCTCAGGGGGATCGTGGCGGCAGAGGAGGTGGAGGTAAAGGCGAAAATCATCGCGGGGGATGCCTTCTCGAAGAAGGTGAAGGGGCTGATGCCCGCAAACGCCTTGGCAGAGAACGAGTAGCAGAGGACTGCATGGACGATGTAGCCGAGGTACGCGCAGCCGAGCACCACGGCAAGAGAGCCGAGGATCTCAGGGCCCTGCGTGGCAACGACCCACGCCATCATCGTAAACACACCGATGGGGCTGAGGGCAATGATGAACGCCATCACGCGCTCGATGACCGCATAGAGCGTGGAGACCAGGTCCTTGGCAAGCTTGCCCTTTTCGCCCGCGGCAAGGATGCCGCCGCCGAACATCAGGGCGATCACGATGACCTGCAGCATGTTTGCGTCGGTGAAGGATTTCCACATGTTGCTCGGGAAGATGGCGACCAGGGTATCCATGAAGTTGGCGCTGGTGGCCTTATCCCAGACCGCGCCGTCCTCCAGCGCGAGCGTGGGGAACCAGCCTGCATTGTTGAAGAGGTTGGCGAATACCAGGCCGATGACGCAGGCCGCGGCCGTGGTGACAAGGAAGTAGGCGACCGTCTTCCAGCCGACGGAGCCGACCTTCTTCATATCGCCCATGGAGATGATGCCGTCGATCATCGACAGCAGCACGACGGGGACGACGATGAACTTGAGGAGGTTGACGAAGATGGTACCGAAGGGCTTTAAGTAGTTGGTCGTGAACTCGGGTATTCCCAGCATATAAAAGGCATAGCCGGCCAGAATACCGAGCAGCAGCGCAATTCCGATCTGCTTCGGCAAGCTTAGTTTTTTCTTTTCCATACAACACACACTCTCTTTTTAAAAAGTCCTCCATTTATAGGCGCTATCAATAGGAGGTATGGGTATTTTACATCATCAAAACAGTCTTGGCAAGTCCTTTGCAGGAAAAATTTCGTTTTGCTGCTCGCATTTTTGCACAAAAATGATGGATATCTTTCATGTAAATTGGTCAAAATTCCGGCTTGCAATCTTGCCTGCTTTCGGGTATTCTTGGTCAGACGACAACAAACGAACAGGAGGAACGACCCATGATGCTCTGCACCGCGCCGAAAAAGAAAAATTCCTCTCTCGGTATTGCTGTTTCCGTTTTTATTGATATTGTTTCTTTTGACCGGTAAGTTTTCTTACCGGTCTTATTTTTTGCCCGCACGGGGCCCAACCATGTTTATTCAAATGAGAATAAAAATAAGAAGAAAGCAAAGAGGGAAAATCACATGAAGAAAGAACTCGGACACGAAGCCATCTACGACGCCCGACAGCTGGGCACCCCCAGAATGCTGATCCTGGGCCTGCAGCACATGTTCGCCATGTTCGGCGCGACGGTGCTCGTCCCCATTCTGGTCCAGGACTACGGCCTGCCGCTCTCCATCCAGACGACGCTGCTGTTCGCCGGTCTCGGCACGCTGCTGTTCCACGTGTGCACCAAGTTCAAGGTCCCCGCGTTCCTCGGCTCCTCGTTCGCCTACCTCGGCGGCTTCTCCACGGTCGCGACGATGCCCGCCTACGAAGGTCTCGATCCCGAAACGAAGCTCGCCTACGCGCTCGGCGGCATCGTGATCGCAGGTCTCCTCTACCTCGTGCTCGCACTCCTCTTCAAGGTGCTCGGCGCGAAAAAGGTCATGCGTTACTTCCCTCCCATCGTCACGGGCCCGATGATCATCATGATCGGTCTGAACCTCTCCGGCTCCGCCATCAATAACGCCTCCACCTGCTGGTGGCTCGCCCTCGTCGCTATGGCCATCATCGTGGTCGCCAACATCTGGGGCAAGGGCATGGTCAAGATCATCCCCATCCTGCTCGGCGTCGTCGGCTCCTACATCGTCGCGGTCATCGCCAGCGCCTGCGGCGCGCAGCTGCCCGATGCAGAGGGCGTGATGCAGCCGCTCGTCAACTTCGCCGCCGTCAACAAGGCGAATCTCATCGGCCTTCAGAAGTTCGTCATCGCGAAGTTCGACGTTTCCGCTATCCTCGTCATGGCACCCATCGCCATCGCAGCTATGATGGAGCACATCGGCGACATCTCCGCCATCTCCTCCACCACCGGCCGCAACTTCATCGAAGATCCCGGCCTGCACCGCACACTGCTCGGCGACGGTCTTGCCACCGCCTTTGCCGGCATGTTCGGCGGCCCTGCCAACACCACCTACGGTGAGAACACCGGCGTGCTCGCCCTCTCCAAGGTCTACGACCCCCGCGTTGTCCGCCTTGCGGCCATCTACGCCATCATTCTGAGCTTCTCCCCCAAGTTTGACGCGCTCGTCAACTCCATCCCCGCGGCCATCGTCGGCGGCGTCAGCTTCATCCTCTACGGTATGATCTCCGCGGTCGGTGTGCGCAACATCGTGGAAAACCAGGTCGACCTCACCAAGTCCCGCAACCTGATCATCGCAGCGGTCATGTTCGTCAGCGGCCTCGGCTTCAGCTCGGTCGGCGGCATCACCTTCACTGTCGGCGGCGCGGCCGTCACCCTCTCCGGCCTCGCCATCGCGGCCCTGTGCGGTGTCATCCTGAACGCCATCCTCCCCGGCAACGACTACGAGTTCGGCGTCAGCGTCACGGGCGACAAGTCCGCCGACCTCGGCAGCTACTAAGAAGCAAATTTCAAAATCAAATCAAAAAGGAAGCGGCACGCGCCGCTTCCTTTTTTCGCTTCTTCGTGCTATACTCTATCCAAATCCTTTGCAGGAGGCATCATTCATGGAAAGCATCAAGCCCGGGCGTTACCGCCACTTCAAGGGCAAAGAATATGAGGTCCTCGGCGTCGCACGTCATTCAGAGACGGAGGAGGAGCTCGTCGTCTACCGCGCGCTGTACGGCGACTTCGGACTCTGGGTCCGGCCCGTGAGCATGTGGAACGAGACTGTCGAGCGCGACGGCAAGACGTTCCGCCGCTTCACCTATATCGGCGAATGACGGGCTATACGCTGATTCGCGCCAAGCGCCGTACGATGTCCCTGCAATTGGACCGCGACGGAAATGCCGTCGTCCGCGCCCCCTACGGCGTCAAAAAAGAGTTCATCGACCGCTTTGTCGCCGAGCACGAGGGCTGGCTTACCAGCGCCCGCGAAAAGCAGCAGGCGCGCCACCTTGCCCATCCCGAGCCGACGGACGAGGAGCGCAAAGCGCTCATCGCGCGTGCGAAGGAATACCTCCCGATGCGCGTCGATTACTGGAGCGGCATCATGGGCCTCACGCCGACGGGCCTCAAGATCACGTCCGCGCGTACGCGCTTTGGCTCGTGCAGTGGGAAAAACAGCCTTTGCTTTTCCTGGCGGCTGATGCAGTATCCGCGCGAAGCCATCGACTATGTCGTCGTCCACGAGCTCGCGCACATCCGCCACCACGACCACTCCCCCGCGTTCTACGCGCTCATCGAGCGCTACATGCCCGACTGGCGCGAGCGGATGAAGCTGCTGAAAGAATAAAAAGAGACGCTCTGCAGGCGTCTCTTTTCATCATAATATGGTAGTCCGACCTTCTCTTACTTGTTGAGCTTCAGCCGGAAGTCCTCGCCTTCGGCGGCATACTCCACTTTATAACCCTGCTTTTCGGCAAAGCGGGTGACGTTTTCCACGCAGGTCATGCTGTCGACCAGCACGTCAAGAGACGCAGGCGCGTTCTTCTTCACCTCGTTCTGCACCATCACCACGGGCATGGGGCAGGAATATCCTCTTGCGTCGATCATGCTTTCGCCTCCTCCTTTTTCGGCAGATTCAAAATGACGACCACGAGCATCACAACAAGGCCGAGCACGACGGCGATCTTACCGGCAGTCGAGATACCGCCGACAATCAGCTCGCCCGCCTCGCTCTTGGAGTCGGGATTGCCCGCAAGGCCGAAGTTGTGCGCGAGCGCCGCGCCGACGAGCATACCGAACACGGTGACGGCACTGTCGCCGTTGCCCTGCGCGGCCAGAATGAGCTGGCGCAGCGGGCAGCCGCCGAGCAGCACGCTGCCCCAGCCGACGAGCACCATGCCCAGCAGATTCCACAGGTGCGCGCTGTGCGCGATGGGCTGGAGCGCGAAGCCGAGGTGGAACTTGCCCATGGCGAGGTTGCCGACCAGCGTGACGACGAAGATGGCAACAAAGCCATAGAGCAGGTGGAAGTCCTTGAGCATGAACGCGTCACGCAGGCCGCCGACCATGCAGAGCCTGCTCTTCTGCGCGAGCGCGCCAACAACGAGCGCGATGACAAGCGCGATCCAGAACGGCGCGCGCATCGAGCCCGGGCCCTCTTCCGAGAACTTGAACAGCGCGGGCACGGTGACGACGAGGATCAGCAGCGCGGCCATCACAGTCGGCAGCACGCCGCCCTCCGCCTTGTGCGCTTCGTACGAGCGCTTGAGCGAAAAGCCCTTTTTAAGGCTCGCAATGCCGAGCAGGATACCGCCGGTGAAGCCGATCAGGCCGACGAGCGCGTTGAGGTCACCGCCGCCGAGGCGCAGCACCATGCGCAGCGGGCAGCCGAGGAACGCCAGCGCGCCGATGACGACGAACGCGCCGAGCACAAAGCGGATCGCGGGCGAAGAGCCGGCGCGCGCCTTGAATTCCTTGCTGGCAACGCTCATGATGAACGCGCCGAGCACGAGGCCAATGATCTCAGGGCGGACATACTGCACCTTTGCCGCGCTGTGCAGGCCCACCGCGCCGGAAATATCGCGCAGAAAGCACGCGATGCAGAAGCCCATATTCGTGGGGTTGCCGAGCGCCGTTAAGATGAGCGCCGCAAGGCCCACTGCGGCGCCCGCAATAATGACGCCCAGATGTACTTTTTTCATTTTCTCCAATTCTCCTTTTTTGATCGTTGACAAAATCAACACTTTTTGTCGAAAACCAGTATATCGGTTTATCTTTTGAAAAACAAACGGTATTCATAGATGAAAGAGGGGGAACCATCGTTTTTTTCGATGGTTCCCCCTCTTTTCTTCAAATCATCAGCTCGTAAAAGCCGTCGACCTCCAACCCCTCCGCCTCGGTCAGCGCGGCGAGCGCGGCGCGGTCCTGGACCTCCGCGCGCCACGACATACCGCAGTCCGCCGTCAGCTCACGCGGGACGGGGATGAGCCGCCCGGGCAGGCCCTTCGCCCGGCAGAGCTTTTCCATCGCGATGGCCGCGGCCGTCGTGTGGAAGGTGATGACGAGCCATAGCTTTTTCTCTCTCATGTTGCGATCTCGCGGAGCGCGGTGACCGCGGCGTCCGCTTCCTCTTCCGTATTGTACCAGCCGAAGCTGAAGCGCACCGCGCCCTGCTCCTCAGTTCCGAGCGCCTCGTGCAGGCGCGGCGCGCAGTGCGCGCCTGGGCGGGTCGCGATGCCGTAATCCTCGGACAGGATATCCGATACCTCGCCCGAGTCCATGTCGCCGATGTTGAGCGCGGCGACCGCCGTGCGCTCATGGTCAAAATCGCCGTAGAGCGCCACACCCGGAATTTTCTTGACGCCCGCGACAAAGCGGCGCAGCAGCGCCATTTCATGCGCGTGGATGGCCTCAACGCCGGTCTCCTGCAAAAAGTCGAGCGCGGCGTTCAGCCCCGCGATACCGTGGCCGTTGAGCGTGCCCGCCTCGAGCCGCGTCGGCATCTGCTCGGGCTGCTCGTGGAGATAGGTCTGCACGCCCGTGCCGCCGACCTTCCAGGGGTTGATGTCCACACCCTCGCGCACGCACAGTCCGCCCGTGCCCTGCGGGCCCATCAGCGATTTGTGTCCCGTGAAGCACAGCACGTCGATGTGCATCTGCTCCATGTCGATGGGCAGCACGCCCGCGCTCTGCGAAGCGTCCACAATGAACAAAAGGTCGTGTTTGTGCGCAAATGCGCCGATGCACGCCAGATCCAGCGTGTTGCCCGTCAGGTTCGAGGCATGCGTGCAGACGACGGCGCGGGTATCGGGACGCAGCAGCCGTTCAAAATCGGCGTAGTCGATGTTCCCCCGCCGGTCTGCGGGAACAAAGCTCAACTTGACATTGTTTTCCCGTTCCAGCCGGTAAAGCGGTCGCAGGACAGAGTTGTGCTCAAGGTCGGTCGAGATCACATGCTCGCCCGCGTGGATGCAGCCATGGATGGCGATGTTCAGCGCCTCGGTCGAGTTACAGGTGAACGCCACGTGGTCAGGCCGCTTGCAGCCAAAGAGCGCGGCGAGCTTGCAGCGCGTGTCGTAGATCACGCGCGAGGCGGCAAGCGCCTCCTCGTGCGTGCCGCGCGCGCTGTTGCCAAAGCTCCCCATCGCCGCGACCACCGCGTCGATGACCTGCGGCGGCTTTCGCAGCGTGGTCGCCGCGTTGTCAAGATAGATCATCTTACGGACGGACGACGCGGTCCGCGCCGCTCATCTTTTCGACGATGACGTACATGTTCGTCACCTCGCCGACGGCGAGCTTTTCCTTGAGGTCGTAGAAGTTGAGGCACGTGCCGCAGCTCATGATCTCCACGCCGCGCGCGGCCATGCCCTTGAGGTCTTCGAGAGACTCCGAGCCCTCGCACGTCAGCTTCACGCCGCCGTTGTAGCAGAGGATGGTGTCGGGCAGGGTCTCCTGCTGGCTCAGGGCGAAGACGAACGCCTTCATCAGCGCGCCGCCGAGCTCGTCATTGCCGCTGCCCATCTTGTCAGACGACAGCACCACGACCGTCTTCGGCTTGCCGCAGGTGTAGCACTCGCCGCTCTGCTCCGCCACCTTGGCGTTTTCCCCCACGGTGATGGTCACGCGGTACTCGTTTTCGCCGAGCTTTTCGGTTTTGGACGTGCAGCCCTTGCTTGCGGCCAGCTTGCCGAGGTTCTGCACCGCAGTTTCGTTGTCGACCAGCGTTTCGACCGTTCCGGTGCCGCCGAGCTCCTGCATCGCCTTCTGCGTCTTCACAACAGGGATGGGGCAGCCGTCGCCCATGGCATTGACTTTGATCGTCATTTCTATCGCTCCTTATCACAGGGTTTGCACCCGTTATTTCTTTCTAACTATAACAGATTCCGCGCGAAGTGACACAACTTTTTTCTCCCGCCGCGAATTTTTTCATGGTTTTTCCCGTTTTACCGTGCTGTTATCATTGATTTTTTCGATGGCAGTCTCCGCCTTGCGCCGTTTGCAGCAAATTGATAAAATGAGAAAAAGTTTGTATCTTTCTGCGCATTCCGCGCTCTAACAGGCAGAAAGAAGCGGAAAGGAGACCCTGCATGGACGAATTTGACGAGATCTGCCGGCGCTGCACACCCGTTGTCTACCGCTTCCTGCTCTCGCTCTGCAAGGACGTCTCCCTCGCCGACGAGCTGACGGCGGAGACGTTCTATCAGGCGTATCTGCACATCGACACATTTCGCGGCAACTGCCGCGTCGAATCGTGGCTCTGCCAGATCGCCAAAAATGCCCTCGCAAAAGAGCTCCGCCGCCAAAGGCGCGCCGTCCCCTTCGAGGAAACGCACGAGTTCGCCGCGCCGGACGACATTTTTGAGCTGCTGGCCGACAAAGAACAGGCCATGCGCATCCACGCCTCCCTGCACCGGCTCAAAGAGCCGTACCGCGAGGTCTTCACGCTGCGCGTGCTCGGCGAGCTGCACTTTCGCGACATTGCCGACCTGTTCGGCAAATCCGAGTCCTGGGCAAAGGTCACATTTTACCGCGCCAAGGACAAGCTGATCGAAGATATGGAGGAACACCATGAACATTGACTGCCGCGTCATCGGCGACCTGCTACCGCTCTACGCCGACGAAAGCTGCTCGGACGCGAGCCGCGCTCTCGTGGACGATCACCTCAAAACCTGCCCCCGCTGCCGCGAAACGCTCGCGCGGATGAAAAGCGAGCAATTTCTCCCCGCCGCGCAGGCCATCGACCCGCCTGCCGTCGCCGACTATGCGCAAAAGGTCAAACACCGTCGCCAGAAACGCGGCACACTCCTGACTGTCGGCGTCATCGTCCTGATCGTATTGCTCTCGCTCGCCGCCGCTGCGTGGATGAACCTTGTCCGCGCACAGCACCCCCACATCCCCGTGGTTGAGGAGAGCGTCTGCAATCTTGCCGCCGGAGAGGTACAAACCTTTGCCGACAGCTGCGACGGCCGCCGTCTTTTTACGAACAGCACGCGCATCGCCGTCACCTTCCGCGCGGATACGCCGCAGAACGGCACGATCACGCTCTGGAACATCACCGATGTCACAAATCCCTACCCGGCCATGTTCTACGAGGTCGACGGACGCACCGCGCGCTGCGAATTCACGAATCTTTCCTCCGCCGAACGCTACTTTGTCCTCTGCGACGGTCTTTCCGGCGACGTGACTCTCTCCGACGGACGCCCGACGGACCTTTGGGAGAGCTTTCTCGATCTGCTCCACACCCTCTTCCCGCGCTGACGGCGAAAACACGGCGGAGTTGACAAAGGCGTTTCGCTTCTCTACAATAAAAGCAGTTTTTCAAGGAGGAGGTGCGCGCCATGAACGACAAGCTGCGTCTCACGCAGATGACAAAGGCGGCGGGTTGAGCCGCCAAGCTGGGGCCGGGTGCCCTGACAGAAATTCTTGCTGACTTGCCGAATGTGTCAAACCCCGCGCTTTTAGTCGGCTACGACAGCAGCGACGACGCCGCCGTGTACCGCGTCTCCGACGAGGTTGCCGTCATTGAGACGGTCGACTTCTTCACCCCCATTGTGGATGATCCGTATCTCTTCGGCCAGATTGCCGCGGCGAACGCGCTGAGCGACGTGTACGCCATGGGCGGCGAGCCAAGAGTGGCGATGAACCTTCTGTGCGTGCCGAACTGTCTGCCGAAAGAGGATATCCGCGCCATTCTGGAGGGCGGACATGCCAAGGCCGTCGAGGCCGGATGCGTCATCGCGGGCGGTCACACCATTCAGGATAACGAGCCAAAGTACGGCCTGTGCGTCACGGGATTCGTCCATCCCGACCGCATCCTCAAAAATGTCGGCGCGCAGCCGGGCGATGTGCTGGTGCTCACCAAGCCGCTCGGCAGCGGCGTGCTCACGACCGCCATCAAAGCAGACCTCATCTCCCCCGCCGCCCGCGACGCGGTTTATGCCCACATGGCGACGCTCAACAAAAAGGCGGGCAATGCCGTGCGACGCGCCAAAAATGTCCACGCCTGCACCGACGTGACGGGCTTCGGCCTGCTCGGTCATAGCTATGAGATGGCGAGCGGCAGCGGCGTTACCATTCGCCTGCACGGCGCAACGCTCCCCCTGATGGACGAGGCGCGCGATATGGCTGAGATGGGCATCATTCCCGCGGGTGCTTACCGCAACATGGACTATGTGAAGCCGCATCTCACGGTGCTGCCCACGGCGCAGCAGGTCTTCCTCGACCTCGCCGCCGACCCGCAGACCTCGGGCGGCCTTCTCGTCGCGCTCCCGCGCGAGGACGCAGAGCCGCTTCTTCGCGAGCTCCAGACCTTCGCCCCCTGGAGCACCATCGTCGGCGAAGTGAGCGAGCTGCGCGCCACCGCGCTGGAATTCGACTGATCCAAACGGAACGCAAGCAAAAAAGGAGCTGAATGCCTTGGCATTCAGCTCCTTTTTTTAATCCATGCCTATTTTCACGCCCGCAGACGCGAAACATTTTCCAATCTGTATTTACTGACGACAGGTGCGTCAGTAAATACACTTTGCACGGAGTGAGTGTCGAGCCAAGGGCGAGGCACAGAACGCAGTGAATCTTTTACACAAACAAGTGACTCATGTCACTTGTTTGTGTAACTCACGTGCAGTAGCTCATGGCACCGCTCTTCCCCGTATTCCGCCATCATCTGGGCGACCACGGGGTTTCGCTCCGCGCGCTTGAACATTGCCGCGTTGTCGGAAAGGTGCAGGCCGTCGCCGCGCTTTTCCTTGCTCTTCTTGAGGCCGTAGGGCTGGCCCGCACCGCCGACGCAGCCGCCTTGGCAGGTCATCACCTCGATAAGGTGATAGAACTTCTTGCCCTCGTCGATTTCCTTTAAGAGCTTTTTTGCGTTGGCAAGGCCGTTGACGACCGCGAGCTTGAGCTCGGTGTCGCCGATCGTCACGCTCGCCTCCTTGATCGGCGCGTCGCCGCGCAGGCCGAGGATGCTGATCTCGCGCAGGGCGTTTTTGCTCTTATCCGGCAGGCAGTGGCGCACGACCGCTTCAGCCACACCGCCGCTCGTGCCGTAAATGACCGCCGCACCGGAGCCGAGGCCGAACGGCAGGTCGGGGGACTCAAGCTCCAGCTCGCCGAGCTGGATGCCCGTCTCCTGCATCATGTCGATCACCTCGCGCGTGGTGAGCACAAGGTCGACGTCGGGTCGACCGTCGTGGATGAACTCGGGGCGCGCGGCCTCCATCTTCTTCGCCGTGCAGGGCATGATGGCGATGTGATAGGTCGTGCGGCCATCGGCAGCGTCCTTCGCGGCATACTTGTCGCGGAAGATCGCGCCGACCATCTCCATCGGCGACTTGCAGGTCGAAATGTTCTTCAAATACTTGGGGTTCTCGTTTTCGAGATACTTCACCCACGCCGGGCAGCAGGAGGTGAACATCGGGAACGGGCCGCCGTTTTTCAGGCGCTCGAGGAATTCTTCGGATTCGGCGATCGTCGTAAAGTCCGCGCCGAACGTCGTGTCGTACACCTCGTCCACGCCCATGAGCTTGAGCGCCGTGACGAGCCTGTCGAGCACGTTTTCGCCCGCGGGAAAGCCGAACGCCTCGCCCACGGCCACGCGCACGGCGGGCGCGATCTGAATGACGACGCGCTTGCTGGGGTCGTGGATGGCACGCCACGCCTCGCCGATCTGGTTTTTCACCGTGATGGCGCCGGTAGTGCACACTGCCGCGCACTGGCCGCAGCTCACGCACTTCGTCTCGGCGAGCTTGCGGTCAAAGGCGGGCATGACCTGCAAATTGCTGCCGCGATAGGCAAAGTTCAAAATGCCCATGCCCTGCATCTCCTCGCACACGCGCACGCAGTCGCCGCAGAGGATGCACTTGTTCGGGTCACGCAGCACCGCGGGCGACGAGCTGTCGATCTCGTAGTGCTCGCGCGTATCGGGGAAGCGAATTCTGCGCACACCGAACTGCTGGGCAAGCTCCTGTAAGCGGCAGTGGCCGCTCTTTTCGCAGGTGGTGCAGTTGCAGTTGTGCGAGGCAAGCAGCAGCTCCAGAATGACGCGCCGGTGCTTGAGAAGCCGCGCGCTGTTCGTGCTGATGCGCATGCCGTCGCGCGGCTCCATCGAGCAGCTCGCGTCGATCTTGCCGGTCTTTTCATCCTCCACCACGCACATGCGGCACGCGCCGTAAACGGAGAGGTCGGAGTAATAGCAGAACGTCGGCATTTCAATACCGGCCTTACGGATGACGGAGAGCACGTTCTTTTCCCCATCGAAGTTGACGCGCTGACCGTCAACGATCATCATACCTTTTGCCATGTCTCAGTCCTCCTCTTCAATGGCGTCGATCGCGCCGAACGGACACGCGCCCCAGCATGCGCCGCAGTGGATGCACTTGTCGTTGTCGATCGTATGCGGCATGCGGATCTCACCGGAGATGGCCTCCATCGGGCAGTTGCGCTTGCACTTGCCGCAGCCCTTGCACAGCTCAGGCTTGATGACAAGGCGGCGCTTGCGGCCGTTGCAGATCGGGCAGTGGTGGTCGACCACATGGCGCAGATAGTCCTGGCGGAAGTGGCGCAGCGTGCTCTGTACGGGCTTGCACGCGCTCTGGCCGAGGCCGCACAGCGCCGTTTCCGAAATGGTCTTGGAGAGCTCCTGCAAAAGGTCAAGGTCCTCAAGGCTTCCTTCGTTTGCGATGATGCGGTCCAAAATCTCCAACATGCGCTTCGTGCCCTCGCGGCAGGGAACGCATTTGCCGCAGCTTTCGTTCTGCGTAAAGCGCATGAAAAAGCGCGCGGTCTCGACCATGCAGGTGTCCTCATCCATGACGACGAGGCCGCCCGAGCCGATCATGGCGCCGATGCTCTTGAGCGAGTCGAAGTCGAGCGGCAGGTCAAGATGCTCGTCGCTCGCCGTGGTCGCACCGCCGGAGGGGCCGCCGATCTGCACGGCCTTGAACTTCTTGCCGTTCGGGATGCCGCCGCCGATGTCGAAAACGACCTCGCGGATGGTCGTGCCCATCGGCACCTCGATAAGGCCCGTGTTGACCACGTTGCCTGTCAGGGCGAAGGCCTTCGTGCCGGGGCTCTTCTCCGTGCCGATGCTATGGTACCACTCCACGCCGTTTTTGATGATGAGCGGGACGTTGGCAAACGTCTCCACGTTGTTGAGCACCGTGGGCTCTGCCCACAGGCCATGCTCGATGGTGCGCGGAGGTTTGACGCGCGGCATGCCGCGGTTGCCCTCGATCGACGCGGTCAGGGCGCTGCCCTCACCGCAGACGAACGCGCCCGCACCCTTGTTGACGTGGATGCGGAAATTGAAATCGCTGCCAAGGATGTTCGTTCCGAGAAGGCCCATCTCCTCGGCGCGAGCGATGGCCGTTTTCAGGCGGTTCACTGCCAGCGGATACTCCGCGCGCACGTAGATATAGCCCTCGTCGCTGCCGACGGCGAGACCCGCGATCATCATGCCCTCGAGCACGCTGTGGGGGTTGCCCTCCATCACGCTGCGGTCCATGAACGCGCCGGGGTCACCCTCGTCGCCGTTGCAGACGATGTATTTTTTCGCGCTCTTCTGTTTGCGCGCGCCATCCCACTTGCGTCCGGCGGGGAATCCGCCGCCGCCGCGGCCGCGCAGGCCGGAATCGAGGATGTCGCGGCAGATCTGCTCGTCCGTCATCTCGAACAGCGCCTTTTCAAACGCGCTGTAACCGCCCTTGGCGATATACTCCTCGATGTCCTCGGCGTCCGACGTGCCGCAGTTTTCCAGCACCACACGGTGCTGCTTTTTATAGAACGGGATATCCTCCTGCTTCGGGTACGCCGTGCCGTCGAGATGGTAGACCAGACGGTCGATGACCTCGCCGCCGAGTACGGTCTTCTCTAAGATCTCGTGGCAGTCCTCGGGCTTGACGTGAATGTACATCACACCCATCGGCTCGATGTGCACGAGCGGGCCCATCTCGCAAAAGCCGTGGCAGCCGCTCATTTTGACGTGCAGGCTCTTTTCCTCGTCCGAGTCGTGCTTCAAGCCGACGTAGACCTTCAGCTCGCGCGCCTCGCACTCGGATCTGAAATTGTCGTAAATTTTCATCGCGCCGCCGGCGATGCAGCCCGTGCCCGCGCAGATGAGGATGGACGGCACCTCGCGGCTCTGTGCGAGGTCGTGCTCCGCTCTTGTGCGCAGGACGCGGAATTCTTCTCTTGTCAGCTTGCTCACGCTCGCACCTCCTCTTTGCGGATGGACTCAAGCAGCTCGATGGCGCGCTCGGGGTCCATCTTGGCATGCACCTCGCCGTCCACGGTCATGACCGGCGCCAAACCGCAGGCACCGAGACACGCGACCGTTTCGAGCGTGAAGAGGCCGTCGTCCGAGGTCTTTTTCTTTCCGTGCAGACCCAGATACTCATAGATCGCATCGTAAATCGGCCCGGACTTCCGCACGTGGCACGCCGTGCCCGCGCAGACCTTGACAATGTGCTTCCCCTTGGCTTCGAGCGAGAAGTTCTCGTAGAATGTCGCCACACTGTACACCTTCGACACGCTTAATCCGAGCGTATCGGCGATAAGCGTCAGGTTTGCTTCGCTTAAATAGTTGTACTCCGCCTGAACATCCTGCAAAATCGCGATGAGATTCGATGGGTCATTCTCATGCGAGGCAAGAATGCTCAGGATCTTTTCTGTGTCAGGTTTCATGGTTGCCCTCCTATCTAATCCTGACGGCGATTATACCGTATCTTTTAAGGCATTTTCAACAAATTACTTCAAAATTGTCGATTGATTATCCTTATAAGTCTTATATTTTTTCGTATCCCAATAAATACGGAACAACCCGTATCTCTGTGCGGTTTCATAAAAATGACTCCCGTTCAGGTTTTCCCTGAACGGAAGTCATTTTTCTCACTTTAATGAACGATACTTATTGCGCGCCGTGCGGCATGCGTTCTTTGACAGCCTTGCCAGTCGGCGTAGCGGCAAGACCGCCGAGCGCCGTCTCGCGGAACTCGACCGGCATGCGCCGTCCGACCTCGCCCATCGCGTCGATGACCTCGTCGACGGGGATGCGGCTCTCGATGCCCGCGAGCGCCATATCCGCCGCGGAGATCGCGTTCACCGCGCCGATGACGTTGCGCTTGACGCACGGGACCTCGACAAGGCCCGCGACGGGGTCGCACACAAGGCCCATCAGATTTTTGAGCGCCATCGCCACGGCGTGGCCGATCTGCTCATTCGTGCCGCCGCGCAGCGACACGAGCGCGCCCGCCGCCATGGCCGACGCCGTGCCGATCTCGGCCTGGCAGCCGCCCGCCGCGCCGGAGATGCTCGCGCGGTACGCGATCACCGCGCCGATGCCCGAGGCGACATACAGCGCCTCAAGCAACTCGTGCTGCGTGTAATGCTCGCGCTCGCACAGCGGCAGCAGCACCGCCGGCACCACACCGCACGAGCCCGCCGTCGGTGCTGCCACAATGCGGCGCATGCAGGCGTTCGACTCCGCCATGGAGATAGCCTGCACGATGACCTCGTCCATGAATTCACCGCCGATGCTCTCTCCGCGGCGCGCGTACAGGCGCATCTTGAGCCCGTCGCCGCCGACCAGACCACTCACGCTGCGCTGCGTGCCGGTATAGGAGTCCGCCGCATCCTGAATGGCCTGCCAGGTCGACAGCATCTTCGCCATCGAGGCCTGACGGCTCACCTGGCGCTCCTCCATATCATACTGCAAAACGATCTCCCAGAACGGGATATTCTCCCGCGCCGAGCGCTCAAAGATTTCCTTCATCGAATCCAGCGCCATCTTCATCGTCCTCCTTATCGTAATAGGTCACGCTCAGGATGCCCGGCAGCTCCGAGAGAAATTCCACCTGCCGGGGCTTGATGTGCTGATCCGTTTCAATGACCATCAGCGCGTCGCCGCCGCGGCGGTGACGGTTCACGCTCATGTTCGCCACGTTGATGTGCACCTGACTTAAAATCGACGTGATTGCCGCGACCGAGCCGGACTCGTCCTGATTGCGGACGATCAGCGTGTTGAAGTCGCCCGTAAAGTTTACGTCGATGCCGTCGATCTTGTTGACGACGATCGCGCCGCCGCCGATGGACGACGCCTGAAGCGTCAGCTTTTTGCCGCTTTTGCCCGTCAGCTCCAAAAGCGCGGTGTTGGGGTGCGCATCGCGCAGCTCCACCGTGCGGAACGAATACGCCATACCCGCGCGGTTCGCCTCTTCATAGGCGTTCGGGATGCGCAGGTCGTCCGGCTTCATGCCGAGAAGTCCCGCCAAAAGCGCGCGGTCCGTGCCGTGGCCGTAGCCCGTTTCAGCAAACGAGCCGTACAGGCCGATGTCCGCGCGCGCCACCTCTTCGCCGAGCAGAGTTCTTCCCATATTGCCGATGCGCGCCGCGCCCGCCGTGTGAGACGAGGACGGACCGACCATCACCGGCCCCATCATATCGAAAATATTGATCATGGAAACCTTGTCCTTTCTGACCATCATTTGGGAAAAGCATATCATATCCGCCGCCAAAAAGCGAGTAAAATTCCGCTCTGCGCATTGCGACTATTGAATAATATCCTTTACCTTGATTCATTTTCGATATTCATTGAAACAGCGCTCACATTCATTTTTCTTCATAGCCTGATGCAAAAGGAGCCGTCCACAGGCGGCCCTTTTCTTTCTTTCGATGCAGAGCGTCAGGCCAGCATCAGCCCGATAAAAAAGCAGATCTGCGCAAGGCTGTTGACGGTCTGCTCCATCCAGTTCACCTTCGGGTCGCTCGAATCCATCCGGAACGCGAAAACGAGCATCAAAATCATCCCAAGCGCGCCCGCAAGGAAGAAAAGGCATGCCGGAAAACCGCTCAGCTTTGCAAGCATCGCTTCCCCGTTCAGCCCTGCGCGGTCTACGATCAGTGCCGCGAACATCGTCAAAAAGCCGACCGGCATCAGGACGCGCATCTGCACAAACATCGGCCAGATGTTCCTTTGGGAGACGGCCGCGATGAGCTTCCATCCCACCTTCACAACACCCGAGAGCAGGCAGACTACCGCACCCGCTACAAACAGTCCGCTGTGGAACAGGTTCCCCGCCTTCACCGCGGAGAGGCCGAAAAATACGACAGGGAGCAAATCGACGAACGCCATCGGGGCGCTGAAGCCCTCGGGGATGGTCTCTCTTGTCATGCGGTTTCTCGCTTTTCTGCTCATGGCGTCCTCCGTGATGATTTTTCTCTGCTTCTTATTCTGCCCCAAAGAGGCGGACAGGGGGGGGGGGGGGGGGGGGGGGGGG
>JBBNGO010000055.1:0-17201 GCA_040095065.1 Hominicoprocola fusiformis
CCCCCCCCCCCCCCCCCCTTTTGCGCACTCCCGCGCCGCGCGGGAGATAATTTCACGTTTTATTAAAACGCGATCACACCCAAATGTTCAAGCAAGATCTTGAGCCCAATCAAAATAAGGATCACGCCGCCGGTGAGCTCGGCGCGGCTCTTGTAGCGCGAGCCGAACACATTGCCGACGTACACACCCGCAATCGAGATCACAAACGTCGTGCAGCCGATGATCGTGATGGCAGACACAATATTCACCTGTAAAAAAGCAAACGTCACGCCGACAGCCAGCGCGTCGATGCTCGTGGCGACGGCGAGGATCAGCAACTCCTTGAAGTTGACGCCCGCGTAGGGCTTTTCCTCTTCTTCCTCCTCTTCGTGGCTCTCCTTGATCATGTTAAAGCCGATCAGCGCGAGCAGGACGAAGGCGATCCAGTGGTCGAAGCGCTCGATATACCCTGAAAACTGGCTGCCGAGAAGGTAGCCTGTCAGCGGCATCAGCGCCTGGAAGCCACCGAAAAAGAGGCCGATGCAGAGCGTATACTTTTTGTCGATCTTCTGCATGGAAAGGCCCTTGCAGATCGACACGGCGAAGGCGTCCATCGAAAGCCCGATGCCGATGAGGAACAGCTCGAAAAATGTCATGGTAAGATCCTCCAAACAACAAAAAATCAGGCGCGGTACCGCACCTGAGCATAAGAAAAGAGACACAGGTACAGCGAAGCCATACTTGAGTCTCGTTGTTTAAGACAAGCCAGACCGCAAAAGCGGTCAGTCTGTTGACTTGCCACGCCATCTAAAGCAGTTGACGCCATCTACTCCCTCAAAGTAGGGCACAGTATATCATATCGCCGCATGGCCGTCAAGCATTCTTTGACTCGCATTCAGACATTTTTCATTCAATGTATCATTATTTCTGAATCATTCGATAAAAATATGAAATCATTGACAAAAGTTCCCTTGCCATTCCCACGCTGCTGTGCTAAACTAAATATTAAATTTAGGAAAGGATGTCCTCACACCGCTATGGAATTCTTATCGAACAAGCCCCTTCTCATCACCGACACCATCCTGCGCGACGCGCACCAGTCGCAGGCTGCCACGCGCATGACGCTCGAACAAATGCTCCCCGCCTGCGAAATTCTCGACTCGATCGGCTACTACTCTCTCGAGTGCTGGGGCGGCGCCACGTTCGACGCCTGCCTGCGTTTTCTGGATGAGGATCCGTGGGAGCGGCTGCGCCAGCTGCGCGCCCACCTGCCGCACACGAAGCTCCAGATGCTCTTCCGCGGCCAGAACATTTTAGGATACAAGCACTATGCTGACGACGTCGTCGACGAGTTCTGCGGCAAGTCCATTGATAACGGCATCGACATCATCCGCATCTTCGACGCGCTCAACGATGTGCGTAACTTAGAGCAGGCCATCAAGTCCACGAAGAAATACGGTGGTCAGGTCGAGGCCACTCTCTCCTACACCATCTCCCCCATCCACAATGAGGATTATTTCGTGAAGCTCGCTAAGGAGCTCGAGCAGATGGGCGCGGACGCTCTCTGCATCAAGGACATGGCGAACCTGCTGCTGCCGATGGATGCCTACTCCCTTGTCAAGCGCCTCAAGGAGACCGTCAGCATCCCTATCCACCTGCACACGCACAACACCAGCGGCACGGGCGACATGGTCAACCTGATGGCCGCGATGGCGGGCGTCGACATTGTCGACACCGCGCTCTCCCCGCTCGCCAACGGCACGTCCCAGCCCGCGACGGAGTCCCTCGTCGCCACGCTCAAGGGCACGCCGCGCGACACAGGCCTCGACCTGAACAAGATGAGCGAGGCTGCCGTCCACTTCCGCAAGGTCGCGGATGAGCTTAAGGCGAGCGGCGCGCTCGACCCGAAGGTGCTGAATGTCGACACGAACACGCTCCTCTATCAGGTCCCCGGCGGTATGCTCTCTAACCTCATCTCCCAGCTCAAGCAGGCGGGCAAGGAGGACAAGTACTACGACGTGCTCGCTGAGATTCCGCGCGTGCGCGAGGACTTCGGCTATCCCCCGCTGGTCACGCCGTCCAGCCAGATCGTCGGCACGCAGGCCGTGCTGAACATCATCACCGGCGAGCGCTACAAGATGGTCCCCAAGGAGTCCAAGGCCATGCTGCGCGGCGAATACGGCAAGCTGCCCGGAACCGTCAACGAAGAGGTCCGCGCCAAGGCGGGCATCAAACCCGAGGACGTCATCACCTGCCGCCCCGCCGACCTTCTCGAGCCCGAGCTTCCCAAGTACCGCGAGGAGTACAAGGACCTCGCCAAGAGCGAGGAGGACGTGCTCTCCCTCGCGCTGTTCCCGCAGGTCGCACCCAAGTTCATCAACCGCCGCAACCTGCGCACGCCGAAGCCGCACCGCACGATGGCTCCCATCGCGCACCGCGAAGCGAAGGAGCGCGCCGTCGCGCCCTTCTCCCGCAAGTAAAACGCAGCGAAAAATCGCCCTTCCATTTGGAAGGGCGATTTTCTTATTTCGTCAGGTCGAGCTGCATCTGCACGTGCGGGATGCCGTCTTCCAAGAATTCTTCCGACGTCTGGCGGAAGCCGAAGTCCTCGTACATCTTCTTCACATACGTCTGCGCTTCGATCGTGATCTTATCGGCGCGCAGCTTCTCTTTCGCCGTGTCGATGGCCTCGGCGACGATCTTGCTGCCAAGGCCGCAGCGCCGCTTCACGGCGATCACGCGGCCAATGGAGACCTCCGGGAACGTTGCGCCGCGCGGCAGGACGCGCGCGTAGGCCTTGATGCCGTCCTCGTCCCGCAGCCATACGTGATAGGCGTTCTCATCCGCGTCATCGACCTCCTGATAGTAGCATTTCTGCTCCACGACGAAGACCGACACGCGCAGCTTGTAAATTTCATAGAGCTCTCGCGCCGTGAGCTCGGAAAAGTGCTTGACGAACAATTTCATGCGCTTTTCCTCAGCGGATGAAGTGCGTGGCGATGCGCTCTTCCTTTTCAGGCAGGCCGAACTGCTCCTTGCCGAGCGCGATGCTCTTCATCAAAAACGTCATGTTGCGCGCGAGCGTGCGCATCGTCTGCCGGCCCTCGCCGTCCTGCTCCGCCTCGCCCGGTGCGCGGCCGTGGATGCTGTTCCAGTACTGGCTGGACGCGACCGGCATGCCGGAAATCGTGAAATACTTATTGAGCTCGTCAAATGTTGCTGAGCAGCCGCCGCGGCGCGCGCAGACGACGCTCGCGCCGACCTTCATCGTCTTATCGAACGACGAGATATAGAAAAGACGGTCGAGGCACGCGACAAGCGTCGCGTTCGCGGACGCGTAATAGACGGGGCTCGCCACGACGAGGCCGTCCGCCTCCTCAAACTTCGGCTTGAGCTCGTTGACCACGTCGTCAAAGACGCACTTGCCGAGCTTGCCACAGGCTCCGCAGGCCGTGCAGCCGCGCACGGCCTGATTGCCGATGAGCACGGTCTCGACCTCCACGCCGCTTGCCTTGAAAATCTCCTCCATCTCACGCAGTGCGACGGCGGTGTTGCCGTTTGCGTGCGGGCTGCCGTTGAGCATCAGTACCTTCAAATTTTTCATTGCTGTCTCCTCCTGTATCCTCCGCGCGCCGCTGAGCGCTTGCCTTGCTCAACGCGCACTGTTTTCTATTCTCTCGTCGATCTCGCGAAAAAGCCGCCGGTAGTCTTCGTTCGACCAAATCCTTTTCGGCCGCCAGCAGTCCCGCAGCTGTCGCAGCGCGGGCGAATCGCCGCAAAAGGCTTTCACCCGCTGCGCCGCGAATTCATTGGCGTCCACCTCGTAAGGAAAGCCCAGATAAGCGTCGCGAAACCTCTCTTCTCCGCCGTCCAAGCGGCACTCCTGCCAGGTTTCGCCGCGCAGGCGAAAGCACGTTCCATCATAGAGCACCACGTAGGGAAGGCTTACGCGGATCATCGCGTCGAAGCGCTCGGGATGCTGGTACTGCTCCGCGTGCCGCAGCTCGTGGACAAGATAGAACATCGCCTCGTACTCCGGCGCACTTTGCAGCACGGCCGGATTGAGAAAAAGCGTTTTTGCCACCGGATCAAACGTGCCGTTGGCCGTCTCGTATCCCTGTGGCATGTCCCACGAAAGTACGACGGACAGTCCGCGCTCTGCGCAGATGCTTTCGACCAGCGTGCGCCATTCCGTCTGTCCCATGGGCAGCCTCCTCTCAGTTACTCCTCGCCCGCGTCCCCTGACATGCGGTGGGCTTTGCGCTCTTTTTTGTAGCGGTACATGTTGTGGTCGGCGCGGTCCTTGACCGTGACGACGTTCTCGTTTGAAATCTCTGCCGAGCCGAACGACACCGTCGGCAGGAAGTCGAGTTCCTTGCGGCGCTCGCTCAGCCGACGCACAAAGTCCCGCGCACAGGCCTGCTCCTTGTCGCCGTCGCGCAGCAGCACGCAGAATTCATCGCCGCCCGTGCGGTAGCAGTAACCGTGACGCGCATAGGCCTTCTTGATGCACGCGGCGATCTCGGCAAGGCAGATGTCGCCTTTCACGTGGCCATATCGGTCGTTGACCTGCTTGAAGTCATCCACGTCGAAGACGACGAGCACCTCGCCGCTGCGGCACATTTCCACCGCGCGATTGAGATAGCTGTTCTGATTCAAAAGGCCGGTCAGCGCGTCGAGCTGGTTCCACATCTCGCTGCAATAGATGAAATACAGCACCGAAAGCAGCGTGACGCACAGCCATGTCACATGCAGCTGCGGCAGTGCGATCTGGATGATCGTCTCCGCCGCCAGAAAGACGATGAGCGGATAGATCAATATGCGGCTGCGATTCTGGAACACGCGCGCCGTGATGGCCGTACAGGCCGCGAGGTAAACCAGCGCGGCAAAGTACGCCGTGACGTAAAACGCGAAAAAGTCGCCGCGCGAATAGAGATTCTCTTCGCTCACGGAGAACACCATCCCGCCCGGCAGCGTCAGCGCCAGCGAAATGAGATACGCCGCCTCGCACGCGACCGCCGTTTTGAACCCGCGCCGGACGCCCTGCTTTTTGTCCAGCACATACACAAGGCACAGCGACACCGCGGGCGACAGGCCAAAGCCGAGGTAGTTCGACAGAATATTCAGCCAGCGCAGATGCACCGGTGCGCCGTCAACCAGAATCGTGATGACCTCGAGGATCGAGATCACGCCGATGAGCACAAAGGCGAGGAAAAAGCCGCGCTTCTGCTTGCTGTTGAGCGTTTCGCTCAGCTTTGTGAGGATGCACATGAACGTCAGCACAAAGAGGTCGATCGTCGTTAAAACCAAGAAATACTGATCTATCATAAAATCAAAAATACCTTCTGCCAAAATTAAAGGCCGATGATCCGGCCCGACAAAAATCTCTTCATTTGTCCTCTTTGAGATAAACTTTTTTTACTATATCACAAAGTTTGACATTTGCAAAGCGCTGAATGCGACGCACAAAAATTTTACATATCCCGCGCAGGGCCAAAACGCGGTAAAAATTCACATATCTTACGATTATCCGCCCTGCGCATCCCCAAATTACGGAATAATTGTGCATTGTGCAAGGCATATATTTCCCGTATAATGCAACCATTCTGCGGTCTTTGCGGAAAATCGGAAAAAGGGGCTTCGCCCCGAAACAAAAAAGGAGATTTGCAATGAAAAAAACTGTCACTCTGGCGCTCACCCTCGCGCTTGTGCTGGGCCTTCTGTCCGGCTGCGCCAACAATGACACACCGGCTGATAACGCCGAGAACAGCAAGGCAGCGGAGACTGCCGAAAACTTTACCGACGAAATGAAGATCCCCTACGCTGTCGACCTGTCCCCTGAGGACGGCGCGGACTCCGTGGAACGCAGCGGCGACCATGAAAACTCGCCCTACTTCGCCCACCCCGACGTCTACAACATGGAGTCCACGGACACGCTGACCGTGCTGACCCACTTCAGGACCATGCAGCAGACCAGCGAATGGTCCTGCGGCGTGACGGCGGCGCTGATGGTACTCGACTGGTACGATGCGCTCGGCGACTGGAACGAAGAGTCCCTCGCGGCGCTGCGCCACTCGCTCGACGGCACGGAGCTTGAGGGCTATCCCGGCACCACACTCAACCAGGCCATTGACATTTTCAACGGCGTAGGCGGTTTTGATATAATATCCTCCAACGACTATCCCGACGGCATCTGGCTCGACGATATTCAGGGCTGGCTGAGCGAAGGCAAGCCCGTTATGATCTGCTGGAACGACTGGGGCGGCCACTGGCAGACCATCATCGGCTACGATACGATGGGCACGGAAAATGAGAACGACGACGTCTTCCTCGTCGCCGACTCCTACGACACCACCGACCACAATCAGGACGGCTACGGCATCTATCCCGCCGAGCGCCTGATGTACAACTTCACGATGTACGGCGCGTTCCCTGAAAGCGAGGGTGGCAGCGACATGCTGTTTCTTGTCGCCTCTCCCAGCGCGAAATAACGATCCAAACGCAGCAAAAAGCAGCAGGCCATCGGTCTGCTGCTTTTTTCGTTTCACTTACTGTCTGCAGATTTTGATAAGCAAGAGCTTTCCATCCCGCACGGAGATTTTCGCGGTCTTTCCGGGCAGGACCTCGTTGCTCACGCCGTACTGGTATTCGCACGTGATCTCCGCGCCGTCGAGCGGGTACTTCGCATCGCGGATCGTAATCCCCCTCGCACAGCCCGTGATATTGAGCAGCGAGAAAAACGGGTACTTATCCTCGATGGAGACTTCGTCCTTCGAGACGATCTGCATCTCCGAATAGTCGTCCACGATCTCCGCCTTTTTGCCGAGCGAATCAAGGTAGAGCAGGATCGACACGTTGCCGAGCGTGTGGTCGAGCCGCGCGCCGATGACGCCGATGAGCAAAAAGACGTCATACCCGCGCTGCACCATCGTCTTGACGGCAAACACCGTGTCGGTGTCATCCTTTTCGCATGGGAGCACAATGGTCTCCACATCGAGGTGCGGATTGCAGTGTGAGTCAAAGTCGCCGACGATCAGCGCGGGCTTCACCCCCAGCGCCTCCATGTGCTTGAGGCCGCTGTCGCAGAAGACGATCGCATCGTCCGCTCTCAGATATTGCTTTACGCGCGCATAGTCGCCGATGTCCGCGCCGCCGACGATCACGCAGCGTTTTTTCTCGCTCACTGTCTCATCTCCCATGCCATCTGCCAGAAAGCCATCTCGTAGCGCGAGCAGGCGATGAAAATGTCCTCCAAATGCCGGAGCTGCTCTTCCGTATAGTGCGCGGACAGGCGGTCGAGCGTTTCGATCAGGATGACATTGCCCGCGGCGTACTCATCCGAGGCGTAGCCGCGAATCCAGTCGCCGTAAAACGGATCATCGACCGACTCGGGGCGGTTCGCGACGATCTTCTTGGCGATGATCTCGTAGCTGTAGGCGCATGAGAGCACCGCCGCCAAAACCTCGACCTCGCTCTCGTCATAGGCGACACGGACCATGTAGGACGTGTAGGAGAGATTATCGAGCGAGGGCTTCATCGCGTCGATCTCCTCCTGCGTCACTGCAAACCTACCCATGTAACCCTTGTGCACGTCCAGCTCGCCGTTCATCACGTTGATGTACTTGGCGAAGAGGTTCGCCGTCTCGACGCTTTTCGCCTTGGCGACGCCCACGGCGTAGGTCTTGGCATAGTCCTTGAGATACAGGAAGTCCTGCATGATGTAGTAGCGGAACTTATCACGCTCCAGCGTGCCGTTCTGGATGCCGAGCACAAAGGGATGCTCGTTGTAGGCGTCCCAGATCGTTTTGCTGGCGTTCAGCAGTCTTTCAGATGTTTTCACTTGGTATTCTCCTTTGCAAACTCGCCCCGCAGGTCGAAATTGTGCTGCATGGGCCCCGCCCCCTTGCCGAGGTCCAGCATTGCCGACAGCGCGCCGGAGATGTACTCCTTCGCCCGCGCGACGGACTCGCTGAGCGAGTAGCCCTTGGCGAGGTTCGACGCGATGGCGCTCGAGAGCGTGCAGCCCGTGCCGTGCGTGTTGGGATTGTCGATGTGCTTGCCCTCGAACCACTGCATCTCGCCGCCTGCGTAGAGCAGGTCGTTGGCGTCGTTCACGCGGTGACCGCCCTTTAAGAGCACGGCGCAGCCGTAGGTGTCGCCGATGCGCTTGGCGGCGCGCTCCATCTCATCCTTGCTCTCGATCTTCTCACTGGAGAGGATCTCACCCTCGGGAATGTTCGGCGTGATGACGGTCGAGAGCGGCAGAAGCTCGTCGATGAGCGTCTGTACCGCGTCAGTCTTCATCAGGCTCGAGCCGCTCGTCGCGACCATCACGGGGTCGACCACGATGTTCTTTGCCCCGTAGTGGCGCAGCCGCTCCGCGATCACGCGGATCAGGTCGGAGGACGAGACCATACCGATCTTGACTGCGTCGGGGAAGATATCTTCAAATACCGCGTCCAGCTGCTCTTTTAAGAATGCAGGCGTTGCCTCCTGAATTGCCCTCACGCCGGTCGTGTTCTGTGCCGTGAGCGCGGTGATCGCGGTCATGGCATAAACACCGTTCATTGTCATCGTTTTGATGTCTGCCTGAATACCGGCGCCTCCGCAGGAATCGCTTCCCGCGATGGATAATGCTGTTTTCATCGTTTTTTCGTCCTTTCGATTCAAAATGCATCTCTTTTGTTATGCGACAGAAAGTGGTGCCCCCGGTCTGCCGCCCAAAGCCGCGGCTTCAGTCCGCCGCGGTCATTGCCCAGAATTGCTCCAAATGCTCAAAACTCGTGATATAGCAGTCTGCCAGCACCCTGACCTCGTCCTGGCGCTTTTCGCTCTCGTCGAAGACCGCCGCGACGGTAAAGCCGTCCTTTTTCGCGGTCTCGATGGCGTGGATGGCGTCCTCGAAGACCACGGTACTGCCGCGCTGCGCGCTAAAATGCTCCATCGCACGGCGGAAGATGACGGGCTCGTCCTTGCCGTGCCCGACCTCGCTGCATGTGAAGATCGCGTCGAAGAGGTTCTCAATGCCGCAGCGCCGCAGCGCCGCTTCGATGAGGTAGCGGTCTGTCGCCGTCGCGATGCAGACGTCGACGCCCTTTGCGCGCAGCTCTTTCAAAAACAGGACAACGCCCGGCTTTGGCTGCACCTCGTCGCGGTAAAAATGCTCGATGATGCCATCGATGCCCGCCATGATCTCCTCGGGCGTCTCCGCAAGGTCATACTCTTTTTTCAGGTGCTCCGCCGCCTGTAAGAGGCTCAGCGCGCGCACCTCCTCGCGCACGGTGGGCTTGGGCTCTTTGCCGCGCGAGCGCACATAGCTCTCCGCCACCGTGTCCCAGAGGTACATGGAGTCGAACAGCGTGCCGTCAAAGTCAAAGATCACGCACTTGAGCTTCATGCGTTCACCATTTTTTCTGACAGCGCGCGCAGCTCGCGGCATTCGCTTTCGATGTCCTCCGCTGAGAAGATGGCGCTGACCAGCGCCACACCGTCAACGCCTGTGCCCGAAAGCTCGAGAATGTTGCTCTTGTTGAGCCCGCCGATGGCCACGACCGGAATATCGACCGCGTCACAGATGGCCTTGAGCATTTCCTTCGGAAGCACGTCGACGTCCGTCTTTGTCGAGGTCGAGAACATCGCGCCCACGCCGAGGCAGTCTGCCCCGTCGCGCACGGCCTGCTTCGCCTCTTCGACCGAGTGGACAGAGACACCGACCATCATGTTGTCGCCGACCTTTTCGCGCACCTTCGCCGCGGCCATGTCCTCCTGCCCGACGTGCACGCCCTCGGCGCCGCAGGCGATAGCGACGTCCACATTGTCGTTGATGAACAGCGGCACGCCGCAGCGCTTGCACAGCGCCGCGATCTGCTTCGCCTCTTCGAGGAAATCCTCGTCGCCGAGCTTCTTTTCGCGCACCTGCACACAGGTCGCGCCGCCCTTGAGCGCGCATTCGACCTGCTCGTATAAGCTCTGTCTGCCGACCCACGCGCGGTCTGTGACGGCGTAGAGCAGCATCGTCTTCTTATCGCACTTCATACTTTGCGCCTTCCTCCAGCTGTTCGGGCGTCATGTTGTAGATGGCGTCGATGATGTAATTGCGATAGGTGGAGTTGCCGTCCTGCGCGGAAAGGCGCGCGTGCGCGATCTCGCCGGCAAGGCCCATGGCGCAGACCGCCGCCGCGGCAGCCTCCAGCGGATGCTCGGGGTCTGCCGTCACATACGCCGCCGTCATGGCGGAGAGCTGGCAGCCCGTGCCCGTGATGGAGGACATCATGGGGTGGCCGTTTCGGATGCAGTAGGCCTTTTTGCCGTCCGCCACAATGTCGATCGCGCCGGTGATGGCAATGACCGCGCCCGTCTTTTCGGCAAAGGCCTTGGCGAACGCGACCGCGCTGTCAAGGTTCTCCTCACTCACCTTGTCCGCGACGTCAGCGTCCACACCCTTGGTCGTGCCGCTGCCGGAGGCAAGGGTTTTGACCTCGGAGATGTTGCCGCGAATGACGGTGAACTTGACCTCTTCAAGGAGCTTCTGCGCCGTCTCCGTTCTCAGTTTCGAAGCGCCCGCGCCCACGGGATCGAGCACGACAGGGTGAGAAAGCGCGTTCGCGCGCTTGCCCGCAAGAAACATCGACTCGATCGTGCGCTTGTTGAGCGTGCCGATGTTGATGTTCAATCCACCGCAGATCGTCGTGATCTCCTCGACCTCGCTTTGGTCGTCCGACATGATGGGCGATGCGCCGCAGGCCAGCACGATGTTGGCGCAGTCGTTCACCGTGACATAGTTCGTGATGTTGTGGATGAGGGGGCACTTGCCTCTCACGTTTTCGAGCATTTTCTGAAACATATCTGTTTCTCCTTTCTGAATAAAAAACAGGAGGCGCCCACAACGGGCGTCTCCTGTAAAAAGCCATGAGGTCAACTTCCTACGGCGGCATTACCCGCATCAGGTGAAAGGGTCGAAGTTGGAGCACTTCCTCTCAGCCCGCCTGCACGAGCTCCCCTGTTTTTTCTTGAACGATTGTATTATACGCTTTTTTTCGGCATCTGCAAGTAAAAATTGATTCTAACGCCGCAATTCGTCGATCAAAGTGCTTCATCCATTCTGCCGCAGCAGTTTTCCGGAACGGTCAGCGCTGCAATTCACTCTTTGGTGAGCAGGCAGACGGCCTCGACGTGATCCGCCCTTGGGAACATGTCCACTGCGCAGGCGCGCCTCGCGGTGTAGCCGAGGTCTGCTAAGCGCTTCACGTCGCGCGCCATGGTCGCGCTGTCGCACGAGACGTACACGATACGTCCCGGCTGCATCTCGGCGATGCTCTCCACCACGTCGGCGGCCAAGCCCTTGCGCGGCGGGTCGACGGTGATGACGTCGGGGCGCAGGTTTTCGCGCGCGAGCTTTTTTGCCACATCGGACGCATCGCCGCAGAAAAACTCCGCGTTTTTAACGCCGTTGCGCGCGGCGTTTTCGCGCGCGTCGTCGATGGCCTCGGGGACGATCTCCGCACCGAGGACTTTCTTCGCGTGATCCGACAGTGCGAGCGTGATCGTGCCCGCGCCACAGTAGAGGTCGAGCACCGTCTCCTGCCCCGTGAGGTCTGCAAATTCGATGGCCTTCGCGTAGAGCCGCTCGGCCTGCGCGCGGTTGACCTGATAGAATGACGGCACGCTGAGCCGGAACGTCTTGCCGCAGAGCGTATCCTCAAGCCGGTCGCTCCCCCAGAGCGTGCGGTAGCGGTCGCCAAGGATGACGTTGCCCTTTTTCGTGTTCGTGCCGAGCACGATGCCGGTGCACTTCGGGCACGCATCGCGCAGGAGCGCGACGAGCCGGTCTTCTTTCGGCAGCTTATCGCCGTTCACAAGCACGCAGATCAGGCTCTCCCCCGCCGCGTTTGAGCGGACGTAAAGGTGACGAATGAGGCCGCGGCCCGTCTTTTCGTCATAGCCCGCGACGCGGCAGGACTGCATATATTCGCGCAGCGCCTCCGCCGCGGCGTCGGCCTCAGGTCTGACTAATAAGCAGTGCTCGCACTCGATGACCTCGTGCGTGCGGGCGCGGTAAAAGCCGACCGCGCCGTCCTTCGACACAGGGTACTGCGCCTTGTTGCGGTAGCGCAGCGTGTCCTGCGCGCCTAAAATTTCTTCGACGGCCACATCACTGCCGCCGATGCGGGACAAATTGTCCTGCACGCGCTGCTTTTTCAGCCGCAGCTCCTCTTCATAGCGGATGTGGCGGTACGTGCAGCCGCCGCAGCGCGGAAAATACGGGCAGTCCGATTCCATGCGCTCGCTCGACAGCTCGAGCACCTCGAGCACTTTGGCAAAGGCGACGCTCTTGAGCGTCTTCAGGATGAGCACGCGGCACTTCTCGCCGCGCAGCGCGCCGTGGACGAACACAACGCGTCCGTCGATGCGCGCAACGCCCATGCCGCCCTCGCCATAGCCCTCGATGGTGACGGTATGCTCCTGATTTTTGGCAAGCTCCATCGTCTTCTCCTCTCAGAAAAGGTACTTCGCGCTTTTATCGCGCGAAGTACCTTTTGTTGTGTATCTCAAATCACTCGCGGAAGCGCTCGATCAGGCTGATGATCTGGCCTGTGAGCGCAGAAATGTCCTTGTTGGGTCTGCCCTTGCAGCGCTTGGCAAACTCAAGCAGCGACTCCGCTGCCGCCACGAGCTTGGCGTAGAGGTTGTCGGCGCGGGACTTCTGCGCCGTGCGCTTGCGCTCGGAAATGTAGCCCTCGCTGACCATCTCGTTTGCGGCAAGGTCGTAACACTCGGTAAACTTGGCCGCGTGCGCATGGAAGCCGAGGGAATTGAGCTCTTCGGCAAACACGGGCGCAACGTCCTCGTCGCCGTGGACGACGAACACATGCGCAGGCTTCGGGTCGAAGGCCTTGATCCACTCGACAAGGTGGTCATGGTCGGCGTGGGACGAAAGGCCCTGGAAGTTGACGATCTTCGCCTTGACGGCGATCTCCTCGCCGAAGAGCTTGACCTTTTCAACGCCATCGAGCAGCCGACGGCCCAGCGTGCCGGGCGACTGGAAGCCGACGAACACGACCGCGCTGTTCGCGCGCCAGAGGTTGTGCTTCAAATGGTGACGGATGCGGCCGGCGTCGCACATACCGGAGGCGGAAATGATGACCTTGGGTGTCGTGTCCATGTTCAGCATCTTCGATTCCTCGCTCGACTCAACAAGGTTGAGGTTGGGGAAGGTGAACATGTGCGTGCCGTCCTTCACAAGCTCGAGCGCCTGCTCGTCGAGATAGCCGTGCAGGTCGCCGCAGAACACAGTAGTCGCCGCCTTGGCAAGGGGCGAGTCGATGTACACAGGGAAGTTCGGCGTCGACTTGACGAGCTTTTGATCCTTGATCTCGCGGATAAAGTACAAAAGCTCCTGCGTGCGGCCCACGGCGAACGACGGGATGACGACGTTGCCTCCCTTGCCGAGCGTCTCGTCGATGATCTGCGCCAGCTCGTCGGTGTAGCTCCAGACCTCGGTGTGGTTGCGGTCGCCGTAGGTCGACTCCATCACGACGTAGTCGGCCTTTTTGAGAAGCTGCGGGTCGCGAATAATGGGCTGGTCGACATTGCCGATATCGCCGGAGAAGACGATCGTCTTGTGCACGCCGTTTTCTTCCAGCTCAAGCGTGATGGACGCGGAACCGAGCAGATGGCCCGCGTCGGTGAACACCGCGCTCACACCCTCGCAGAGGTCGACCTTTTCTTTATACTCGCAGGTCGTCACGTACTTGAAGACGTCCAGCGCGTCCTGCTCGGTGTAGAGCGGCTCGACGTGCTCGCGGCCCGCGCGCTCGCCCTTGCGGTTTTCGTACTCAGCGTCGCTCTCCTGAATGTGAGCGGAGTCGAGCAGCATGATCTTCATCAAATCTGCTGTCAGGCGTGTCGTCAGGATGCGGCCGTGGAAGCCGTTTTTCACCAGCAGTGGGATGCGGCCCGTGTGGTCGATGTGCGCGTGGGTAACGAGCAGAATGTCGATATTGCCGGGAGCAAAGGCGAGATAGCGGTTGTCGAGCTCGTCGCGGCCCTGCTGTAAGCCGCAGTCGACGAGGATCTTCTTACCGTTTATCTCCAGGCAGTGGCAGGAGCCGGTCACGCAGCGGTCGGCCCCGTAAAAGTGCAGTTTCATGCGAATGTCCTCCTTAGATGAGAAAAAACTTCTTCCTTATGCTTCTGTCCTCCGCCGTCGGAGGGCGTTTCGTCGCTTTGTACTATCTTGCTTTGTATTTTACCACAGCAGCTATATAGAGTGCAAGACATGCCCGCCGGTGCATCAGAATTTATTTACAATCCATTCACATTATACAGCAAATTTCCCTTTGCATATCGCGCAGAGGGATGCTATACTTGTAAGCGTGTCATTATGCTCCCACGAAAGGAAGTTTTGAATATGGGTTTCTTTAGTAAAATGTTCGGTTCCTACAGCGACCGTGAGCTCAAGAGCATCTACCCCATCGTCGACAAGATCGAAGCGATGGCGGACGAATACAAGGCGATGAGCGACGCGGAGCTGCAGGCCAAAACGCCGGAGTTCAAGACGCGTCTGCAAAGCGGCGAAACGCTCGACGACATCCTGCCTGAGGCGTTTGCCACCGTGCGCGAGGCGTCCCGCCGCGTGCTGGGGCTGTACCCCTACCGCGTGCAGCTCGTCGGCGGCGTGGTGCTCCATCAGGGCCGCATCGCCGAGATGAAGACCGGTGAAGGCAAAACGCTGGTGGCAACGCTGCCCGCGTACCTAAACGCCCTGACCGGCAACGGCGTCCACATCGTCACCGTGAACGACTACCTCGCCAAGCGAGACAGCGAGTGGATGGGCAAGGTCCACCGCTTCTTAGGCCTCACGGTCGGCCTGATCGTCCACGACCTCACAAGTGAAGAGCGCCGCAAGGCCTACGCCGCAGACATCACCTACGGCACGAATAACGAAATGGGCTTTGATTATCTGCGCGATAACATGGCCATCTACGCAAGCGAGCTCGTCCAGCGCGGACATGCCTTTGCCATCGTCGACGAGGTTGACTCAATCTTAATTGATGAAGCGCGCACGCCGCTCATCATCTCCGGCATGGGCGAAAAGTCCACGGAGATGTATTCCCGCACGGAAAACCTCGTGCGCGGCTTCCGCAAGAAGGTCATCGCCGAGAGCGACGACAAGGAAGAGGAAGACGTCAACGTCGACGCCGACTACATCGTCGACGAAAAGGCCAAGACCGCGACGCTCACCGCCCGCGGCGTGAAGAAGGCCGAGGAATACTTCGGCCTTGAAAACCTCTCCGATCCCGAAAACTCCACCATCGCGCACCACATCAACCAGGCCATCAAGGCTCACGGCACGATGAAGCGCGATATCGACTACGTCATCAAGGACGGTCAGGTCGTCATCGTCGACGAGTTCACCGGCCGACTGATGTTCGGCCGCCGCTATAGCGACGGTCTGCATCAGGCCATCGAGGCCAAGGAGCATGTCGAGGTCGCGCGAGAAAGCAAGACGCTTGCGACCATCACGTTCCAGAATTACTTCCGCCTGTACGGCAAGCTCTCCGGTATGACCGGTACGGCGCTCACGGAGGAAGAGGAATTCGGCACGATCTACAACCTCGACATCATTGAAATTCCGACGAACCGTCCCATCGCCCGTATCGACGACCCCGATGTTGTCTACAAGACCGAGGCGGCAAAGTACCGCGCCGTTATCGAGCAGGTCAAGGCCTGCCACGCCAAGGGCCAGCCCGTGCTGGTCGGTACGGTGTCGATCGAGAAGAACGAAAAGCTCTCGTATCTGCTCTCCCGCGAGGGCATCAAGCACAATCTCCTGAACGCAAAGAACCACGAAAAGGAAGCTGAGATCGTCGCGCAGGCCGGTAAGCTCGGCGCGGTCACGGTCGCGACGAACATGGCCGGCCGTGGTACCGATATCATGCTCGGCGGCAACGCCGAGTACATGGCGAAAACCGACCTTCGCAAGGCGGGTCTCAGCGACGAGCTCATCGCCGAGGCGACCGGCTATGCCGAGACCGACAACAAAGAAATTCTTGACGCGCGCAACATGTTCGCCAAGGCCCTTGAAAAGCACCGCGAAGAGATCAGCGGTGAGGCGGACAAGGTCCGCGAGGCGGGAGGCCTATTCATCATCGGCACCGAACGCCACGATTCCCGCCGTATCGACAACCAGCTGCGCGGCCGTGCCGGCCGTCAGGGCGACCCGGGCGAGACGCGCTTCTACCTCTCGCTTGAAGACGATCTGCTGCGCCTGTTTGGCGGCGAGCGCATCACGAACCTGATGGAGCGCTTCAACCTCGACGAGGATACGCCGATTGAAAACAAGACGCTCTCCAAGGCGATCGAAAACGCGCAGACGAGCGTCGAGTCCCGCAACTTCCAGTACCGCAAGAGCACGCTCGAATACGACGACGTGATGAACAAGCAGCGCGAGATCATCTACGGCCAGCGCAAGCAGGTGCTCGACGGCATGGACATCAAGCAGACCGTTTTGAACATGCTGAGAAGCAGCATCGAAAGTCAGGTCGCTTTCGCTTTCGGCGAGCATGACAAGACCGACGACGAGCACCGCGCCGACGCGCTCAAGAGCTGCGAGGGCACGTACTTCCCGCGCGGCGCCGTGGATGCTTCTTCCCTTTCCGGCCTTTCCGCCGACGATCTGACCGACCGCTTCTATGAAGCCGCCGAGAAGTATTACGAGGCCAAGGAGGCCGCCGTCACCTCGCCCATCATGCGCGAACTCGAGCGCGTGGTGCTGCTGCGCGTGGTCGACGAATACTGGATGGACCACATCGACGCGATGAGCGAGCTGCGTCAGGCCATCCGTTTACAGTCCTACGGCAACAACAAGCCCATTGACGTCTACAAGCAGGAATCCCTCACGATGTTTGAGGACATGATCTCCGCCATTCAGGGCGACACGGTGCGCCGCATCTTCTCTGCCCGCGTCAAGACCGAGGGCGAGGTCAAGCGCGAGCGCGTGGCCGACGGCATCGTCGCCTCCACCTCCGGCGACGGCACGGTGAAAAAGCAGCCCCGCAAGGTCCAGAAGATCGGCCGCAACGATCCCTGCCCCTGCGGTAGCGGGAAGAAATATAAACAGTGCTGTGGGCGCTGATTGACCACTTGTAAGTGGTGGAACATTTTCCCCACACCCGTGGGGGATACGGGAAAGGGGGCCATTCTCTCACGTGAGAGAATGG
>JBBNGO010000056.1:0-16769 GCA_040095065.1 Hominicoprocola fusiformis
AAGAGAAAGGCAGGGGGCGTTTCGATTTCGCCCCCTGCACCCCCTAACGACCAAAAGGGAGGGGCGCAGCCCCTCCTTTTTGGATTATCCTCCCCGCGCTTCTGACGGCGCGGCATTGCTGCGCCCGCCGCTCAGGGCTGCTTCTATTTCAGTTCTGTGCTGTGATATACATTTCTTCTGCTTTTTGCTGGGCGGCGATGAGTGTGGATTTTGCGTCGCCGTAGTTTTGGTTCTCAATCTGAGCAAGTGCGTCGGTGATGGCGTTGAACAGAGTCAAGTACATTTTCTGATAGTCTGTCATAGCAAGACCTCCGAACATATTTTAGATATATTATATATCTACTAAACGCATAATACTTCAAAACGAGCTTATTGTAAATACACAATAACTGTATTTTGAGGTTTTTCTATGGCTATTAAGAGCTTATCTATTCGCATTGATGAAACGATGCTCCATAAACTTCACGTCGTTGCCGACTACGAGGGCCGCAGCGCAAACAACGAAATTCTGATCTTAATCCGCGACGCGATCGAAGCCTACGAGGAAAAACACGGCAAGATCGAGCTCTGATTTTCACAATGCGGCGAGCGCAGCAATGCCGCATTCCGCAGGCAGTCTGCCGCCAAGCAAACGTCACTCGCGCCTCACGATAGTAAGGCGCGGTTGCAAGACGTAACGAATCGCAGAGATTCGTGGCGAAGCCACGTACACCGCATTTACATTGCGCAGCGCGTGCAGTCATTCAAGCCTCAGACTGCCAATGTCGGGGGTCGAGGGGGACTCCCCTCGCCTTTCTCTGGGGGATCTAAAGGGGGTATTCTCTTCGGAAAGAGAATACCCCCTTTTATACGCAGTCCCATGCCAATGGGACATCTCCCGTCCCTCAGCGGGACAAGACCTTTCTCGCCACCGGCCCAGCCACACCGCCGACGGCGTTTCCGACCGTCATCACGAGCAGATATAAAACCGCGCGGCCGCTCCATGCGCCGCCCATCGTGAAGTAGTACATATTCGCCACGCAGTGCTCAAAGCCGCAGAGGATGAACACGCACACGCCGAAAAAGAGCGCGAGGTACTTGCCGAGCTCGTGCGGGTTGGAGCGATAGCCCTCCACGCCGATGTAGATCATCACGTTGCAGAAAACGGCGAGGATGAACGCGCCCAAAAGCGGCTCGGAAAGCTTCAGTTCACAAATGCCCTGCGCGCGGGCGCTGAGGGATACAAGCCGCGTGTACTTCTCGGCAAGCGCGATGAGCGATGTGCCGACGAGATTCCCCAGCCAGATGACCGGCAGCGTTTTGGCGTAGGCCATATCGTTATCGAACACGTAGCAGACCTTGCCGGTGAACAGATGCAGCCCGCGCGTACAGACGACAAAAAGGCCGATCGTGAAAAACAGCGACCCGACGACCGTATTTTCCACCGACAGAAACACCGTGCCGCCAAAGGCGATGACCGCGCCGGCAAGGATTGCGGAGAGAAAGATCTTTTTCATGCGGAAAATCCTCCAGACCGTGTGATGGGGTCTATTTTACCGTATGTCAGCGAGCGTTGTAAACGCTTCTCTGTGGAGAGATAAAAAGTCCGCAGAAAATGAGGGTTTTTGCCGCTTTGGCTTAACAGAAAGCGGCATTTTGCGCGGCATGGAGGGAGGCTCGCCGCGATTTTTATTGCTTTTATATTCCCCAAATAGTACAATGGTCTCACCATCAAACTTTCGGAGGACTTTTCCCCAATGAAACTCATCTCATGGAACGTCAACGGCCTGCGCGCGTGCATCGGCAAGGGCTTTTTGGATTTTGTGAATTTCATCGACGCAGACGTCATCTGCTTACAGGAGACGAAGCTGCAGCCGCATCAGATCGAACTCGACCTGCCGCAGTACCACATCTACTGGAACAGCGCGGACAAAAAGGGCTACTCCGGCACGGCGGTGTTCACCAAGCAGGAGCCTCTTTCCGTCACCTATGACTTTGGCGAGGACATCCACCGCCATGAAGGGCGCGTCATCACGTGTGAATATCCGGACTTCTACCTCGTCTGCTGCTACACGCCGAATTCGCAGGACGAGCTGCGCCGCCTTTCGTACCGCATGGAGTGGGAGGACGCGCTGCGGCAGTACCTCTGCGAGCTCGACACGATCAAGCCCGTCGTGTACTGCGGGGACTTAAACGTCGCGCACGAGGAGATCGACCTCAAAAATCCGAAGACGAACCACTTTAACCCCGGCTTTTCTGACGAGGAGCGCGGCAAGATGACGCAACTTTTATCCTCGGGCTTTCTCGATTCGTTTCGCACGCTGTACCCCGACAAGACGGACGCCTATTCGTGGTGGAGCTACCGCGCCCAGTCGCGCGCACGGAACGTGGGGTGGAGAATCGACTATTTCATCGTCTCCGAACGCCTGCGCTCCCGCATCGAAAACGCGGATATCTTAGCTGAGGTCATGGGCAGCGACCACTGCCCCGTGCTGCTCGAGCTCAAGGAGGAAGAAAAATGAAACTCAACAAACAGGAAATGACCGGAGGCACGAAGATCACCCTGATCATCAGCGGTGCGGCCATGCTTGCCGGCATTGTGATCGTTGTGCTGTTTGCCGCCGGCGTGCTCGCCCTTTCCGAGCAGAGCCGCAACGTGCTCGCGATTGCGATTTCCGCCGCGCTGGTGGTGTTTTCCTACACGCTGTGCAAATCGTTGGGGGTACTTAAAAAGTGATTCTCACCCCCACGCCCACGTGGGGAACGGGTAAAAGGGGGATATTCTCTTTCACGAAAGAGAATATCCCCCTTTTGAATCCCCAAGAGAAAGGACGAGGGGAGGCCCCCTCGACCCCCGACATTGCGGGTCTTATTCTTGAAAGACTGCACGCGCTGCGCAGTGTAGGTGCGGTGTACATGGCTTCGCCATGAATCTTCTGCGAGTCGTTACTACTTTCAGCCGCGCCTTACTATCGTGAGGCGCGAGTGACGGTAGTCTGGCGGCAGACTGCATACCGAATGCGGCATTGCTTCGCTCGCCGCATTGATGAGACTGGTGATAGACGGAAATTAGTCTGCACTTCTACAAGATCGGCAGAGCGGCAGCGGATGATAGAAGCAAATCAAATCGTCTAGCAACACCCAACGCGGCAACGCCGCGCGCAGGCATTCCCATTCCGGAGGCACAAAGGCCATTCGAGCCCGAGACTGCCAATTTAAAACCTTTCTCTCGGGGGATCAAAAGGGGGATACTCTCTTTCGTGAAAGAGAGTATCCCCCTTTTATTCGCGCCCCCCTGCTTGCAGGGGACCCTATTTCTCCACAGAATGTGGAAATCACTCACGCCTTGGTGCGATCGTACGAAACGACCACGCGGCGGTTCGGCTCGGTGCCGATGGAGAACGTTGTCACACTCGGCGTATCCTGGAGCGCGGTGTGGATGACGTGGCGCTCGTAGGCGTTCATGGGCTCGAGGGTGACATTGCGGCGGTACTTCGTCACCTTGCCGGCGACCTTTTCCGCCAGGCGCTCGAGGCTCTGCTCGCGCTTTTCGCGGTAATTTTCCGCATCGACCTGCACGCGGGCGCGGTTCTTCTCGCTGCCACGGTTGATGCTGTAGTTCGTCAACTGCTGGATGGCGTCGAGCGTTTCGCCGCGGCGGCCGATCAGCGCGCCGAGCTTTTCACCTTCGAGGAAGACCTTGTAGCGGCCCTTCTCACTCTCGTAGACCTTGACCTCAGCGGCGGAGTCCATGTGCTCAAGAAGGCCCTTGAGGAACGCGCGGATCTGCTCGCTCTTCTCGTCGTGGCACTCTTCGCCGAGGTCGACAATGGGCTTGGGCTGCGGGGCGGGACGCTCCGCGCGCTCGGCGCGGGGAGCGCGGTTCTCGCGACGGTCTTCGCGCGCGGGACGGTCGCCGCGTTCGGTACGCGGCTTGTCGTTTGCACGGGATTCTTTTTTCTGCAGCACCTCGGGCGCGTACATGGGCACGGCCTTGGGCGCAGAAGCGGGTTCAACTTTCTTTTCGGGCTTGGGTGCGGCAGGCTTTTCCACCGGCTTGACCTCTTCGGCCTTGCCGTCGTCATAGCTCACGCGAACGCGCGCGGGCGCGCTGCCGATGCCGAGGAATCCGGCTTTCGCGCGCTCAAGAATTTCAACAGAAACGTCATCTCTGTCCATTTTGAGCTGCGCGAGCGCGCTCTGGATCGCCTCGTCCTCCGTCTTGCCCGTTACGTCAATAAACTTGATCATTCAGACAAGCTCCTTACAATTATTCTCCGTAATGCTCGGGGTCGTAGGAACGGCCGCGGGCATAGGGGCGGTCGCCGACGCGTCCGCTTTCGTTCGTGGAATTTTTCTTCTTCGTGGCCTTGGCAGCTTGCTTTTCTGCGCGCTTTTCCTTCAGCGTCTTTTTTTCCGCCTCCTCGGCGGCGATCTTACGCTGCTGCTCGCGGGCGGCTTCCATGCGGCGCAGACGGTCGTCGCGCTTCTGCTTTTCCTTCTCGCTGAGCTCGTCCTCCATGTGGCTCTTATAGTACTTGGTCAGAACCTTTTCCTGGATGGCGTAGAGAAGCGAGTTGACGATCCAGTAGACGCCGAGAGCCGCGGGCAGCGTAAAGCCGATCCACAGCGACATGAGCGGCATCATCCACATCATCATGCGGTTGGAGCGGGCCGCGGCGTCGTTGCCTTCAGCGGCGACGTTGCCGGACATGGAGACCTTGGACTGCAGGAAGCTCAAAGCACCGGAAATGAACGGGATCAGCACAACGCCGATCACGGGCCAGCCGCCGGTGAAGAAATCCTTCCACACATCCCCCGGCATGACCGTGAGGTCAAGGCCGAGGAAATTGTAGTTCACGTTGAGAAGACCGTCAAACTTGCCGGAAAAATCCGCAAAGTTGTCGGAAATGAACTTGGCAAGGCCGATCTCCTCATAGCCCTTGCGCACGAGCTCGGCATTGTAGCCCAGGGTGGTGGCAAGGGTCGTGATCTCCGTCACGACGTCCTTGGAGAGCATCATGAAGCGGCTGAGCGGCTGACGGATGATGGAATACAGAGCGATGAGGATGGGGAAGGGCAGGAAGCTCCAGAGGCAGCCGCTCATGGGGTTGACCCCCTCCTTGGCGTAGAGCATCTGGATCTCATCGTTCATTTTCTGGGGATTGTTGGCATATTTCGTCTGGATCTCTTTGATCTTGGGCTGGAAGAGATTCATGCGCATCATGCTCTTTTTCGACTTCATCTGGAAGGGCAGCGTGATGAGCTTCACGACGATCGTGAAGAGCACGAGAGCCCAGCCGTAGGAGCCGGTCAGCTCATAGAAGGTGCGCAGGACCCAGGCGAAGGGAACGCAAATGTAGTAGCCGATGGTTGACATTCTTCGGTTTCCTCCGTGGTTTTAGGTTCGGTCACGGGACCGGGTCGTAGATTTTTCCGCCCTTGTAGAACGGATGGCACCGCATGATACGCTTGAAGGCAAGCCAGCCGCCCTTGACCGCCCCGTACTTCTCGATCGCTTCGAGCGCGTATTGAGAGCACGTGGGGATAAAGCGGCAGCAGGGGGGACGGTAGGGTGAGATGGCCCTGCGATAAAACCGGATGAGAAACAGCAGAAAGCGTTTCATGCCTGCGTCTCCCACAAATCGAGCTTTTTGCACGTTTTTTCAAACGCGCGCTTGAGCTCCCAGTAGTCCGCGTGGGCGGCCCTTGTGCGGGCGACGACGATGCAGTCGTAGCCCTGCTTCATCTTCCCCTGACTTAAGCGGAAGATCTCGCGGATGCGGCGGCGGACGCGGTTGCGCACGACGGCGTGGCCGAGCTTAGTGCTGACCGTGACGCCGAGGCGGTTGTGTCCGAGCCGGTTTTTCCGGTAATACACCACAAGGCAGGACGAAACACCGGACTTGCCCTTGGCGTACATCCGGCGGAATTCGTAATTTTCCTTGACGGTGGTGGTGCTTTTCACGCGCGATCTCCCTGCTTTTGCGGATTTCTCCGCATAGCCTGCAAGGGACGGCGATCGAAACACATTCTCATCGGCCGTCCCTCATTGTTTCATGTGTAGCATACGATACGCAAGTTGCTCCCGCTTTAGTGGGTCAGACGGGCGCGGCCGCGTGCACGACGGCGGGCGATAACCTTGCGGCCGTTGGCAGTGGACATTCTCTTGCGGAAGCCGTGCTCCTTGGAGCGCTGGAGCTTCTTGGGCTGATAGGTGCGAGAAGTAGCCATTTCGTTTTACCTCCTGAAAAAATTTTGCCGGCAGCACCCCTTTTGGAGGTACTGCACTTACTCGACGGCGGGCGGAGAAAGCTCCCCGCGGACCGCAGTTGATAAAAATAGTGCCGTATTGATGCGGCATACGGGGAGTATTATATCGGTTTTGCCGCATTCTGTCAACCAAAAATACAAAAATCGGTGCATATTTCCATTTCCCGCAAAACCTTGTGGCGCGTATCGAAACATGCAACTATCTCTTGTGTCCTTTTGCCTGTTTTTCATGGCTTTTGTACTGCAAAAAACAGCGTTTTATATTTAGAATATGTGTTGCGTTCATGCGCGTTTTTTGGTATAATGTAGGGAGTAAATTTTCGGCTCTCACAGCCGTTTATTCCAAAGAAAGAAAGGAGCGCTTCCGTGAACTCTGTTGCAGACATCTGGAAGATCGTTCTCTCCCGCCTCAGCCAGGACTTGTCCGAGACGACCATCTCCACGTGGTTCGACGAGGTGGAAGCCGTGTCCATCAAGGACCGCACGCTGTACCTCCACTGCCCGAACGATTTTAAGCGCAGCACGATCGAATCCATGTTCTCTGACCGCATCAAGGATTCCTTGCGGGACATTTACTCCGCCGATTTCGACGTCAAGCTCCTCTCCACCGCGGAGAGCACCGCCCTTTTTGAGCCCGAGGTCAAAAAGTCCACCGCGCTGCTCGATTCCGGCGAATTCACGTTCGACACGTTCGTCGTCGGCGAATCGAACAAGATGGCCTATGCCGCCGCGCGCGCCGTGGCCGACGGTGTGGGGCACTACAATCCGCTATTTATCTACGGCGACTCCGGCCTTGGCAAAACGCACCTGATCTACGCCATCGCTCATCAGATCCGCACGACGCGCCCGTCGGCGAAGATCATCTACATCAAGGGCGATGATTTCATCAACGAATTCATTGAGCTCGTGCGCGCGGGCCGCGGCAGTGAGTTCCGCGCGAAGTACCGCGACGCGGACCTGCTGCTCGTGGACGACGTGCAGTTCGTCGCGGGCAAGGAGCAGGTTCAGAACGAATTTTTCCATACGTTCAACACGCTCTACGAGGCCGGACGCCAGATCGTGCTGACCTCCGATAGACCGCCCTCTGACATGCACCTTCTCGACGACCGCCTGCGCACGCGCTTTGAGTGGGGCTTACTTGTCGATGTGCAGCCGCCCGATTTTGAAACGCGCCTTGCCATCGTGAAGAATAAGGCTGCGCAGTGGGGCACCGTCATCGACGACGACATCGCCAAGTACATCGCCGAGAATGTTACGTCTAACGTCCGTCAGCTCGAGGGCACGATGAACAAGATTCTCGCCTACCGCGATCTCATCGGACGCGAGATGGATGCCGACGCCGCGCACCGCGCGGTCGAGGACTTTATGAAAAAGAACGCGAATCTCGCCCCCACGGCGGCAATGATCATCACCGAAACGTCGCGCTACTTTGGCATCGACGAAGAGGTCATCAAGGGCCCGTCTCGAAGCCGCGAGGCCGTCAACGCCCGTCAGGCCGCGATGTACCTCGTGCGCCGCATGACGAATCTGTCGACGCCCGATATCGGCCGCGAGTTTGGCAAGCGCGACCATACGACCGTGCTCCACTCGCTCGAGCAGATCGAAAAGAAGATGAAATCCGATCCCGTCTTCAACCAGACGATCAAAGAGATCACTATTAACATCAACTCCAAGAGATAACAAAGTTTTCCACATTATCCACAGGGTTGTGCAGAGGGAAGCTGTGGAAACATTTTTTCAAAATTTTGGGTGTGGAAAGTGATAGAACTTTTCAACAACCCGTGAGGGATAAATTTTCCTTGCCATTTCGGGCTAAAATTGGGTTTTCCACATTTTTGCGCCCCTACTGCTGCTATTTCTAAAAACTATCCTTTTTCTTTTCCAAAAGAGAAAAAATCACCCGTTTTACGAAAGGAACGCCGCTATGAAATTCTCCTGCGAAAAGCTGCTGCTTCAGAATGCAGTCAATACCGCCTCCCGCGCCGTCGCGGCGAAAAGCTCCATCCCTGCGCTCGAAGGTCTGCTGCTGACCTGCGGCGGCGAGAGCCTGACCGTTTCGGGCTACAACATGCAGACCGGCATCCGCACGAAGTTTGCCGCCGAGGTCGAGGAGTCCGGCGAGCTGGTCGTCAACGCGCGCCTGATCGGCGAGATTTTAAGAAGACTGCCCGACGACGTCGTGACCTTCACCGCAAACGACAAATTTTTGATCCACCTGACCTGCGGCGACGCGGATTTCGACATCATGGGTCTCTCCGCCGCCGATTTCCCCGAGCTGCCCGAGGTCGAGGAGAAGTACGCCGTCCAGATCGCCGAAAAGACGCTCAAGACCATGATCCAGCAGACGAGCTTCGCCGTTTCGACGAACGAGGCGCGCCCCGTGCACATGGGCTCGCTGTTCGAGGTATCTGCCGAGGGGCTGACCGTCGTCTCCGTCGACGGCTTCCGTCTTGCGCTTCGCAAGGAAGCACTTGAAAAGATCGAGGGCGGCGCGTTCTCGTTCGTCGCACCCGGCACGGCGCTCAATGAGGTCGAGCGCATCTGCGAGGAGATCGACGAGGTCGTGACCATCACGCTCGGGCAGCGCCATATTCTCTTCGAGGTCGGTGAGACCGAGCTCATCTGCCGCCGCTTAGAGGGTGAATTCCTCGATTATAAGAACGCCATCCCGCGCAGAAACCCCATCAACGTCGTCGTTGACACGAAGACGATGCTCCAGAGCCTCGAGCGCGTGAGCGTCGTCATCAGTGAAAAGCTCAAGAGCCCCGTGCGCTGCCAGTTCGGCGAGGACAAGGTGACGATGTCCGCCAAGACCGCCAACGGCGACGCAAAGGACGTCTGCCGCATCGCGGGCGACGGTCAGGGGCTTGAGATTGGCTTCAACAACCGTTATCTGATGGACGCGCTGCGCTACGCGCCCGCCGACACCGTGAGAATGGAGCTCAACACCGGCATTTCGCCGGCCATCATCGTTCCCGTCGAGGGCGAAGAGAACTTCCTCTACATGGTGCTGCCCGTGCGCCTGAAGGCAAATTGAGAAAAAAACTGAATCCATATCGTATAAAATGGTACAACGATTTCTGATAGGAATCACTTTGTAAAGGACTTTTTATGAGTGACATTACCATCACCACGGAATTTATCAAATTGCAGGACCTCTTGAAGCTGGCGAATCTGGTCGGCACGGGCGGCGAGGCGAAGATCGTCATCCAGAACGGCGACGTTTCGGTCAACGGCGAGGTCTGCACGATGCGCGGCAAGAAGATCCGCCCGGGCGACACGGTCGCCTTCGACGGCAAAGAGCTGACGGTCTCCTATGCGGATTGACGCGCTGGCGCTGCAAAGCTTTCGCAATTACGACGCGCTGAATGTCACGTTCGCACCGGACTGCAACGTCATCGTCGGTGAGAACGCACAGGGAAAGACGAACCTCTTGGAAGCAATCGTCTATCTCTCTTCCGCCCGTTCGCCGCGCGCGAGGGCGGAAAAAGAGCTCATTTCGTTCGGCAAGAGCGAATGCAGCATCAAGGCGAACGCGTTTGCGCGCAACCGAGATTTTCTGCTCGAGATCGCGCTCGCCGCGGGGAGAAGACGAAAAATTCTCATCAATAAGGTGCCCGCGAAAAAGGGCTCGGATTTGAGCGATGTGCTCGGTGCGGTCTACTTCTGTCCGGAGGATTTATTGCTGATTCGCGATGGAGCGGCGGCGCGGCGCAAGTTCATGGACGACGCGCTCTGCCAACTGCGCGCGCGCTACGCGCAGGCGCTCAGCGACTATCACCGCGCCTACGAGCACAAAACGCGCATTCTGCGCGACAGCGAAGAGTATCCGTCGCTTCTTGATACTTTGCCGGAATTTGACCTGCGCATGGCGCAGAGCGGAGCGGTCATCATCTACTACCGTGCGCGGTTCTGCGAGCGATTGAAGGAATATGCGGGCATCGCGCACCGCGAATGCTCCGGCGGCAGGGAAGAGCTGGGCGTCGAATACCAGACGGTTTCGACCATTTCAGACCCACTCGCGCCAATTGAAACGATTTACGACCAGCTGCGCGCGCATCAGGTATCGCACGCGGCGGCGGAACGGGCATCAAGAATGTGCCTTTCCGGCCCGCATAAGGACGATATCGCCGTGACGATCGGCGGCGTGAACGCAAGGCAGTTTTCGTCTCAGGGCCAGACCCGCACGGCGGCGCTGGCGTTCAAGCTCGCCGAGCGGGAGATTTACCGCGAGATCACATCCCGCACACCGCTGCTGTTGCTCGACGACGTGCTGTCCGAGCTTGATCCGAAGCGGCAGGAGTATGTCTTGAACCGCATTTCAGGCGGGCAGGTATTTATCACGTGCTGTGAAGAGGATCGGCTGGGGACACTTTTGAGTGGAAAAGTGTTCCATATCTCACAGGGAGCGGTAGTTTAGCCGCACCTATGCGGCTGGGAGATGCCGCCTGCGGGCGGCAAGACCGCACCCCCCATTTTCTTTCCCGAGAAAGAAAACGGGCGGTGTGACCGTCCAAAAGAAAGGCGTTTAGATTGGCTGTCTCGGGCTTGAACGGCCTTTATGCCTCCGGAATGGAAATGTCTGCGCGCGGCGTTGCCGCATTGAAGTTGTTATACGATTTGGTTTGCTTCTATTATCCGCTGCCACTCTGCTGATCTTATAGAAGTGCGCAGTAATTCCCGTCTATCGCCAGTCTCCACAATGCGGCGAGCGAAGCAATGCCGCATTCCGCACGCAGTCTGCCGCCAAGCAAACGTCACTCGCGCCTCACGATAGTAAGGCGCGGTTGATACCAGTCACGAATCGCAGAAGATTCATGGCGAAGCCATGTACACCGCACCCGATTGCGCAGCGCGTGCAGCTCTTCAAGCTGCAATCCCGCAATGTCGGGGGTCGAGGGGGACTCCCCTCGCATTTCTCTTGGGGTTCCAAAGGGGGGATTCTCTTTGGAAAGAGAATCCCCCCTTTGACTGCGCACTCCCATGCCAATGGGAGACCACCCCGCGCCCTTTGGGCGCGATATCTGAGGAGGTACCATGTACCTGCACATCGGCAACAATGTCATGCTGCCAGAAAAGCACATCATCGGCGTCTTTGATCTCGAGATCACGTCGCAATCGAAGAGAACATCAGAATTTCTTAGGCGGGCGGAGGACGAGAGCCTTGTCATAGACGCCTGCGAGGACATTCCCAAGTCGTTTTTAGTGTGCGACCACCCGTATCACCCGCAGCTGGTTTATCTATCCGAGCTTTCGAGCCAAACACTGCAAAAGAGAATGGAGGAGCAGACATGAAGATCCCCGTTGCTTTGACAATGCTGGCAAGTCCCTTTTCCCTTCCCCACAATGAGCGCTGGATACTGCCCATCGCGCTCGGCTTTTTCATGCTGCTGACGGTGTATTTCACGTGGCGGCTCAAAACGGACGAGGGCGACAAGTGGCTCTTTCGGAAGAAAATGAAGGTGTCGGCGCTCTTCTGGCTTGCATGCGAAGTGCTCTGGCAGTTCCACGGTGCGGATTCGACGTTTCCCGTCGGGCCGATCACGGGCATTTTGTTCCTGTACCTAATGAGTCAGGCGCTGGTGTACGGTATTTACTGCGTGATTCAAAAGAAGAAAACAACAGCTGCGATGTAAGCGGCTTTCCCATCAAAATAGTGCTCGAGGCAGGGAGAAACGGGCCGGAAAGGGCTCCGACCCGGTTCTTCCTGCCTGATGACGAAAGGAGAACCCAAATGGCAGAAAATGAGATCCTGCAATCCACGGCGGTGGATGAAAACAATGACTATAACGCCTCAGAGATCCAGGTGCTCGAAGGACTGGAGGCGGTGCGCAAGCGCCCGGGCATGTACATCGGCTCGACGTCGGTGAGCGGCCTGCACCACCTTGTCTATGAAATTGTGGATAACTCCATCGACGAAGCGCTTGCGGGCTACTGCACGGAAATTCAAGTGACGATCAACGAGGGCAACACCATCACCGTTGTGGATAACGGCCGCGGCATTCCGGTCGACATTCAGGCGCAGACGGGCCGTCCCGCGCTCGAGGTCGTCTACACCGTGCTGCACGCGGGCGGCAAGTTCGGCGGCGGAGGCTACAAGGTCTCCGGCGGTCTGCACGGTGTCGGCGCGAGCGTTGTCAACGCGCTGTCTGAATGGCTGACGGTGCAGGTCCACAAAAACGGCAACATCTACGAGATGAAATTCTCCCGCGGCAAGATCACGCAGGAGATGACGATCATCGGCTCGACCGACCACACGGGCACGACCGTTACGTTCAAGCCCGATCCCGAGATGTTCGAAGAGCTGGAATACTCTTACGAAACGCTGCACACCCGCATGCGCGAAGAGGCATTTTTGAACGCGGGCCTTCGCATCACGATCGAGGATAAGCGCCTTGAGAGTGAAGAAAAGCCCGAGAGCGAGCGCCGTGACTCGATGTGCTACGAGGGCGGTATCCGCGAATTCGTCACGTGGCTCAACAAGAAGAAAGAGCCGCTGCACAATAACGTCATCTACATGAGCGGCATGAAGGGCGATTCGTTCGCAGAATTGGCGCTCCAGTATGACGACGGCTATCAGGAAAATATCCTGTCGTTCGCCAACAACGTCCACACGCCCGAGGGCGGCATGCACGAGACTGGCTTCAAGGCCGCGCTCACGCGCGTGCTGAACGCCTACGGCATCAAAAACGGCATCATCAAAGAGGGCGACAAGGTCAGCGGCGAGGACTGCCGCGAGGGCCTGACCTGCGTCATTTCCGTCAAGCTCACGAACGCGCAGTTCGAAGGTCAGACGAAGGCAAAGCTCGGAAATTCCGAGATCCGCACACTGGTCGACGGCATCGTCTCCGACCGGCTGATGCAGTTCCTTGAGGAAAACCCCGTCGTGGCGCGCACGATTTTGGATAAGGCGATGACGGCCAACCGCGCGCGCGAGGCCGCGCGCAAGGCGCGCGAATCCATCCGCCGCAAGAGCGCCCTCGGCGGCGCGGCGATGCCCGACAAGCTGCGCGACTGCAACGAAAATAACCCCGAGCTCACCGAGCTCTACATCGTAGAGGGCGACTCGGCAGGCGGCAGCGCCACGCAGGGACGCGACTCGCGCTTTCAGGCGATCCTGCCGCTGTGGGGCAAGATGCTGAACGTCGAAAAGGTGCGCGCCGATAAGATTTACGGCAACGACAAGCTCCAGCCCGTCATCATCGCGCTCGGCGCCGGCCTTGGCGAGGATTTCGATATCAATAAGCTGCGCTATCACAAGGTCATCATCATGGCGGATGCCGATGTCGACGGCTCGCACATCCGAACGCTGCTCTTAACGTTCTTCTTCCGCTATATGCGCCCGCTCATTGAAAACGGCTATGTCTACGCCGCGGTGCCGCCGCTTTTCAAGCTGACGCGCGGCAAGACGCAGCGCGTTGCCTTCTCGGACGAGGAGCGCGACGCCGTTTCCGCCGAGCTGCGCGGCGACAATCCGAACGCGAAGGTCGATATCTCGCGCTTCAAAGGTCTTGGTGAAATGAACCCGCATGAGCTGTGGGAGACGACCATGGACCCCGAAAAGCGCACACTCAAGCGCATCACGCTCGAGGACGCGGTGCTCGCCGACGAGACCTTCACCGTGCTCATGGGCGAGAAGGTCGAGCCGCGCAAGGAATTCATCGAACAGAACGCGAAATACGCGGTCAATCTGGACTTTTAAGAGAGGAGGACGAAAAAAATGGCACACAAAAACGTGGATTACAAACCCGAAGACATTCAATTCCCCAACCAAAAGATCGTGCAGAGCGAGCTCGTGCACGAGATGCAGTCCTCCTACATCGAATACGCGATGTCGGTCATCGTCGGGCGCGCGCTGCCCGATGTGCGCGACGGCTTGAAGCCTGTCCACCGCCGCATCCTGTACGCCATGTACGAAGACGGCCTCACGAGCGACAAGCCCTTCAAAAAGTCGGCGACCTGCGTCGGCGACGTGCTGGGCCGCTATCATCCGCACGGCGACGCGTCGGTGTACGACGCACTCGTGCGTCTCGCGCAGGACTTCTCCATGCGCTACATGCTCGTCGACGGCCACGGCAACTTCGGTTCCATTGATGGCGATCCCCCGGCCGCTTACCGATACACCGAGGCCAGAATGTCGAAGATCGCCAACGAAATGCTGCGCGACATCGACAAGGAGACCGTCGACTGGGACCCGAACTTCGATGAGAGCCGCAAGGAGCCCCGCGTGCTGCCCGCGCGCTTCCCGAACCTGCTGGTCAACGGTTCTTCCGGTATCGCCGTCGGTATGGCGACGAACATCCCGCCGCACAACCTCACGGAGGTCATCAACGCCTGCGTCTGCGTGCTCGACAATCCCGAGGCGACGCTTTATGACCTGATGCAGCACGTCACGGGCCCCGATTTCCCGACCAAGGGCATCATCATGGGCCGCAGCGGCATCCGCGCGGCTTACGCCACGGGCCGCGGTAAGATCATCCTGCGCGCCCGCACGGAATTTGAAGAATTCGGCCGCGACCGCACGCGCATCATCGTCACCGAGCTTCCGTATCAAGTGAACAAGCGCATGCTCATCAAGAACATGGCCGACCAGGTGAACGACAAGCGTTTGGAGGGCATTTCCGACATCCGCGACGAGACCGACCGCACGGGTATGCGCATCGTCATTGAAGTCAAGCACGACGCGAATCCGCAGGTGGTCCTGAACCGCCTCTTCGCGCAGACGCAGCTTCAGACGAGCTTTGCCATCAACATGCTGGCGCTCGTCGACAACCAGAAGCAGCCGAAGATCCTGTCCCTGCGCCATATCATCGACGAGTATCTTACCTTCCAGGAAGAGCTTATCACGCGCAGAACGCAGTATGACCTCAAAAAGGCGCGCGAGCGCGAGCACCTGCTGCAAGGTCTGCTCATTGCGCAGGACAATATCGACGAGGTCATCCACATCATCCGCACGAGCTACGACGACGCGAAGGAAAAGCTCATGGAGCGCTTTTCCCTCTCCGATATTCAGGCGCAGGCCATTCTCGATATGCGCCTGAAGGCCTTGCAGGGCCTCGACCGCGAAAAGCTCCAGAACGAGTTTGACGAGCTGGAAAAGAAGATCGCCTATTTTGTCGAACTTCTCTCCAACGAGACGATGCTCAAGGGCGTTTTGAAGGACGAACTTCTTGAAATTCGCGATAAGTACGGCGATGAGCGCAAGACCGAAATTCAGGAGGTCGAGGACGAGATCGACATTGAAGACCTCATCGAAGAGGAGCAGTGCGTCTTCACCCTGACCCGCAACGGCTACATCAAGCGCACGAGCGCGAGCGAGTACACCGCGCAGAGTAAGGGCGGCATGGGCAAGAAGGGCATCACCACCCGCGACGAGGACACGGTGGTCGACGTGTTCACCGCCTCGACCCACGACTATATCCTCTTCTTCACCGATACCGGCAAGGTGTACCGCAAGAAGGGCTATCAGATCCCCGAGAGCGGCAAGGCTGCCAAGGGCACGAACATCATCAACATCATTCAGGTGGAGACCGGCGAGCGCGTGCAGGCGATGATCCACTTCCGCGACCTGAACGCCGAGAATCTGTTCCTCACCATGGTCACGCGCAACGGCACGGTGAAGAGATTGCCGGTCGAGACGCTCAAGAACCTGCGCAACAACGGCATCCGCGCGCTGAACCTCGACGAGGGCGACGAGCTGGTGAGCGTGCGCGAGACGGACGGCGAGCAGAAAATTCTGATCGCCACGCATGACGGTATGGCGGTCGTCTTTGACGAGACCGATGTCCGTGCGATGGGCCGCACGGCGGTCGGCGTGCGCGGCATCAAGCTGCGCGAGGGCGACTATGTCGTTGGCGCCGCCCGCGCCCAGGAGGGCAAAGAGGTGCTCACCATCACCGAAAACGGCTACGGCAAGAAGACACCGGTCGAGGAATACCGCATCACGAACCGCGGCGGCCTCGGCATCAAGAACTACATGGTCACCGAGAAAACCGGCGGCATCGTCGGCGTCAAGGTCGTGGACGGCAGCGAGGATCTGCTGCTCGTCACGCGCGCGGGTATCCTCATCCGCACACCGGTCGAGGCAATCCGCACGACGGGCAGAGCCACGCAGGGCGTGATCGTCATGCGCTTCAAGGAAGAGGGCGACAGCGTCATTTCCATGGCGCTCACAGAGCATGAGGAGAGCGAGGAGTAAACTCCTCGAACCTCTTGTCCCACTGCGTGGGACGAAACCACACCCCCCATTTTCTTTCCCGAGAAAGAAAACGGGCGGTGTGACCGTCCAAAAGAAAGGCGTTTCCCATTGCAAGCGAGCAGCTCGAAGAGCTGCAATGCTTGCCGATTGCACTGCCCATAGCGCGGCGTTGCCGCGTTTGGAGTTGCTAGACGATTTGCCGCTGCTTCGATCATCCGCTGTTGCGCAGCCGTTGGCGGCTATGCTGCCTTACGGATGCGGCACACCCCTTGCGGGTGCCGCTCTGCTCATCTTGTAGGAGTACAGCCTAATTCCCGTC
>JBBNGO010000057.1:0-16740 GCA_040095065.1 Hominicoprocola fusiformis
TCCCTTTCTCTTGGGGGTCAAAGGGGGATATTCTCTTTCCGAGGAAAGAGAATATCCCCCTTAACCGCGTCCCCTGCGCGGCGCAGGGAAACGATGCAGCGCCATGCGCTGCAATTCTGCCCTTTGGGACAAAAGATAGCGTAGCGGCGCTTTTTCGCCCTTTTCTCAGGTGGGTCACAGCTATAATGAGAACCCATCAGGGGGAGGTGTGCCATGGTCATCTACATAGAAAGCGTCTTCGCGTTCAACGTTCTCGTCGACTATCTGTTGTTGTTCGGCGCGGCGAGAGTCGCAGGGCGGACAGTCGCGCGGAGAAGACTTTTGCTCGGCGCGGCGGTCGGCGGAGCGTATGCGGCGGTGCAGCTTTTCCTGCCGCGCAGCGCACTTCTCCTGCTGCTCGCGCTCGCGGTGATGGGGGCGGCGGCCTTTTCTGGCAGCGGGCGGGCGGTCAAGCTGACGCTGCTCTTTTTCCTCGCCTCGTGCGGATTTGCCGGTGTTGTGGTGCTGCTGGGGCAGGAGACGGGGACGATGGCGCGCCTTGCGCGCGGCGTGGTGACAGCAGACCTGCCGTGGGGCGTCTTCCTGATCGCGGCAGGGACGTCGTATTTGCTGCTTTCCGTCGTGTTCCGCTACGGCGCGGCGCGGACAGGGAGCGAGACGGCGGATGTGGTCATCGCCTATCGAGGAAAAACGGCCCGCGTGCGGCTGCTGCGCGACACGGGCAACACGCTCTGTGACCCTGTGACGGGCCTCGGCGTGCCGGTCATCGACCGTCACGCACTGGGAGACCTCATCAGCGAAGAAGAGACCGCGACGCTGCCGCATATTGCGTATTGCAGCGTGGGAAATGCGGACGGAACGCTGCCACTGCTGCGCTGTGAAGCAATAACGGTTGACGAAATCAAACTCGGCTCGCGTGCCGTTGCCCTGGCGGAGCACCCGCTCGGCGACGGCGGTGCATATGCGGGACTGTGGTGCGAAGGATGCGAAAAGGGGGAGAAGCATGGAGAGCTTGCTCAAAACGCTGTGGCGTAGACTGCGCTTTTATCTCATCGACTGGGGGATCATCGCGCGGCGGGGAATTTTCTACATCGGCGGCAGCGATACGCTCCCGCCGCCGCTCGAGCGGGAGAAGGAAGCTGAGCTCATCGCGCGCATGGATGAAGGCGACGAGAGCGTGCGCGGCACGCTCATTGAGCACAACCTGCGGCTTGTCGCCTACATCGCGCGCCGGTTTGAAAATACCGGCATCAACATCGAAGACCTCATCTCCATCGGTACGATCGGGCTCATCAAGGCAGTGAACACGTACCGCAGCGACAAGAACATCAAACTCGCGACCTACGCCTCGCGCTGCATTGAAAATGAGATACTCATGCACCTGCGCAAGACCGCGCCGCAGAAGTCCGAGGTCAGCTTTGACGAGCCGCTCAACACCGACTGGGACGGAAACGAGCTCCTGCTCTCCGACATTCTCGGCACCGACGAGGACCTTGTCTTGAAGCCCATTGAGGACGATGTCGACCGCCAACTCCTGATGGACGCGGTCGACAAGCTGACCGCGAGGGAGAGAACAATCATCACGCTGCGCTTCGGCCTTGGCGGACGGGAGGAAAAGACGCAGAAGGAGGTCGCCGACCTGATGGGCATTTCGCAGAGCTATATCTCGCGCCTTGAGAAGCGGATCATCGTGCGGCTGAAGAAGGAAATCCTCAAAATGAGTTGACAAGCGGCGCAAAAAACGGTATGATTCAGCGTGGAAATGCGAAGAAGAGGAGCAGTATCCGCATCCGAAAGCGAAGAGAGAGGGCGGCCGGTGTAAGCCCTTGTGCAGGATGCGGGGAAGTCGCCTTGGAGCTGCCGCGCTGAAAAGAGAGTAAGCCGGACGGGAACTCCCGTTACAGAGACATGAGTGTCCGCGTATGCGGGAATCCAGGTGGTACCACGGTCATTGATCGCCCTGAGCAGTCAAAGCTGCTCAGGGCGTTTTTTAATGAAAGGAAGCGAATATGGGCATACAGTTTGAGACCGACTACAATATGGAAACGCTGACGGCCATGGCTAAGGGCCTGCGCCGGACCGTGCGCAAAAAGCGCAGCCGCCGCGTACACATTTTTGCGGCAGTCGTGCTGATCCTCGGCCTTTTGACAATTCTTGCCACGACCGCAGGTGGCGAGCCGCTCGGCGCGAGCGGCGTCGTGACGCTGCTGGCGATGCTGGTGGTCATTCTGGTGAGCCTTTTCGAGGACAAGCTGAACGCCTGGTTTGCGAGAAAGCGCCTGCTGCCGGGCACGGAGCACGCCGCCGCCACGTTTGAAGAGGACGGCTACGTTTCGGCAACGAGCATGTCGGAGAGCAAATTTTCCTATGCCCAGATCGTGGCCGTCGCCGAGACGGCGCGCTACTTCGTCTTCGCTCTGTCCTCTTGTCATACGCAGGCGTATGACAAGAGGAACATCCGCGGCGGGAGCGTCGAGGACTTCCGCGCGTTTATTGCCAAAAAGACGGGAAAGCCCGTCGAAGATATCAAATAAGAGCAATATTGTTCAAAAGATAGGAGAAAACCAATGAAAGAATTACCCAAGATCTATGAGCCCCAGCAGGTCGAGGGCCGCATCTATCAGATGTGGATGGACCACGACTGCTTCAAGGCCGAGCCCGACCCGGACAAAAAGCCGTTTTCCATCGTCATGCCGCCGCCGAACGTCACCGGCCAGCTGCACATGGGCCATGCAATGGACTCGACGCTGCAGGACATCCTGACGCGCTTTAAGCGCATGCAGGGCTACTCCGCCCTATGGCTCCCCGGCACTGACCACGCGGGCATCGCCACGCAGATCAAGGTCGAGGAGGAGCTGCGCACCAAGGAGGGCCTGACGCGCTACGACCTCGGCCGCGAGAAGTTTTTACAGCGCGTGTGGCAGTGGAAGGAAAAGTACGGCAACCGCATCGTCGAGCAGCAGAAGAAGATGGGCGCAAGCTGTGACTGGTCCCGCTCCCGATTCACGATGGACGAGGGCTGCTCCAAGGCCGTGCGCGAGACGTTCTGCGAGCTCTACGATAAGGGCCTGATCTACAAGGGCAGCCGCATCATCAACTGGTGCCCGCACTGCCTGACGGCGCTCTCCGACGCGGAGGTCGAGTATGTCGACAAGCCGGGCCACCTCTGGTATATCCGCTATCCGCTCTCCGACGGCAGCGGCGATATCGTCGTCGCCACCACCCGTCCTGAGACGATGATGGGCGATACGGGCGTTGCGGTCAACCCTGAGGACGAGAAGTTCAAGCACCTGATCGGCAAGACCTGCATCCTGCCCATTATGAACCGCGAAATTCCCATCGTGGGCGACGAATACTGCGAGATCGGCTTCGGCACGGGCGCTGTTAAGATGACCCCTGCACACGACCCCAACGACTTTGAGGTCGGCCTTCGCCACAACCTCGAGGTCATCCGCGTCATCGCCGACGACGGTACGATCAACGAAAACGGCGGCAAGTACAACGGCATGGACCGCTATGAGTGCCGCAAGGCCATCGTCAAGGACTTAGAAGAGCAGGGCTACCTCATCAAGACCGAGCCCTACTCCCACAACGTCGGCACGTGCTATCGCTGCCACAACGACGTCGAGCCCCTCATCTCCGCGCAGTGGTTCGTCAAGATGGAGCCGCTTGCCAAGGAGGCCATCCGCGTCGTGAACGACGGCACGATCAAGTTCGTGCCTGAGCGCTTCACCAAGACCTATATCAACTGGATGGAGAACGTGCATGATTGGTGCATTTCCCGCCAGCTGTGGTGGGGTCACCAGATTCCCGCGTGGTACTGCGACGAGTGCGGCCACATCAACGTCAAGCGCGAAGACCCCACCGAGTGCGAAAAGTGCGGCTGCAAGCACCTGACGCGCGAAGAGGACGTGCTCGACACATGGTTCTCCTCCGCGCTCTGGCCGTTCTCCACGATGGGCTGGCCCGATAAGGACGCAGCAGACCTCAACTACTGGTATCCCACGTCCGTCATGGTCACAGGCTACGATATTATCTTCTTCTGGGTCGCGCGCATGATCTTCTCCGGCATGGAGCAGATGAAGAAGGAGCCGTTCAAGACCGTCTTCATCCACGGCCTCGTTCGCGACGACAAGGGCCGCAAGATGTCCAAGTCCCTCGGCAACGGCATCGACCCGCTGGAGATGGCCGAGAAGTACGGCGCGGACGCGCTGCGCTTCAACCTCATCACCGGCAACTCCCCGGGCAACGACATGCGTTTTTACGTCGAAAAGTGCGAGGCGATGCGCAACTTCTGCAACAAGATCTGGAACGCGAGTCGCTTCGTGATGATGAACCTGACGATCGACCACGTGGAGCTGCCCAAAAAGCTCGAGCTCGAGGACAAGTGGATTCTCTCGAAGCTCAATACGCTCATCCGCGAGGTCACGGACAATATGGATGCCTTCGAGCTCGGCGTCGCGTCCGCAAAAATTTATGACTTCATCTGGGACAACTACTGCGACTGGTTCATCGAGCTGACGAAGAACCGCCTCAACAGCGACGATCCCGCCACGCGCGAGAACGCACAGAACGTCCTCTGCTATGTCCTCATCGAGACGCTCAAGCTCCTGCACCCGTTCATGCCGTTCATCACGGAGGAAATCTGGCAGGCGCTTCCGCACGAGGGCGAGTTCCTGATGCTCTCCAAGTGGCCGGAGTACAACGAAAAGTTCAGCTTCCCCGCCGAGGAGGAGGCGATGCAGACCGTCATCGAGGCCATCACCGCCATCCGTGCCCGCCGCAACGAGATGAACGTTGCGCCGTCGAAGAAGGTGCACTATACCGTCGCCACCGCGCACGCCGATACATTCAGCGCCGGTATCCCGTTCTTCACGCGTCTGGCCTCTGCCAGCGATGTGACCATCGTGCCCGCCGATGCCGCCATCGACGCCGACGGCAAGGTTGAGGTCGACACCCACGCCGCGCGTATCTTCATGCCGCTCGCCGAACTCGTCGACTTTGAAAAGGAGCTCGCACGCATTGCCAAGGAGAAGGCAAACGCCGAAAAGCAGCTCGCCGGTATCGAGAACAAGCTGAAAAACGAGGGCTTCCTCGCCAAAGCGCCGGAGGCGGTCGTCAACGGTGCCCGTGCTGATGCGGAAAAGCTCAGAGCGCTTATTGAAAAGCTGGATGCTTCCGCGGCGGCAATGAAGAAATAATTACTTTCCTTTAGGAAACGGATTTGGTTTCCTGCGCCGCGCAGGGGACGGATAAAGGGGGAGGTTCTCTTTCACAAAAGAGAACCTCCCCCTTTTGATCCCCCAAGAGAAAGGTTTTGACATTGCAAGCGAGCAGCTTGAAGAGCTGCGGCGCTTGCCGAATCGGGTGCCTGCTATTTTTTGTTGCTATACGATTTGACTTTCTTCTATCTTCGCTGTCGCTCTGCCCATCTTGTAGAAGTGCGCAGTAATTCCCGTCTACCGCCAGTCTCATCAATGCGGCGAGCGCAGCAATGCCGCATTCCGTACGCAGTCTGCCGCCCAACTACCGTCACTCGCGCCTCACGATAGTAAGGCGCGGTTGCGAACGGGAATGACTCGCAGAAGATTCATGGCGAAGCCATGTACACCGTACCCGATTCCGCAGGCTGAGCAGCTCTTCAAGCCCGAGACTGCCAATCAGACCCTTTCTCTTGGGGGTCAAAGGGGGATATTCTCTTTCCGAGGAAAGAGAATATCCCCCTTATTCGCTCCCCTGCGGGTACGCAGGGAATGTGGTGCAGCGCCGGCGGCGCTGCTATTTCTCCGCGCTACGCGCGGATTTTTTATGCCTTTTCCCAGGAAAAACTCACACGCAAACGCCGCCTGGGCCGCACTTTCACGGCAGAAATATCCTTGTCGCGTACGACGCTGCCGACGCGCAGCGTGGAGAGCAGAAAACCGAGCTGTAGCATGTTGAGCAGGATCGTCTTGATGCCAAAGGTGAAAAACGGGAAGGCTACACCGCCGCTGATGGGGATCAGCGTGAGGTCGCAGCAAAGATAGGCGGCCGCCTGCGTGGTGAACGACAGCAGCACGGAATAGGAAACGAGGCGGGCGAGCATACTCTCCTGCCTGCGGCAGCGGCGGAAGGTGAGAACAAGCAGCGCCGTCAGCAGCGTGACGAGTGCGATGAGTGCCAGCCAGCCGCAGCGGTGGACGAGCAGTGTTAGCGCGTGCGCCTGTAAGTCGACCATGCCGAAGCCCTCCCAGCGGGCAAGGTGCTGTGCGCTGTACGGTCCCACGCCGCCCGGACCGATAAATTTGGCATTTTGCAGCAGTTCACGCAGTACAACGGTTTGATAGCCGTGTCCGTCAATGTAGGAGTGAGGATCAAGCACAATGGCGAGCTGACGCGCGAACCAGTTTGCACCGAGAACAAGGACCCACACGATGTCGGCGGCGAGCGGCAGGATGGTGAGCAGCGTCTCCAACTTTTTGCCAAGGCCGAACCAGCCATTGCGGGCGCAGAAGATCAGCAGCGCGCTGTCACAGAGAAACAGAAAGCCCAGATCGAGCAGGCACGGGACGCGCAGGCAGAACATGCACTGCACCGCGAGGCAGACGAAGGCGGCGAAGACGCCCCAGCCGCGCCGCCCGCGCAGCGCATAGAGCAGCACAGCGAACATCAGCGGGAGCAGCGGCGGCAGACCGCGCAGGAGGATATGTGTCGAAACATAGGTGTAGCGGAAGAGCCAGAACCCACCGACGGGCAGCAGACTGAGCGGGATGAGCGCGGCGTGGAATACGAGCGCGAGCGGCAGGGCGAAGCGCCCAAGCAGCGAAAAATCAAGAAAATAGGCCGCGAGCATCGCCGCCGTGCCGAGCAGCAGCGCCACGCTCTGATGCACAGCAAAATAGGACAATTCGTAGTCACGAAAGCTTACAAGCGCGGTGAACGCAAGCCCTGCAAGCGCGATGAATGCCGCGAGCACGAAAAGAAGCTTTGGTGTTTTCGGACGGTGAACACGGTCGAGTGCCGTGCCGATCTCATAGGGATCGCCTGTCAAACGCAGCGATTCCGCGGCGGCTGCGGCCTCGTCCATGCCGCCTGCCATCAGTGCGTCACGCTGGTCACAGAGGTGGGTCAGAAGTTCGTCTTCAACGAGCGGAAGCGCCGCTTTCCATCGCAGCTGCTCAGCCGCGGTGCGGGCAAAGTGTGTGAAAGTTTCAGGCAGAGCCAAGGCAGACGCCCCCTTTCAGCACGCGATCGACCGCAGTGGTAAATGTCGCCCATTCGACTTCTTTTTCGCGCAGCAAATGTTGCCCCTTGCGCTCCAAATGGTAGTAGCGGCGCGGGCGCGCCGCGCCCTCATCTTTTTCATAGGAGCGGATGAGCTCCTTTTCCTCAAGTGAGTGTAGCAGGGGATAGAGCGTGCCGGTCTTGAGCGCGAACGCGCGCTCGGAGCGGCGGGAGAGCTCTTCGATCATCTGATATCCATACATGTCCTGCCCGTCGAGCAGCTTGAGCACGAGCATCGTCGTACTGCCCGCGAGCAGACTTTTGTCGACCGTCATACATACGCCTCCTGATAAGTAGATTATCTACATAGTAGATTGCCTACATAATAGCGGGAGTGCGGCGCGTTGTCAAGCGGGAAACAGGATATTGCAAAAAAAGAGCGATTTTGCTATGCTTGTGGTATCCAAGATAGGAGGGAGAATTTCCATGAACAAGATCACGCTTGGCAAGACGAATCTTGTCATCGAGAAAAACGGATTTGGCTGCCTGCCGATCCAGCGCATCAGTGAGCAGGACGCGGTGAAGCTGCTGCACAAGGCGTATGACGGTGGCATCAACTTTTTTGACACGGCGCGCGCGTATTCCGACAGCGAGCAGAAGGTCGGCGCGGCGTTCTCGACGATGCGCGACAAAATCGTGCTGGCGACAAAGACCGGCGCGCAGACGGCGGAGGGATTCTGGAAGGACCTGGAGACCAGTCTCCGCACGCTGAAGACCGACTACATCGACATCTATCAGTTCCACAATCCCGCCTTCTGCCCGAAGCCGGGTGGAGAAGACGGCCTGTACGACGCGGCGCTCGAGGCGAAAAAGCAGGGCAAAATTCGCCACATTTCGATCACGAACCACCGCCTCGCCGTGGCGCACGAGGCCATCGACTCGGGCCTCTACGAGACCTTGCAGTTTCCGTTCAGCTACCTCGCGGGCGAGCAGGAGATGGAGCTCGTCAGAAAGTGCCGCGAAACAAATATGGGCTTTATCGCCATGAAGGGCATGGCGGGCGGCCTGATCCGCGACGGCTTCACGGCGGCGGCGTGGATGGCGCAGCAGGATGGCGTCGTGCCCATCTGGGGCGTGCAGCGCGAGAGCGAGCTTGATCAGTTTTTGCAGTGTATCCGCGAGGGCGTTGAGCTGACGGATGAGCGCAAAGCGACTATCGAGCGTGACCGCAAGGAGCTATGCGGCGAATTCTGCCGCGGCTGCGGCTACTGCATGCCGTGCCCCGCGGGCATCGAGATCAACCAGTGTGCGCGCATGTCGCTCATGCTGCGCCGCGCCCCTGCAGCGGCGTGGCTTACCGAGGAATGGCAGCAGAAGATGCACCAGATCGAAAACTGCCGCCACTGCGGCCACTGCATGTCGAAGTGCCCCTACGGCCTGAACACGCCCGAGCTTTTGCAGGCAAACTACAAGGACTACTGGGAAGTGCTCGCGGCCAGCAAGGCGGAGAAATGAAGCTGGATTTTTCACAAAAATACGCCGTCCGGCCGCTGACGGCGGGGGATGTAGACAAGATTTTAGCGCTCTGCGCGGAGAACGAGCAGTTCTATTGCTACCATCCGCCGCTTGCGACGAGGGAGAGCGTTTTGGAGGACATGACGGCGCTGCCGCCGGAAAAATGTGCGGAGGATAAGCATTATCTCGGTTTTTTCGACGGGGAGACGCTCGTCGCCGTGCTGGACCTGATCGAGCGCTACCCGCAAGATGACACCGCCTACATCGGCTTCTTTATGACGAAAAAGGAGCGGCAGGGCTACGGCCTCGGTTCGACATTCATCGGCGAGCTGATGGACGAACTGCGGAGAGAGAGGTTCCGCAAGGTGCGCCTTGCCGTCGACCGGGGCAATCCGCAGAGCAAGGCGTTCTGGGAGAAGAACGGCTTTGCGCTGACGGGTGAGGAATTCCCGAACGGCGATTCGGCGTATCTGCCGATGGAACGCGCGCTGTAAAACTGAAAAGAAAGCACCGCTGTGCAGAGGGTATCTGCACAGCGGTGCTTTTCATTTTTTGAGATTATTTCAATTCGTAAGTCCAATCTTCACCGTCCTGGCGGTAGAACAGCTCGCTGAGATCATCTTCTTCAAACACGCGGAGAAGGCCGAGCATGTCGGAAGACGCAAGATCGAGCGAGGGGAGACCGGCGAGCTCCGCCCACCAGACCTCGCCCTCGTCGGAAGAGCGCAGCGTTCCGGTGAACTGCTCCGCGCGATAGAGCAGCACGACATGACGCACGCCGTCTTCGCACCAGTCCTTGATCCCGCACAGGCGCGGAGAGGAGATCGTCAGACCTGTCTCCTCCTGAACCTCACGAATGACGGAATCTGTAAAGGATTCACCCTTTTCAACATGACCGCCCGGAAAAGCAACGCCTGGCCAGTTGGGATCTGTGCGGTCCTGCACCAAAACCTTGCTGCCGCGGCGGAGCACGCACATATTCATCAGTTCGACGGGCTCAGAGCGTTTCATGTACAACACGTCCTTTTGGGTTTGAAAACTTGCTTGCTATCCATGACTACTGCGCACTGTGCGGCACCTTTGCCTTGGCGCTGAGTTTGTCGGCGCGGATGGCAAAGACCTCGACCGCGTGGGCCTGCTGCTCGGTGAATTGATCTTCACGGCCCGCCATGTGGCGCATGAGGGCGGTCAGCGCGGCGAGTTTTTCTTCACCGTCCAAAAATTCGACATGGCCGACGCCGGTGACGGAGGCGAAGTAGTATCCGCACTGGCAGGCGACATCGTGCTCGTCGAGCGCACCGCGGCAGTCCATTTCAAAGGCGACGGTCGGATTTTTGCGCAGAATGTCGAGCTTACGGCCTTCGCGGGCGCTGTGGCAGAAGAACGAGAACGCACCGCCTTCACAGGCATAGCCGAAATTCAGCGGCAGAAGATACGGCTCTCCATCGTCTACCATGGCAAGATGGATCACTTTACAATCGTTGATAATGGAGAGAATTTCACTCAGATCGGTGATCTCGCGCTCGCTTCTTCGCATGGGAGGGCCTCCTTTGATCGTTTTCGTCATTTTACAGGGCGGAAGCGCAGATGTCAAGGCGGCGCGGCAAAGAAAAATCAAAATACCGGCAGTCTTCGACAAAAAAACGGCAGGAGGACAGGCTATACTTTGAGAAACGAAAGGGATAACGCTTGAAAGAAACGGAGGGAGAGCAATGGAGGTCATTTCATCGGGCGAGGGGCGTGAACTGACGCTCACGCTGCGCGGGGAGCTCGACCATCACGCGGCGAAGGAGGCGATGCGAAAGCTTGAATGGGAGCTGGATGCGGCGCTGCCGAGCAAGCTGACGCTGGATTTTTCGGGCGTGAGCTTTATGGATTCGTCGGGTATCGCCGTCGTGATGCGCGCGCTCAAGCGTATGCGCGCCATGGGCGGCAGCGCTGTGATCAAAAACGTTCCGCCGCAGGCGAAAAAAGTGTTTACCGCCGCGGGAATTTTCCGCATCGTACCGCTTGAGAAGGGGGAAAAGAGCGATGAAAGTAAAACCGAATAACTACATAGCCATTGAATTTCCGAGCCGCAGCGTCAACGAAGGGCTGGCGCGCGCCGCGGTCGCGGCGTTTGCCGCGCAGCTCGACCCGACGCTCGACGAGCTCGGTGACATCAAGACCGCTGTGAGCGAGGCGGTGACGAACGCCATCGTCCATGCCTATCCGCAGGAGATCGGCAAGATCGCGCTGCGCGCATGCATCTTCGACGGAAATCTCCTTGAGATCACCGTGCGCGACTGGGGGTGCGGCATTGCGGACGTCGAAAAAGCGCGAGAGCCGCTCTACACGACTGGCGGTGAAGAGCGCAGCGGCATGGGCTTTACGATCATGGAGAGCTTTATGGATTCGCTCGCTGTGCGCTCGAAAAACGGCAAGGGCACGGTCGTGACGATGAAGCGCAAGATCGCGCTGCGCACGGCGCGCCGATGAACGCCGCGCCGGAATTGCTCGAGGCCGCGGCGCAGGGAGACGAGCAGGCCTGCGAGCAAATGCTGCGCGAGAACAGCGGCCTCATCTGGAGCATCGTGCGGCGCTATTACGGCCGCGGCGTGGAGCCGGACGACCTCTATCAGCTCGGATGCCTTGGATTCATCAAAGCAATAAAGGGATTTGACTTTGCATTCGGCACACAGTTTTCAACCTACGCTGTGCCGAAGATCGCGGGCGAAATTCGACGCTTTCTGCGCGATGACGGCGCAATCAAGGTGAGCCGCAGCATGCGTGAGCAGGCGGCGACGATCTTCGCCGCGCGCGAAAAGCTCAAAAATACACTTGGGCGCGAACCAGCGCTCTCCGAGCTTTCGGAGGAGACGGGATTCAATGCCGAGGAGATCGCGCAGTGTGAGCTGGCGGTCGCTGCGCCGGACAGCTTGCAGCGCGAAACGGGCGACGGCCTGACGCTTGAAGGGATGCTGGGCGGTGAGTCGCCCGAGGATGGGCTCATCGAGCGCATCGCACTGCGCGAAGCCATCGACGAGCTCCCCGAGCGCGAAAAAATGACGATCCTGCTGCGCTTTTTCAAGGGGCTGACGCAGGAGCAGGCGGCGCGCCTTCTGGGCGTGTCGCAGGTGCAGGTATCGCGGCTGGAGCGCCGGGCGCTGGAGAAGCTGAGGGCGTCTCTTTCGGACGGGCTTTGAAGTAGCTTTCGTCTTGAAATTCCGTCATCGTGCCCCAGTAGCGCTTGGGCATGTGCGTCATGCGAAGCTTTTCATTTTTGCGCGCCTCGATGGCGACGGTGTCGTAAAAGCGGCGCCAGAGGCGGCGATAGCCCGCCTCGACTTCGTCCGGCTGTGCCATTTCAAAGTGATTGAGCGGCACGATGCGCGACACGCCGCCGCTATAGAGCAGCGCCTCGCGGTGCGTGCGGTCGTAGAGGAAAAACGTCTCGTTGTGATAGCGTTCGCAGAAGTGGCGGCGCAGGACAGGGAGCACACGGTTTTTCGGTTCGATTTCCGCGCCGAGTACGCCGTCAAAGTCGGAAAAGCGGGTGAAGCCGCGGAATTGCTCGACCTCGCCCGAAAGCTGCCGCACGGCCTTGAGCAGCGGCAGATAGGTGTCGTCGCTCAGGCGCGAGAGCAGCGGCGCGCCCTCGCGGTAAAATTTGACGATGAAGCGGTAAATGGCCATCTCCTTGTCGGGAAGGCAGGTGAGAAACGCGCGGCGCAGGAAGGGGCCGACTTCCGGACTTCGCTTGTAGAGGCTGCGGTAGATGCGCTGCGCGTGGGCGCGGTCCGTCGTGACCGCGCGAATTTCAAAAAGGGAGGGCTCGTCGTCCCCATCGCGCAAAATCGCGGTGGGGCGTTCTTTTTTTGTGTAGCTTTCAAACACGCAGCAGAGGAGCCCTTCAAAGCTGCCGTCGTATTGATAGATGATCTCGCGCCATGCCATAGCGGCCTCCTTAGCCGACCTGATCGAAAAGGGATAGCTGCTGTGCCTCGGCCTGTGGGAGCGCGCGGCGCTCCACGGCCATCAGGTTTTGCAAAATGCCCTCCTGCGACAGCTTGAGCGGCGAGGCATAGCGCCCGCCACAGGTGAGAAAGTATTGCGCACGCTTCATCACGACGCCGAGCTTTTTGAGGTCCTCCGCGCGCAGCGCGCCCGAGCGGCGCGCGACTAAAATGCGCTTGGCGCTGACAACGCCGATGCCCGGCACGCGCAGCAGCGCTTCATAGTCCGCGCAGTTCACCTCGACGGGGAAGAACTCGGGATGGCGCAGCGCCCAGCAGCACTTGGGGTCAAGGTCGGGGTTGAAGTCCGGCGCGCTGTCGTCGAGCAGCTCGTTTGCGCGAAAGCCGTAAAACCGCAGCAGCCAGTCGGCCTGATAGAGCCGGTGCTCGCGCAGCAGCGGCGGCTTGGTGTCGAGCGCGGGCAAAAGCGTGTTCTCGACTACCGGCACATAGGCTGAGTAGAACACGCGCTTTAACCGATAGGAATCGTAAAGCGCCTGCGTGAGATTCAGAATGTGCAGGTCGCTTTCCTTTGTCGCGCCGACGATGAGCTGTGTGCTCTGCCCCGCGGGGGCGAAACGCGGTGCGTGCTTGTATTTGACAAGCTCCTGCTTGCTCTGCTTTGCGCGGTCGCGGATCTGCGTCATCGGGCGCAGGATGGCCTGCTTTGTTTTATTGGGGGCGAGCAGCTTGAGTCCCGCTTCGCTCGGCAGCTCGATGTTCACGCTCAGGCGGTCTGAAAGAAAGCCGAGCTGTTCGACAAGCTCCGGCGACGTGCCGGGGATAGCCTTGGCGTGGATGTAGCCGTTGAAGCGGTACTCGTTGCGCAAAATCGACAGCGCGCGGATCATCAACTCCGTCGTATAGTCCGGCGAGCGCAGCACGCCGGAGGAGAGGAACAGCCCCTCGATATAATTGCGGCGGTAGAATTCGATCGTCAGCTCGGCAAGCTCTTCGGGTGCGAACGTCGCGCGCGGTGTGTCGTTCGTGCAGCGGTTGACGCAGTACTTGCAGTTGTAGCAGCAGTCGTTCGAGAGCAGCACCTTCAAGAGCGTTACGCAGCGGCCGTCGGCCGAAAACGTGTGACAGCAGCCCGCGACGGACGTGGACGTGCAGCCGATCTTGCCCTCCTGATAGCCGCGCCTGGCCCCGCTCGAGGTGCAGGCGGCGTCGTACTTTGCCGCGTCGGAAAGGATCGTGAGCTTGTCGAGAAGGTTCATGTTCTCAGCGGGCGGATCTCGCTCTGCGGCGCTTGGGCTGGTCGAGCAGGAGCAGCGTGTTCATCACCTTGGTGGTGACGACGCTGACGCCGATGAAAACGAAAATAAATGTGGAAGCAGCCATGGAAAATTCCTCCTGATAAATAGAATCTTTGTTCGAGTGTAATTATAAATCGAACAAACGTTCTTGTCAACAAAAAAATCGAACAAAAAGTCGATTTTTGTCGAACGGAGTTGACCGGAGCACGAAAAAAGGGTAAGATGTGGAAAGATCAGGAAAGGTGAAAACAATATGAGCGATTTTAACGCCCGCTATGCCGCTGCGAGAAAAGCGGCCATTGCGCGGGATTTTGCAAAACTCAACCCTGAACAGCGCCGCGGCGTGCTGACGACCGAGGGCGCGCTGCTGCTGCTCGCGGGCGCGGGCAGCGGTAAGACGACGGTTCTCATCAACCGCGTCGCAAATCTTTTGACCTACGGGCGGGGGAGCGACAGCGCGGATGTGCCGGCGTGGGCGACGGAGGACGACCTTGCATTTTTGGAGAGCTATCCCGAGCATCCGACGAGCGACGAGCGCAGCCGCATGGTGCACCTCTGCACGCTTGAACCCGCCGCGCCGTGGTCGGTGCTGGCGGTGACATTCACGAACAAGGCGGCAAACGAGCTGAGAGAGAGACTCTCTGCCTTCGGTATCCAGGGCGCGGAGAGTGTTTGGGCGATGACGTTCCACTCCGCCTGCGTGCGCATCCTGCGCCGCGATATCGACCGCCTCGGCTTTTCGCGCGACTTTACGATCTACGACACGGATGACTCCAAGCGCGTCATCAAGGACATTTTGAAAGAGCTGAACATCGACGAGAAGAAGCTCACGCCGCGCGAGGTGCTTTCGGCCATCTCGAACGCAAAGGACGCGATGGAGTCGCATCAGGACTACTCCCGCCGCTGGAAGGACAGCGGCGACTGGCGCAAAGAGGCAATCGCCAAGATCTATACGCGCTACGTGCACCGTCTGGCCGAGGCGAACGCGCTCGACTTTGACGACATCATCCTCCACGCGGTCACTCTGCTGCAGCAGGAGGGCGAGGTGCGCGACTACTACCGCCGCAAGTTCCGCTATGTGCTCATCGACGAGTATCAGGACACGAACCGGCTGCAATACCTTTTGATGAAGCAGCTCGTGGGGGAGAAGGGAAACATCTGCGTCGTCGGCGACGATGACCAGAGCATCTACAAGTTCCGCGGTGCGGATATCACAAACATCCTGAATTTTGAAAAGGAGTACAAGGGCTGCCGCACGATCCGCTTGGAGCAGAACTACCGCTCGACGCAGAACATCCTCGACGCGGCGAATGCGGTCATTAAGAATAACACGGGCCGCAAGGGCAAGACCCTCTGGACCGATGCGGGTGCGGGCGATAGAGTGCTCATCAAGACCGTCTTCAACGAGCAGGACGAGGCGAACTTTGTCGTCAGCAGCATTATGATGGACTACAACCGCGGGCGGAACTGGAAGGAAAATGCCATTTTGTACCGCATGAACGCGCAGTCGAACGCGCTCGAATACGCGTTCAAGCGCAACGGCGTGCCGTATCAGGTCGTCGGCGGGACAAAATTCTTCGAACGTGCGGAGGTCAAGGACATGCTCGCGTACCTCGCGGTCATCAACAACCCGAGCGATGACTTGAGGCTTCGCCGCATTATCAACAATCCGCCGCGCGGCATCGGCAATACGACGATCGAGCGCGTGCAGGATCTCGCGAGCGAGCAGGGCGTGCCGATGATGGCCGTTTTGCAGCACGCAGGGGAGTACGCCGTGCTCAAGAGCGCGGCGGGCAAGCTCGAGCGCTTCGCCCAGCTCATCGCCGCGTTGCGCGAGATGGCGGACACGATGGAGCTCGCGGAGTTCTATGACGCGGTCTGCGAGCAGACGAGCTATGTACGCACGCTGCAGGAAAAGGGCGACGTGGAGAGCCGTGGGCGGCTTGAAAACGTGCAGGAGCTCAAGTCGAACATCGTTTCGTTCCTCGAAAACGATCCGGAGGATGCGACGCTCTCGGGCTTTTTGAACGAGATCGCACTCTACACCGACCTCGACAGCGCGACGAGCGACAACTGCGTGACGATGATGACGATGCACAGCGCAAAGGGTCTTGAGTTCCCGTGTGTGTATGTCGTCGGCGTGGAGGAGGGCATCTTCCCCGGCGAGCGCGTGCGCTACAACGATGAAGAGGTCGAAGAGGAGCGCAGACTGTGCTATGTCGCGATGACGCGTGCAAAGGAGCGCCTGACGATGACCTGCACGCGCCAGCGCATGCTGTTTGGCCGCACGAGCGTCAGTGAACCCTCGCGTTTTTTGGAGGAGGTCCCGTCGGAGAATGCCGACTGGGTCGGCCGTCAGGCGCAGGGCGCGTCCGGCTTTGGCGACACGAGCTTTGACGAGGGAAGCTCGTATTCTACGCGCGGCTACGGTAGCTACGGTCAGGGCGCGGCGCGCTACGACAGCGTCATGCAGCGCAGACCAAAATCGCAGGCGTCGCAAAAACTCGCGGCGCAGAAGCCCGCCGCCTCCGCGCCGCTGCTTCAGCTTTCCTCCGGCGACCAGATCCACCACAAGACGTTCGGTGACGGACTGGTCATCTCCGTCACCCCTATGGGCGGCGATGCGCTGCTTGAGGTGGCGTTTGATACCGTTGGCACCAAAAAGTTAATGCTAAAAACGGCGGGGGTACATATTACTAAGTTGTGATTGCCCCACACCGTGTGGGAATGCGACAAGGGGGGATGTTCTCTTTCCTCGGAAAGAGAAC
>JBBNGO010000058.1:0-16734 GCA_040095065.1 Hominicoprocola fusiformis
GGTGATATATGCTCTAAGTGACTTCTTAATCATGATTTTGTCATGGTTAGTGAAGCAATCACTTAGAGCATTTTTGTTTCAGGAGGTACAGCTATGAGAAACGAAAAAATCACCCCACTGTACGAGCGCCTGAGCCGGGACGATGAGTTACAGGGCGAGAGCAACTCCATATCCAACCAAAAACAGATGTTAGAGGATTTTGCCCGCCGGAACGGGCTGCCCAACCCTACGCACTTTACCGATGATGGTATCTCAGGCACCCGTTTTGACCGCCCCGGATTTTTGGCAATGATGGAAGAAGTGGAGGCAGGGCGTGTAGAGGCAATCGTCATCAAGGACATGAGCCGGTTAGGACGCGACTATCTGAAGGTCGGTCAAGTTATGGAGATTTTGCGGCAGCGAGGCGTTCGTCTGATTGCCATCAACGACGGTGTGGACAGTCTGAAAGGCGATGACGATTTTACCCCGTTCCGCAACATTATGAATGAATTTTACGCCCGTGATACCAGCCGGAAAATCCGCTCTGTGTTTAAGTCAAAAGGCATGAGTGGCAAGCACCTGACCGGCACTGTGATTTACGGCTACTTATGGGACGAAAAACGGGAGCATTGGCTGGTAGATGAGGAAGCTGCCGAAGTGGTACGCCGTATATTCTCCCTCACGCTGGAGGGATATGGGCCTTACCAGATCGCCTGCAAATTATCCACAGACCGGATTGAAATTCCTGTCGTACACCTTGCCCGCTTCAACGAGGGTGTGAACCGTTCAAAGCCGGTCAAAGACCCACATGGATGGGGATCATCTACCATCGTGAACATTTTGAAAAAACGAGAGTATTTAGGGCATACCATCAATTTCAAGACCCGCAAGCACTTTAAGGACAAGAAAAGCCACTATGTTTCTGAGGACGAATGGACGATCTTTGAGAATACTCATGAAGCCATTATCGACCAGCAGACCTTTGATTTGGCGCAGAAAATCCGCAGCAATGTACGGCGTTATCCAAACGGCTGGGGCGAAGCGGCTCCCCTCACAGGCTTGCTCTATTGTGCCGATTGCGGCGGCAAGATGTATGTCCACCGCACCAACAATGGCAAGCGGGTTTCTCAATATACCTGTTCCAATTATACCAAAGTTCCGTGTGGGACACTATGCCCTACACAACACCGTATCAATGAGAGTGCTATCCTGACATTGGTTTCTGACACGCTCCGGGCTATCGCTGAATATTCCAAAAATGACCGGACGGAATTTATTCACACTGTTCAGGAAATGCAGGTTGCTCAACAGAGCGCCGATATATCGAAAAAGCGCAGGCGTCTGGCTGCTGCCCAAAAGAGAGCCGGAGAACTGGAAAAACTGATTTGCAAAATCTATGAGGACAATGCCCTCGGCAAGCTGCCGGATGCACGATATAAGGCGCTTGATGCACAGTATGCCAAAGAGCAGGATGCACTTGAGATTGAAATTGCAGAGCTGGAAAAGGCTGTTACCGGCTATGAGCAGAGCCAGAAATCCGCAGAGAAATTTATAGCCCTAATTGATAAGTATGAGAATTTTGACACTCTGACAAACACCATGCTCAACGAGTTTATAGAGAAAATCCTTGTCCACGAACGCGCCCGAAAAGGCAGCCAGGACACCACGCAGGAAATTGAAATCTACTTCAATTTTTTAGGGCGCTATATCCCACCATCCTTACAGCCAGTTCCTTTAACCCCGGAGGAACAGGAAGAATTGCGGAAAAAAGAAGAACGCAAGGACAGGCTCCATCAGAACTATTTGAAGCGGAAAGCCAGCGGCGCACAGAAACAGTATGAGGACAAAATCAAGGCGAAGAAAAAAGCGGAAATGGACGCTAAGAAAGCCCTGATCCGGGCTGAGGATATGAAAAAAGGTGTTTTTTCTACTATCGGTCAGCTACCAAAAGAAGAACCGCGCAAAGGCAGCATAGCAGCCAGCGCAGCAGTCTAATCATCACGAAGCAAAGGAGAATGAATATGAGTAAGTTGACTTACATTCGTTGTGGAGATTATGATATACCCAACCTAAAACTTTCTGAACAGCCGGAAACTTCTATCGGCAAGTACGGCAGAATGCGAAAATCCTACCTAAAGGAACATCGCCCCATTCTCTACAACCATCTGCTGATGAGCGAGAAGCTGTATCCACACCTGTTAGAGATTGAGCGGACAGCACAGGGGCGTGTGGAAACCATGTTGCCTCACATGATGGAAGTTGCGGGTGTCACGGAGGAACTGAAAGCCTGTGACCCTATGCGCTGGGTGGGGCTGATGAACACATTAACGGCACAGATTGAGGAAATTTTAATCAGGGAACTGATTTGCAGCTGAATGGGAGGTGTGGGAAATGCTGACCTTTGAAAAGGTTCTGGAAGTGTTTCAGGCATATCTGGATGATGATTCTCTGTATGAGGTGGTGCAGACCAGCCACGGTTATACATTGATGGCATGGGAACCTCACCGGAATGACTGGTACAGCGCCGAAATACAGAAAACCCCGGAGGATTTACGGAACGCTTTGTTGGGTACATACGCCAACTTTCTGGAAGATAAGATTACTGGAAATGACCGTGACCTGACTGTGACAGAAACCGGAGAAATCCAGCAGAGGTGCCGGGAACTTTTGGAAAAGTGCAGGGAAACATGATACAGAAACGCCAGAAGGAGGCCGCGATTATGCGTCCTCCTTCTGCTTCGCAGTCTGTTCCATTTTGAGCGCCCCGTCTATGGCACCTTCGATAATCGGCAGGTATTCTTCAGGGCAAAGCTTCAGCTTATGGCTGACCCGCTGCCGCTGTGCGCTTTCTTCCCGCATGATCTCCGGGTTAAAATATCGCTCTACGGGAAGTCCGCAGACCTTAATCAACTGGATCATCACAGGCAGGCTCGGAATCGCACCTTGATTCTCAATGTTGGCAAGATACCGCCATTCAATCCCAACCATTTCTGCCAATGTTTTTCGTGCCAGACGCTTTGCCTCTCGTGCGGCTTTGACATCCGCACCGAAGGTTTCAAAACCGGGACAATCTTCAACTTTCGCCATATAACATCACCCGGTTACATTGTATAATTCATACTTTGCCTGTGGAATGTTGCTATATGAAGGTTAGTTGAAGTTTATAATTCATATTCTATTTGTTGCATTGTTCGAGAAAGAGAACTATAATGTACTCTGTGGAGGTGCAGAATGGATTATATGACACTAAAAGAGGCCGCCGAAAAATGGGGCGTGACCGCACGATGGATAAACTATTACTGCACTGCGGGTCGCATCCCCGGTGCTGTAAAAATGGCGACGATTTGGCTGATTCCGAAAACTGCGGAAAAGCCGATTGATGGTCGGACAAAAAGAAGAAAGGGAGATAAGCATGAAAAAAATACTGCTGGTTGAAGACGACCCCAATATAGTGTCCTCCCTTACTTTATTTATGAAAAATGAAGGCTATCTGGTTGACAGTGCAAATGGACAACAAACTGCTTTACAGAAAATAGATCAGGAACAATACGACATTATCCTTTTAGATATTTCGTTGAATGATGGAAATGGTTTTAGCACTTGCTCAGCAATTAAGAGCCAAAAAGACATTCCCATTATCTTTCTGACCGCAGATGATGATGAATTTAGTGTTGTTAGCGGTCTGGAATTGGGTGCAGATGATTATATTTGCAAGCCGTTCCGCCCAAGAGAATTATTGGCAAGAATCAACATTGTGTTGCGCAGAAAAAATGGAAAAAGTGAATTTCTGTCTTGTAAAGATATTACAGTTGATGTTCAAAAGGCGGTTGTCCGAAAAGGAAATACAGAGCTATTCCTTTCGGCATTAGAATACCGTTTGCTGTTGGTGTTTTTGCAGAATCCGGGTGTTGTATTTTCAAGGAAAAAACTACTTGAAATGATTTGGGATGTTACAGGTGATTTTATTAGTGACAACACATTGACTGTCTATATGAAAAGATTGCGAGATAAAATTGAAACAAATCCACAAGAGCCGGAAATTCTTTTGACTGTTCGCGGGCTTGGGTATAAGGCTGGTGAATAACATGGATTTTTTACGAAACAAGGAAGTTCGATTGCAAATAATGCTCTGTATTGGTGTGACGGTGATTGGGAGTGTTTTAAGCTATTTCTTTTGCATGAAGTTCTATTGGGTTACATTTTTAACTGGCTGCGCCATCACCGCTATTTCCCTTATATTCACATATCGCCGCTATATGAAGATTTCTTCTTTAAGTCAGGATATTGATAGACTATTACATGGTGAAGAAAGTATTCGTTTTGACGATTATGGTGAGGGAGAGTTAGCTGTTCTGGAAAATGAGATTTCAAAAATGACATTACGGCTTTTAGCGCAATCGGGACAGCTGCAAAAAGACAAAAAATATTTAGCGGATTCTTTGGCGGATATTTCCCACCAATTAAAGACACCGCTGACTTCTCTTGAAATATTGAATGCTGCGCTTTCACAAGAAGGTATTGATTTCGAACAGCAATCTTCACTATTGCATGAACAGTTATTACTGTTGTCACGTATGGAATGGCTGATTGACGTTTTATTAAAGCTGTCGCGTCTTGATGCAGGGACAATCAAATTCGAAAATAAGTCCTTTCCTGTGGAAAAATTAGTCCAGCAGGCAACAGCGCCATTTGATATCATGCTGGATATTAAAAATATTAAAATGGATATTTCAGATATAGAGGAAATTCAACTATACGGGGATATCAAGTGGCTTGCAGAAGCTTTGTCTAATGTTGTAAAAAATTGTATTGAATCTACTTCCGATGGAGGACAAGTAAAAATCAGCGCTGAAGAAAATGCCATGTATGTGAAATTGTGTGTTATCGATAGCGGAACAGGCATAGCGGAGGAAGATATTCCACACTTATTTGAGCGTTTCTATCGAGGTAAGAACTCCGGCAAAAACGGGGCGGGGATTGGCTTGGCCTTAGCAAAAGCGATTATCACGCAGCAGAACGGAAGGATTATCGCTGAAAACATAATGCCATGTGGGGCAAAATTTACAATTTTCTTTGACAGAGGGGTTGCATAATGCAATCCCTTTTTTGCAAAGTGACATTTTTGTAATGAAAGCGTAATAATAGAGTTATTTAAATTTGCTATGATTTCATCATTGTACGGAATTACTTTCAGCAGGAGGAAACAACAATGGAAATATTAAGAGTTGAAAATGTTTGCAAAACATACCACACAGGTGAAACCACAGTGAATGCCTTGACCGATATTTCATTTTCAGTGCAAAAAGGAGAATTTGTTGCAATAATTGGCGCATCTGGCTCTGGTAAATCCACTTTGCTCCATATTCTCGGCGGTATTGATCGTCCCACATCAGGCGAAGTAATTGTAGATGGTCAGAGTGTGTATGAACAAACGGAAGATCAACTTGCCGTGTTTCGCAGACGCCAAGTAGGACTGATTTACCAGTTCTATAACTTGATTCCGGTCTTGAATGTAGAGGAAAATATTACCCTGCCTATTAGGCTGGATGGGCGAAAAATAAATAAGAAGCGTTTAGCAGAATTGTTAGAGGTACTTGGCTTAACAAAGCGTAGAAAGCATTTGCCAAGTCAGCTTTCAGGTGGGCAGCAACAACGTGTGTCCATTGGTCGTGCGCTTATTAACGCTCCTGCAATTCTCTTAGCTGATGAACCTACGGGAAACCTGGATACACAAAACACACAAGAAATCATGCAACTTTTGAAAGCTTCTAATAAATCCTATCATCAAACGATTGTCCTGATTACCCATGACCGGGAAATCGCTTTACAAGCAGATCGGATTTTGGAAATACAGGATGGTCAGCTTGTCAGGGATGAGGTGATTCGCTGATGGAAACAATATTTACCCTTACATTAAGGACACTGCAACAAAACAAAAAGCGTGCATTTCTTACGATTTTCACGATCATTCTTTCGGTAGGTATGATGACTGCTGTCTTGTGTGGCGGCTGGTCCATGCTTCGCTTTTTGCAAGAGAAAGAAGCCGTATACGGTGGAGATTATGCGTATCGTATTGAACTCACCTCGCAGCAGCAAGCGGAAACTCTTATGCAAGGAAAGAATATAGAGAATGTGTCGTTGCTACGTTTCGCTGGAAGTAGTTTTTACGGAGAACCATCTAATAAAAATTTGCTTGCCATTGCAGAAATCAACGATGCATTTGTCGAAAATTTTTATCTGGAACAATATTTACTGGAAGGCCGTTACCCGTTCAATGAAAATGAAATTGTCTTAACGCAAGATTTTATTGACGATAATGGGCTTACATTCTCTGTTGGGGATACGATACAACTTTTACTTGGTACGCGAGTGTGGGACGAAATCGACACAGAGTTATATGGATTAGTAAATTATCTGGGTGATAGGGAAAGTTTTCACCCAGATACTGCGGAGCGGACATATACCATTGTTGGTATTGTATCTGAAATGAATGGGTCTAAAGTAGCCAGTGACTTTAACGCTTATATCGGAATTAGCAATAATGAAACTAATTTATCGGCATTTGTAAAGTGCAAGGATATTTCTAAGTCTATATACGCCGAAGCGGAAGAAAATGCAAAAGCAGTTGGTGGTATTGTGTCAGCATTCCATTCTGATTTGCTCATTTATCATGGTGTGACTGCGGGTAAGGGAGCTGTAAAGATGATTGCGGCTGTTGCTGTAGTTATTTTATTGCTAATGGCTGCTTGCTCTGCCATGATTAGCAATGTCCTTTCGATTTCTCTGCAGGAACGCATTAAGCAGCTTGGTATGCTTGCGAGTATCGGTGCAACAAGTAAACAGAAGAAAGCCAGCGTTACCATGGAAGCCTTTCTACTTGGCATAATTGGTATTCCATTGGGCCTGTTATTTGGTTTGGGTTTAACGGTTGTTGTTCTGGCAATGATACGGATTTCCTTTAAAGACACTTTTACTTTTGGAATGATTGAGCTAAAAACATATATTTATTGGCTCCCTTTTCTCCTGGGAGCAATTTCAGGTATTGGTTCTTTGTTTTTTGCTTGTAAAACTCCGGGAAAAATCGCTTCAAAAGTTACAGTAATCGATACATTGAAGCAAACCAACATTTATCAAGTAAAGCAAAAATGGATAACGCATGGAAAACTAATGTCAATATTTTTTGGAATCTACGGATCGTTGGCTTCAAAAAATATCCATCGGAATCCGAAACGCTTTCGTGCGATAACGCTTTCTATTTTTTTAGCTGTGGTTCTTGGGTTATCCTTGTATAGTTTTTCGGATTTTATGCTTTTTCAAACATCTATGGATATGAAAGAAGATGGTTCAAGTTATACAGATGTTCAAGCTGCTGTTCCGTATAAAGATTTAGCAACTGCTGCGAAAGCAATTTCTGATGAGGGTATTTCAGCAGACATATCCTATCGTATTTCCCGATACATGACAGCTGCATTTGAGGAAGAAAATATCAATTCAGATATGGCGGGATACTTTATAAATGGCAACTTTGCAGAATTATATGTTGTGGGTATTGATGAAGAACATTTTCGCGCTATTTGTAAAGAAAATGATTTGAATTATACAGGATATGATGGCAAGCCAAATCACGGAATACTATTCAATCATGCAACTGGGAATTATGGTACGTCTCCAAATCGTGTTGTAGTTGGTTCTCCGTTTGTGCTTGAAAATGGGTGTAAAATCGAACTGGAATACGGCGACGATACAAATAAAACGGTCATTGTTCAAGATATTGTGAATGGAAATAATGCGAGTATTCAATCACAATTTGTTCAAGATAGAGCTGTCTTGATTGTTCCAATGTCTTTTTTTCAGTGGCTGCTGAATGATGATACCGCTATTGAACTTACCATTAACACCGCACAGCACGAAGAAGTTGCGGAGTGTTTAGCGGATACGGGATTTTTTCAAGTGGTTGATGTGGCAAGTACAACGGAAAATTCCCGCCAGACATATATGCTTCTCAAAATGATGGTTTGCATCTTCACGGTCTTAATGACAATGATTATTGGACTAAATGTATGCAATACGATTTCAAATACCATAGATGTCCGTAGAAGTGAGTTTGCAGTATTGCGATCTGTTGGCATGACATCTGGTGGTTTAAAGAAAATGTTACTTTTGGAATCTGTATTATATGGCATGAAGTCGCTGATATTTGCAATACCGATCAGCTTAATCATTCATTATGTCATGTATTCCATGATTTCGAAAGGAATGACCCCATTTGTGTTTTATATCAATTGGGGAGCATACGGAATCGCTGTTATTATGGTTGCACTTGTAGTAGTAACGGCAATGCTGTTTTCTTTGCGAAGTATTGAAAAGGTTGAAATTGTGAAAGAATTGAAAACTGGGAGCATGTAGTTCAAGACAATCGGGAATTAGGCACATCTCGTAAAATGAAAGGAAAGAAATGAAATGAACAAAAAACATATTACTCATGGCAAGTTGAAAGTATTTATGATATTATTTTTGGCTGTTATTTTGATTGTTCTGGTTGTAGTATGCGCCAAGAAAATTAAACTTTCTCAAAACGAAAAAAATATTATCGGCACATGGAAAAACAGCAATTCAGAAAATGTAATTACAGTTCAAGACAGTGACACTCTAATACTGTACAAAGACATTCCTGAAGCAGGTTTATATCATGGTAATGCTTCTTATCATTTCAGTTACACAGATACTATCTGTGTAACACAGGATGACATCAGTGCGGAGTTTTGTGTTGATGTTGATGAAAATCAATTGATAATCTACTTTGCGGGTCAGGTATATTTAGTGTTGCAAAAATAGTAACAGCGCGTAAATCAATTAAAGTATGTAGCATCATAGTACATATCGGAAAGCAGGACTCTCACCAGCTTTCAGTTACCATCCGAAAATCCAAGGCAACGCCTATTCTGATTCTGGCTTCCCAATTTTGTCATGCGGAGCACATGTGGGTATTTCGGCAAGGCGCACACGCATACATTTGAGAGCTGTATTTGACAGAGAAGTTTCTGGCAAAGGCTCAGGCACTCATACAGTTATATTGTGAGCTAAAGAAGTAGCTGGAAATATGCTATACGCTGGCTTTCGGCAAAGACCTTGTGATTGAGCCATTATTCAGGTGAGTGATACTTTATCATCGCTCATTTTGAAAGGGATGGACAAGAAAATAAAACAAACACAATATTTCTAATACTCTGCCGGACGACGGCAAAAGAAAAAAAGCCGTCGTAGCGCAGACAATTTGACACGCCCATTTGAAACGGCGGCTTTGATTTCAGAGCCGCCGTTTCTTTTCGTCTACGCTAAACCAACGACGACCTAACACCGTGTAAATCCACGGCGGCACATAGGAGGATTGCCGCCGTGTCTATTTTTGCCTTTTTTCACAGTCCCCATGACCTGCACCAGCTAAAAAAAGCCTGTTCCCAGCAGCGGAGCAATGCGGTCAGAAGTATGCACTATACCATGTAACAAAACAGCAAAATAGATTCCATTGCGCTCGTATGGCTTTATGCCGTCCGGGCGCTTTTTTGTCCATATGGAGCCGGAACATCGGGTCAGCATGGCCCGAACTTTATCCCCGGAGCCGCGCCCCGCCGCCTCATTCAGATTTACTAAAAAAATCTGAATGGAGGAAAGGCAGATGGAAGTTACCATCAATTATAACGGACAAGCTGTAGCCGTGGAGGTTACGCTGGAAGTCTATGAATTTCTTGACCGGGCCGATCATAAAACGGAGAACCTGTTCCATGAACAGCGGCGGCATTGGGATGGCCGGGAGTTTGACGAGTACATCATTACCACCGAGGGTGTAGGGGTCTACGGCGAAACGCCGGAGGAATACCTTTGCCGCATGGAAACGCTGCATGAGCTGATAGCTGTTCTGGACACCTGTACCGAGGCCCAGCGCCGCCGGTTCCTGCTCTATGCGCTTGACGGACTAAGCCTTGCAGAGATCGGTGTGCTGTGCGGCTGCTCCAAAGTGGCTGTTTATCAAAGTGTGGAGGCGGTCAGGAAAAAATTTATAAATTTCTTTGAGAACAGGCTTAACGAATGACCTGTTTTCTGGCTACCAAGTGAAAGGGATCATTTCCCTTATCTCAGCGAGGGGCGGACAGCGGACGAGCTGCCCGCCTCTCCGATTTTCAGGAGGTAAGCCTATGAAAACAATCAATCTGCGGTGGATGTATCCCCACTACCGGCATGACGAGTTTGTGGATGTTACGGACGAGGTGTGGGCAGCGATGTATCAGGCCAAGCGGGAGATGGAGAACTATGAGCGTCGGAAAGTCTACCACCGCGCCTACTACTCTCTGGACGCATACAGCTGGCTGGAAAATTACGCACTGGAACACAGCAGATCGCCGGAAGATATTTTGCTGGAACGAGAAGAAATGACCACCCGCCTATACCTGATTGCAGCTCTGCCGGTGGCTCTGGCTCATGCCACTCCGACACAGGCCCGCCGTGTTCACGCCTACTACATCGCCGGTATCAAGCAGCCGGAAATCGCCCAGAGAGAGGGTATCCATAGCAGTAAGGTCAGCGTTGCCATCCACCGGGGGCTGCGGAATATGCGCCGCTGCTATGATGACCTTTTTCAAACAGAGTGAGGGCGTGCCTATGCAGACCATCAATCTCAAACAATATTATCCATTTTTCAAAGAGGACATTTTTGTGGAGGTGTCCGATGAGATCGTCGAAGCGTTTCTTCTGGACAAGAGAGCCGAGGCCGCCAGAGATCGCAAGATGTTCCGGTATAAGGCGTTTTATTCCCTTGATTGTAACGATGGAATCGAAAATGCTGCCATCGGCTGGGCGCAGCCATCGCCGGAGGACTACCTGATAGAAAAAGAAGAATTAGCCGAATACGAAGAACTGATACGGCGATTGTACGAAGCCATTTCTTCCCTGCCGCCTATGCAGGCTCGCCGTGTCCATGCCCGCTATATGCTGGGTATGAAAGTGAAAGATATTGCCGCAATGGAGGGTATCACGCCAGCACAGGCGGGAAAATCCATCCACGCTGCACTGCGGAGGCTGCGCCGGTACTTTGCTCGACAGAAATGGACGGTCAATCTATGAGTATTTTCAAAGAAAAGAGGTGCCTGACATGAACGAAAAAATTACAGCCCACCCCCAAAAAGAAGAACGGGAGAAAGTCCTGAAGGAGATTCGGCAGCTTGAAAACCGAAAGAAGATTTTGGAGAACAAGCAGCGCAACGAGGAACGCAAGGCCCGCACCCGCCGCCTGATTGAGCGCGGAGCCATTTTGGAGGGTATTTTTCCGCTGGCTCCCAACCTTTCCGGCGCAGAGGTCAAAGCATTTCTGATTGCCCTGTCCCATCTTCCGGGGGCTGTGGAATTGACTGCAAACCTGCCAAAATCCGGGAACACGCCGTAAGTCCCTTGTTTACAAGGGCGCACTTATACACCGTTTCCGGTGCTGTGCGCCCTGCCGGGGGCGTTGCGTACTTCGTCCGCGATGGGGCGCTACACTCCCCAAACCCCTTGTGCGCCCCGCGCAGCCAGACACCCGCTTCGCGTCTGTCCGGCTCCACGGAGCCTAAATACCCCTTACCGAAAGGAGGTGCCACCCATAGATTTTTGTCATATTCCCGTTAGTATCATCAAGCGCAGCGCGGGCCGTTCTGCCGTTGCCGCAGCTGCTTACCGCAGCGGAACCAAGCTGACAAATGAATGGGATGGAATGACCCATGACTACACCCGGAAAGGCGGCATTGTCCATGCGGAGATCATGCTGCCTGACCACGCCCCGCGGTCATTTGCAGACCGTTCTATCCTCTGGAACAGCGTGGAGCAAATCGAGAAAGCAAGGGACAGCCAGCTTGCCCGCGAGATTGAAGCAGCCCTGCCCCGTGAACTGTCCGGCGAACAACAGCTTGCCCTTGTGCGCGCCTATGTGAAGGACAACTTTGTAGACAAAGGAATGTGCGCCGACTTTGCTATCCATGACAAGGGAACCGGCAACCCTCATGTCCATATCATGCTGACCGTCCGGCCCCTAAAAGAAAATGGCGCATGGGGCGCAAAGTGCCGCAAGGCATACGACCTGGACGAAAACGGCCAGCGTATCCCGGACGGGAAAGGCGGCTGGAAGAACCACCGGGAGGACACCACCGACTGGAACGACAAAGGGAATGTGGAGATTTGGCGGGCGGCATGGGCGGCCTGCACCAACCAGGCACTGGAGGCCGCCGGTCATCCCGCCCTGGTAGACCACCGTAGCTACAAGCGGCAGGGCATTGATAAGATTCCCTCTGTCCATCTGGGGCCAGCTGCCAGCCAAATGGAAAAGCGCGGTATCCACACCGACAAGGGCGAAGTAAACCGGCAGATCGCTGCCGACAACAAGCTGCTGAAAGAAATCAAAGCCCGCATTACCCGTCTTTATTGCTGGTCGAAAGCCGAAACGGAAAAACCACAAACACAGCAAAGCAGCTTGACAGCTTTGTGGGAGGCTCAGCAGCAGTTGAACGCTCCCCACACCCGCACCGGCAAAATCCGAGCTTTGCAGGAGAGCGCCGCCCTGTTCAGCTTTTTGCAGGCAAACGGCATCCAGTCCATGCAGCAGCTCCATGAAAAAATAGCAGATATGAACACCCGATACTATGACCTGCGGGGAAAAATCGTCAAGGCCGAGCGCCGGATCGCCATTCTTACCGAACGCGGGGAGATGTGGGAACAGTACAACCAGTACAAGTCCATCCACAAGCAGCTTGCCAAAGTAAAGCCGGAAAAACGGGAACAGTTTGAACAGCGCCACAGTCGGGAACTGATTCTGTATGACGCAGCGGCCCGGTATCTGAAAGAACTGAAAGACAGCGGCGAGGCAATCACCCCGAAGGCATGGCAGTGGGAGATCGACCAGCTGACCGCCGGAAAGCAGACGGACACGCTTGCCATGAAATCCATGAGGGAGGATTTGAAAGCAGTGGAACGGCTCCGCAAAACCGCCGAGCAGCTGTCCCGACAGGAACGGGACAAGTCTCACGACCGTGGGCCGGAGCGGTAAAGGCTACCGCGTTTTGGCGTACCCCTGTCAAGTGCGTCGCGTTTCACGACATACCTTTGCATACAGAAAAACCGCCGTACAGGTTTCCCCATACGGCGGCAGACTGTTTATTTGCCGAACAAGTCGCTGTGTGTGCCGGTGCGGGCCAGCGTCAGCACCAGAACATCATCCTCTATGCGATAGACAAGCAGCCAGTCCGGGAGAATATGACATTCCCGATGGCCTGCCCAATCGCCGGACAGGTCATGGTCGCGGTTCTTATCCGGCAGCGGCTCGCCCATTGCCAGCAATGCTACGACCTGCTCCAGCAGCTCAATCTTCAAGCCACGCTTGATGGCTCGTTTGTAGTCCTTTTTGAAACTGGTCGTGTACTTGACGGTATATTTGGTTTCTTTCATCTTTTCAGGTCAGCAAACAACTCGTCAAGGTCATTGTAGCCCTTTACAGACGGGTCTTTTGCAATCCTTTCCGCTTCCAGCATGGCAGCAACCGTTTCTTTGTTCGGCTGTTCCAGCCTTACTTCAAAGGGAATGCCGCCTTCACGAAGCGACTGGCGCACAAAGATGTTAAACGCCGTAGTCAGGTTCATGCCAAGTTCAGTAAACAGTGCGTCCGCCTGTGCTTTCAAATCTGCGTCCATGCGGATACTGATGTTTGTGGTATTTCCAGCCATACGATCAACCCCTTTCTGCTGGCAATTATAGTATATGCCATTTGCACGAAGAAAACAATACTTTGCACGAATATTTAACAATAAATTCATTCAAGGAGGTTACCGGCTTTATGAAAGAAATCATTTATGAAGAACAATAAGTCTGAACCTATCCCCGTCATGGATTACCGCCAGTACCGCAGAGTGCGGAGGCTGGTGCATGAGTGCTGTAACTACATCGACGGAAACTGTATCGCCCTGGACGATGGGGAGGAATGTGTCTGTGTCCAGTCTATTTCCTACTCCCTGTTGTGCAGGTGGTTTCGGGCGGCGGTATTGCCGCAGGATAAGGAACTGGAAACGGCGCTGTTCCACCGGCTGAATGCGAAGAAATGCGCCATATGTGGGGCGCTGTTTACCCCCGGTTCCAACCGGGCCAAATACTGCCCGGAATGTGCCGCACGCATGAAGCGGATCAACGCCGCAAAGCGCAAGCGGAAACAACGGGAGAAATGTCACGCTTTAGGGGCTGAAAAACCCTTGTAAATCAAGGATTTTTTCGAGGGTGTCAAAGGCAGGCTGATAGATTTATCTTCCGCCCCCTAAAACGGCCTTAAAATGCGTACAGAATCCCAAGAGAAACCCCAAGGAGGAACCCTATGTCAGACAATCGAAAATATTATTATCTGAAACTCAAAGAAAACTATTTTGACGATGATTCCATCGTGCTGCTGGAAAGTATGCAGGATGGTGTGCTGTATTCCAACATTCTGCTCAAGCTGTATCTGAAATCGCTGAAACATGGTGGACGGCTTCAGCTTGACGAGGACATTCCTTACACGGCGCAGATGATCGCCACCATCACCCGCCAGCAGATCGGCACTGTGGAGAGAGCCTTGCAGATCTTTTTGAAGCTGGGCCTTGTGGAAGTGCTGGACAGCGGCACATTCTACATGAGCAACATCGAACTTTTAATCGGCCAGTCCTCTACCGAGGCTGAGCGAAAGCGGGCTGCGAGGCTCCAAAATAAGGCTCTTTCTGCGCCCCGGACAAACGGCGGACATTTGTCCGACATTCGTCCACCAGAGATAGAGAAAGAGATAGAGAAAGAGATAGAGATAAAGAGAGAGATAGAGAAGGGACGCTCCGCCCGCGCCTATGGCCGTTACCAGAATGTTTTCCTGACGGACGAGGAAATGGCAGACTTGCAGGCCAGCTTTCCCACCGTATGGGGCCAGTACATCGAAAAGCTGTCCGAGTACATGGCCTCTACCGGCAAGCGGTATCAGAGCCATGCAGCGACCATCCGGCGCTGGGCCGGTGAGGACGCTAAAAAAGCTGGCACACCCTCACGCAACCGGGATTACAGCGTAAAGGAGGATGAAACCGTATGATTGAGATTACCGCAGAAATCCGGGCGCTGATCGACAAGGCAGCCGCCGGTGTGGAACTGGCCGGGGACGAGTACATAGACCCGGCAGACGGTCTCATTCACTGTAAGAAGTGCGGCGGCCAGAGGCAGACCGTTGTGCCATGCTTTGGGAAATCCGGCTACTTTATGCCGCGCTGCATCTGCCAGTGCCAGAGGGAGGCTGAGGAGCAGCGCAAGGCTGCTGAAGAACGGCAGCGCCGCATGGAGCGTATCAAACGCCGAAAGGCACAGGGTTTGCAAGACCGCTATCTCTATGACTACACCTTTGCCAACGACAACGGCAAAAACCCATTGATGGACAAGGCCCGCGCCTATGTGGAGAACTGGAAGGAGGCATATAAAAACAACACCGGCCTGCTGTTGTTCGGGGATGTGGGAACCGGCAAATCTTTTTTCGCCGGATGTATCGCCAACGCCCTGCTTGACCGGGATGTGCCGGTGCTGATGACGAACTTTCCCACCATCCTGAACCGCCTGACGGGGATGTTTTCCGAGGACAGGGCCGACTTTATCGCCAGCTTTGATGAGTACGACCTGCTTATCATTGACGATCTGGGAGTAGAGCGCAGTACCGAATATGCTATGGAGCAGATGTTTTTCGTCATCGACAGCCGCTACCGCAGCCGCAGGCCCATGATTATCACAACAAACATGAAACTGTCCGAGCTGAAAAACCCGCCTGATCTGGCCCACGCCCGTATCTATGACCGTATTTTGGAACGGTGTGCGCCGATTCTTTTTGACGGGAAGAATTTCCGGGAAGAAAATGCCGGTGCTACCCGACAGGCAGCAAAAGACATTGTAAACAGTAAGCAAGACTGATTTTTTACCGGGCGGCACAGACCCGTTCGGAGAAAGGAGCGCCATGAACAGAGAACCCCGTACTATGCAGGTGGCAGACGCCGCTACTGCGTCCAGAGCGCCGGAAAACACGCCAGCGATGGTAAAGAAAATCGGTAAGACAACCTACAAGGTTCATGTCCATTTCAGCAATACCAGCACAGAAACCATGAGCGATAAAATCAAGCGTATGCTCAAAAATGAAATTCAGCAGATGTGACAGACTGATAAACGAAGCCGCCTTGTGCTAAACTGATGATGGTTCGCACCAAAATTTTTGTCAAGGAGGACACGAAAATGCTTTACACAGAAAAAGAGAAGCATGAAATTGAGCGAGTAAAGGAGGTCTTTGCGGAACATCTGCGGCAAAGCCCTGATTTTGAACTGCTCTGGTCGGACAAGGTAGGCTATGTCTGGCTGGCGATTGGCGTAAATCCAGTCTATGTGGATACCGGTATCAGAATCGAATCTGCCGCCGATCTCTGTTACAGGTGTTTGGACGATGTAGCTACGGATGTTTTATATATGACAGGCAACGATCATGCACTGGAAGCAGCCGACCCGCTGGAATTGGCCGAAATCAAGCGGCGCTGGGAGCCATATATCAACCAGCTGCCAGACTATGCGTATCTCTGCAAAGACCTGCTGAACGGAAAAATGTAATCTATCAAACGAGGTGTCAGGAGCCATACAGTGCTTCTGGCACCTTTTTTGTAGATTTTTGTGAATTTGATTAAAAAGTCCTTGACAATTTGTCTCTGG
>JBBNGO010000059.1:0-16199 GCA_040095065.1 Hominicoprocola fusiformis
TTCGCTCGCCGCATTGTGGAGACTGGCGGTAGATGGTGATTACTGCGCACTTCTACAAGATGGGCAGAGCGGCAGCGATGTTTATAAATCCGCCGATTGTCGAGCGCGAAGACACGCTGGCTGAATTCGCCCGCTTTGAGCGGCGCGAGCACCTCGCGGTAGATCTCCATGCGGCTGTCGATCTGGTCGACGAGCGACAAAAGCTCTGCCTCCGCGCACTGGGGCAGCACCGCCGCGCCGAATTCCGGTTGGCCGTGATGCGAGAGAATCAGGTGCTCCAAAAGCGTCGCCTTTTCCTCGGGCAGGTCGAGCTCGGCGGCAATCGCCGCGATCTCCTGCGCGCCCATGACGAGGTGACCGAGCAGCTGGCCCTTCGTCGAATAGTCCGTCACAAGGCCAAGCTCGGAGAATGTGAACTCCTGCTCCTTGGCGAAGTCGTGCAGCAGCGTGCCGGTGAGGAGCAGGCTGCGGTTCACAGTGTCCGCGTACTGCGCGGACAGAAAATCGGCAAGGCGCAGCATGTTGAGCGTGTGCATCAGAAGGCCGGACAAAAAGCCGTGGTGAACGCTCTTGGCGGCGGGAATGGTGCGGAACGCTGCCTCGTGGCGGCGCAGCATTTCCTCGCACACGGCACGGTAGTCTGCGTCCTCAATGGTCGAAACGAGCGCCTTGACCTCGTCATAGCCGGCCTCGCGGTCGATGGGCGCGACGCTCACGAGCTTCGAGACGTCGACGCGGTCATTGTCTTCGGCGAGGCGCAGCTTGTCGACTGTGAGCTGGGGCATGCCGCGGTAGTCCGATACGCTCCCACGCACCTTGAGCACCTTGCCTACGTCGCGCTCGCCGATGGGGCCGCTGTAGTCCCAGACCTTTGCTTCGATCGTGCCGCTCGTGTCGGCGAGCACTGCGCTCAAAAACGGTTTGCCGCTTGCCGTCACCTTGGCAAAGGCGGCCTTGAGCAGATAAAAGCCTTCCACGTCCATACCGCGCTGCATCTGCGCGATGGAAAGACCAACTTCCATGATAAAAACCTCTTTCTGCCCGCGCGCAGCGGGCGAATCTTTCTTCTTTCGTTAACGAACAGCATTATAGCATGCCTGCGCAGAAAGCGCACGGAAAATTTAGTGTGCGGCCTTTTCCCTCTGCGCACGCTCAAGCCAGTCTTTTCCCTCGGTGAAGCGCGCGACGAGGAACGTGACCACGTAGTCGCCTGCGGCGTTGATCATCGTCGCGGGCGGGTCGACAAGGTTGCCGATCGTCACGGCGATGGGATAGGCGATGGCCATCTGCGCGGGGAAGAAGAGAGAGCAGATGATGTACTCGCCGATGTAGCCGCCGCCGGGAATGCCGCTCATCGCGACCGAGCTGAACACGGCGACGAGCAGGATCTTGACGATGAGCCCCGCGCCCTCAAACGGGATGCCGAACACGCCGAAGAGGAACGCGATCTTCAGCACGCAGCTGAAGCACGAGCCGTCCATGTGCATCGTCGCGCCCAGCGGCAGGACGAGGTCGGAGATGTCACGCGGCACGCCGCTGTCCTCCGCAGCCTCTAAATTTGTCGGGATCGTCGCGACGGACGAGCAGGTGCCGAGCGCCGTGACCGCGGGGCACAGGATGTGCCGCCGCATGACGCGCACGCCCTCCTTTCCGCCGCCGAGATAGGCGTAGAGCGGAAACGCGGCAAGCGCGTAGACAAAGCAGAGCGGATAGTAGACGAGCATCGCGCGGCCATATGCTGCGGTGATCTGTGCACCATAGGTCGCGACGAGCGAGGCAAAGAAGCCGAAAAACGCGACGGGCGCGTAGTAGGAGATGAGCGAGACGACCTTCAAAAGGCAGTTCGTCATGTCCTGCAGGACTTTTGCCGTCAGGCGGTCCGCGCCGCCGCTCAAATTGACGCCAAAGCCGATGAGGATGGAGAAGACGATGAGCGGCAGCATCGCGCGGCGGGACAGCAGCGCCGCGAAATCCTCGACCGTGAAGAAGTTGACGAGCAGCTGTGCGACGCTCGCCTGTTCATCGACCGCGCCCGCCGCCGCGTCCGCCCACGGCTCGAGGACCGGGGGATAGAGGCGCATCGCAAAGAGCATGATGACTGCGGCGATAAGGCCCGTGACGATGAAGACCAAAAGCGTCGTGCCCATGATCCTCCCCGCGCGCTTTGGGCTTTTCATGCAGGCGATGGAGCTACTCAGCGAGCAGAACACGAGCGGCACGACGATGCAGAACATCAGGTTAATGAAGATCGTGCCGAGCGGGGCGAGACACGTCGCCCCCGGCCACAGCGCGCCCAGCACGCATCCGAGTACGATGGCGAGCAGCATCGCGCTCAGAAAGCCGTAGGTGCGGAAAAAGGAACGAGACATAGAATTCCTCCCTTAAAAATTGCGTTCAACACAATATAGCGGGAGGACTTGGACGATATGCGAAAAAAAGGCCACATCCGTACGAATGTGGCCTTTTTTGTGAGACTGTCGAAAAACCCCTAACGGGATTTTCCGACAAACTTTTGCAGTCTGCTGCGCGCACGAATCGTTCGCTTACGGCGAACAATTCGCACACTTGCAGCCTGAGTTGTATTTTCTGTCAGGTACACGCCCCGACAGAAAATGATTCAACTCTATTTGCCGACTTCCGTCGGCAAACTCTGCGAGGCTTTTTTGAAGTTACTCAAGCTCAAAGGCGCCCGTGTATAACTGATAATAGGTTCCTTTTTCCGCAATCAGCTTTTCGTGGCTGCCGCGTTCGATGATGCGGCCGTGGTCGAGGACCATGATGACATCGGAATTCTTGACAGTCGACAGGCGGTGCGCGATGACGAACACCGTGCGGCCCTCCATCAGCTTATCCATACCGCGCTGGACGATGGCCTCGGTGCGTGTGTCGATGGACGAGGTCGCCTCGTCGAGGATCATGACCGGCGGGTCGGCGACCGCCGCGCGGGCGATGGAGATGAGCTGGCGCTGACCCTGCGAGAGGTTTGCGCCGTTGTTGGCGAGCTCCGTCGCGTAGCCCTGCGGAAGGCGCGTAATGAAATCGTCCGCGCCGGCGAGCTTTGCCGCGGCGATGCACTCTTCATCCGTCGCGTTGAGTTTACCATAACGGATGTTGTCCATCACCGTGCCGGTGAAGAGGTTGACATCCTGCAGGACGATGCCCAAGCTGCGGCGCAGGTCGGCCTTTTTGATCTTGCTGACGTCGATGCCGTCGTAGAGAATCTGGCCGTCGGCAATGTCGTAAAAGCGGTTGATGAGGTTCGTGATGGTCGTCTTGCCCGCGCCGGTCGCGCCGACAAAGGCGACCTTCTGACCGGGCTCCGCGTAGACGGAGACGTCGTGCAGGACCTCTTTGTTCGGCTCGTAGCCGAAGTCCACGTCGATGAGGCGCACATCGCCGCGCAGCTCGCGGTAAGAGGCTTTGCCGTTGTCGTTCGGGTTCTTCCATGCCCAGTGGCCGGTGTGATGGTCGCTCTCGGTGATCGTGCCGTCGGGGGCGATGTTCGCGTCGACGAGCGTGACGAAGCCGTCGTCTGTCTCGGCCTTTTCATCGATGAGGGAGAAGACGCGCTGCGCGCCTGCGCCCGCCATGACGATGGAGTTGATCTGCTGGGAGAGCTGGTTGATGTTGCCCGTGAACTGCTTGGTCATGTTGAGGAACGGGACGAGAATGGAGATATCCAGCGCCTTGCCGGAAAGGCTCAGGTTCGGAACGCCGATAAGCAGCAGTACGCCGCCCACGAGCGCCAGAGCCACATAGAGGAAGTTGCCGATGTTGCCGATGATGGGGCCGAGCACGCTGGCATAGGCGTGGGCGCGGTAGCTGTCTTCAAAGAGGGCGTCGTTGATCTTGTCGAACTCATCAATGGAGCGCTGCTCGTGGCAGAAGACCTTGACGACCTTCTGGCCGGTCATCGTCTCCTGAATATAGCCCTCGGTTTTGGCGACGGCCTGCTGCTGGCGCAGGAAGAATTTGGCGCTGCCGCCGCCGACACGCTTGGTGACAACGGTCATCAGGATGATGCCGAGTATCGAAATGAGCGTCAGCCAGATGCTGAAATAGAGCATAATGCCGAACACGGCCAGCACGATCGCGCCAGACTGGATGAAGGCGGGGATGGCTTCGGACACGAGCTGGCGCAACGTATCGATATCATTGGTGTAGAAGCTCATGATATCGCCGTGCTGGTGGGTGTCGAAGTAGCGGATGGGAAGATCCTGCATGCCGCCGAACATCTCCTGACGGAGCTTGTCGAGAAAGCCCTGCGTCATATAGGCCATGAGCTGCTTGTAGACCAGGATCGCGATGATCGAGAGCACATAGAGCGAGATGAGCAGCGACAGGATGGGGATGAGCTCTGCTTTGGCGGAGACCCAGTCGCGCGAGACGTACCACTTTTCGATGACCTGAATGACATTCTGCACGAAAAGCGACGGGATCGACGTGACGATGGCCGAGAACAGGATGCACGCGAACGTGACGGGCGCGAGCACAGGATAGTAGGAAAAGAGCTTTTTCACCGTGCGCTTCAGCATGGCGAGGTTCGCCGCGCCGTCGTTTGGGCGGCGGGAATTCTTGGGATCACGCTTCATCCTGCTCACCTCCGTTCGTCTGGGATTCGTAGACCTCGCGGTAAATTTCACTCGAAGCGAGGAGCTGATCGTGCGTGCCCATGTCCGCAATATGGCCGTTGTCCATCACGAGAATGAGGTCGGCATCCTGCACGGACGCGACGCGCTGGGCAATGATGATCTTCGTCGTCTCGGGGATATAGGTGCGGAAGCCCTCGCGGATCAGCGCGTCGGTGCGCGTGTCGACCGCGGAGGTCGAGTCGTCGAGGATCAGAATCTTCGGCTTTTTGAGAAGCGCCCGGGCGATGCAGAGACGCTGCTTCTGTCCGCCGGAGACGTTCGAGCCGCCCTGCTCGATATAGGTGTCATACCCGTCGGGGAAGGAGCGGACGAATTCGTCCGCCTGCGCGAGCCTGCACGCCTCGATCATCTCGTCGTCGGTGGCGTTTTCGTTGCCCCAGCGCAGGTTATCCTTGACCGTGCCGGAAAACAGCACGTTCTTTTGCAGCACGACGCTGACCGCACCGCGCAGGACCTCGAGGTCGTATTCGCGCACATCTCTGCCGCCGACCTTGACGCAGCCCTCGCTCACATCGTAAAGGCGCGGGATGAGCTGCACGAGGGTCGACTTGCTCGAGCCCGTACCGCCGAGGATGCCGACGGTCATGCCGGAGTCGATATGCAGGTTGATGTCCTGCAGCGCGAATTTCTTCGCCTGCGCGGAGTACTTGAAGCTGACATTTTCAAAGTCGATGGAGCCGTCCTTCACGTCCATCGCGGGAGATGCGGGATCGGTGAGCGCGGGCTCTTCCTCGAGTACCTCGCAGATACGGACGAACGACTCATACGACATCGTCATCATCACGTAGATCATCGAGATCATCATCAGCGACATTAAGATCTGCATGCCGTAGGTCAGCATGGCCGAGAGCTGGCCAACGTCGATGGTCGTGCCGCCGTTCGTGATGATGATCCGCGAGCCGACAAATAGCACGAAGATCATGTTGAAGTATACGCAGAACTGCATCAGCGGCGCGTTGAGCGCGACGACGCGCTCGGCGAAGGTGAAGTCCTTGGCGATATCGTGCGAGGCCGCGGCGAACTTTTGCTTTTCATACCCTTCGCGGGCAAAGCCCTTGACCACGCGCATCGCGCGCACATTTTCCTCGACCGATTCATTGAGCTTATCGTACTTGCGGAACACCGCGCGGAACGCGGGCATTGCCTTACGTGCGATCAGAAGAAGTCCGATTACCAGCACGGGAATGATAATGAGGAATGTCGTCGCCAGCGCGCCGCCCATGATATAGGCCATGATGACGGCGAAGAGGAACATCAGCGGTGCGCGTACCGCGATGCGGATGCACATCATAAAGGACATCTGCACATTGTTGATATCGGTTGTCATGCGCGTGACGAGCGAGGCAGAGGAGAATTTGTCGATATTTTCAAACGCGAAGCTCTGCACGCGGGTGAAAACATCGTGGCGGACGTTTTTGGCAAAGCCGGCGCTCGCGCGCGAGCCGTAAAGCCCGCCGAGCGCGCCGCAGCCGAGCGACACGAGCGACATCAGGATGAGCCCAAGGCCCACGCGCACAACGCCGCTGAGCTCCGCGCCGCCCTTGATCTCGTTGACGAGGTTGGCGGTGAAAAACGGGATTAGCACTTCAATCGCGACCTCGCCGACCATGCACAAGAGCGTCAGGATCGTGGGCTTTTTATACTCGCGGATGCAGCCCATGAAGCGATGGATCATATTCATCGGCAGTGGCCTCCTTTCTTAGTTTGTGGGGGACAGTCGGGCAGCTTGCCCTGCTCGATCATGCGCTTGCGTTTGGCCTCAAAGGTGTCGTGGATGGTGCGAAGCGCCGTGCAGAAGGTCTCGCGCTCTTCGCTTTCGAGCTGGTCGAAAAACGCGCGGAACTCCGCCGCATCCTTCTCTAAAAAGCTCGCCACGTATTCGTCGGCCTTCTCAGTCGCCCGCAGGCGGATGACGCGGCGGTCGTCGGGGTCGCTCAGCCGCTCGGCAAAGCCGCCCTCGACCAGCTTGTCGACGAGCTTGCTCATCTGCTGCTTGGGCATGCGGGCAAAGTTTGCAAGCTCTGTCATCGTCATCGTGCGGCCGCTGCGGCGCATCGACTGGATGCAGTAGTACATGTCAAGGCTGACGCCGTCGTTCAGCATGCGCTTGAACGGACGGGCAAACCAGTAGTGCCACGCGGGGATCGTGTCGAGCAGCAGCTCCTGGATCTCGTTGGTCTGCATGTGGTTCTCCTTTCTTGAAAATACTTAGATAGTCAACTTAAATTGACTATCACTTTGAATTGACAGTGCTTAGGATACAACAATTAAAAACGAATTGCAAGAGGAAAATGCACAAAAAGGGCGCAAAAAAACGGCAGCTTTTCACTGCCGTTTTAGGAAAATATGAATGAGGAATGCCGCGCGATAAGTCTGTAAGAGGTCGGTTTGGCGCCCTCAGCGATAAGTTTGTAATAAGAGGGTGGTTTGGATCCCTCAGGAGGTGAAAAGGGGAACGAGACGATGTTCGTCTTGCCATCCACGGTGCTTTCGACCGTGAGGATCTGCGCAGCCGCGTCCAGATGGCTGACGGCGCATGCGTCCGCGCTTTCGACGCGGATGGTTTTGTCGCCGTTGCGGCAATAATGCTCCGTGAAGTGCATTTCCTTGCCGCAGGTAAAGGCGGTGTAGCTGACTTCCGTACAGGCGTCCGCCGCAAAAACGGGGACGAGCAGCGCAAGCGAAAGGACCAGTGACAACAACAGGGAAGGGAGCCGTTTCATGGTATCGTCCTCCTATGCTGATTTTTGATCGCTGACGGGAATGCTTACATCAACAGCATGGCATAAAGACAGGAAAATGGCAAGAAAAATTTGAATTCCACAAAAAATCCGGCACTTTGACAAAAATGAAGGCCAAAAATGAGCCAGAATCACGAGCAAGGCCCGCGCCGGAAAAGACGGCGCGGGCCTTCTGTTATTGCTTGAGTTTTACATTGCTTCTGACGGTGCGCTCACTTCTGGGGCGGTTCGTCAGGCGTTGCAGCACGGCGCTGATCTGCCCCTCGGCGGCTTCGACCTCGGCATGGAACGCGCGGGCGGAGACGCGCAGCGCCCCGTGACCGAGGATGATGACCTGCTCGGGGCCGTCGGACGTCGCGACGCGCACGCGCCGCTCGCGGCGCAGCTCGTAGGTTGCGCGCTCGATGTAGGTGTCGGCAGTCTCGGCCTCCTTGGTGTAGACGACCTTGACACCGTGCACCGTCTGCACGCTGCCGGGGTTGCCCTTGACCTTGTAGGCGTCGAACACGACGATGACGCGGCACTTGCGAAAGCCCTGATAGTTGGCGAGAATGTCGATCAGCGCGCCGCGCGCCGCGGCGACATCCTGCGCGGCGAGCCGCTGGAGCTCGTCCCACGCGAAGATGATGTTGTAGCCGTCGACGAGCAGATATTCCGTGTCCTCTGAGTGGATCGTGACGTCATAGTGATCGGCGAGCGAGGTGCGCGCGGGCTTTTTGCTCGGTTCGAACGCGCGGCGCTCGACCTTGCCGTATGTACGCTCGAAAATGTCCTGCAATTCCTTGTCCTCGGCATATGCGCCGCCTGCGCCGACGCCGCGTCGGGGGAGCGGCGCGGGCGCTTCTTCGACGGCCTCTTCACCAAGGCGGATGCCGCTGTCGCAGTGAACATGCGCGGGAACTTCATTCCACGGGACCGTGATGCTGCCGCCGTGGTCGCAGAAGACGGAGGACGCGGGATTATCCGTGTCGCGCTCGGCGTCGTAGCCAAGGGACGTGACGATCTCGTCCTGATTTTGGCAGGCCTCATACCCGCGCACGGCGCAGGAGAGCTGTCCGCGGCCGCGGGTGTAGGCCGCGACGTCGGCAAAGTAGTCGCGCAGCGTGCGCACCGGCGCATAGCCCGTGAGCACGGCGTTTTCCCCCTCGTTCTGCGGCGGTTCGACGGTGCCGCCCATGTTCTGGAGGTCGGTCATCGCGCGGCCGACGCACTCGGCGGGCACCTCGAGACGGAAGTCGTAATACGGCTCGAGCAGCACATTTTCCGCCTGCATCAAGCCCTGCCGCACGGCACGGTACGTCGCTTGACGGAAGTCGCCGCCCTCGGTGTGCTTCAGATGCGCGCGGCCCGCGACAAGTGTGAACTTCACATCCGTCAACGGTGAGCCGGTCAGCACGCCCGCGTGCTCGCGCTCTAAAAGATGGGTGAAAATCAGCCGTTGCCAGTTGAGGTCGAGCGCGTCCGTCGGCACGTTTGACGCAAGCTGGATGCCCGCCCCGCGCGGAAGCGGCTCTATTAGAAGCTGTACTTCCGCATAGTGGCGCAGGGGCTCGAAATGTCCCATGCCGAGGACGGGGGCGGCGATGGTCTCGCGATAGACGATGCTGCCCTCGCCGAAGGTCACGTCGAGGCTGAAGCGGTCGAGGATGCGGCGGCGCAGAATTTCGAGCTGAATTTTGCCCATGAGCTGCACGTGGATTTGCCCGTAGCGCTCGTCCCAGACGATGCGCAGCATCGGGTCCTCTTCTTCAAGCTCGCGGAGCTTTATAAGCGCGCTGTGCGCGTCCGCGCCGTCGGGTAGGATGAGCTGATAGGTCAAAACCGGCTGCAAAAGCGGGGCGGACGCCTCCGCCTCCGCGCCGAGGCCGAGACCAACATAGCTGTGGCTGAGGCCCGTGACGGCGACGACGCTGCCCGCGCCCGCCTCTTCGAGCGCGCGGAATTTGACGCCGGAGTAAAGCCGCAGCTGATCGGCCTTTTCATTGTAGTCCTGATTCTGCGCGCGATAGGTGAGAGGTGCCTTCACGCGCAGTGCGCCGCCTGTGACCTTGAGCCACGTGAGCCGCGCGCCCTGCGCGTCGCGCGAGATCTTGAAGACCTTTGCGCCGAATTCCTTCGGATAGACCGGCTCGCGCGTGAAGCACGCGAGCGCGGTGAGAAAGTCCTCCACGCCGTCCAGCTTGAGCGCCGAACCGAAAAAGCAGGGGAAGACCTTGCGGTTTTTGACCATCTCAGCAATCAGAGCGTCGTCGATTTTTCCACGCTCCAAAAGCTGCTCGAGCGCCGCCTCGTCGCAGAGGGCGAGCGCTTCATCGCGCGTTTCCTGCGATGCGGAGAAATCGACGCATTCCGCGCTCAGTGTCGCCGTGAGTTGGCGCAGAAGCGCGTCCTTGTCCGCGCCCGCCAAGTCCATCTTGTTGATGAAAAGAAACGTCGGCACCTCGTAGCGCGTGAGCAGGCGCCAGAGCGTTCGCGTGTGGCTCTGCACGCCGTCGCTGCCGCTGATGACGAGCACTGCGTAGTCGAGCACCGACAGCGTGCGCTCCATCTCGGCGGAGAAATCGACGTGGCCCGGCGTGTCAAGCAGCGTGAACTCCTTATCGCCCGCAAACAGCATTGCCTGCTTGGAAAAGATCGTGATGCCGCGCTCGCGCTCGAGCGCGTCGGTGTCGAGGAAGGTGTCGCCGTGGTCGACGCGGCCGAGCTTCCGCAGTGCGCCGGAGGCGTATAAAAGCCCCTCGGACAGGGTCGTTTTTCCCGAGTCGACGTGGGCGAGAATGCCGAGTGTGACCTTCTGCATGGCGCACCTCCTTTGTGAAAATCTGATTTACGAAAAGTGCCGGAATACCAAAACGAGCGCATCGCGGAGCGATGCGCTCTGAAATTTGGGAAATGGTGCGGGCATGGGGACTTGAACCCCAACGCCTTACGGCACGAGAACCTAAATCTCGCATGTCTGCCAATTTCATCATGCCCGCATATATTTTACTATATCATATCTCTTTCGCGGCGGCAAGGAGAAAATTCGTTGCAATGCGCGCCTGCGAGATTTATAATGAAGCAGCGCGCGATTTATGATCGCGCAGCACCGATCATGGGAGGACTCCGCCGTGCAGAACGCTTATCCGGACTATTATCCGCTTTTCCATTGCATCGCCGACCGCTGCCGACACAACTGCTGCATCGGCTGGGAGATCGACGTGGACGGGGATTCCCTCGCCGCCTACGATCAGATCGGCGGCGAGATGGGCGAGCGCCTGCATAAATGTATCGACCGCAGCGGCGAGATGCCGCACTTTATTCTCGACGAGCACGAACGCTGCCCGTTTTTGAACGGCAAAAACCTCTGCGATCTCATTTTATACGGCGGGGAGGGTATGCTCTGCCAGATTTGCACCGACCACCCGCGCTACCGCAGCTTTTTTTCGGAGCGCACGGAGATTGGCGTTGGCCTCTGCTGCGAGGAGGCCGCGCGCCTCATTTTGACCAGGCCGGAGAAGACAACGCTCGTCGTGACGGGCGAGGGGGAGCTCGACGAAGAGGAAACGGCGCTGCTCACGCTGCGCGACCGCCTTTTCACCCTTGCGCAAAACCGTGAGGAACCGATCGAGCGGCGAATGGAGCAGATTTTATCGGCCTGCGGTGCGCACGTGCCGGGCGTCCCGCTCGTACATTGGGCAGAGTTTTATCTCTCGCTCGAGCGCATGGACGAGGCGTGGACAGACATTTTGGAAGCGCTGCGCGAGCACGCAGATGAGTTGCCGCTCGACGATTTTGCCGCGCACATGAAAGGACGCGAGACGGAGTATGAGCAGCTGCTCGTCTACTTCCTCTATCGTCACGTGCCGACGGCGCTCGACGACGGGGACGTGAGCAGCAAGGCGGCATTCGCCGTGCTGTCTGTCCGGCTGCTTTTCGCACTCGGTGCGCTGCACCTTTTGCTGCACGGCGAGTTCACGGTGGAGGATCAGATCGAGCTCTGCCGGCTGTACAGTGCGGAGGTCGAGTATTCCGACGACAATATGGACGCGCTCTTCGATGCGCTGCTATAACAAAAATGCCACCCGGTTCGACACGGGGCGGCATTTTTTGCGCTTTTTGGTTGATTCTTATGTAAACCTGTGGTATCATAAAAAGACATTTTAGAGAGTGGGCGTTTTCGCCCGATCCCGGCAAAAGGAGAGAAACGAGATGAAGCAGAACATGAGAAAGAGAACGCCGCTGGCCGTGCTTCTGGCGCTGTGCCTTGCCATGCAGCTCTGCGTGCCCGCCGCGATGGCGAGCAATCGGCTGATGCGCGCGGGCGACGCGGCCATTGCGCAGATCGAAGAGGAAGAGGGCTTCCGCGCGGAGAAGTATTCCTCCGGCGGCAAGTGGTACATCGGTTACGGCACGGAGTGCGATGCCGAGGATTATCCCGAGGGCATCACGCGTGAAGAGGCGGAGCTTCTTCTGATGAGCAAGGTCGAGGCGTATGAGGCCAAGCTCAACGACTTTTTTGACCGCTACGACGTCACGCCCACGCAGGGGCAGTTCGACGCGCTGATCTGCTTCAGCTACAATTTCGGTACCGGTTGGATGAGCGGCACGAGCGATTTGGTCAAGATCGCCCGCGGCGAAAAGGACGCGACGCGCCTTGAAGTGGCGCATGCGTTCGGCGAATGGTGCCATTCCGGCGGACAGGCCCAGGCGGGCCTTGCCGACCGCCGCCTGCAGGAGGCCGCCATTTATTTGGACGACAGCACCCGCGCGGCGGAGGACGAGTTTGCGTATCTCATCATCAATATGGAGAGCGGCGCGTCCTATGAGACAGACTTCGCCGTCTACGAGATCGGCAAGACCTACGGTAGCTTCCCCAAAGCGGAAAAGCTCGGCTACAGCTTTGCCGGCTTCCAGACGAGCGACGGCAAGACCATCACGGAAAACAGCATCGTGAACGGCAACGCGGTCGTCACGGCGCAGTGGACGGCGACGAGCTACACCGGCAAGACCTATACCGACGTCAACAAGTCCGACTGGTTCTATAACTATGTCATGGAGCTGAGCGAGCAGGGCATCGTCGGCGGCAACGGCGACGGCACGTTTGCCCCCAACCGTCCCACGAGCACGGGCGAAATGCTCAAGCTCGTGCTACTCTCGACCGGCCACAAGGAGCAGAAGCCCAGCACGGCGCACTGGGCAAGCGGCTACGCGACCTACGCCTATTCCATGGGCTTTGCCGCGCAGAATTACAGCGACTATCAGCTTGACAACGGCATCAGTCGCCTCGATGTGGCGCGCTTTGCGGCCAAGGCGCTGGGCTACGGCGCGTCCAACACGGTGTCTCCCTTTGCCGACGTGAACGACGGCTATGTGACGGCGCTCTATGAAGCGGGTGTGTTCATCGGCACGAAGGTCGGCGACCTGACGTATTTCTACCCCAACAGCAGCATCACGCGCGCGGAGGTGGCGACGATCGTTTACCGCATCTATCAGCTCAGCTCGCTCGACCAGAAGCAGAAGATCTACTACAAGGACTACACGCTCGATGTGCTCGAGGGCGTTCCGACGAACAGCTATAATAAGAACGCGTTCGTCAAGAACGGCAGCATCATGACCTACAACGATCCCAGCGTGCGCACGCGCGTCGGTATCGACGTGTCGCAGTATCAGGGCGATGTGGACTGGAACGCGGTCGCGCGTACTGATGTGGACTTTGTCATCGCGCGCGTGGGCGGCCGCGGCTACACTGTGGGCGCGATCTATGACGACACAAAGTTTGACGAGTATGCCGACGGCGCGGCGAGAGCGGGCCTTCAGGTGGGCGCTTACTTCTTCTCGCAGGCTGTGAGCGTGGCAGAGGCGCAGGAGGAGGCCTATCACGTGCTCGACAAGCTGCGCGGCCATGAGATCACGGGTCCCGTCGTCTTCGACTGGGAGGTCATCGGCAAGAGCGAGGCGCGCACCTACGGCATCGAGACCGGCGTGCTCTGCGCTGCGGCGAACGCCTTCTGCAAGATCATCAAGGACGCGGGCTACGACCCGATGATCTACATCACCGACTACGCGGGTTATGTCAAGTATGACCTCAGCGAGGTCATGGATTACCCGCTGTGGTACGCGCGCTACGATGTGGACGCACCCTCGTTCTACTACGATTTTGCCATGTGGCAGTATTCATCCAAGGGCAGCGTGGACGGCATCAAGGGCAACGTCGATATGGACATCTGGTTCATCAAGTAAAGAGAAAAGGAAAGGCGATGGCCGCGCGGCCATCGCCTTTTTCATGCACTTTTGATGATTTACAGCTCGATCAGCTCATACTCTCTCGAACCGAAGCCGAGCTCGGCGGCGGCCTCCACGGTGTGGACGCCGTTGCGGCTCTCGATGCGCTCAACAAGGTGGTCGCGGCCCGGATCGTCGGACGCGTAGACAAGGTCGAGGCACGCCTGGTCGATGGCGATGGGGTCAAGGGAGGCGAGAATGCCGATATCTTTCATACACGGGTCCTCCGCCACGGCGCAGCAGTCGCAGTCGACGGACATGTTCTTCATCACGTTGATGTAGACGATCTTGCCGTCGAAAAGCTTGACGACGGACTCCGCCGCGTCGGCCATGGACTCAAGGAAGGCATTCTGCTCGGTCGTCCACATCTCTTCGGGTTTGCCCGCGCCGTGGATGTTCGCCTTGCCTGCGCTGGACGCGCATCCGATGGAGAGCTGTTTGAGCGCGCCGCCGAAGCCGCCCATCGGGTGGCCCTTGAAGTGGGAAAGAACGAGCATGGAATCATAATTTTTGATATCCTTGCCGACCAGATTCTTCTGGATGCGCTTGCCGTTCGGGATGGGGAGCTCAAGATCGGGACCCTCGGCGTCGAGAATGTCGACATCGAAGAGCTTGCTCCAGCCGTGTTTGATCATCGTGCGGCGGTGGGCATCGGTCGTGTTGCGCTCGCCGGGATAGGCGGTGTTGCACTCAACGATGGTGCCGTGTACGGTCTCGACCATCGGCTGCCAGAAATCGGGCGTCAGAAAGTTCTGGTTGCCCGGTTCGCCGGAGTGCACCTTGACGGCGACCTTGCCGGGCAGATCGAGACCCACGGCCTTGTAGAGCTCCACGACCTTTTCCGGCGTGATCTGCTTGGAAAAATAAACCTCTGCTTTCATATTTTGATCCTCCTGCGGTGGATTGTTTACTGCTTGGGACGTATCTAATGCGAAGCGTCCCTATAAAAACAGCATAAAGCAAAAGCACGCAGGATGCAAATGAAAAAATGAATGGACACGTTTTTTGGCTGAATTCCCGCGCGGAGGTGTATATTTCTAAGGCGTTTGCAGAGGAAATACTTGATTTTGACGCGGGGAGATACTATAATTATTTTCTAATTGTAATATGACTGGTTCTGATAGATTGCGAGGATTAGCTATGGACAAAGCAAAAAAGAACACCGTCATCCATGCGGCGGCTGACCGCATGGCGGCGAACTACAAGAGCTCTCAGATCCCCATGTACGGCGATGCGTTGCGCATGCCCAACCGTAATGCGGTCATCGAGATCATCCGCGACTGTCAGAAGCTCATTTTCCCTGTTTACTACGGCGACCGCGACCTCTTAAAGCTGCCGCCGGAGCAATACAGCGCGCTTTTGATGGAGCACATCCACGAAAAGCTGACGCGCCAGATCACGCTGACGATGCCGGAGTGCGACGAGAACTGCGAAGTGGCCTATGCGATCAGCACGGCATTCATCGAGCGCATCCCTGCCATTCAGGAGTTGCTGCTCAAGGACCTGTCGGCGAACTTTGAGGGCGATCCTGCGGCTTACAGCAAGGAGGAAGTGTTGCTCTCGTATCCCGGCATGTTTGCCATCTTCATCTACCGCATCGCGCACGAGCTGTATGAGAACAAGGTCGCGATGATCCCGCGCATGATGTCGGAATACGCGCACTCGCAGACCGGTATCGACATCAACCCCGGCGCGAAGATCGGCGAATACTTCTTCATCGACCACGGTACGGGCGTCGTCGTCGGCGAGACGACGATCATCGGCGACAACGTCAAGCTCTATCAGGGCGCGACGCTCGGCGCGCTCTCGCCCGCGGGTATGGCGACGAACCCGAATGTGCGCCGCCACCCGAAGGTCGGCAACAACGTCGTCATCTACGCAAACTCCACGCTGCTCGGCGGTGCGACGGAGATCGGCGACAATGTCGTCGTCGGCGGCAACGCGTTTCTGACCTCGTCGGTCGCGCCCAACACGGTCGTGAGCGTCAAAAATCCGGAGATGACGTTCCGCGGCAAGCACCACAGGGGATGATCCTGACGGAGGGGGCGCGCGTCCGCCTGCGGATGATGCGGCGGGAGGACGCGGACGAATTATACGCCCTGCTCTCGGATGAAGCAGTGATGCGCTGGCTGGAGCCGCCGTTCAGCCGCGCGCAGGCCGAGCGCTTTTTGGAGCAGGCGGGACTTTCCGAGCCGCCGCTCATCTATGCCGCGGAGAATATGGAGGGAGAATTTCTCGGCTACGCCATCTACCACGACTATGACGAGTACAGCCGGGAGCTCGGCTGGGTGCTCAAGCCTGCCTTTTGGCACAAGGGCTATGCGGACGAAATGACGGACCTTCTGACCGCGCTTGCGCGGCGGGAGGGGAAGAATGCCGTGATCGAATGCGTCCCCGAACAGACGGCGAGCGCGCACATCGCGCGCAGGCACGGCTTTTCGTATGAGGGCCGCGCGGACAGCTGTGACGTTTACCGCCTGCGCTGTGAAAAATAAGAAAGAGGGCGCTTGCCCAGCGGGGGAGCGCCCGCGTTGTGGGGGGG
>JBBNGO010000005.1:0-85411 GCA_040095065.1 Hominicoprocola fusiformis
AGAACGCGAGGGGTCTTGCCCCGCGACCCCGCTACATTGCGAGATTGAGGCTCGAAGAGCTGCGCGGCCTGCGGAATCGGGTGCGGTGTACGTGGCTTCGCCACGGGTCTCTGCGAATCGTTACCAGTATCAACCGCGCCTTACTATCGTGAGGCGCGAGTGACGGGAGATTGGCGGCAGATATTTTGCGGGGGCGGCATTGCTTCGCTCGCCGCGGTCAGGGCTGCTTCTTTTTTAGTCCTTCGCTGGGTCGGTACTGTTGATGGGTTCGTCGGGAATGATATCTTGCGCGATGATTTGCTCTTCTGCGTCCAGCAGGGCTTTTTTCAGGACTTCGCGGGCAAGGATGCCTTTGCCCTCGTCGTAGAGATCAATGGCCTCACTCATGCTGCGCACCATGCCGTGGTAAAGGTTTCGATAAGTTGTCATTTTATTTCCTCCTTTTGTGCGTCATTGTTGCGTCACTTTTCCTTTTTAGTATAATTTGACGCTAAAATTTTGTCAATATTTCGTCACGGAGGTTGGCAAATGGATTCAAAAAGTCGTTACACCCTGCGCACCGATCCGGTGCTGCTGGAAAAGCTCGGATATATCGCTGAATACGAGGGACGCACCAAAAACCGTGAACTGGAGCAGATGATCAAGCGCCGCATCGCAGCTTTCGAACAGGAGCACGGTGAGATTCCCATAGAAGAAAACGACCGCTGACGCGGTCGTTTTTTGCCCCCGTCCCGCGGTGAGCGCAGCAATGCCGCCAGCAGGCAGTCCGCCGCCGTGCTATCGTCACTCGCGCCTCACGATAGTAAGGCGCGGTTGATACTGGTAACGATTCGCAGAGACTCGTGGCGAAGCCACGTACACCGCACCCGATTCCGCAGGCCGCGTAGCTCTTCAAGCCTAAAACTGCCAATGCAGCGGGGTCGAGGGGGAAGGCCCCTCGTCCTTTCTCTCGGGGGGTTAAGGGGGATACTCTCTTTCGAGAAAGAGAGTATCCCCCTTCTCCGTGCAGCGCCACTGGCGCGGCTTTCCCGGTTCCGCGCATCGCGCGGATAAGCCAGTGCCCCTTTGGGCACAAAAAAAGAGCCATCCTTTCGGATGGCTCTCATTTTCGCTCGATTAGCCAACGCTGTTGAGCTTCAGGGTCAGCGCGCTCTTCTTGTGCGCGGCGTTATTCTTGTGCAGAATACCCTTAGCAGCAGCCTTATCGACAGACTTCACTGCGACCTTGTAAGCGCTCTCGGCCTCGGTGCGATTGCCTTCAGCGGCAGCCGCCTCGAACTTCTTGAGTGCGGTCTTCAGTGCGGACTTGTCGGCCTTGTTGCGCTCATTACGCACACCAGACACCTGAACGCGCTTCTTGGCAGACTTAATATTCGGCAAACCAAACACCTCCTCCGGTTGGAATTCGCGCCGGCGGACAAAAAATCCACCGTGCAGAATGGTATTTTAGCAAAGAATGCAAGAAATTGCAAGCATTTTTTCGAAATTTTCTGATTTTTTTGTATGACACAAAACTTTGTGGATAAAATAGGGAAAGAAAACAAGATTTAGTAAAAGGAGAGAGGCAAAATGCTCCAATACCGCACCGATCTTGCCATGGAGGCGCACGAGCTGCTCTGCGCGAAAAGCCGCGCGCAGACACTCTCCGGCGTGGATAGCCGGACGGTCTTCCGCCGCGGGTGCAGCGTGACGAGCGTGCGCATCGATACCGAGGGCGCGGCGCGCCAGCTCGGCAAGCCCCGCGGGCGGTATGTGACGCTCGACCTCTCGCCGCTGCAAAAAAACGCGGACGATGTGCTCGAGCGCGCGTCGCGCGCCGTGGGGGCGGAACTCAGGGCGCTGCTCGGCGAGAATGCGAAAAGCGTGCTCGTCGCGGGACTCGGCAACGCGAGCATGACGCCGGACGCCATCGGGCCGAGGAGTGCGGAGCACGTGCTCGTGACGCGCCACCTGCGGCAAAACGGCGCGTTTTCCGCATTTTGCTCTGTCAGCGTGCTGACACCGGGGGTTTTGGGCCAGACGGGCATTGAGGCGATGGAGACGCTGCGCGGCACGGTGCGCGCGGTGCAGCCCGACGCGGTCATCGCGATCGACGCGCTCGCGTCCCGCTCGCTCATGCGGCTCTGCTCCACGGTGCAGCTCTCTGACACGGGCATCGTCCCAGGCAGCGGCGTCGGAAATCACCGCTGTCCCCTCAGCCGCGATACGCTCGGCGTGCCGGTCTACGCCATCGGCGTTCCCACGGTCGTCGACGCGGCGACGCTGACGCTCGACGTGCTCGAAGAAGCAGGCAAATCAGACGTCGACCCCACGGCCCTGCGCGGCCACGAGACCGTTATGGTCACGACGCGCGACATCGACGCGCAGATCCGCGAGCTCGCCCGCATCATCGGCTACGGCATCGACCTTGCGCTCCAACCGCTCGATTTTTCCGAGCTCTGCGCGCTCATGGGCTGAAGATGTGCAAAATTTCCGGTGGTATTCATAATTTGTTTACAACCGATTCAAACTTTAGCCAAGATTGACTGGTATCTTAATACTTGCAAAGGGGAACTCCCCCCGATGTGATTTTCTCCCTCCTAAAAATACACACAACACAGCAAGAAGCCCTCGCCGATCCCGGCGGGGGCTTTTTGTTTCCTTTTTTCTCTTTTTCGCACAAGTGCAAAGGAAGCTGCGGCACTGGTGCCGCGGGGAGAGCAGCGCTTAGCGCTGCACGGATAAAGGGGGATACTCTCTTTCTCGAAAGAGAGTATCCCCCTTAAACCCCCGAGAGAAAGGACGAGGGGTCTTGCCCCTCGACCCCGCACATTGGCAGATCGGCACTTGAAGAGCTGCGCGGCCTGCGGAATCGGGTGCGGTGTACGTGGCTTCGCCACGAATCTTCTGCTATTCGTTGCCGATATCAACCGCGCCCTACTCCGTGAGGCGCGAGTGACGATAGCACGGCGGCGGACTGCCTGCGGGGGTGGCTTTGCTTCGCTCGCCGCGGGACGGCAAAAAACCGACCGCATCAGCGGTCGGTTTAGTCTTCGGTGAAGCGGAAGAGGTCGTTGGGGGTGCATTCGAAGATTTGGCAGAGGGCTTCGATATTTTCATAGCGGATGGATTTCGTTTCGTTGTTGACCATGCGGTTGAAATTCTGATAGCTCATCCCCAGCTGGTGGTAGAGCCAGTATTTCGTTTTGCCCTTTTTCTCCAGCAGGGACAAAACATCTAATGTTACCATATCTGATGCTCCCATTCTCTCATGTTTTCATCAGTCTATGGCAGTTTTTCTCTTGACATATAGACTAATACATTAGATAATGTTTACATCAGATATTTAGGAGGAGAAACGCATGGAAGACTACGCAAAGCTGTACCATTTACTCTTCAACGCGATCACAGACGCGTTGGAACAAATGAACGCCCAGAACTTCGGCAGCGCTAAAGAAACCCTCGTCTCCGCCCAGCAAAAAGCAGAAGACCTCTATATCACAACAGAGAACTAAAAAGCGGCACCTCAAAGCGGCGAGCAGAGCAATGCCGCGCCGTCAGAAGGGCGGGGTGGATAATCCAAAAAGAAGGGGCCTTGCCCCTCCCTTTTGGTCGTTAGGGGTGCAGGGGCGGGATCGAAACGCCCCTGCCGTTCTCTTAGGGGTTCAAAAGGGGACCTTCTCTCACGTGAGAGAAGGTCCCCTTTTATCACCGCTTGTCCTGTAAGGACAAATAATTTACAGATACTTCTGCATGCCGTCGGTGGCGAGGGCGGGGTCGCCGGAGACGGAGATGGTGAACTTGACGCCGGTGGCGTTGCTGAAGCGATCGAGCTCGTTCAGGAAATCGTCGGCCGCCTGGTTGCACTCGCCGCCGGTGATCTTGAACAGGTTGTCGATGAAGATGTGGGAAATATCGTAATTGCCCGCGTACAGGCCGAACAGGAAGCCGCGCAGGGCCTCGTAGTTGGACAGGTCGTACTCGTAGGCAGAGATCAGACGAACGTGATAGTGCAGGTCAAAGGTCATGGTAGACTTTGCTTCGACGCAGACGACGCTGCCGTTATCCTCCTGCGCAGTGGTATTGATCATTTCGATCAGCTTCTTGGTCTTACCGGTGCCCTTTTCACCCATGATGAGTCTGACCATAGAAATCACTCCTTTCAATAGATCCCCGCCTCTTTTGCGGGGGATGGTCTTTCTGATGGCATCAGCATAGCATAAATGAAACAAATTTGCAATGCTGAATGGAAAGTTTCAGGTTTATTCAAAAAATTCAGCGCAGGCGCTTACGCAGCTCCTCGCCCATTTCCTCGTATCCGGGCTTGCCGAGCAGCGCGAACATGTTCTTTTTATACGCCTCCACGCCCGGCTGGTCGAAGGGATTCACGCCGAGGAGGTATCCGCTCAGCCCGCAGGCATATTCAAAGAAGTAAATGAGCTGGCCCATCGTGCGGGCGTTGTTTTCATCGAGATTCAGAATGATGTTCGGCACGCCGCCCTCGACATGGGCGAGCAGCGTCCCGTCCATGGCCTGACGGTTGATGAAGTCCATCGTCTTTCCCGCAAGGAAGTTGAGTCCGTCGCCATTCGCTTCGTCAAAGGGGACGACCATCTGCTGCTCCGCGGGCGCAAAGCGCACGACGGTCTCCATCAGCATGCGCTCGCCCTGCTGGATGTACTGGCCCATCGAGTGGAGGTCTGCGGTAAAGTCGACGCTTGCGGGGAAGAGGCCCTTTTCCTCCTTGCCCTCGCTCTCGCCGTAGAGCTGCTTCCACCACTCGGCCATGAAGCGGAACGCGGGCTCGAAGCACGCGAGAAGCTCCACCTTCTTGCCCTGACGGTAGAGCTCGTGGCGCATGGCGGCGTACTGCCACGCGGGATTGCTGTAATCGTTTTTCGCGCAGAGCGACATCATCTCCTGCGCGCCGCCCATGAGTTCATCCAGATCAACGCCCGCGACGGCGATGGGAAGAAGGCCAACGGCGGTGAGCACGCTGTAGCGTCCGCCGATGTTGTCGGGCACGACGAATTCTTCGTACCCCTCCTGATCAGCGAGAGCTTTCAAAGCGCCCTTGTGCGCGTCGGTCGTGGCGTAGATGCGCTTCGCGGCTTCGGCCTTGCCGTATTTCTTTTCGAGCTTTTCGCGGAAGAAGCGGAACGCGACGGCGGGCTCGGTCGTCGTGCCGGACTTCGAGATGACGTTGACGGAGAAATCGTCGTCGCCGATGAGCTCCGTCACCTCGCGCAGCGCGTCGGAGGAGAGGCCGTTGCCGATAAAGTAGATGTTCGGCGTGGACTTCTTCTTTAAGTTATAGTTCGGGGAGCAGAGGCATTCGATGACGCCGCGCGCGCCGAGATAGCTGCCGCCGATGCCGATGACGACGAGCGCCTTGGAATCGCCCTGAATCTTCTTCGCCGCGGCGAGGATGCGCGCGTATTCGCCTCTGTCATAGTCGCGCGGGAGCGTGACCCAGCCGATGAAATCAGAGCCCTTTCCGCCGCCGTTTTGCAGCCAGCCCGCCGCGCGCTCGAGACGCGGGCGCAGCGCCGCTTCATACGGCAGCGAGAGAAACGATGCGGCATGGGAGATATCAATAGACAGCATAAAAATGGCCTCCTGCGATCAAAAATTCTTGCTTGCATTGTAGCACACGGCAAAAAAAGAAACAAGCGTAAAGCGGGGAAAAACGGGAGGCAAACACCGCGCTGCCGTCCAGAAACCGTGAAAACTGTGGAAAGCGGCAAAAAACGATTCGCTTTACCGCTACATCTTTGTAAAGCGCGTGTATTTACTGTCGCACGTTATTGTGTTATCGTGTTACCACACTAAATCGAACGGCCAAGCGCCGGAACTTACAGGAGGAAGAAACGATGAAAAAATTCTTAGCCATGGCGCTTGCCGCCGTGATGGTACTGGCCCTTGCCGCCTGCGGCAGCAAGAACGACACCGCCGACGATACCGGTGATGCGCAGGACGCGCAGGGCGGCGAGACGCAAAAGCTGATCGTCGGCTTTGATGCCGAGTTCCCGCCGTTCGGCTTCATCGCCGCCGACGGCACGTACGACGGCTTTGACCTCGCAATGGCCAAGGAGCTGTGCGCGCGCCTCGGCTGGGAGTACGAGGCCGTGGCCATCGACTGGAACAGCAAGGACGCCGAGCTCTCCAGCGGCACGATCAACTGCATCTGGAACGGCTTCACCTACACCGGCCGCGAAAATGACTATACCTGGTCTGATCCCTATGTGGATAACTCCATCGTGATGGTCGTGAAGGCCGACAGCGGTATCACCTCGCTCGCGGACCTCGCCGGTAAGAGCGTGATGGCGCAGGCCGCGTCCTCCGCGGTCGACGCGATCAACGAAAACGAGGACTTCAAGGCGTCGCTCAAGGAGGTCGTGGAGCTGGGCGATTACAACATGGGCTTTATGGACCTCGCCCAGGGCACGGTGGACGCCGTGGCCGCTGACCTCGGCGTTGCGCAGTATCAGATCGCGAACAACGACGGCGACTATGTCATCCTCGACGAGCCCCTCTCTACCGAGCAGTACGCCATCGGTTTCCTCAAGGGCAACACCGAGCTGCGCGACGCGGTGAACGCCGAGCTTCTCAAGATGGCCGAGGACGGCACCATGCTGGAGATCGCGCAGAAGTACGTCGATCAGGGTCTCGTGCTCGACAGCCTGTGCCTCATCAAAAAGTAAAGACAATCACTTCGGGCGACTGTAAAAACCGATCATTGATTCATAGGTGCCCATCCTCTTCTCAGGAGGGAGCGGGGGCGAAAGCCCCCGCTTTTTCCCGCTTATGACCGAATAAGGGAGAATCATTCCATGACTGTATCCACGATGCTGTCCCTGCTGTCGCAGGGCTTTGTCACATCGCTATTGATCTTTGCGCTGACGCTGCTATTCTCGATGCCGCTGGGCCTTGCGGTGATGTTTGGCCGCCGCAGCAAAGTGACGCCACTGCGCGGCTTCATCAAGGCGTATATCTCCATCATGCGCGGAACGCCGCTGATGCTGCAGCTGATGGTCGTCTTCTACGGGCCGAAGCTGCTGCTTGGCGTCACGGTGCCGGGCAACTGGCGCTTCACGGCGGTCATCGTCGCGTTCGTCATCAACTATGCGGCGTATTTTGCCGAGATCTACCGCGGCGGCATCGAGTCCATCCCGCGCGGGCAGTATGAGGCCGCGCAGGTGCTCGGCTACACGAAGGCGCAGACATTTTTCAAGATCATCCTGCCGCAGATGGTCAAGCGTGTCATCCCTGCGGTGACGAACGAGGTCATCACGCTGGTGAAGGACACGTCGCTCGCGTCCGTCATCGGCACGGTGGAGATGTTCACGCGCGCCAAGCAGATCGTTGCCTCGCCGAATACGCCGGGCATGCTGGCGCTGGTGGCGGCGGGGGTGTTCTACTATGTCTTCAACTATGTGGTCGCCTTCGCCATGGAAAAATGGGAGCAGGCGCTACGCTATTACCGCTAAAGGGAGGGGAGAGCAATGGCAGTTTTTGAAATGCGGAACGCCAGAAAGGCGTTCGGCGCGCTCGAAGTCTTAAAGGGCGTGTCGCTCAAGGTGGAAAAAGGCGAGGTCGTGTCGATCATCGGCCCCTCGGGCGGCGGCAAGTCGACGATGCTGCGCTGCGCGACGCTGCTTGAGACCATGGACTCCGGCACGCTCGCGTATGGCGAAAACGTCGCCGCGCGCGAGGAAAACGGCAAAAGCGTCTACGCCGGAAAAGCCGCGATCGCGCAGGTGCGGCGGCAGTTCGGGCTGGTGTTCCAGCAGTTTGACCTCTTCCCGCACTACACGGTGCTGAAAAACGTCTGCGACGCGCCGATCTCGGTGCAAAAGCGCGATAGAGCCGAGGTCGAGGCCGAGGCGATGGCACTGCTCGACAAAATGGGACTAAAAGGCAAGGAAAACGCCTACCCCTACCAGCTCTCGGGCGGGCAGCAGCAGCGCGTGGCCATCGCCCGCGCGCTCGCGATGAAGCCGGAAATTCTCTTTTTCGACGAGCCGACCTCCGCGCTGGATCCGCTTTTGACCGGCGAGGTGCTGCGCGTGATCCGCTCTCTTGCCGACGAGCATATGACGATGGTCATCGTGACGCACGAGATGCCCTTTGCTCGTGCCGTGAGCGACCGCGTCGTGTTTTTAGACGGCGGCGTCATCGTGGAGCAGGGCAGCCCCGAGCAGGTCTTCGAAAATCCGCAGCAGGAGCGAACCAAGGAATTCTTGCAGTCTTACCGCGAGACGAGCAGCGCTCAGGCGTAGTAATTCACGAGCAGGTCGACGACCGCACCGTAGCTCTGCGTGCCGAGTTCATCGCCGTAGGATTTGATCATCTTATCATTGAGCGACTGGGTGACGGTGGCCGTGAGGCCCTTGTACTGCGCCCAGTAGGCGCTGTTGTAGCGCAGATCGAGCACGATCTCGTCGGGAAGCGAATCGCGAATCTGCTGCCATGCGTCGGGGTCGACGCGGTACAGCGCGTTGCCGAGGTGAATGTAGCCGAGCATCCAGCCCGCGTAGTTGTAGTTTGCGTTATCACAGCGCGTGCAGGCGAGGACCGCAAGGAAGTTGCTCTGCTGCTCGGACGTGATCCCGCGCTGATGCGAGAGCTCGTGCGCGCAGGTCGAGGCCAGCAGCATCGCGGGCGAGTCCATGTTGACGTTCGACTCGCCCGTAAACGGGAAGTAGAAGCCCGTGAAGTTCATCGCGCTCATGATCTTCGAAAAGAAAATGCCCTTGGGCTTCTGGTCCGGCATGTCGAGGAACGGAAATTCGTCGTACAGGCAGTCGTACACCGTGTCGGCGTAGTCTAAAATCTCCTGCCGGTCGGCGGTGAAGAGGCCGTTTTCGTCGCGCATGATGTGCGCCGACGCCTCGGCGAGATTGTCCGCGAAATACTGCGTGACGCGGACCAGATCATCATACGCGACGGGCTCGGGCGAAAGGCCGCTTCTGTCGCAGAAGTCGTCCGCGTAATAGTTCGCGCCCCAGAGAAGCGAGAACGCGGCGCAGACCGTGAGAAACAAATCGAGCACGAAGAGCGCGCAGCGGTACGCGGCGCGCCCTTTTTGGCGCGACTTTATAAGATAGCGCACCATCAGCACGAGCAGCACGACCGCCGTGACCGCCGCGAGCACATACAAAAGCTCCGCGACCGAAAACGGCAGCGCCGCGCACGCGCGGCCTAAGAATTGCTCGAAGGGCAGCGTGACCGAATAGACCCAGAAATTGACGGCCGCGCGGTTTCCGCGGAAAAGATAGAAAAGCACAAGGACTGCGCCGCAGGCGAAAAGCCAGCGGTGCAGTCCTTTGTTGTCACGGTACAGGGTTTTCATGGGGAGATCAGTCCTTTTTTTCATCCGGAGAGGCGAGCGGCGCGGGGGCGAACATCGCGTCGTCCGTCACGCCCTTTTTCGTGAGGCTGCGGTTCGTGAACCAGTTCACAAGCGAGCTGATGCACGCGAAGATCGGCACGCCGAGGAACATGCCGAGCACGCCGCCGAAGCCGCCGCCGACCACAATGGCCACGATGACCCAGAAGCTCGAAATGCCGGTGGATTTGCCGAGGATCTTCGGCCCCAGAATATTGCCGTCAAATTGCTGGAGCGCGATGATGAAGAGAATGAAATAAAGACACTGCTTGGGGCTGACGAGCAGGATGAGGAATGCGCTCGGAATGGCGCCGAGGAACGGGCCGAAGATCGGAATGATGTTCGTCACGCCCACGAACACCGAAATGATCGGCGTATACGGGAACTTGAAGATCGAGCAGCAGATGAAGCAGAGGATGCCGATGATGAGCGAGTCGAGCAGCTTTCCGCGCACGAAGCCGCTGAAGATGCGGTCGGCCTCGGCCACGGCGCGCAGCGTGCGGCGGTACGGCGTTTCAGGCAGGATCGCGTAGAGAATTTTCTTCGACTGCTTGGCAAAGCTCTCCTTGCGCGCGAGCAGATACACCGAGATCATCATGCCGATGAGCAAATTCTTGAGGAAGATAATGACGCTCCAGATGCCGCCCGTCACGGCGACGATGGCGACCTGCGCCTGCGGGATGACCGTGTCGGTGACCCACTTGACGAGCTTATCGTAGTAGCCGTTGAGTGCGGAGAGCAGCTGGTCGGAGTAGATGTCGTCGGAGAAGATCGTCTGATTCTCCACAAGGCTGTTGACCCAGTTGTAGACGGTTTTATAATAGCTTTCAAAGTTGTCGGCCAGTGTCTTCGTGCTGTCGACCAGCTCGGGGATGAGGATGCTGAACATCAGGTAGATGAGGGCGATGACGCAGATCCACGTGACGAGAATGCTCAGCCCCCGGACGAGCGAGGACTTGACCTTCGGCAGTCCCTTTTGGATATACCGGTCGAAAAAGTCGACGATGGGGGCGAGCAGATACGCGAACACAAGGCCGTAGATGACCGGCGAGAGCACGCTCATCAGCTTGTCGAAAAAGTCCAGCAGCACGCGGGACTGGAAAAACGTGTCGTAAAACACCAGCACGGCGCAGGCCGAGGCGATCAGCGTCACGCCGAGGTGAAGATAGGTTTTGTTCTGCTTCATGGGCTCCCCCTTTTTTTGGGCAAAATGCGTTAAATGACTGCTAAAAAGATATCAAAAACAGCTTACTATTTTTTGCCGGGAATTGCAACCGCTCATTTCGTGTGTTATGATAATCTTTACTCTCTGTTAATGAAGATGAACAGAACTTGACTTTTTTGGCAGAGGGTGATTTTGACCGACAGGGCGCAGGGTGCTTTGCCGGTCTGATGCTGTGAAGAGCAAACGAGGAGGAACCCATGGACGACAAAAAGCTGCTCTTTATCGTCAATCCCCGCGCGGGAAAGACCAAATCCCTCGCACCGCTGTTCGACGCCGCCGCGATCTACTCCGAGGCGGGCTATCTCGTCTCCGTGCGCAAGACCACGCATCGTGGAGAAGCGACGGAGCTCGCCGAATCGCTCGGGCCGGAATTCGACGTCGTCGTCTGCCACGGCGGCGACGGCACGCTCAACGAAACGGTGAACGGCGTGATGCGCATTCCGCGAGAATACCGCCCGCTCGTGAGCTATCTGCCCGGCGGCAGCACGAACGACTTTGCCGCGAGCCTGAATATCTCGTCGAATCCCGCCGAGGCGGCGGCCTCCGCCATGCGCATGAAGCCGAGATCTCTCGATGTGGGCAAATTCGGCGAGCGGAACTTCGTCTACGTCGCGTCGTTCGGCGCGTTCACGAAAACGACCTACACCGTCCAGCAGGATATCAAGAATATGTTCGGGCACTTTGCGTACCTCCTTGAGGGCGTCAAGAATCTCGACACGCTCTGCCCGTACCGCATGAAGATCACGGCGGACGGCGAGGTCTTCGATGGGGAATATCTCTTCGGTGCGATCAGCAATTCGACGTCGATCGCGGGGCTGATGAAGCTCTCGCCCGACGAGGTGTCGTTCGACGACGGCAAGTTCGAGCTGCTGCTCGTGCCCGTGCCGCGCACGCCAGCTGCGATGCAGGCGCTCATTTTAGCGCTCATCAACAAGGACTATTACGACTCCGAGGGGCTCATCTTCCGCCATGTCAGGCACGTCACGGCGGAGACCGCCGAGGACATTCCCTGGACGCTCGACGGCGAGTACGACCCCGGCGCGCCGGTCGTGGAGATCGAGATCGAGGAGAATGGGGTCACGATGCTATTATAAAATTTTTGCGGAACGGGTGATTGACGGGCGCGGTGATTGACAAGGCAGCGGGGGTTGATATATCCTTTACTGATAATAAAAACAGGGGCGGTGCGCGGTACAGGGCTGCGCTTGGGCTCCTGATGGGTGTAGAAAGGACACGGCAGATGATGAAGATCGGCTTTATCGGCACAGGAAATATGGGCGGCGCGCTGGCGAGCGCGGCGGCCAGAAGCGGCGAGGTGGAGGTGCTGCTCGCCAACCGCACGAAGGCAAAGGCGGAGACGCTCGCAGAGCGCATCGGGGCCGTTGTGAGCAGTAACGAGATCATCGCGCGCGAGGCGGACCACATCTTCCTCGGCGTGAAGCCGCAGATGATCGTGGACGTGCTCAAGGGCATCGCCCCGGCGCTCAAGGAGCGCAAGAGCGCGCCGGTGCTCATCAGCATGGTCACGGGACCGGACATTGCGCGCATTCAGAAGCTTGCGGGCGGGGACTATCCCGTCATCCGCATCATGCCGAACATGCCCGCCGCCGTGGGCGAGGGCGTGATCTTCTATGCATGCAGCGGCAACTGCGACAAGGCGCAGCAGGAGGCGTTTTTGCGCTACATGGCGCCCGCGGGCAAGCTCTTCCCGCTGGCGGAGGAGCTGCATGCCGCGGGTTCGGCGGTCGCGGGCTGCGGCCCGGCCTTTGCCGCGATCTTCTTAGAGTCGATGGCCGACGGCGGCGTCGCGTGCGGCCTGCCGCGCGCGTCGGCGATCCAGTATGCCGCGCAGATGATGCTCGGCACGGCGAAAATGGTGCTCGAGACGGGCCAGCACCCTGGCGTGCTCAAGGACAGCGTTTGCTCGCCCGCGGGCTCGACGATCCAGGGCGTGCAGACGCTCGAAAAGTGCGGCATGCGCGCGGCGGTGTTTGACGCCGTGACCGTGGCCTACGAGAAAAACGTCGAGCTCAAAAAGGCGAGCGACTGAGGCTGCGGCGGAAAGGTATCTTTCCTGCGCGGCAGGCATAGTTTGCTGTGCGGGTATTTCCAGTTTTTTGCAAAAAGTGAGGAATAGATCCTATGGCAGCGATCTCTCAGCAGCTCGCAGATATCACGGTGCTCTCGATCGTGGTGCGCATCCTGCTCTCCACGTTCTGCGCGGGCACGCTCGGCTTTGAGCGCGAGCGGCACAATCAGGCGGCGGGCTTTCGGACGTATATCATCGTGAGCGACGCTTCGGCACTTGTGATGATGACGAATATCTTTGTCGCCGGCATCGGCGAAACGGACCTTGTGCGCATGTCGGCCTCGGTCATCACGGGGCTGGGCTTTCTCGGCGCGGGCACGATCTTAGTGACGCGCAATCAGGAGGTGCGCGGCCTGACGACCGCGGCGGGCCTGTGGGCGGTCGCCATCATCGGCACGGCGTTCGGCGCGGGTTTTTACGCGGGCGGCATCATCTGCTATGCGTTCATCTTCCTTGCGATGCAAGTGCTGCGGCGCGTGGACCTTCGCATCCGCAAGACGCAGCGCGTCTCCACTGTGTATTTCGAGATGGAGAAAAAGAGCACGGTCGGCCAGATCATCCGCCAGGTAAAGGGCCACGGACACTACATTTGGGACCTGAACCTCTTCAGCGAGACGCAGGAGAAGAGCGGCGGCCCCGTGTGCGGCACGTTCACCCTTTGGGTGAACGGCAAAACGACGCTGGACGAGGAGATCCAGGCGCTTGAAGCGCTCGACGGCGTCAGCTATATGACGCTGATGTGAAAACGGAAAAGAAGAAAACGGCGCGGGAGACCGCGCCGTTTTTCTTTGCTGTGGAAAAGTCGTGAAACGTCTCACGCCGCCTTGCGGCTGCGCGCGAGGCTGACAAAATAGCAGCCTACGACAGTCAGATAGACGAGTGGCGAGCCGAGGCCGCACCCTTCCCGAAGATAAGCGCCCCAGAGCATCAGGACGCAGTATTCCTCCGCCTGCGAATTGATGGCGTAGTCGCCCATGGTGGCCAGGTAAATGAGCGCGGACAAAATCGTATAGGCGACCGTAAACGGCGCAAGATAGGACCTTTTGCAGTACAGCGTCAGCCAGAGCAGAACGAGCGTGATCGAGGCGCAGGCGATGCTCTGAAAAAACAACAGCGCCCCGAGGCGCGAGTCCTTCGCAAGGAGCACAAGACTGTAAAAGGTGGCGTCCCCGGTCACTTTCCGCAAGAAACCGCTGCCAGTCGTATTCTGATGTACCCAGTCGATCAGGGGCGAGCCGCCCTCGAAACCGAGGAGCGGCAGCTGCGAGCGGATTTCGAGGGTGAAGAAAAGAGGGACGAGAATTGCGAGGAAGAGCGCGGCGAACAAAAGTCTTTTGCGCGACTGTGTGGATATCTGCATGGTGTTATCCTCCCTGTATGAATTTTACACTCGGCGCTTTGCCGCCCCGGCAGAGAGCGGCGGCGAGGCATCGGCTTTTATCTCATTAGACGTAAAAAAGCGCGCATTTTTCACCTTTTGGAGAAAAAACTGCAAGTTCGGCGCTTCGACTAAATCCGCGCGGGCTGTTCTGTGCAAAGCGGACGACGATTTTTTGCAGAAGATGGGATTTTGCACACGGGCGGCGAAAGCGCGGCGTTTGCGCCGCCTTTATACACCTTGTTAAGAAAAAGCCGCGCAGCGGGGCGGAATCCCGCCCGTTCGTCGATTGACAGGGGAAAGTGCGCGCCGTACAATGAAAATTAACACACAAAGAGAGGAAAAATCATGAAATATGTCAAGGAGTTCGGCATCATCCTCATCGTCTCGCTTGTTGGGGAGCTGCTGAATTATTTTCTGCCCCTGCCCGTTCCGGCGAGCATCTACGGCCTTGTGCTGATGTTTCTCTGCCTGATGCTCGGCGTCATCAAGCTCAGTGATGTGCACGACACGGCTTGCTTTCTCATCGAGATCATGCCCATCATGTTCATTCCGCCCGCCGTGGGGCTGATGGCTTCGTGGGACGTCATTCAGGCGAATCTTGTCGCCTATCTCATCATTGCCGCGGTGACAACGATCGTCGTTATGGCCGTGTCCGGCCTTGTGACGCAGGCGGTACTCAAAAAGGGCAAGAAGGGGGCGGAGAAGAAATGACATTTTTTGAACAGTCCGTCTTTTTCGGCGTCTCTGTCAGTCTTGCTGCCTACGGCATCGGCGTGCTGCTGCAAAAAAAGTTCAAGTTCGCGCTCTTCAACCCGCTGCTCATCTCGGTGGTGCTGACCATTGCGGTGCTTTTGACGGCGCACATCAGCTACGACACGTTCTACGAGGGCGCGAAGTATTTGAGCTACCTGCTCACGCCCGCGACCGTGTGCCTCGCCGTGCCGCTTTATGAAAAGCTATCGCTTCTGAAGAGCAACTGGAAGGCCATCTTCGCCGGTATTCTCTCCGGTGTCATCACGACGCTTTGCAGCGTGTTTGTGATGAGCAAGCTCTTTCATCTTACACACGAGGAATACGTGACGCTTCTGCCTAAGTCCATCACGACGGCCATCGGCATGGGCGTTTCCGAAGAGCTCGGCGGCTACGTGACACTGACGGTCGCCATGATCATCATCACCGGCATTTTCGGCAACGTGATCGCAGTTTCGGTGTGCAGGCTTTTCCACATCACCGACCCCATCGCCAAGGGCGTGAGCATTGGCTCGGCCGCGCACGCGCTGGGCACGGCCAAGGCGCTCGAGATCGGCGAGGTCGAGGGCGCGATGAGCAGCCTGTCCATCGTCGTGGCGGGCCTTCTCACGGTCGTCGGCGCGTCGATCTTCGCCAACTTTATGTGAAAAAAGGAGCATTCGAAAGAATGCTCCTTTTTTGCGCGGTTCCCCCGCGATGCGCGCCGCTGCGCCGGAGAACCAGAAGAACATTCAGGACGATCTCTCCGCCTACTGCTTCGGCGATTTTTATACGAGAAAGTTTTTGCCCATCCACGAGCGCGAGCTGCTGACGTTCTCGATCCTCGCTTCTCAGGGCGGCTGCGAAGGGCAGGTCAAGGCCCACGTCGGCGGGAACGCCACCGTCGGCAACGGGAAGGAGGTCCTGCTCGCGGCGCTCACGGTGTGCCTGCCGTATATCGGCTTCCCGCGCACGCTCAACGCGCTTTCCTGCATCAACGAGGTCCTTCCGGAAGCGAAACAGTGAGAAATTTCAATAGATAGGAGTGCAGTAGAATGAAAACCTTAGTTGCCTATTTTTCCGCCAGCGGCCAGACCGCGAAGCTTGCCAAGACCCTTGCCGGTGTGACCGGCGGCGACCTCTTCGAGATCGCGCCCGAGACGGCCTACACCGCTGCCGATTTGGACTGGATGGATAAAAAGAGCCGCAGCACCATCGAGATGAAGAACCCCAAGAGCCGCCCCGCCATCGCGGGCAAGGTCGCGGATATGGCGCAGTACGACACGGTGTTCGTGGGCTTTCCCATCTGGTGGTATCAGGCCCCGCGCATTATCGAGACGTTCCTCGAAAGCTACGACTTTTCGGGCAAGACCGTCATCCCCTTTGCCACCTCCGGCGGCAGCGGCATGGGCGGCGAGGACGTTTTGAGATCCGCTTGCTCGAAGGGGACAAAGTGGCTCCCCGGCAAGCGCCTGAGCAGCCGCGAGAGCATGGCAAGCGTGCAGAAATGGGTCGAGAGCCTGGGGCTGTAAACAAAAAAGCGGCCCAAGTGAACCTTTAAGCCGTCTGCGGAAAAACAAAAAAGCGTGCCAAGCGGCGCGTCACAAGTGTTTTCGCTGTGCGAAAACCTTGGTGCATAAGCAATTCACTTGCTTGTGCGCTGTTAAATGTCCTACGGATACCAAAACCGGCGCATTTGCGCCGTGCAAGCATTTTGCGCAGCAAAATCTTGGCGGAGGTGGGATTCACTTCCACCGAGCATTTTAATTACCCTTGGGTTAAGCCGCCTGCGGCGCGTGAAACAAAAAAACGCGCCGAGTGGCGCGTCACAAGCGTTTTCGCTGTGCGAAAACCTTGGTGCACAAGCAATTCATTTGTTTGTGCGCTGTTAAATGTCCTACGGATACCAAAAAGAAGAGCACCGCAAAGCGGTGCTCTTCTTTTTGGTGGACCTGAAGGGATTCGAACCCACGACCTTACGGATGCGAACGAGCCAGAGCGTGTGATTTGTACTGGTTTTTAACTATTTTTAGCGGTTTTTGCTCACTTTCATTTCATCTTTAGACCTCTCCTGGCCACAATGTTCCGCGTATCCCGGAAGCGTCTGTGGTGGGTGTTGTGGTCATGCAGCGAGCCTCGCCGGAACGCCCGGCGAGGCTCGAGTGGTATCTGTGGGTCAATGGTAACTCTGTTCGGCCTGTTCGTCAACTGTTTCTTCGCAAGGGCACCGCAGGCGGTGCTATGCCTAATCAAAGAATAAACCACGGCAACATCTGTCTGATTTACCGCCGGAGCTTTTTGTCGGACAGGTCCCCATACACCGGGGTCGCCAGACCGAAGCCGCCGGACACGGTCAGGATCTGGCCGGTGATATAGGCGGCTTCGTCACTTGCCAGATACACTACCGCCGCCGCGATTTCCTCCGGCAGTCCCATCCGGCCAAGGGGAATATGCCGCAAAAACAGGCTCCGGAATTCCTCTGTCAGGTTTTTCTCCACTGCTTCTGTTGCAGTCATTCCCGGCAACACCGCATTACAACGAATTTTATTTTTTGCTTCATGGACTGCGATCAGCTTGGTCAGATAGTTGATCGCCGCCTTGCTGGTTCCGTAAGCCACCTGAGAAATGTCCGGGACGATGCCGCCTACTGAGGAAATGTTGATAATGCTGCCGCCTTGCTTTGCTGCCATATGCTTTGCCGCAGCCTGACTGGCCATAAAGACGCTTCGCAGGTTCAGGTTGATGGTATCCAAAAATGCAGAAGGTTCGGTATTTGAAAAATCCAGATCCTTACCGGGGTTGGAGGTGCCGAAATTGTTGACCAGCACGTCGATACCGCCCGCATCGTTCACCACATCTTCCACCATAGAAAGAAAGGTTTCCGGTTGCATCGCATTGTTGAATACGCATTTCACATTGCAGCCTTGCGCGTTCAGATTATCTGCGATTTTTTGTGCCCGTTCCAGATTTCTGGCCGCCATATAAACAATGGCACCTTCCTTTGCGCAGGCCTTCGCACAGGCAAGGCCGATACCCCGGGTGGATGCGGTGACTAATACGATCTTGTTTTTTAATCTCATATCGTTTCTCCTCTGCTACGAATTTTAGGCAAAAAGAATACGGCAGCGATGCCGGAAGCGATGCATATCAGCTCCGCAATTGCCAAGGAGTGAATGGATCGGACGGCGGCATCCGCCCCGGTTGCCCCGCCTGCGATCAGACCGGTGATCTGATTGGTAAACAACGGGACGAATACCGCCACGCCAAAGGGCGCAGCCAGATCCCGGAACAGCCCGTAGGTTCCGGTGCTTGCACCGGCTTCCTGTGGGGACAGCCCGGACAGTGCTACTTTCATGAATATCGTTCCGTTTCCACCCAGGCCAAAACCGAGAATACCCAAAGATGCCATCAGCAGCAGGATGGAGGTTGCTTCCGAGAAGAAAAATAAGATCCCGCAGCCGATGCCTGTCAGTAGCAGTGAGCCGATCAGTACGCGCTTTGGTTCAAACCGGTCTGCCAGCGGCCCCAAAAGCACGGCACCCAGCGACATTCCCACATACATCACAGAGATGGCATAGCCGGAGACCGCGGTGTTGTCCGGCTGCGTATAATTTACGAAAACGATGGTGTTGGTCATGTTTGCCTGCATCAGTCCCTGTGTCAGAAACAGCGCAAGGACGCTGAGCACAAAAGCGCTTCGTAACATAAATCTGCCGGGCAGGATGGGATTCTTTGCTTTTCTTTCGGCTGTGATCAAACCCGCCAAGCTGATGATGGCAGCAATCAGCACACCCAAGAATGCTTTTGATATCCAGCCAAAGTTCTGTCCGAAGGACGGAATGCACAGTACCAGACTAAAGAAAATCAGTACCAGCACTGCACCGCCCCCATCAAAGTTTTGCAATGGCCGTCTCTGGGAGTCCTGCTTCCCGATCGTCAATGCACAGGCGATAAAAGTGATGGTGCAGATGGCCACACATACCCACAGCATAGCACGCCAGCCATAGGCAGCGATAATAAGACCGCCCAGTGTCGGCCCAAGAATAACGGACGCGCTGGAGATCAGCATATACAAGGAAAACCCCTTCGCTGCCTGATTTTGCGGAAACTCTGTGACAATATAAGCCATGATCACGGGCGTCATGGCGGCAGTGCCGATGCCAACCACGAACCGGGCCACCATCATAAATACAAGGGAGTTTGACAGTGCCGACAGAACATTTCCCAATGTAAACACAGCGATCCCAGCAAGAAGTGTGGTCTTGCGCCCGATAACATCTCCCACCTTTCCCAAAATAGGAGCGCAGGCGGCGGTGGACATGGCCTGAGCCAGTGCTGTCCATGTGGTGTTATTGTAGGAAATTCCAATATCCTGCACAAAGGACGGACCAAGTACCGTAGAAAAACCGCCCACGATACCAATCAAGAAAGCAGCCAATGCGTATGGAATGAACCCCTTTTTGTATGCGTTGCTTTGCTCCATTTTTTCACTCCTTTTACGGTAGTATGCCCTGATGTGAGTACATTATTTGCGTTTTTCCGGACATACTTTCTTTAGAAGGAGGAAATGACATGAAGCAAACATTTTATATCTGCAAGCATTGCGGCAATATCGTTGCCATGATACGGGATGTCGGCGTTCCAATTATGTGTTGTGGTGAAAAAATGCACGAAATGATACCCGGCACAACGGAAGCTTCCGGTGAGAAGCATATCCCTGTTTACGAGATGGACGGTAATACCGTTCATGTCACAGTGGGGGCGGTGGAGCATCCCATGATCCGGGAACACTATATCGAGTGGATCTGTCTGGAATCCGAACATGGTATTCAGTATGCCCATCTGGATCCGGATGACAAGCCCAAAGCAAAGTTTGCCCTCTGTGAGGGCGATGAAGTCCGGGCGGTCTACGCATTCTGCAACCAACACGATCTTTGGAGGAATTAAGCTATGTCTATGATCAACAAGGAGATATCCGATTTTCGCACCTACGCGTTCCACGAGAACGATTTTAAATTTGTATCTAAGGAAGATATTCTCGGCAAGTGGAGCGTATTTTTCTTCTATCCCGCTGACTTCACCTTCGTCTGCCCTACAGAGCTGGAGGACCTGGCGGACAAGTACGAGCAGTTCCGGGCCATCGGCTGTGAGGTTTACTCCGTGTCCACAGACACCCATTTTGTCCACAAAGCATGGCACGATGCGTCCGATCGGATCAAGAAGATCAATTACCCCATGCTGGCTGACCCCACCCACAGTATCTCCAGAGACTTCGAGGTGCTGATTGAGTCCGATGGTCTGGCCGAGCGGGGCACCTTTATCATCAACCCCGAGGGCAAAATCGTGGGCTACGAGGTAATGGCCGGTAACGTGGGCAGAAACGCCGAAGAACTGCTGCGAAAGGTTCAGGCCTGTCAGTTCGTCCACGCCCATGGCGATCAGGTCTGTCCTGCCAACTGGACGCCCGGCGCGGAAACCCTGAAGCCCAGTCTCGATCTGGTCGGTCAGCTTTGATGGAAAACTTATATGATGTGATCGTGGTCGGCGGCGGCCCTGCGGGTTTAACTGCCGCCCTTTACCTTGCCCGGGCGAAATACCGGGTGCTTGTTTTGGAAAAGCTGCAGTTTGGCGGCCAGATCTCCATTACCAACGAGGTAGTCAATTATCCCGGCATTGAGCGGACCAGCGGCCAGGCACTTACGGATACGATGCAGAAGCAGGCAGCAGCATTTGGCGCAGAGTTTATGCTGGCGGAAGCGACCGCCTTTGACCTTTCCGGGGACATCAAGACGGTGCACACCAACCGGGGCGACTACCGCTGTTTCGGGGTACTGCTGGCCACCGGTGCCCATCCCAGAACGGTTGGGTTCAAGGGGGAAGAGGAACTCAAAGGCCGGGGCGTTGCCTACTGTGCCACCTGTGACGGCGAGTTCTTTACCGGAAAGGACATCTATGTGGTGGGCGGCGGCTATGCCGCAGCAGAAGAAAGTGTTTTTCTGACCAAATTTGCACGTCATGTAACGATACTCATCCGCAAAAATGACTTTTCTTGCGCCGCGTCTGTTGCGGATCAGGCAAAAAATCACGAAAAAATCACCGTTCTGACCAACACGGTTCTGGAGGAAGTGGCCGGTAAAAACGGGCTTCACTATGCCCGGTATAAAAATACCGCCACCGGAGAAGTGACGGAAGTGAAAAGCCCCGCCGGCGAGACCTTTGGCGTTTTCGTCTTGGCCGGATATGCGCCTGACACCGAAATGCTGAAAGGTACGGTGGAACTGAACGAACAGAGCTATATCGTGACCGATGCCGCCCAGAAAACCAGTGTGGACGGCGTATACGCAGCCGGGGACGTGTGCATTAAGCCACTGCGGCAGGTGGTCACGGCTACCAGTGACGGCGCTTTGGCCGCAACGGAGCTGGAAAAATATGTGGCAGCCATGCAGCGCAAGACCGGCCTACGCGCCAACGTACCTGCGTCAAAGCAAAGCGAAACAGCTGTCACAGTTGACACACAGGAAGCAGATGGATCCGGGGAGCTTTTCACCGCTGAGATGCGTCAGCAGCTGGATACGGTTTTTGCCCGGATGGAAAGCCCCCTGCTGCTGAAGCTGTATCTGGATGACCGCACGGTGTCGCAAGAACTGGAACAGTTCATCACTGCCTTGGCAGAGTTGTCCGACAAACTTACGGCTTCTGTTGCGGAACGCAGCGCATCCAGCGACAATGCTCCATGTGTTACCGTGTGCAGAGCCGATGGAACAGAAATGGGTCTGGCCTTCCACGGGGTCCCAAGTGGGCACGAGTTTACTTCTTTTGTGCTTGGCCTGTATAATGCCGCAGGTCCCGGGCAGGCAATCGACAGCGATACAAAGCGCCAAATCGCTTCGATCACAAGCACCGTGAACATGAAGCTCCTTGTTACACTGTCGTGTACCATGTGTCCGGATCTGGTGGTGGCAGCTCAGCACATTGCCGCGGAAAATCCGCATATCACCGCTCATGTATACGACATTCGTCATTTTGAAAACTTGAAAGAGCGCTATAATGTTATGAGTGTCCCTTGTCTGGTGATAAATGACGATAAAATTTCATTCGGGAAAAAGAATATGGAGCAGATTCTTCAATTGATTCTGTAATGACTGAAAATTCTGCCAGATAGTGCGAAACGAACCCCGTTGGAGTATTCCGACGGGGTTCAAGTGTTTTTGTGCCCAATAGCCTTAATGATGAAATACATCAAGCGGTTCTTTGTCGTGGCGTCGCAGGAAGGGCCATGCCTGATCAATAAATAAGGCAAGAGCAAACTGGAGGATGCCACGAGGCAAAAGCAGCTCTTAAAACAGCACTTGAAATCTGAAAAATAGATTTCAAATAGACAAATTGGCTTCTCTGTGTTAAAATATATCCTGTATCCGTGTAAACTCCGTGCATGAGGTGTTTGATTATGACTGTTTGCTACAATAAACTGTGGAAGCTGCTGATCGATAAGAATATGAAAAAGAAGGACCTGCGTCTGGCCACCGGTATGTCCACCACCGCCCTCGCCAAGCTGGGCCGGAACGAGCATATCAACACGGAGATCCTCACCAAGATCTGCGCGGCGCTGGACTGCGACTTCTGCGATATCATCGAGTTGGTGAAGGAGGAGCAGCATGATTGACTTTTCCAAGATAGAGCAGTACCGGGAGAATAACCGAATCGAGGCCAAGAAGGCCCTCGGCGGCCTGCCCAAGAGTATCTGGGAGACCTACTCCGCCTTTGCCAATACCTACGGCGGCATCATCCTGCTGGGCGTGGAGGAACTGGCAGACAAGTCCTTCCGCACGGTGGATCTGCCCGACCCGGAGAAACTCATCAAGGAGTTTTGGGACATCGTCAACAACCCTAACAAGACCAGTGTGAATGTGCTGTCCTCAAAGGATGTGTTCGTTCAGGAGGTGGACGGCGACCACATCGTGGTCATCAATGTTCCCCGTGCGGAGCGTTCCTACAAGCCGGTCTATGTAGACGGCAACCCGCTCTGCACCTACCGCCGCAACGGTGAGGGCGACTACCGCTGCACCAAGGAAGAATATCAGGCCATGGTGCGGGATGCCTCCGTGAAGACACAGGACATGCTTGTCCTTGACGAAATGGACATGGAAGTGTTCAACAAGGAGAGCGTTCGCAGCTACCGCCAGAGGATGCGCCTTTCCCACCCCGGCCACGTGTGGGAGGCACTGGAGGACGAGGATTTCCTTCTGAAGCTGGGTGCAGTGGGTATCGGCTCCGATGGAAAGAAGCACCCCACCTCTGCCGGTCTTCTCATGTTCGGTAACGAATACGACATCGTGCGGGAATTCAACACCTACTTCCTGGACTATCAGGAGCAGTACGATGCCGACACCCGTTGGACCGACCGAATCATCTCTTCCTCCGGAGACTGGAGCGGCAATGTGTACGACTTCTACTTCCGCGTCTATAACAAGCTGATCCAGGATATCAAGGTGCCTTTCAAGATGGAGGGCGGCGCCAGAGTGGACGATACCTCCGTCCATCAGGCTCTGCGCGAGGCTCTGGCCAACTGTCTGGTCAACGCCGACTATTACGGCAGACAGGGTCTGGTCATCATCAAAAAGCGGGATACCATCACCATGGCCAATCCCGGCGGCTTCCGCATTGAGATCGATGCGGCAAAGAGCGGCGGCGTGTCCGACCCTCGCAACGGTGCGATGCTGAAGATGTTCAACCTGATCGATATCGGCGAGCGTGCCGGAAGCGGCATCCCCAACATCTTCCGTGTCTGGCGTGAACAGGGCTGGGTAATGCCTGCGATCACGGAGCAACTTGAGCCGGAGAGAACCACTTTATCGCTCATTTTTGAAAAAGCGAGCGATAAAAAACAAGCGATAAAAGCGAGCGATACCACAATTTACAGTAGGCAAAAACAATCTGTCATCGAATATTTGACCCGTGAGATCCAGACAGATTGCAAGACGATTGCAGAACTGCTTGACATCAGTAGCCCCCGTGCCAGAGCGGTGCTGACAAAAATGGCAAAAGAAGAAATCGTTGTTACCGAAGGCGGCAACCGCAATAGAACATACAAGTTGAAATCGTAACTGTCCAGAAAAACGGACAATAATCTCTGTAAAATATTTGCAGGAACCTGCAAAAGATTCAGCAATGCTTAAATAATGGAGGCAATCGCGATGGTAACAGGCGTGATTAAAAACAAGGTTGATAAGATATGGACGGATATTTGGGCGGGCGGAATTGCCAACCCTCTGACTGTCATCGAACAGCTCACCTATCTCATGTTTATCCGTTCACTCGATGAGAAGGAACTGGAAAACGAAGAATTTGAAAACATGACTGGCGAACAGATGCCCAAGATTTTCCCTCAGTCTGAAGCAGGCCAGTCTATGCGGTGGAGCAAGTTCAAAAATGATGATCCCCGCCGGATTTTCGATGTAATGTCCCAGCGTGTATTTCCAGCCATTAAGAGCATGAAATATGGCCGCTTGCCCGATTTTAATGAAAAGGGCGAACTGGTCGAGATTGAGGACGAACCCGGCAAAGCTGACGAAAACACCACCGCCTTTGCCCGGTACATGAGTAATGCGATGTTCCTCATCCCCACGCCCCAGCTTCTCCAAAAAATCATCACCGGTCTGGATGATCTTTACGAACATGATATCGCGGAGCTGGATATGCAGGGTGACCTGTATGAGTATATGCTGGGTAAGTTGGCAAGCGCAGGCCAGAATGGCCAGTTCCGTACTCCTAAGCATATCCGAGAAATGATGGTCGAATTGCTGCAGCCGACCCCCGATGATACCATCTGCGATCCGGCCTGTGGTACCGCTGGATTCCTGGTCTCTGCTTCGGAATATATCCGCCGCAACTACGAGGACGAGATGACTTCTGAGCAGTGGGAGCATTTTGCTGGTCCTGCATTTACTGGTTTCGATACCGACTTCACCATGCTTCGTATTTCCGCTATGAACCTCATGCTCCATTCGATCAGCAACCCGGAAATCGACTACAAGGACAGCGTTTCCAAGCAGAATCAAATCACTGAACAGTTTACCATGTGCCTGGCCAATCCTCCCTTCAAAGGAACAATTGACGCCGAGAGCATTCACGATAATCTGAAGGCAGTCACCAATACCAAAAAGACAGAGCTTCTGTTCCTGGCGCTGTTCCTTCGTATGCTGAAAAAAGGTGGTCAGTGTGCCTGCATTGTACCTGACGGTGTCCTGTTCGGATCTTCTTCTGCGCACAAGTCTATTCGCAAGGAATTGGTAGAAAATCATCAGTTGCGTGCCGTGATTTCCATGCCCTCCGGCGTGTTCAAGCCCTACGCAGGTGTGTCTACCGCTGTGCTGGTGTTCACCAAGACCGGCGCAGGCGGTACCGACAATGTGTGGTTCTACGATATGAAGGCTGATGGTTTCAGCCTCGATGATAAGCGCTCAGAGATTTCTGATAACGACATTCCCGACATCATTCAGCGCTTCCACCATCTGGAGCAGGAAGCAACGCGGGAACGCGCCGAACAGAGCTTCTTCGTCCACAAGCAGGAAATCGTGGACAACGGCTATGACCTGTCCATCAACAAGTACAAGCAGACCGAGTACGTGGCCGTGGAGTACCCGCCCACCGGTGAAATTTTGGACGAGCTGGACGAGCTGGAGCGGCAGATTACGGAAGGACTGAAGGATTTGAGAGGGATGCTATGATGGAGTTTAACTTCAAAGTCACTCCAAACGCAGAAGCACTTTTCAATAACGGAGAAGAATTTCAAAAGGCTGCCGCCCGTTGCCTTGGGGTGAATGAGGATGGCGCGATTGAAATTGTGAAAGATGGCGTATTTATAACATTGTCGGCTCCTGCGGTTGTTAATGCAGCATTTGCTTGTGAAATGTATTTGAAAGCTTTGATTCTTAAAAGCGGGAAAAATTATCCGACCAATAGAGATGGTCACAATTTGAAAAAATTATATGATATGTTGTCGGAGCCGATTCAAAATCACTTATATCAATTTTGTGTAAATAAAGAAGATTGTGCCGAAATCATTTTCACAAGTTTTTTAGAAAATCATTCACGAGATTTTATGGATGCAAGATACTATGTGACCAAAGAGGGATGGCAAGGTATGTCTCCGATTGCAGTGTACACCTATGCATTCAACCTTGGAAATAAAACAAAGTATCTGTTGTCAAATTGGGAGACTGTAGTAAATGGCTAAATTAGGAGAAGTTTTCACAATCGCATCAGGGGGGACGCCTGATAAGAAAAAGCCTTTCTACTATGAGAATGGTACAATACCATGGGTCAAAACCGGTGATTTGAAGACTCAGTATGTGCCAGAAGGAATTGAATGTATTACAGAAGAAGGCCTTGATAACAGCTCAGCAAAACTGTTCCCCCCTAATACGGTGCTGGTAGCAATGTATGGTGCTACCATCGGAGCGTGTTCAATCCTTCCTTATGAGGCGGCAACCAATCAGGCTTGTGCAGCATTTCTGCCTAACGAGAATGTTCTACCAACGTACTTATACTATTTCTTATCGAGCAAAAGGGAACAATTTGTAAAAGATGGTGTAGGTGGAGCTCAACCGAATATTTCTGCTGGTTATCTGAAAAATGTTCAGTTTGGACTTATTCCAATGCAACAGCAAATAGATATCGTAGAAAAATTGGATAAGGTTGAAAAGCTGATTGCCCTACGGAAAGAGCAGCTTGCAAAGCTGGATCAGTTAGTCAAATCCCGATTTGTCGAGATGTTTGGTGACCTTGCAGCTCCTGATTGCAAATGGGATAGCGAAAAATTGGTATATGCTTGTGTGAATCCAGATGATATCAAATGCGGCCCATTTGGTACTCAATTAGGCAAAGAGGAGTATGTAAACGAGGGCGTTGCTGTTTGGGAAATTCCTCAAATTAACAGTCTTTTCTCAACCGCACCTACGCATTATCTTACAGAGGAAAAAGCAAAACAGTTGGAAGCGTATTCAATTAAACCAGGTGATATTGCCATGTCTCGAAAAGGAAATGCTGGCAAGTGTGCAGTGTTTCCTTCAAACTTCGAATCAGGTGTAATTCACTCTGATGTTCTTAGGATTCGCGTGGATAGCGACCGCGTATTGCCATTATTTATGATGTATCAACTGCATTATAGCGGTGCTGTACAACATCAAATCGAACTGGTAAGTTCAGGAGCAATAATGGCAGGAATTAATGTCACAAAACTCAAGCAGATATTTGTACACATTCCTCCTTTGGAACTGCAAAACAAATTTGTTTCTTTCGTCGAACAAGTCGACAAATCAAAATTGACCATCCAGCAGAGTCTGTACAAACTGGAATTGCTGAAAAAATCCTTGATGCAACAATACTTTGGGTGAGGTGATAAATTATGAACAATTACAACCTAAAAATAGATATGGAACCGACTAATAAGTATGAAAAAGCAAAGAACGATTTAGTGGAAGCGTTAATTTCATTCAGCAAACTTACCCACGTGGAACAAGAACAGCTTGTAAGAGAATTGTTTGGGGTTGAGGCACTGAGCATGCTGTATGAAATTACGCGGAGATACTTTGGGTGAGGTAATATGGAAACATTCAAAATAGTATTGTCAGTTATAGATGCAATTGGTTCAATTGCGGCAGCCTTAACCTTAATCATTGGTCTTACAAAATTTCGGCGAAAATTGAAAGTTTCTGGCGAAATACAGTTGAAGAAAAGTGATACATATCTTTTGTCTATTTATAATAACACCTTATATGACAGCGAGATAACCGGAATTTATTTGTGCAAAGGAAATCCTTTGAACTTATTCAAAGAAAGTCCAGCTTTTTATCAGCTAAACCTCGAAGAATACGGATTAACAATAAATCCTAATACAAAAAACGCCGTAATCTCTAAAGGCAGTGTAATAGAAATCCCGATTCCATGCAAATGTATTGCTTGTAATTACAAGAGAACTGGCGAAGCAATTGGTAAGCCGTTTGACAAAATCCATATTTTAGTTAAGGATCGGCGCGGGAATTCATATTGTAAAAACACAAAACAGAACATTGATTGCTTTAGGATGCTTGGCCAATAATAGGGGGGTGACTCCATTATGAAAACAAACTTCTCCTTTCTAACCTCTCAAACTGAATATGCCCTATTCTCTTCCGCTGCTACGGAAGCGGAAAAGGTGTACCATTCCAGTCCCGCCATGTGCGCGGTGGGCTGCCGGAAGGCGCTGGAACTGGCGGTGAAGTGGGTCTATGCTGCCGACAACACCATGCAGATGCCCTACAAGGACAATCTGCAGTCCCTCATCCATGAGCCGACCTTCCGTTTTGCTGTGGACTACAACACTTGGGGTAAGCTGCCGTTTATCATTAAGCTGGGTAATCTGGCCGTCCATACGGAGCGTAGTGTGCAGACCAGCGATGCCCTTGCCTCGCTGCAGGGTTTGTTTGAGTTCATTCAGTGGGTGGACTACTGCTATGGCAGCGACTACGAGGAGCGGAAGTTTGATGAAGCTCTGATTCCCAAGGAAAAGGTCGTTGTCGACACAAAGAAAATCAAGGAACAGGAAAGTCTGCTCGGCGAAAAGGATGCGGAAATCGAAGCTCTGCGTAAGCAGATCGAGCAGATGTCCGAACAAATCACCGCGGCTAAGGAGCAGCATCAGCAGGATCGTACCTTCGTGGCGGCTGACCTCTCTGAGTTCAAAACCCGTAAGATTTATATCGATGTGGACATGAAGCAGATGGGCTGGAAGTTCACCGGCGCAGATGCAGATGTGCAGGAGGAATACCCTGTCGAGGGTATGGCTGGCGTTGTTGGCCAGATGGGGTATGTGGATTATGTCCTGTTCGGAAAAGACGGACTGCCTCTGGCGGTCGTGGAGGCCAAGCGCTCCAGTAAAGACCCCAACATCGGTCGCAAGCAGGCGGTGCTGTATGCCGACTGCTTGGAGCGCAAGTTTGGTCGCCGTCCCATGATGTTCACCACCAATGGGTTTGAGACATACTTTTGGGACGATCAGAGCAGCCCCCAGCGCAAAGTCAGCGGTATATTCAGCAAGAGTGATTTGCAGAAGCTGATGAATCGCCGGACAGAGCGGCTGGATCTGATGACGATTCCCATCGACGATAAAATCACAGACCGCTACTACCAGAAAGAAGCGATTCGCGCTGTATGTGAGCAAATCGGTCTTGGATTCAGAAAACATCTGTTGGTCATGGCGACCGGCACTGGAAAAACCAGAACAGCATCCAGCTTAACCGATGTGCTAAGCCGGGGCAAGCATGTCACAAATATTTTGTTCCTTGCAGACCGTACCGCTCTGGTAAAACAGGCCAAGGATGACTTCAAAAACTATCTGCCGGATATGTCGCTGTGCAATCTTTGTTCTAACAAAGATGACCGCAGTGCCAGAATCGTATTCTCTACATATCCGACGATGCTGAATGCCATCGATGATACGAAAACGAAGGGTGGCCAGCGTCTGTTCACCCCGGCACACTTCGACCTCATCATCATTGACGAGAGCCATCGCAGTATTTTTAAGAAATACCGTGCCATTTTCGAATATTTCGATGCGATCATGGTTGGCCTGACTGCAACGCCGAAAACAGATGTGGACCGTAATACCTATGATTTCTTTGAGATGGAGCATGGTATCCCTACCTATGTGTATGACTACGAAACGGCAGTGTACCAAGACCATGTGCTCGTCCCATATTACAACTACGAAGTCAAAACCAAGTTCCTGGAGGAAGGCATTATCTACGATGACCTCTCCGACGAGGATAAGGAACGGTATGAGGATGACTTTATTGAAGATGGTCTAATGCCGGATTTCATCCCGTCTGCGCAGCTCAATAAATTTGTGTTCAACGAAACCACAGTAGACATTGTGCTGCAGGATTTGATGGAGCGTGGCATTCGCGTGGCTGGTGGTGACAGGCTGGGCAAAACCATTATTTTCGCTCAGAACAAGCGTCACGCAGAGTTTATTCTGGAACGCTTCAATAAACTGTACCCCAAGTATCGCGGAACATTTGCCCAGCGTGTTATCTGTGACGATACATACGCGCAGACTATCATTGACGATTTCAAGGTTCCGGATAAGGAACCAATTATCGCTGTATCTGTTGACATGATGGATACTGGTATCGATGTGCCTCAGTGCGTCAACCTTGTGTTCTTCAAAAAAGTGCGTTCCAAGGCAAAGTTCTGGCAGATGATCGGCCGAGGAACTCGTCTATGTAAGGGGCTGGTCTGCACTGATCAAATCGACGGTGAATACACAGACAAAAAGCGCTTCCTCATCTTCGATTACTGTGGCAACTTTGAATACTTCCGCACACATAAAGAAGGCTTCGAGTCCAAAGATACCAAATCGCTGTCGGAAAACATTTTTGGGAAGCAGGTTAGGCTGGCCGTTATGTTGCAAGAAAGCGCAGACGCAGGCGATGATTATCAAGCGTGGCGCTCGGAACTGGTTGGCATATGCTTCGCAAAAGTGCAGGAATTGAACACCGATTTGATTACAGTGCGACTGCACTTGCAGAGCGTTGAAAAGTTCAAAAAGCCCGGTGCCTTCAACTATATCAGCGAGGGTGACAAGGGCGAACTGCTCCAACAGATTGCACCCATCGTCCATTTGGATGACACAGATGAATACGCCAAACGCTTCGATAATTTTATGTACGGTCTCATGATTGCTGCCATGGAGCAGATGCCATCGTTCAAATATGCGCAGAAGCAGTTGCGCGATATGGGGACACTTCTGGAGCGCAAAGTCAGCATTCCCCAGGTCAAGGCAAAATTGCCTGTCATCAAAGAGGTCAACACTGATGCGTTCTGGGAGACCAATGACATTCTTCTGTTTGAGAAAGTACGGAAAGAACTTCGTGAGCTTATCAAGTTCCTACATGAAGGTGGCGATCCCAAGAATCCTATCATTACTCATCTGACAGACCCCGTAATCGACCAGCAAGAGGGTATTCAGCTTGATCCTGCCTATGATTTTGAGGACTACCGCGCAAAGGTCAACCGCTATGTGAATGAACATGGCAATACGCTGGCCATTTACAAACTGACTCATAATATCCCGTTGGCCATTGGTGACTATCAAGAGTTGGAGCGAGTGCTGACCAGTGAACTCGGCAGTAAAGAGGACTATGAACGAGAGTTCGGTGATACGCCCTTCGGACTGCTGGTGCGCAAGATTGCAAAGATGGACCACGAGGCAGCTATGTCCGCGTTTTCTCAGTTCATCAACGACCAGTCTCTGAACCAAAAGCAAATCGCGTTTGTTCATAAAATCATCAACCACATCGAACAGAATGGTTATATGGAAAGCGTCACCATCCTCACCAAGCCTCCGTTTGATAAGCCGCTGAGTTTCACAAAGCTGTTTGACAGAAAGACCCAAGCGGCAATTATGGTTGCTATCAACAAAGTTAAAGATAACGCAATCATAACTGTTGCTTGATTTCAAAAAATGCATGGGATGCTATACCTAATCAATGATAAAGCCGCTGGGCAAGTCATCACAACTTGCCCAGCGGCTTTTATGAATTACTGATCACACCTGATCCAGTTTTGTCGCATACTCAACATCACTCATGTTGCCAGCTAAATACTCCGCTTTCAGTTCCTGAATATACGCCACTTGGCGCTGCCATTTCTCCTCACTAATTTTCCCGCGCTGCTTCCAGGTCTTCAACCGGTTATATACTCTCGCGTATTCACGGTAGGCAAAGTCCTTGCCGTTCTTCTGTTTCTCTTTTCTGTGAGCGCCAACCTGGCGGCAGGTGCGGGTAGTTTCTCCCGGAGCTACCCGCTGGCAGTACACTGTGTCGTATGCGCCGATCGCCAAAAACCACTTGCCGCAGTTGTGGCAGAGCCGAGGGACATTGCCCACTGCCATACCGCGGTACAGGTCCATATACAAAAAGCTGATCAAGTCCTCAAAGGTCATACGCTCTGCCATGAACGGCTGTCCTGTTTTCTTGTCCCGCTCCACTACAAAGGAGATACTCACTGGAAAGTTGAGTCTGCGCCCGTTCATGTACGCAAGAGCCTCATCGTCCTCCGTCTGCATATAGATCTCCCGGAAGGATGCCATGCTCGCTTCGAAAGCCGCCGCATACGCTTCCGGTCTGCGGGAGGGCAGTTCCTCAAAGTAGTCGGTCAGCATATCGTCCGTGTCGTACCGGAACCGCTGAAGATCGTCTGACAAACGTTCATACATCCCGTGCCATCGCCGCAGCGTCTCGTTCTCTGATGTCCCGACCGTGAGCATACGGTCGAGTTTCTGCTCGTCACTGCGCAGCTCACGGACAATACCGCTGACCGAACTCCCACGTCCCTCCCGGTACGGGATCTTGTTGTACAGGGGAAGCTGCCTGACAAGTTCCCAGGCTCGGTCCAATGTCTGGATCGCCATCCCTGCTCCGGACGCTGTCCGTGCGGTCAGAAACATATCAAACTCCTGGCTGGCCTGTTGGGTCAGCTTTTTTATTTCCTCGAAAACCCCAGCGTCCAATTCCATGGCCTCTGCTGCAAAGTACCCCAGCGGATACTCCTCACCTGCAACGATGCTGCTCTTCTTTCCGAACAGCACATCAAACCGTTCAAAGAAGTGGTCGTTATAGTAGATCATAGTTTCCCTCTCTGTTTCCGATGGACTTTAAGTTGTGTACCCAACAACCGCCGGAGCTATTGCGCACGGCCTTTCCAGTATGCTATGCTCTGATTGTACCTGATAGACAAGCAGAAGTCAATCTGGTGCAGTTCGGGAACTCAAAAATCAATCCAGAAGAAAAGAAGGTGATGAACATGGTCCGCTGAAAAAGGAAAGCCGCCAAACTGCTGCAACAGTCCGGCGGCGCGTCGCGTTTCGGAAAACGCAGACTCCATCTGCATTCAGTCTAACAGATAGGCCTCCGAAACGCAAACATTTTTTCTCTGAATCTAAATTCACGGAGGTTACTATTTTGGAAAAGTCGATCTACAAAAGCTACGACGAACTGCCTCTGCTTCTGAACGTGAAGCAGCTGGCCGACCTGCTGGGTGTTTCCGACTCCAGCGTGTACGAACTCATCCAGGAGGATGGCTTTCCCTCTCTGCGCATCGGCAAGCGGATCGTCATTCCCAAAGAAGAACTGCGGGAGTGGATCTCCGCGCGCACCAAGGAGGTGCAGTGATGCTGCTCTCTCAGTATGAACAGAAGATGAAAGAAAAGAATTTCTTCCTGCTCCCCAATGCGGTCTTCGATCTGAAGCTGAACAAGTATGAGTTCTACATCTACGCATACCTCATCCGCATCGAGGATCGACGCACCTACCAGTGCATCGTCAGCTACCCGACCATCGCAGAGGCGCTGGGCTTCGCGGTCAACACGGTGGCGAAGTATGTGCGCACGCTGGAGGAGCGCGGTCTTATCCGTACAGAGCGCACAGAGTTCGTGACCAAGGACGGAGTCAAGCGCAACGGCTGTCTGCGGTATCACATCCTGCCGCTCCGGTTGGCTCTCGACCGTCACAACGAACGTCGGCTGGCGGAACTGGAGCTCACCACCGCGCGGCAGAAAGCGAAGGCGAAAGCTGAAAAGCTGGGCATCGGGTTTATCCCGGCGGACGATGGGCAGAGCGCATGACTGCCCCGTGTCGGCCGCTGTGGGCCGCTGTGTGCGCCCCTGCGGGGCTGGGCGGAGTCCCAGCCCCCATAGGGGGATCAAGGGCGATTTTGGGCCGCTGTACACCCCGCTTTTATCTATCGGCAATTTGCACGATCACAGTCATTTTCGCCCTCCAAATGGGCGGTCGAAAATGGTGCAGGATAAAGCAGGTGGTCGCTTGCGCCCTTCCTGCGGCTCACATCGCCCCGCAGTGCGGGTCGTTTGTCCATTTTGCCAGGTGGTCGGAATTTCCGCCCGTGTGCCATGTTAGGTGGTCGGAATGGCGAAAAATACCCGCAAAACCCCGCTGTACAGCCGTTTCCGAAGGTGGCTGTCAAAGGTGTCTATGAGAAATTATGGAGGTTATTATGAAACGAAATGATAATTCGCAGAAGTCTGCGCATGAGAAGAAACAGCGTATCCCTGTTTGGCTTTATCCCGATACGCTGCGGGCCATCGACACTGCCATGGAGCAGGCCAACTGCAAAAGCCGCAGCGAGTTTTTGGAGAATGCCGCAAGGATGTATGCAGGCTACATCTCCGCCAACAATGCGCTGACCTATCTTCCGCCTGTACTGATGTCGGCAGTGCGTGGCGCAGTCCAGGACAGCGAGAACCGCATCGCCCGTCTGCTGTTCAAGCAGGCGGTGGAGCTGGACATGGTGATGAATGTGGTTGCCGGAACGATGCGAGTCAATCCGGAGACCGTGAAGCAGCTCCGGGCCACCTGCATCGAGAATGTAAAAAAGACCGGCGGCACTGTCACCTTCGATGCAGCGGTGAAATACCAAAGGGGTGAATGATGTGCGCAATTCTCTTCCACCAGTGTAGTCGAAACAGAATTGTTGCTTTGGTAGAAAATGCGCTGACAGCAAATTATGTGTTGGATATCTGTCCACTCTTCCGGTATTGTGTGTTTGCAAAAAACAGAAATGGAGGAAGCGACTATGACGAATCAACTTCCGGTGAATCAATGCCGGTTCTGCGGCGGCAGAGATATCCGGGTCGGCTGGCAGAGCGACGCACTGGTGACCTTCAAAAGAAACGGTCTGCTGGGCAACCGCATCAAGTTCCTGATCTGCGGCAACTGTGGTGCCATCCTGTACCAGTGTGTGGCGGAGCCGCACCGCTTCCCGCAGGCGAGGTAAATGGTATGTACGATTATATGAAAGCGCTGCAAAGGCAGTTCGAAACCAAGCCCCGGTCGATACAGGAACTCGCTGATGAGATCGACCGGACCCACAGAGAACTCTCTTCCCGGCTGGCGAAGGAGGACCGAAAGCTCCTGCTGCGGCTGGTGGACATGGAGGATCACCTGCGCGGTCATGCTACACTGCACAGCTTCACCTGCGGGTACCGTCTCGCCTGCGGCATCCACAGGGAGCTGGCAGAGGAACCGGCGTACTCCTTCGCCAAGGAGGAAGAAGAACGAGCCTGCCGCAGAGCGCAGGACGAAAACAACTCATCCGATGATACGCCTAATCAATGATAAAACCCTTCAGGGAGGTGAACACAAATGGCAAAGCGCAGACCATCCGGCGACGGCATGGTACGCAAGCGGGACGATGGCCGCTGGGAAGCCCGCATCGTAGTGGGTCATAAAGAAAACGGCGACTCCATCTTCCACTACATGTCCGCAAAGACCCAAAAGGCTCTGCTGGAAAAGCTGCACCGGAGCATCGATGAGTACGATGGCGCCGAGCTGACGGAGCAAAGCCGAATGACGCTGGGCGAATGGCTGGAGATCTGGCTGGAGGAATGTGCCACACCAGCAGTGCGGCCTAACACTCTGAAAAATTACCGCCGTTATGTAGCAAACAACATAAAGCCCTATCTCGGTGACAAGCAGATCTGCAAAGTTACCACCGCCGATGTTCAGAGCCTGTACCGCAAACTCCAGCGGGAGGGCAGCGTAGAGGGTGGGCCTCTCTCCGGCACCACGGTGCGCCGGATACATGATGTGCTACATCAGGCGTTGGATGTGGCGGTCAACCGGCACCTCATCGTAAAGAATCCATCCAACGATGTGACCCTGCCGAAAAAAGTGACCACTCCCAAAACCATCCTCAACGATGAACAGCTGGAGCGGTTCATGGAAGTCATCAAAGCAGATGAATACTGGCACGACTTCTTCCATCTGGAGATCACCACTGGCCTGCGCCGTGGGGAACTGTGCGGCCTCATGTGGACGGACTTCGATGAGAAGAAAGGAACGCTCACCATCCGCAGAACGCTGCACAACAAGGAAGGCGGCGGGTACTATGTGGGCGACACCAAAACCGGAGCTGGCCGCAGGATCATCAAACTGCCGCCCAGCACGGTGCAGCTGCTGACGGAACGGAAAAAGAAGTCCATCTCTCAATGGATATTCCCAAACCCCATTCGCCCGGAAGACCCGGTCATGCCCAACAGCGGTTACGCACGGATGAAAAAGATATTGGCCAAAGCGGGTCTGCCTAATATGCGCTTTCATGATCTCCGGCACCCGTATGTCAAGCACACGACAAAAATTTTTAGCTTGCGCTTGATGGATTTTCAAGCGCAGGCTTATCCTGATGCTCGGCGAAAAACTCGCGGAGCTTCTCAGCTTCATCGGGGAGGACAAAGCCGAAGCCCTGTCCGTCCACTCTGCAATAGAAAGCAGCTTTCATGTCTGTTACCTCAATCGAAAATGTCTTGGATTTTATATGCGATCTCAATGCGCTTATCGGGGTACACCAGCACCCGGTCGATCAGCAGCTCGGCCAGCTCGGTGGTCAGCGTGTCCGCATCGAAAATCGCCTTGGATGCTTCCTTGCGGCTGTCCTGCCGTGCCTGTTCATCCTGCTTCTGCTTCGCCTGTGCCAATACTGCGGCATAGGCGTTTTTTGTTTTCAGTAGCAGCTCGTCACACGCGGCCTTTTCTGCCTTGTAGGTGTTTAGGTCAATCTCGCCCATGAGATAGCGTTCATACAAGGCGCGCTTACCGTCTTGCAGCGCCTCGATCTGCTGCTCATATTCGGTGCGTTCCGGTACGGAAGCATCCACCCGGAGCGTACCGTCAGGGGCAAGCGGCGCGGCGGCTTCCATCTGTTTTTTCAGCGTCAGGAATACCGCCTGTTCCAGCTCTGCGGCGTTCAGGCGCATCTTGTGGCAGCGGCTTTCTACGTCCGCCTCGGAATGGCGGCAGTGATAATATGAGGTTTTCTGCATGGTGCGGGACAGCGCATGACCGCAGCAGCCACAGAAGGCTTTGCCTTTCAGCGGGTAGTCCCGCTTTTTCTTGTTTGGCTGGGAAAAGCGGAGCTGGCTGGCCTGCACGGTATCAAACACGGCTTTCTCTACGATGGCCGGGTGATGGTCGGGGATGATGTACCATGATTCTCTGTCCTTCAGGCGGCTTCTGGTGCCGCCTACTTCGAGAACCGCCCGCTTGCCGATCACATACACGCCGGTGTAGCGTTCGTCCTCCAAAATGCGGAGAATGGTGGATGTACTCCAAATCCCGTGACAGCGGGAAATATCGTGGGTGTGATTGCCGTGCGCCGCTTTATACTGGCCGGGAGTGGGGATGCTTCTGCGGAACAGCTCCCGCGTGATAGCGGTGGCGTTGATCCCCTCGGCGGCAAGCTGGAAGATAAGCTGCACAACGGCAGCGGCATCCGGGTCAGGCTCCATTCTGCCATCGGCGCTTTTGCGATAGCCGTAGGGACAGATTTTGCTCTGATACTCGCCGCGCTGCATCTTGGCGTACTTGGCGCTCTTGGTCTTGATGGACATATCGCGGCTGTAATGCTCGCTGATGAGATACTTGAATGCTACGTCCATGCCGCCGGTGTCACCCTTGAATTTGCTGCTGTCAAAATCGTCGCTGATGGAAATGAAGCGGGTATGGAAAAGCGGGAACACGCGCTCGATAAAGTAGCCGGTTTCAATGCTGTTTCGCCCGAAGCGGGAAAAATCCTTGACGATGATGCAGTCGATTTGATTGGCCCGCACCAGCTCAATGAGCTTCTGTACCTGCGGACGCTCAAAATTCGTGCCGCTGTACCCGTTGTCGATGAACTCCATGATCTCCGCGTTCAGGGCTTCGGGCATGGAAGCCGCGTACTCGTGGAGAACAAGGCTCTGATTTTCAATGCTCAGACTGTCGTACTTGTAATCCTCAATGGAGAGGCGGATGTAGAGGGCAATCACATATTTCTGCATTGTTTCAGTACCTCCGCATAGGTTTCAAACTCGCTCTGGAAGCGATAGCGCACCGTGATCTGCTTGTCGTGGGATACCTCGATGCGGTCGATCAGCCGCTCGATGAGTGCGCCGGTCAGCGCACGGTCAGTCTTGATTTGCGCGGCATCCTGTTCCAGCGCCCGGTGCTGCTCTGTTTGAGCATCCATCGTTCGCAGGCCATCCTCCAACTGTTCCATTTCCACGGCGAGGTCGGCAATGCGGCTTTCGTACTTCTCCTTGTAGTCAAAGTATTCATCCTTGGTGAGAACGCCTTGGACGAGGTTTTCATATAAACTCCGCACGATACCGCGAAGCCGCTGGATTTCCTGTTTGCGGCTGGTGATCTTCTCCCGCAGCTCGGCGCGGTCATCGACCTGTCGGGGCAGCTCTGCAAGGGAGAGGGTATATTGTCCCAGCGCCGTATCAAGCGCATCCTGAAGCATATCTGCCAGCATATCCAGCAGCATATCCTCGCGGATGGTCACGCCGGGGCAGGCATCCTTGCTGATTCGGCTCTGGCTCAGACAATGGTAGAAGTACACATCGTCGGACTTCTTGCGGATGTTTCTCTGCCGGTGCAGGCTGCCACCGCAATGGGCGCAGAACACCTTGCCTTTGAATAAATTCGGCGTGTAGACTTTGACCTCCCGTGCCTTGGCGCGGCTGGCGGTCTGATTGAGAATTTCCTGCACCGCCGCGAACTGTTCCCGGCTGATGATGGCCTCGTGGGTGTCCCGTACCACCGTCCATTCCTCGGCGTCGGCCTTGACCTGCCGGTGATCCACGGTTTTGGTCTGCCCCTGAACAAGATCGCCGGTGTAGACCTCGGAGCGAAGAATGACGCCGACTGTTCGGGTCTGCCACTTGCCGCTGCCGAGCAAATTCTCGTGGGTGATCTTGCCCTGCATCTTCTTGTAGTGGCTGGGGGTAAGAACGCCTGCTTCGTTCAGCCGCACGGCAATGGTATTCAGGCCAGCGCCCTCGGAAGCCCAGCGGAACATCCGCTGCACGACAACGGCGGCAACAGGGTCGATGATAAGCTGGTGGCAATCGTCCTCCGCTTTCAGATAGCCGTAGGGAGTTCGCGCACCGATGAACTTGCCGTCCTTCATGGCCTGCCGCTGCTGCGCCTTGATCTTGCGCCCGATGTCCAAAGCGTAGGCTTCGTTTATCATGTTCCGCAGCGGAATGATGATACCGGAATGGGCATCCTCCGGGGCGGCGGTGTCGAAGTTTTCATTGACCGCAATAAAGCGGATATTACGGATGCGGAAATACTGTTCGATGTAGTAGCCGGTGTCGATGGTGTTCCGCCCCAAACGGGAGAGGTCTTTCACAATGACGCAGTTGACGTGACCGGCCTCAATATCCGAGAGCATCTGCTGAAAGCCCGGACGGTGGAAGTTTGTCCCGGTCGCACCGTTGTCGATGTAGGTATCGTACACGCTGATCTCCGGGTACTGCTCCAGATAGCGGGCAATAATCATCTGCTGGGTTTCAATGGATACGCTGTGCGTGTGGGTATCCTCCACCGAAAGGCGGACGTAGATCGCGGCGCGGCAAGCGGCGTCGGCCTCCTGCACGACTACCGCAGCCGTTTCTTTCCTGCTCTTTCTTGCCATGCTCAGCCCACCTTCCTCTGTTCGTAATCTTTCTGCTGCGCTGCCAGCGCCAGAAGCTGCAACGCTTTTTTATATTCGTCCTCATGGGTAAAGGTAATATCCAGCTCCTTTTTCCCACGGACGCGGATGCTCTGTACCATGTGAATGAGCGCCCTGCGATCTAAGGTTTCCAGCGTGGAGAACTGCGTAAACTGTGAAATCCAGCGGTTGCGCTCACTCCGGTTTTCCAGCACCTCCGTGAGCTTTTCCTTGAGAACGCGGACGCTTTCGCGGATGTCCTCAGCCTGCTTGGTGTACTTGGCTTTGTAGGAAGCGTATTCTTCCTTGGTGAGCATACCTCCCACAAGGCTCTCATAAAGCCTTGCTTTGAACTCCAGCACCTGCTCCAACCGGCGCTCGTTGTCGGAGATGTGGTCGCTGTATTCCTTGGCAAGCGCCTGATTGATGCTGGACTGGTCAACGCCACTCAGCAGCGCCTCCAGAGAAGCAATATTGCCAATATAGGCTTTCAGGCTGTCCCGCACACAGTCGATCAGGCTGCTTTCTTTCAGCATGACCGGATGGGCGCAGCCCTTTTTCTTGCCGGTAGGACAATAATAGTAGTGGTACTCCTTGCCGTTTGCACGGTTGGTCTTGCGGGTCATGCGGCTTCCGCAGCACCCGCAGATCAGAATACCGGAGAACAGGTACACCGTGTCCTCGTTGGGAGAAGTCCGGGTATCCAGCCCCTTGATGCGCTGCACCAGCTCAAAATCCTGACGGGCGATCAATGCTTCGTGGGCATCCGGGACACGCACCCACTCGGAGGCAGGGCGCTGCTCCATCTGCTTGATCTTATAGTGTGGCGTACCATGTTTGCCCTGCACCAGTGTTCCGGTATAGGTTTCGTCCTGCAAGATGCGGATGATGGTGGTTGCCGACCACTTGCAGTCGGCCTTGTCCGCATAGCCCTTTTTCGCATAGGGCAGGCCGTTGTTCTTCTTGTATGCCAGCGGAGAGAGAATGCCAAGCCGGTTCAGCTCCGATGCGATCTTGGAGGCGCTTGCGCCCTCCAGCCGCATACGGAAGATGTCGCAGACAACGCGGGAGGCGTAGGGGTCAGGGACGAGCAAATTCTTGTTGTCCTCGGCTTTCATATAGCCGTACACGGGGAACGCGCCGACGAAGTCGCCGTTGCGCCGCTTCACATCCAGAGAGGTGCGGGTCTTGATGGAAATGTCCCGGCAGTAGGCTTCGTTCATAATGTTCTTGACCGATACGGTCAGATCATCGCCGCTGTCGTGGGCGGTGTCGATGCTGTCGGTGATGGCAATGAAGCGCACCCCGTAGGCCGGGAATACCCGGCGCAGATAGCGGCCAGTTTCAATGTACTCGCGTCCCAGCCGGGAGAGGTCTTTTACAATGACGCAGTTGATGTTGCCATCGGTGACATCCTGCATCATTTCCTTGAAGGCAGGGCGGTCAAAAATGATGCCGCTATATCCATCGTCAATCTTTTCGGAAACGACCTCAATATCCGGGTTGCGCTCCACAAAGTTTTCAATGAGCTTGCGCTGGTTGGCAACGCTGTCGCTCTCGCTGGAACGGTCATCGGTATAGGACAGGCGGATGTACGCAGTTGCTTTGTATTTTGGCATGAAAAAGCACTCCTTTCTCCCGGTCTGCTCCCGCATGAAAAGAGTGGTTATCTGGCTATTTGGTTTTCATCCTTTTCCACACCGATCATAGCACTCCCTGCGGAAAAAAGCGAGGATGCCGCTCAGCGCAAAATGCCTTGCAGACATTCCTCCAATGTAACACCGTTCCCAGCAAAGCAGGCGTTTACTACGAAATCGCCGCAGCGGAAGCGGTAAGGATTTTTGATCTGGCGGATAAAGGCGGCGATGCGTTCTTCCTTGGGAAGATTTTTGTCAACAGATACTTCCCGGATGTCCACCAGTTCATCCGTGTGGATTTGGGTTTCGTTTGGCGTCGGCTGCATCATGGCGATCTCCTTTCTCAGTTTGGTGGGTTTCCTCAAGGTCACATGAATGCGCTGACGGGGAAGCCCGTCAGCGCATGGTATCTGACTTTGAGAGGCGGCTGTGCGGGCAGAATTGGAGCCACATAACATAATGGCGAATACCGGCGCAGCCGCTCTGCTTGTCCATTTGAGAAAATCCATCCTATTTGCCACGCGCCCCGGATAGTGGGCATGATGCAGGCCGCCCTTGGCAGGGCTGTCATAACTCCACGATACCGCTCTGCCTCAAAGGGCTGGCGCATACCGCAGGGTTCCCCCTCAAGTCTGTGGGAGGGCGTGAGCAAGTTTCATTATCCGCCGCGCTGTCATCGCGCCCAATTTGCCGAATCGGGTCTAAGGCTGCGTAGATCGCTCGGATGGCTTGTCCGGAAGTATTCCGAACAAGCCACCGTCTTGGCGGCGCGCCTTATGCCGCTATCACGCGGGTTTTGTGCCTGCATCATGGTCTATTCAGTTTTCAACGTTCAACGAAAGGCTTCGTGGAGAATGTCCCTTCACCTATCGCCGATTTTGGGCCACTTTTGCAAGGTGTTTTTGAAAAACCTCAGAAATATTTTTTGATTTTTCTAATTGCTGCTGTAATGTTGAGAGAAATAGCCTGATGCGACACGCCTTCGACTTTTCCAATCTCGTCAATCGTCATTCCATCCACGAAATACATCCACATCCTGCGGAACTGAGTGTCCGTCAGGTGCTTCCTGATTTGCGTAACCTTTTGGGTGCTACGGCGGATTTCCGCCACCCGGTCATGCGCCTGCTCCATGCAGACATCCGCAGCGGGAATAGATGCTGCTTCCTCGGAAAGCTCGTCCAGTGCAAGGGTATGATTAGCGTAGACATGATCCTCTTTCTCGGAAGCATGATAGTCTGCATCCGACAGGGCCTTCCATTTCAGAAATTCTTCCTCGCTGGCAAAGTCCTCGCGGGTCAGGCGGATGATGGCTTCGTTGGCATCCATGTAAACGATAGCGTTGGGGTCTTTCTTGTTCAGCGCATAGCTGCTCTTTCTGTTAAACATAATATGTCCTCCGTTTCGGTGTTGGGTGGGTGGTGAACCAGACCAACACCGGCGGAGAACGACAGCCGACAGGAAAACGTAAAAAGGCGCTCGAACAGGCATGATGACCTGAACGAGCGCCTTGCGTGCGAGTGAAAACATGAGTAACGAATACTGTACCGGGAGGGGCTAAATCACAGATGAACCAAACCGCATAAAAAGAGAGCTGCAACTCGCTTTCGTGAGTGCAGCTCGTCTGGGGGATAGCCGCGTGCTTTTTGAAGTGGACGGCTAATCGGTGCTTATGCTTTTTTACATGACCGCGAGCGGCCTTAGCAGTATCTCCTGTTCATCCGTGACATCATAAAATTACCTCCAACTCGCTGAATGTGATTTGCGGCTCACTAAATGTGAGCTTCATGTGTATTTAAGTGAATTGAGGCTCACCCTACAATGTAGTAGAGGTGATTTACAATGAACTTTCTTGACCTGTTCGCCCAAAAGCTTCGCGAAAAGCGGGAGCAGAAAAAGATTACGCAGCGCGAATTAGCGGAACGGCTTAATATGTGTACCCGAACCGTCATTGAGATTGAAAAGTGCAAGAGCAATCCGAAATTTGAAACGGTTGCGCTGATCTCGGAAGAAATGGACATCAGTCTGGATGGGATCGTGTTCCACGATAGAGCGCCGCAGACCGTTGCCAAGTGCGTTGCCGATTACTTTGCAGGAAAGAGTGAAGAAGAATCGCAGCGGTACATAGATCTGTGCATGAGCGCAGATAAGCTGAAGTGATGCACCGTGATTTCAGTTGGAGCTACGAACGGGAGATAGAAACCGGCAAGCAATGCAAAGCGGTACCCACTTTGCGAAAACAGGCGGATTCCGTTCACACGGAATCCGCCTGTTTCATGCTTGTTGGGGCGCTGCCCCAATCCCCGCAGAACACAAAATTGTGTTCTGAAACGACGGATAAATCCATCGGCTACGCGATTTTGTAAATCGCTATATATGAGACAGTTTCCATCCCACCGCCTGCTCACGCCCGCTGATAAAGCGGCGGTAGATGCCGTCCTGTTTCATCAGTTCATCGTGTGTGCCGCGCTGAACGATTCTTCCCTTGTCCACCACAAGGATCTGATCTGCGTGGCGGACGGTTTTCAAGCGATGGGCGATCATGATGACGGTTTTCTCCTGCGTCAGTTTTTGAATAGCCTCCATCAGCTCCTGCTCGTTCTCCGGGTCCACATTGGCTGTGGCTTCGTCCAGAATAACAATCGGGGCGTCCTTCATCATAGCGCGGGCGATGGAGAGCCGCTGGCGTTCGCCCCCGGAAAGGGAGCCGCCTGCTTCGCCGATCACCGTATCATACCCTTGCGGCAGTTTCATAATGAAGTCATGGCAGCGGGCTTTTTTCGCCGCTGCGATGACCTGCTCTATCGGCGCATCCGGCTGGCCGAAGCAGATGTTGTTGGCGATCGTGTCGTGGAATAGATACACATTCTGAAACACGAAGCTGAAATTCCGCATCAAGCTGTCCATGTCGTACTCGCGCACATCGTGGCCGCCCAGCGTGACCTGTCCGGCATCCACATCCCAGAAGCGGGAGAGCAAATGGCAGAGCGTGGTCTTGCCGCCGCCGGAAGGCCCGACGATGGCCGTTGTTGTCCGCTCCGGAATGTCCAGCGTGACTCCGTGGATGATCTGCTTTTCGCCATAGGAAAACGTAATGTGATCTGCATGAAGATCATGGTGCTCCGGCGTAAGTTCCGCGCCGGAAATATCCATGGCGGGCAGATCCAGAATGTCCGCTGCCTGATCCACGCAGGTATCCACCACCCGCAAAAGGCTGGACTGTGTGCCGGCTTGTTCCAGCCCTTCCGTGAGCAGGAAGGAGCAGATGCAGAGCATGACGCAGTTTAATAGTTCCATTCTGCCGCCGGTATAGAGAATAAGCGACAGCACCACGACACCCATATCAATGAGCTTGGCAACGACATTCTGTGTCAGCATCAGCGGCAGAAGCTTCAGCTCCATGTCGGTGTTGGCATTCACATTTTCCTCGATGGTGTCTTCCAGCCTGCGGTTGTACCGGCCGATCAGGGAGTAGGACTTCACTTCGGCAATTCCCTTGATAAACTCCAGCACCTGCTCCACCACTGCCGTGTCTCCGGCAAATTTGCGGCGGGTCGTTTGCTCGGATCTGATCTGCAATGCGTGATTCACGGCGTAGTAGACGGCAAGACCGGCAATAATGAACAGTCCGACACGCCAGTCGAACAGGAACACCGCCAGCGTCATCACTGCCGTGGAGAAGATGCCTTCCGTGACGAGCATGACCACGCGGGTGGACACGCCGGAGAGGTTATCCATGGTGTTGGTGGTGACGGAGGTGATAGCGCCGAGACTGTTCTCGTTGAAATAGCCCATGGGCAGATAGCGCAGATGCTCGGCAATCTGTACGCGCTTGTTTGCTGTGGTGGAATAGCCGCCGTCCGTCTGCAAGGCGGTGGCGCGGTATTTGAGGATCGATGAGCCGATGACGGATATCAGCATGACAGCCAACGAAAGCAAAATCGTTTTTGCGGTCACGCCTTCCACCAAAATTGCTTGCAGCATTACGCCGATGGCCGGAATTTTCAGCGCTGAAAACAGCGCCGCCAATACGCCAAGAACGATGGAGCGGTAAAACTCGCTGCGCTCCCGTTCATCACAGAAGCGGAAGAACTTTCTCAAAATCTCAAGCACGGTCCGCACCTCCTTCTGCGCTGTCACGGGATGCAATATGCGCGTTCCAAAGAGTTTCATATAACGGACAGGCTTGCAGCAATTCTGCCTGTGTCCCTGTAGCCTCAATGCAGCCGTCATTCACCACGACGATCTGGTCGGCATCCACGATGGTGGAAAGCCGGTGGGCAATGACAATCAGCGTCTTGCCTCGCACGAGTCGTGCCACGCTCTCCTGAATGATGGCTTCGTTCTCCGGGTCGGTGTAGGCGGTCGCTTCGTCCAGAATGACGATAGGTGCGTTTTTTAGCATGGCGCGGGCAATGGAGATTCGCTGCTTTTCGCCGCCGGAGAGGTGTCCGCCGCCGCTGCCGACCTGCGTGTTAAATCCGTTTTCCAAACTCATGATGAAATCATAGCAGCCGCAATCGCGTGCCGCCTGTTCCACCTCGGCGTCCGTCGCATCGGGTCTGCCCATGCGGATATTTTCTCGCACGGTGTTGTCAAACAGGAAGTTATCCTGCGACACATAAGCAACGAGCTTGTTGTAATGCTCTGCGGAAATGCTGCGGATGTCCGCGCCGCCCACGGTGATGCTGCCGCTGCCCACATCCCAGAAGGAGGCGATGAGCTTGGCAATGGTGGATTTGCCGCTGCCGGAGGGACCGACCAGCGCGTTGACCGTTCCTTCGGGGAAGACCAGGTCAATGCCGTGCAGCACCTCGGCGTCATTGTAGCCAAAGTGAACGTCACGCAGCTCCACGGTGCTGCCCTGCGGCGATTCTGTGTCCGTTTCGGGGCGAGACAGCTCCGGGGCGGTTAGAATGTCCGTCACCTGAGAGATGATCGTGCCAACCTTGGCCAGATCATCGGTGAACTTCATGCAGCCGATGATGGGCGTGATAAGCCCCATGGAGAGAATCACAATGAGAACGAATTTCTCCGGCGTCAGCGTCCCGTTTTTCAGCAGCAGCCCGCCGATGGGCAGCACGCTCAGGAGTGTCGCGGGCATGATGTTCATGGCAAAGGTGAAGTAGAAGTTGCTCTTGTTCATCCAATCGATGTAGCTTTGGGCACACTCTTTTGCAGCAATGACGAACTTTTCATAGCTGTTTTTTGCTTTTCCGAACGCCTTGATGACCTCGATGCCGCCGATGTATTCCACCGCTGTATCGTTCAGGGTGTTGGTGGCCGCAACGGTTCGGGCGTAATTCTTCTCGTATCCGGCCATCATCAGCATAAAGAACACCATACCGAGCGGAAAAGTAATGAGTGAAGCAAGCGCCATACGCCAGTCGATGACAAAGAGATAAATCAAGGTTGCCAAGGCGACTGCGGAATTGCTGCTCATCTCCGGAATGGCGTGCGCCAGCGTCGGTTCGATGCTGTCCACCCGCTCGACGAGGATGTTTTTCAGTTCGCCGGAGCCTTTGGCCTGCACATCCCCCAGCGGCATTTTGGCCAGCTTCGCAAGCCCCTGCTTTCGGATATTTCCCAGCACGGCGAAAGTTGCCTTGTGGGACTGCGCCGTAGACAGCGAGTGGAACAGTACACGCAAAAGCCAGAACGCCGCCATCACCGCACAATCGATCAAATAGCCTGCAAGGTCTTTGTTTCCGGCCAGCAGCTTGCCGATGACCTGCGCCATCACAAAGAACGGCAGAATCTGAAACGCAGCACCGATGACAGCCAAGATCACACTAGCAATATAGCCGGACTTCTTCTGTCCGGCGAAGCTGAAAATCCAGCCGAATGTGCTTTTTTTCTCTTTCACTTCGTTCGCCTCACATCGAAAATTTCCTTTATCATTGGAATCGATTCTTCCGTCACAGGTAGATTATCCTGTATCCGGCCATCGTCCAAATGCAGCACTCTTTTGCAGGTACGACAAACGAACTCATAATCGTGGGTCACGATAAAAATAATCTTCCCAAGTTTGGAGAGTCTCTGAATCAGTGCCGCCAGCCGCACCATGCTGTCGAAATCCAAGCCGCTGGTTGGCTCATCAAATACCAGCAGATCCTTCCCGCAGACCATTGACGTCGCCGCCGCGAGCCGCTGCTTCTGCCCACCTGAAAGCGTATTCGGATGGCGCGCCCGAAATGGAGCAAGTCCTAATTCTTTCAATGTGGTTTCCGCAAGCGTTGCGTCTGGATGCTTAATGCCAAAAGTACACTCTGCTTCCACGCTTTCAGCAAAGAGTTGATAGTTCACATCCTGCATGACCATATAGGAACTCTTCATGCGCTCCTTCGGCTTCTGCGGATTTCCATTCCACAGATATGAGCCGGACGTTTCCTTGTGCAGACCGCAGAGCGCACGGGAAAAGGTGGTTTTCCCCGCGCCGTTGTGTCCGACAATGGCAATGATATCTCCGGGCGCAGCCTGTAAGGAGAGATTGCGCAGCACGGGCTGCTTTTTATAAGCCAGCGACACATTTTGAAGTTCCAACACCGGCGGCTGTTTTGGCACGGCTGCACATATTGGCTTTTCGTCTTGCAGGTCGAGCGCCCGTAGCCCCATACTCTGCCGCTTTTCAGTAGACAGCAAACGGAACTGTTCCGGTGTCCAATCCCCGGCAATATGTCCGTTATCAAGATAAACGATGCGGTCAGCTACATCCATCAGATAGTAGAGCCGATGTTCCGCAACAACAATCGTTTTTCCCTGTGACTTGATAAGACGCAGATGCGCCCGCAGATCATGAATCGCTGCCATGTCCAGATTGGAGGACGGTTCGTCCAACAGATAGATCTGCGGATTCATCGCATAGACGGAAGCAAAGGCAATTTTCTGCTTCTCCCCGCCGGAGAGAGCAAAGATATTGCGGCCCAACAGGTTTTCGATACGGAGTGCCTTGGCTGTTTCCACCACACGTTGTCCCATCTGTTCCTGCGGCACAGCCTCGTTTTCCATGCCGAATGCGATTTCACTGTCGGTGTCCACATTGAAGAACTGTGTCCGAGGGTTCTGAAATACGCTGCCGACCTTTTCCGCGATGCGGTACATAGGAAGATCAAACAGATTCTCACCGTCCAACAGTACCTTGCCCGTCAACTCTCCTGCGAAAAACTGCGGGATCAGGCCGTTGATGAGCCGCGTTAATGTGGTTTTCCCGCAGCCGCTCCGTCCGCAGAGCAGCACGCACTGCTCATCCGGGATGGTGAGGTTTATATTTTTGAGTCCGCCATCTGCGCTGTCAGGGTAGGAAAACGACACATTCTGCATTTCGATCATATGCCCACCGCCTTCCACACGATCTCAGCGGCAAGAAACGCCGCAAAAAACACCATTGTCAGAAAGTCCGCTGACCTCATTTGAATTTTTACAAGGCAGGTTCTCGGCTTCGGATTTTCGATGCCTCGGGTCACAGAGGCGATGGACAGCTCGTCCGCCGTCTTGCTGGCCGCTGTTAGCAGCGGCACATAGATACAGTTTATTGTCATAGCCGGGGCCTTCAGAAAGCCCCAAGGTGTCGGCGATGCATCCCGCAGGCGCATGGCGTCCTTGATATAATGCCAGTCCTCCCGGATGGTCGGTAGATACCGCAGCATGACAGCGATGGGAATGGTCAGCTTTTTCGGAATGTGCAGGTGCGCCATCGCGGAGAGAAATTCCCCCACCTTGGTGGTGGAGATCACAAGTCCCGCCAGCATCCCGCAGGCATAGACCTTATGTACCAAACCGAGAAACGCTATGAGCATCGTCCGCCAGGTGCCTGTCAGCACACCCATGCACCAAACGGTAAATACGCAGATGAGCGCATAGGCAATCATGCCGCGCAGTGCATACTGCCATTTTCCGCTGAATGCCGCCAGCAGACCGATGAGCGTCACCAGTGCAAACTGAAAATACAGATTCGGCGCAAACATGGCGCTCAGGACGCAGAGCAGGATAAGAAACAGTTTTGTGCGTGGGTCAAGATGCAGCTTCATTTGGTGATACCGGCTTTTTCAAATTGCTTTTTCATCATTTTGCAGCCGATAAAGGCGCTGACTGCGGCGGCCAGAATCGTTCCTGCCAGCATGATAACGAGAATCCACGTTGTGCCGGTATTGCGCATGGTGTCGATATACGACTGCTCCGTGCCGTTGCCGAGCATGGTTTTTGCCCAGCCATCCGGGTCAGCGAAGAACACAAGATAGGAGGCCGTGCCGCCGAGGGAAAGGAGAATGTAGGAAAGCGAGTTGATCTTCTTGCTCCTATATCGACCCGCTCCTGCAACGAGGTCGGCAACGATGCCCATGATCAGATAACCCAGCGCCATGGCCCAGTGCATCCCGGTCACGAACCAGATGATGCACATAATTGCACCCAGAATCGTCGCTGCCCAGCGCTTCTGAACCTTGGCCAGCATGAGGAGATAGACAGGGCCGCACAGCAATGCGCTGCCAACCGGCATATAAAAGGTCAGGACAGGGTTGGGGGCGAAGAATATGCCGCCGACCAGAGCGAATACGAGAAAGAGTGCGGAAAAGATACCAATGGTGACAAGATCCTTTACCGTAAGACCTTTTTTCTGAATGGTTTGCATGATTAAAAACTCCTTTGCAATGATAGTCTGCTTGACGGATGCGCCGCCGTTTGCTATACTTCGGTTAGAGCACGCTAACCGAAGTATAGGCTATCATACCACAGCAATTCTTTCAATCACCGGCAGGCGCTTCTGGCTAATCGTTGCAAAGAATTGCCTGTTCGTTGCAAGGAGCAATATGAAAAACGATATTTTGTCAGAATACTACCGACCGCTTCTGGAACGGAATAACTTTCTCCCGATTCCATGTCCGGAGAAATTCAGTCCTGCGGGACAATGCTGGAAAATTGAACCAGAAGTAGGCGGAGGTTATTACTGGGTCTACGGAAAGCAAGACCTGTATGACATCAAAATTCATGATTTCTTTTTCCACGAGGACTTTGAGCTGGATATGGAGATCCCGGAGTGCATCAGCATTTTGCGCTATGATTCTATTTCCGGCGAAGAACTGAGTCCATACCGAAGACTTTCGGCAGGCGACATTCAGACCATTGTAGGCGGGAACTATCGCTACCGTGCGCTGATTCATAAACGTATCCCTGTTCATTCCGTGGGAATTGAAATTCTTCCGGCCTATTATGAGGACTTTCTGAAAAAGCAGTATCCGGACGATTATTTTAATCTGCCCGCTGCGTTTCAGAGCGTAGATCAGGCAACAGACTTTCCGGCCATGTCCAAACTTCTCTTTGAAGTGGAGAATTATCGCGGCAGCGGGATGGCGGCATCGCTGTTTTTTGACGCCAAGGTGACGGAAGCCATTTCTCTGGTGGTGGATGCGTGGAAAAAACAGAGTCAGAAACGAGAAAGACCCCTATCGGCGGAGGACGCAGAAGGCTTACAGAATGTGACCAGCTATATTGCGGATCACTATGCGTTTGACATTCCGTTAGAACGGCTTGCAAATATCGCCTGCATGAGCGAAAGCAAGCTGAAAAGCTGCTTCAAGCGGCAGTTCGGATGCAGCGTCACGCAGTATATTCAAGGGCGAAGAATGAGTCAGGCAGAGCATCTGCTCATTGATACAGATTTCACCATGGGGCAGATTGCACAGATGATCGGCTATACCACCTCCAGCCGGTTTGCGGAGCTGTTCAAGAAAAGTACGGGCATTTTGCCCATCGAATATCGAAGGATTGCAAGAAGTAATCATTGACGAAAAAGCGTGTTAACATGAAAAAGGCTCGTATCAGCGATTTGGTTGATACGAGCCTTTATTATGCGAGTGTTTACAGCTTCTAGCCTTCAACTTGACAGTGAATCTCGGTAAAGCGCTTATCAAGGCCGTCCTGCGTGGTAAGCTCCTCGCGGGGGGTAGCATGAAGGGCTGCGGAACAGGACGGCATTTACCGCCGCTTCATCGCGGAGCCTCCGCAGACTGCTGCGTGGAAAATGTAACACGGACTTCACACTGTACATGACACTGTATAAGTTGTGGCAGTAGTGGATAGGAATTATATCCAGCAGAACAGCGCTGAAAAAGAGAGGGATCAGCTCAGCGCTGCTCCGCCTCTTGTTCCCGTCGTTCATTCGATTCCTCCTGCTCCTTGTCCAGCTCCAGAATACGGTCGATATTGGCCTTGGCCGTCAACAGCTCTTTCATTTTCTCGCGGGCTTTTCGGTAGTCGGCATAGGCGGCTTTCTTTTCCGCCAGCAGCTCGGCGTACTCGGTATTCAGCGCCTTAATGGTGGGCAGCTTCTTGAGGCCAAGCCCATCAAAATAGTTCTTTGCGGCCTTGTGGATCGTGACCTCACTTTCATGCTCCGCAAGAAATTTCTTGGAGTACCCGGCCTTGCGATAGGCAACGTAGGTGTCGCGGGTCTTGGCATAACCCACGATATGCTCCCGCAGCACAGCGATCTCAGCCATGCGTGTTTCCGCAGCCTTGATTCTTGCGGAAAGCTCGTTAAAGTGAGCGGATGCTGCCGCCGCTTTCTCCGAGAGAATGGCGTAATCTAACAGCTCATGGTCTTGCAGATAGGCCACCGTCTGCGCCATCTGTTTCAGGTTAAATAACGTCGCCCAACGCGCATAACCGGCACCCTTGCCCGCACGTAATTTGGCCTGAATGTCCACCAGCAGATTCCCGCTGCGCTTTTCCGGTTTGACCGGCACGGCGGCGTTCTTTCTCGGCGTATGCGCCTTTTCACCTGCAATCACCGTGCGGAGATCTGCGGGAGTATAGCCGTCACCGAGGGTATCCATGCGAATGGACTTTTTCTGTTCGCCGCCCAGCAGGGATGGGACTTTTTTGTCCTTGACCTCATACCCGGCCTGCCGCAGCAGCTCCAGTAGCGCTTCAAAGCTGTCGGGCTTTTGCGCCAACGCATCGTCAATGGCCGCGCAGATTCGCTCCCGGTGGGAGGGCTTCTTTTTGTCACCCAGCCACTTGTTGTAGCTCTTGCCGTGGCGCTTCGGATTCTCCACGATGGAGTAGCCGTTCTCGATGCAGATGGTATCGTTGAGCCGCCGCACGGCGCGGCTGCTGCCCCAAAAGTTTCTGAATTTCCGGGTCTGGCTGAGTGCGGTGGAGTTCCAGATCACATGATTGTGAATATGGGCTTTGTCGATATGGGTGCAGACGATATAGGCGTGATTGCCCTTGGTGAAGCGCTTGGCCAGCTCACAGCCCAAACGGTTCGCGTCCTCCGGTGTGATCTCTCCGGGGACAAAGGACTGCCGCAGATGGTAGGCAATCACATTATCCTCGCCGCGCACTCTGCCGGTCTTTTGAATGTACTGATTCTTGGTGAAAAGAAACTCGGCGTCGGCGATCCTGCTGTCGCATTGCCAGCTCGTAATCAGCCTGCCGCCGTCCGTCTTTTGTGGATTTTCGGTGTAGTCGATGATGTCGCTGATGGCCTGTCCCACCGTGCGGCCTTTGCCGGTGTGGAGAGGCATCAGGCGCGTGGTTGCCATGGGTGTTCACCTCCTTGAAAAGCAAAACGGCCTGCCGAAGCAGACCGCTTTATTCTTCATTTATCGGATTGATAGCGGATAATCGGAACCTGTTTTACCTTTCCTCCAATGGTTCGTCGTTCCAGAGCAAAGATCATATCAGGGGTGCGTTCGAAAAAGCCTTCGTCCTTTTTCCAGCTCATGCTGCATTTGCAATGCTGCAAGCCTATGAACTGCTGCTTCATCTTTCTGCCGCAGTTCGGGCAGACCTTATTACTGTTTCCCATATTATTCAGCCCGCGCTAATCTATATAGACTGCGGATGGATTCCACGACCGTATGCCACGACAGGTCGGCAGCATAGGAGAACTTCTTCTGATAAGCCCGCCACAGCTTTTCCATATTTGAGTCGGCCTCGACTTCATCAAAGGCCGCAGGCGCGTCGGCAAGATACTTCTCTGTACCGCGTTTCTTGGCCGTTGCAATGAGCGCCGCCCGGAGATCAGCAGGAACGATACTCTGTCCGTGGAGCTGGCTCAGAATGTGCAGATCATAGAAATCTCTCATGCGGGTGTTGGTGGTAACACGGGACACAACGGTTTCCAGCTTCTCGGCCAGAACGGTTTCCAGATTGTACGCCCAAATCTCAATGGAGCGATCCTCCAGCATCAGTTTGAAGCTGTACCGCACTTCGCGGGGCGTGATGGCATCGCCGGTGGAAATGTCGATCTTGAGCGGCGTTATCACACCGTCAAACTCCGTTTCCATACTGACGCGGATGCCCGGATACTCGGCCTCGTCCATGATTTCGGAAATACGCTTCACACGGAACTCCACGCCATCGTCCACCGGAACGGAGATGATGGAGGCGATCATATTCTCAACTTCCTCGATGCCGACCGTCGCACCCTTTACGGTTGCGTCAATGTCCATTGTGGAGCGGGCGTCAAGGCCGACCATGGCAGCCACCAGCATCCCGCCCTTGAGAATGAACTTGTCCCGGTACTCCGAAAGAGAAATGCGCTCCAGAAAGCGCTCCATCATGTAATTGCGCATCAGAATCTGTGCATCTGCGGCTTTGTCCTTGGAGAGATTGCGGATCAGGTCTTTGAGCTGCCGTGCAGTCTTAATCATAAGAGTACCTCCAAATACTGCCGAAGCAGTTTTTCAACACGGAACATCTGCGCATAGCGCATCAGTTTCCGTAAGTTCTTGTCTTTTCGTTTTGCGTATTGCTTGAGTGCATCCTGAAAGGTCTGCGTCTCGATCCCGCTGCGGCTGCGGATCAGATCGCAGATGGTACGCTCCATATCATAGACGGGAACGGGATTCCCGAACGGCGTGTTCATCGTGACGATCCCCACGTCATGCAATTCTTTCTTGATGGTGTAGACCTTGATGCCATCCGCTTGCAGACTGGCGGGATTGTAGCCAGTCTTGACCGTGATGGAATACGGACTCGGCTCCCGGTCGGTCAGGTCATGGAAAAACAATGCGCTTTCATGGGAGAATACGGCCTGCGCACAGCGAAGGTGCAGCAGGTACATGGCGTCCGTCCATGCGTCGGGCGAAACATAAACGCCGTGCGCTGCCTGCTCCACGCCGCGCTGCTTAGCGTAGGCGTAAAACGTGGACTTGGCAATACCGATTTCCAAAACCTGCGCGGTTTTGACGATCCCATTGTTTTGCTGAAAAAGCAGATCAAGCCGGTCGTAGGCGGTCATGTTATCACTTCCTTCTTGCTAATATTATATCCGAGATTAGCAAGAAAGTAAACAGCGATTTTAGAAAAGCAAGCCGAGGCGTTCGCCCCGGCTTGCACTTTAACTATGAATGAAGTTTTTCATGGCAGAGTTCACGTCTTGCAGCTTGCCAAGTCCCTGCACAGCCAGCATCGGAAGTCCCATCGGGCTGATCAGAAACGCCAGCACAAGGAGGATGATGCCGTTCTTTACGGAGTAGGTAATCAGCACGGCGAAAGCCAGCAGGGAGAGCAGTCCGCTTGCCAGCTTGAACACGAAGCCGGAACAGGACAGCAGCCCCGCGCACAGCCAAACGAACAGGGACAGGATAAGCGACAGCGGCGCAAAGAGAATTTTCAGGATGAACATTTTGCGGCCTCCTTTTCACAAAGTGCGGTCAGCGCGTCACGCTCTTTGGCGAGCTTTGCTTCTTCCTTTTCGGTCAGATCACGATCTCCACCCGTAATCTCCATCATGCGGAAATTCTCATAGGCATCCAGCAGAGAATCCAACAAATCTTCGGGCGTATGGCAAAAGTCCACGGTGTTCCAGTCCTGCCGATAGCAGTCAAAGCCCATAACGGTGTAGCCCTTGCTGGTGAGGACAACTTCAAAATCATCATCGCGGGCGAGGTAGTCAGAAAATACCTTCAGCACAATTTCGTTTGTCAGCATGCGTTCCGCAGCTCCTTTCCAAGCGGTCAAATTTCTTTTCTGATATTAGAATACTTTGCCTATTGGTGTTTTGCAAGGATGCGGCAAAGTCATACGAATAGTTTTCGCCTTTTGCCCGACATCTAACCATATCACATAATCCTTCTTTAGTACAGCTACCTGAACTAATTTTCTCCAGATGGGAAATATAATGTTGGTACAGTTACAGGGACGGGAGGTGTGGTACTTGCAGTTGAATGAAGCCGTCAGCAGGCGTTTGGTTGAGCTGATGCAGGAGCGTGGCATGACGCAGTATCAGCTTTATATGAGAAGCGGCGTACCGAAGTCCACCATCGGTAATCTTGTGAACTGCGCATACCCGTCTATGAAGCTGCGGATCATCCACGAGCTTTGTCAGGGATTGGAGATCGACCTGAGCAGCTTTTTCACCTCGCCGCTGTTCGATGAAAATAATCTGGAACCGTAGAAGCTCCGATGCTGTTTTGCGTCGGGGCTTTTGCTTTTATGTGGGCAAGGGGCGGCGGAGTGGCCGCCGCCCCTGCGACTTATTTCAGCGCCGCCAGCGAGGAAACGATTTTCTCTGCCGCCGTCCATATCCGTTCCTGACTTTGCCGAATGTCCTCCAAATCGGCCTCATAGATGCGGCCTGTTTCGTGAGCGCGGCGGGTAAGCTGGTTGAGGTTGTTGCTGGAATACCGAAGCAGGGACACCAGCTCCCGCAGCTCCGGGAGGTCGAGCTTCACCACATATCCGTCAATCGCCATTTTGCGGAGATACGCGGCCATGTTGGTGGTGCCGAACTGCGCCATCTTCGTTTCAATCATTTCCCGTTCCTGCGGCGTGACGCGGAATTTGAGCTGAATGTCCCGTTTGCGCTTTGCCATCGCTCAGCGCTCCGGGGCTTTGGACTTCGCCGAAATTTTCGGCGAAGTTGTTTCAGGCAGCTTTTTCAGCATATCCCGGACAGAGGTTTTCTGCCGCTCCTGCGCATAGGCTTTGCGGGTCTGGCTGAGAAACAGATTGACCAGACCGGGATGACTGTTGACGGCCAGATAGCAGTTGCGGTCAGTACCCCATGCGTCAGGATTGGCGGGGATGGACATGGCGTTGGCCCAAGCCCTGTTGTCGGGAGAATAGCGCCTGTCCCAGTCCGCTTGACAGACGGTGATGGCGAGGATATAAAATGCGCGGTCATAGCCGAACTGCTGCACCACCTGATCGACTGCCGCTGCATCCAGCCGGTTATCCCGGTAGTGGTCACGGATGGCGGTTTCAATCGCTTCCTTGCAGGCCGTGTTCGCTTGATTGGAAGCGCGGTAGGCCGCAAGCTCGTCATGCTCTCTGGCATAGGATGCCGGGTGCTTGTAAACGGGGAGATTTTTCATTATCGTGCCTCCATTTCTTTCTTGTGGGGCTTTTCCGGTGCGCCATGAACAGGCGACGCTTTCAGCCTGTCCAGAACGGAAGGCCGCGTCGATTTTGCAATCGCCTGCTCAGGCTGCGGCTGCCCCTTGCCGTCCAGATTCAGCTCCATATCCAACTCAATCAGCCGCGCAGTTTTCGCGGCCAGCTCCTGCTCCTGCGGGAATGGCTTACCGACCTCAGCCTTTGCCGCTGCCTGCTGGTTATAGAGGTTTTCAAGCTGCTCCTGAACGCTGCGCAAACGCTCCGGCATTTTATCCAGCGCGTTCTCAATGCGGACAAGGTTGCCTCTGGCATCCGAACCGAGTTCAACGCGATGGGTCATTTGGCCTTTCAGCGTCAGCGTGTACGTTTTCCACATGGAATCAAAAGCAACGGACATGGTAAAGCCGCGATAGCTGCCGATCTGTACCGGGTCTTTGCCCTTGACCTCCTTACAGGTATCCAGCAACGCGGCACCGGCGTTTTCCTTATCGGTGAGCCGGTCGCCGCGAATCTCCATGCCGACAAAGCCCTCTGCCGGGAGCGGATGCGCCGCGAGGGTCTGCATATCCGCCTCCAGCCCACGAACAAAGCCCTTGTGTTCCTCTATCTTTTCCGGGAAGTATTTCAGCAGACTGTCCTCCAAGCGGAATTGCTTGCTGTTGTGGTCTGCCTTCATAATTTTGAGCTTGGACACCTCGATGTCCAAATCCATGCGCTCTTTGATGCGGGGATCACCGGCGCATAGCGCTTTGATCTCCGCAAAGGACAGCGCCGTAGCGTCCACGTCCTCACAGGAGCGAACCGGGGATTTTGAGGTCATGATCTGAGAGATGAATTTCTGCTTGTTCTCAACGGTCTGCCAGAGGTAGGCGTCAAACGTCCCTTCGGTCACATAGCGGCAGACATGAACGAGCTTGTTCTGATTGCCCTGACGCTCGATACGGCCTTTTCTCTGCGTGAGATCACGGGGACGCCACGGGCAATCCAAATCGTGAAGTGCGACCAAACGATCCTGCACATTGGTTCCTGCGCCCATCTTGGCCGTGCTGCCCATCAGGACGCGCACCTGACCACTCCTGACTTTTGCGAACAATTCCCGCTTTTTGACCTCCGTATTGGCGTCGTGGATGAACGCGATCTGTTCTGGGGGCATACCGGCGTCAATGAGCTTTTGGCGCACATCCTCATAGACCGTAAACGGCGTGTCAGAGCTTTCTTCCAACGGGATCGCGCTCTCCAGCGCATGAATTTCCGGGCTGTCCAGCGTACCGGGGGAAGCCTTTGCTGCCCGCTGCGAGGGCGTGGCCTTTGGCGTAGAAATGTCGCAAAACACAAGCTGCGTCAGTTTTTCCTCCTCACCGTCGCGCCAGTATTGGAGAATGTTCGCCACGCACTGATTGACCTTGGTGGTTTCCTCGTCGGGGAGCATTGGATTGATGATGCGCTGGTCAAGCCCCAGCTTGCGTCCGTCCGAGGTGATTTTGAGCATATTGTCCACATCCGGGCTGACCGCACCGCTGTGTACCTTAGACGCTCGTTCCGAGAGGGCTTTCACCATGTCCTGCTGGATCTCCGTGGGTTTGGTGGCGATGGTGTGGTACGCAACCTCCGGCGTGGGCAAGTGGAGCTGATCCGCCGTTTTGATGTCGGCGACCTCTTTGAACAGATTCATCAATTCGGGCAAGTTGAAAAACTTTGCAAAGCGCGTCCTTGCCCGGTAGCCGGTTCCCTCCGGGGCAAGCTCCAGCGCGGTGGTGGTTTCACCAAAGCGGCTTGCCCAGCAATCGAAGTGGCCCATACCCATCTCTTGCAGCCGGTCATGCTGCAAATAGCGCTGAATGGTGTAAAGCTCTGTCATGGAGTTGGAAACCGGGGTGCCGGTGGCAAACACCACGCCGCGCCCGCCGGTCAGCTCATCCATGTAGCGGCACTTTGAGAACATATCCGAGGATTTCTGCGCATCGGTGGTGGAAAGCCCTGCCACGTTGCGCATCTTCGTATAGAGGAAAAGGTTTTTGTAATTGTCCGACTCGTCCACGAACATCCTGTCTACGCCGAGCTGTTCAAAGTAAATCACATCATCCTTGCGGTCGCTGGCTTGCAGCTTTTTCAGCCGCGCCTCCAGCCCCTTTTTCGTGCGCTCCAAGCTCTTGATGGTAAAGCTGTTGCCGCCTGCGAGCTTGGTATCCTGAATGCCATCGGTGATTTCCTCAATCTGTTGGTGAAGGAGCCGTTCCTGCCGCTCCGGGCTGATGGGGATACGCTCAAACTGGCTGTGGCCGATGATAACGGCGTCATAGTCGCCGGTGGCGATACGGGCGCAGAATTTCTTGCGGTTGTGGGTTTCAAAGTCCTTCTTGGTAGTGACAAGGATGTTGGCCGAAGGATAGAGCCGCAGAAACTCGGACGCCCACTGTTCCGTCAGATGGTTCGGCACGACAAAAATGGATTTCTGGCACAGTCCTAACCTCTTGGATTCCATCGCAGAGGCTACCATTTCAAAGGTTTTTCCCGCGCCAACTTCGTGTGCCAGCAGCGTATTCCCGCCGTACAGCACATGGGCGATGGCGTTTTTCTGATGCTCTCGGAGGGTGATTTCCGGGTTCATACCGGAGAAAACGATGTGGCTGCCGTCATACTCGCGGGGACGAGTGCTGTTCATTTCCTCGTTGTATTGCCGTACCAGCGTTTCGCGCCGCTCCGGGTCTTTCCAAATCCAGTCCTTGAACGCATCCCGGATAAGCTGCTGCTTCTGCGCGGCAAGGGTGGTTTCCTTGGCGTTGAGGACACGGCGCTCCCGTCCGTCTGCATCCTCAATGGTATCGTAGATACGAATGTCGCGGAGGTTCAGCGCATCCTCCAGCAGCCGGTAGGCGCTGGCGCGGTCTGTGCCATAGGTGGTGAATGCCGCCACGTCGTTGTAGCGCACCATGCTCTTGCGGGAAACCTGCCATTCTGCGGTGTACGGGACATAGCTGATCTCGATCTGTCCGCGCAGATAGCGAGGCGTTTCAAAGGTTTCATACATGAATTGCTCGATGTACTTCTTATCAAGCCATGTCACACCCAGCCGCACCTCAATCTCGCTGGCTTCAAGGTCTTTCGGCTGGGCAGCAATCAGGGCGTCCACATTCCCGGCAAAGAATGGGTCGTGCGCTGCTACACGCTGCGCGGTGCGGAGCTTCTGCCGGACGTTGCCGGAGAGATATTCGTCCGCCGTCTGCCAGCCCTTTGCCCAATGCTCGCCGCCGTCCTGCAAGTCAAACGGACCACTGTTGGGTTCCTTGTAAATGACGCCCTTCAAATCCTCAACGATCTGCGGGATTTTCTCGCTGCCGCCCATGAGGGAGGCCATGAAGTCGAGATCGACGCAGGCTCTTTCTCCGATGCAGACAGCAAGGGCTTCGCTGGCGGTATCCACAGAATCTACGCTGCGCTGCTGCTTGATGGTGCGCTTGTGGAACATATCCGCCTTGCGCTCCAGCTTTCCGTCGTCGTCCAGCACTTCCAGTGAACACAGGAGGTAGTAAGAGGAATCGTCAGAGAACGCAAGACGGTTCGCACGGTCATTGATTAGGCCATGTTTTGCGGAGAACGCATCATAGAGGCGGTTTAGCTCGGTCTGCGCTTCCTGAATCCGGCTTTCTGCGCTGTACTCGTCCATTTGCAGGGCAATCAGCTCATTCACGCAATCCCGCAGCGCGACCATGCCCTTGACACGCTCGGCGGCGGTGGCGTTCAGCTCCGGTTTGACCATGCGGCTGTTTTCCCGGTAATACACCTCGCCGTCCACCACGGTGTAGGAGTAGTTTTTCACATTGGGGTCTGCGGGGATGGACGTGTCGATCTGTTCGCCCTCGCCCAGCTCTGGCAGTTCCGCCTCCTGATAGGCGCCGCGAATGTTTTTCACGGCATCATGGAGCTGATCTGCAAGTGCCAGCCCCTCAATGGGGACAACGGTGAAATCCTGCTTGCCGTATTGGGTGCTTTCGGAGGTCTGCCTGCCTAAAATCATCTCCGGGTGGTCAACAAAATAGCGGTTGATGGCAAAGCCATCCTCGTTCTGGCCGAGGTGTACCCAATCCGGTTCGATCTCAATGGGACGGTCACGCTTTTGGAGAAAGAGAATGTCCGAAACCACATCCGTACCGGCGTTGGCGCGGAACGCATTGTTGGGCAGACGAATGGCACCCAGCAGCTCCGCCCGCTGCGCGATGTACCTGCGGACTTCGGGCGATTGCTTGTCCATCGTGTAGCGGGAGGTCACAAACGCGATCACGCCGCCCGGACGCACTTGGTCGAGGGTTTTGGCAAAGAAGTAGTCGTGAATGGAAAAACCGAGCTTGTTATAAGCCCGGTCATCTACCTGATATTGTCCGAACGGGACGTTGCCCACGGCGAGGTCATAGAAATCTTTTCTGTCCGTTGTCTCGAAGCCTGCGATGGTAATATCCGCCTTGGGGTAAAGCTGCTTGGCAATGCGCCCGGTGATGCTGTCCAGCTCCACGCCGTAGAGCTTGCTGCCCTGCATCTGCTCCGGCAGCAGGCCAAAGAAGTTGCCGACGCCCATAGACGGCTCCAGAATGTTACCGCTCTGGAAGCCCATATTGCCGACCGCTTCATAGATTGCCTTGATGACGGTGGGGCTGGTGTAGTGGGCGTTCAGCGTGGAGGCTCTGGCCGCAGCGTATTCCTCCGGGGAAAGTGTGGCGTACAGCTCTGCAAACTCGTCCGACCAGTTTGGCTTGTTCTCGTCGAAGGCATCCGCAAGACCGCCCCAGCCCACATAGCGGGAGAGGATTTCCTGCTGCTCCGGGCTGGCCTGCAAACCCTCAAACTCCAGCTCTTGCAGGAGGTGGATAGCCGCCATATTTGCCCGAAACTTTGCCTTTGCGCCGCCGACGCCGAGGGCATCATCGGTGATGTGAAAATTCTGTGCGTCGCGGTGGCTTGCCGCCTTGAAGTCAGCGTAAGCGGCCTGCTCCGCAGCGGCAACGCTGTGAAAGTCCTGCCACTCGCCGTCAATGGGGATGGATACCGCAGGACGGTGTGCGGGAGGCTCGTCGATCTCGGCCTGCGAGATGGCATCATCAAAATCAGGCACAAACTCGCCCATTTCCGAAAGCGCCGCTCGGCCTTCATGCTCCAGAATCAGAGCTTCTTCACTCATGGTGGGAGGTTCAGGCTCGACAGGTTCCGCAGAGGGCGGGTCATGCTCCGGTTCCGGGATGTGCAGCGTTTTGATTTCTATGTCGTAGGGCAAGTGTGTTTTCTCGGCGGGATAGAACGCGACGGGTTTGGCGATGGGCTGCGGCTGCTCCTGTTCCTGTTCTTCAACAAACGAGCGTACAAACGCAATGTGTTCAGCGCGGAAGATGGGAAAGCCCTGCCTGTTTTGAAAAGTCACATCGCGCAGAGATACTTCATCTGCGCCGAAATTCACGCTGTCAATGACAAACTTCCGTCCGTCAATCTCCAGCTCCATGCCAATGGGGATATACTCCTTGGCATCGGCCTCGTTGATAACATCATAGCCGTCGGTTTCATTTGGCTGCGCAAACACGAAGCTGTGTCCATGCTCCAGCAGCCGCTTTGCGCCGCTTGCCCATTGTCCAAAATCATAGCCGGTCACAGCGGTTTCGCCCATACCGGGAATATCGCGTTGCAGCAGGCGGCGATTCAAAGCGCTGGCGGCTCGTTCTGCATCCGCGCCATAAAAAAGCAGCCGTTCTCCGACACGGACACCGATGAGCTTTTCGGGATGCTCTGCACGAAGTGCCTGATATGCCGAAATATTCGGCGCAAGCTCACGACCCTGATCTGCAATTCGTGTGAGGACAGCAGAAACCGGTTCGGTTCTGTGTTCCGGATCGTGATTGCTCTCGCTGGAGGATGAAACGACGCTGAGATGCGCGACAGTTTCATCTGCGGAATCAACATTATAGAGCTTACCATCAATTTCCACGCGCTGCCCCATAAGGTTTTGAACCGCTTGCGGCGTCTCCGGGGTTGGCTGTTCTGTGTGCTGCGCCGCAATGACGCGCTGCGGCTCCGGTTCAGAAACCTCGAAATATCTGGTGTCGAGGTAGCGTTCAAAGGAATTGCGGTCGATGCTGACAGGTTCCTGTCCGGGTACGTTCGGTAACGTGTGCCAGACGTGATCTTCATCTACACGCGCGATAACGCCGACTGCTGCTATGTGGTCTAACTCTATGGATGAAATGCAATCTCCAATATGATAAGTATAGCCAAGCGGTGTTGTAAACGCCGGAGGGGATAGCTCAATTCCCATATCCCGTTTGATGCCATCCAAGTAAGCAATGGCGTTATTCTGTTCTGCAAAGCGGAGCGTTTGTTCCCCATCTCCGCAGAACCGTTCCAACACCTCATCCCAAATGCCGGTAATTCCGCCCTCGCCGGGATGCAGACGAATGGAGTATCGGTCAGGTGAAAATAACCGCAGTCGCTCATTCTCATCGTAAAATTTATTCTCGCGGATGAGCTGTGCCAACCGCCGCTGTACCTGCGCCCATGTGAGAGTCACCGGCTCGGCGTTTCCTACATGGATATACATGGGAGTTTTGCTATCTTCCCAGCCATATTTTGCAGCCAGCCATGCGGCGGTGCTGCGTTCTCGCCCATGCGCCTGCATATATAGTGCGACTTCCTGCTTGCCCTTTAGGTTGTTGTGCCAATCCAGAAGCGCGTTGTCAATGTCCTCCTGTGTGATCTGATAGGGAGAGGGGGCGACCGTCGCTGCCAGCGTGGGATACAGTTCCTCCAAAAGTTCCTGATGCAGCCGGTTATGGAACGCGGGCATATCAAAGTACAGGCGGACAAGCCGGAGATCATCAGATGCCGTGACAATACGACGGATAGCGTCCGCACCCTCCAGATAAGCGTTCTGGCGGTCTGAATTGCGGCAGGCATTGACAAAAGCCGTATCTTTGGAAAGCGCGTTGCCAACGGTCAGCTTGTACCCGTCAAACAGCTCCCGTACCGTGGGCTGCGGCGCGTCGGCGGCAGGGTCGCGGAACACCCTCGTGCCGTCCGCGCCGAACTCTGCTTCATAAGCATTGATGGCGGCTTCTGCTTCATGGTCGATAGAGCGCAGCGTGTAAATGTGGCGCTCACCTCTAAAGTCTGGCGCTTCGGCAATCGTCACATCATACTTATCGCGCAATTTCTCTACATACATCTCTAAATTGTGCGACGGTACGCCGCACATCTCCACACGGCCAGCGCCGGGGATATTGCGGGTGGTCAGGTTCATATCCAGCAGCTCCGCCGCCTGTTTTGCGTCCTCACCGTACATTTCAAAGAAATCCCCCACCTGAAACAGCACGATGTTGTCCGGGTGGGCTTCCTTGATGGCGTTATAGCTGTCGTAGGCGGTGTTTCGCACCACATCCTGTGCCTGCGCCTTATCATAAAGCGCCTGTTCGTCTGGTGTAAAATAGCGGTTCATCCGAATCAGCTCAGAGATACGCGAAGCGACCTTGTTCCAATTCATCTGAACATCTGCACAGCCCGCTTTTTTCAGCGTGATGCCTTTGCTGCCGTGATCTTCATAGCTGCCGCTTTCTCTGGATACGGCATGGGTATGCCCGCCGATGCCGTACTCCTTTTTCAGAAAATCGGCATTCTCCTTGGGAGTGTGCGAAGTCTGAAAAAACGCATAGATGCGGGTCTTTCCACCCTCAAAGCTGCTTCCGTTTGCAAGAGAAGCCGCAATTTCATCTTCGGTGATAAACCTGCCGGTTGCTGGAACAGCCTCCATATCGGAGTGGAATTCCTTTCGTGGAAGGGACAGATCTTCCAAACGTGTGAGAAGTGTCTGCGGCCGGTGGTAATGGAAGCGCAGCAGCGCACGGTTTTCGCGGTAGGCGTCCATGAATACCTTGTATTCCGACAGGAGCCTATCCCGGAACGCCGGATTCAGCAGATCGTCCGTCAGACGCTCCGTTTCCTCTGGAAAGCTGGTGCTATGGATATTACCCAAGCAGGACAGATACCCCAGTGACTTTGCTTCATCCGAGAAATCATGATAAAGGTTCCAGACATCAACGGCGATGCGCAGCCGTTCATAGCGTGGGGCTTCCGTGACTTCGAGCTCGGTGGCAAATGCGCCGCCGTCCAGAAGTTCCTCCACACGCGCCGCCGCGTTCGGCCAACTTATGACCTGTGCGGAAGAAAGATGCTGCGCAGCGCTGCCGTTTGCAATGTGAATGCCATCATCCCCATACCACGCGGAAACCCTGCCGTTTTCGGTAATCAGGCCATTGCCGCCGTAGTAGAGGTTTTTGAGAAATGCAGCGCGTTCTTCCAATGGCTTTTGCTTGGAGAACTCTGCGGTAATTCTCATTCGCGCCGCATCCGCATTGCCGCCCGCGCGCAGGATGTGGTCAATATCATCCTGAGAAATGAACATAGAAAAAACGGAGGGTGTTACACTCTCCGCTTCTGCGATGGATTGAATTTGTTCTGCCTCTGAGGGGAAGAAGGACATCTGCGCCCCAGCAGGGGCATCGAACATGGTTAGCTGAACACCAGCTCCGTGAGGATCGTTTCCTCGGCCTGCGCTTTCAGCGTGTTCATCAGCCCCACCCACTTCATCGGGTCGCTGGCTTTCAGCGCTTCCGTCACGCCTGCCGACTTCATCAGCTCCGGCATCATCTGTTCCAGTCGGTTGTTCGCCGCCTCGTCGATCTCCCGCAGATGGGGGTACAGCTTCTCGGACAGCAACAGGCTGTTCCACAGCACCGGACGATGCTCCTTCAGATAGTTCTTCCGCATCCTCCCGTACTTGCCCAGCGGGGCTTGCGGCTGCTCGGTCAGGCTCAGGTCGGGAATCAGATAATCCCCGCTGCGGGTGTAGGTCAGTTCGCTCATGGCTTTCGCTCCTTTCCGCGATTTTCTCGCGCTCATAATTCTTGATGGTAACTTCGATCTGTCGCAGCACCAGCTCGCTGGACTGGCTGATGGCCGTTCCAAGGGCGGCGACGGTCTGCGGGGTGTTGAAATCAAAGACGTTCAGAAAATCCTCATGCTCGAAGTAATCTCCCGGCTGCATCCCACAGCGAGACAGCAGCGCATAGGTGGTGCTGACAGCGGCGGCGTTCCGAAATGCGGCTCCGATGTTGAACTCATCATAATCCTCCAGAAAAGAACCGTCAACGATGCCGACAATATCGCGCCAGTTGTCGTGCCAGTATTCATCTACAAGCTGCGCCGCCACACGCTCCATCTGATCGGCAAGTCCGTTTTCACCGGAAACGTCAAAGCGCTGTTCCAGCGCCGCAGATACCACCTCACGATGCTCCTGCCGGTATTCCCAAAGATAAGGGCGGCGAGAGTTCTCGCCGCCGCTGGTATCGGAAACATCGAATACATATCGGAGTTTGGGTTGGTCGCTGCTGGTATCCACAAGGGCGATGCCCTTGCTGCCTCGCCGCACATAGCGGCGCATCTGCTTATTCCAAAGGTCGTATCCCGCGCAGGCCGTGGCTTCCGGGCGCTGGGCGAAAATCATGAGCTGTTCATTGTAGGGGTACTTATACAGCCTTGCGGCGGTGGTCAGAAATGCCGTCCACTTCTGGTAGCTTCCCGTGATCTGCTCCGCCGTGCGGTCTGCCATCTGCGCATAGATCTGTACTTTACTCGGCATCCATATCCTCCTTTTCAAAATCGGGGAACAGGTCGAGCGCGTCATATTCCGCGTCGCTCATCCCGCGCAGCTTTGCGATGGCGCTGTCCGTCAGCTCCCGCAGCTCCGTTTCATCCGCAGCGAGGTAGCCGCGCATTTCCTCCAGCGCCGCGATCAAGCCCGTGCGGGTGCCGGTGTTGTAGAGGCTCATAAGCTGGCGTTCTTCAAAGGTGATGTTCATATCAAAGCTCCTTTTCCGCGCTCTTTTTGGGCGCTGTTTTGTGTGGACGTTCTTGGGCCGGTTGGCTTTTGAGCTGCTCCAGCACAGATTTCTTCTTTTCCCGGTGTGCCGCCTCTGCCAAATCCATCAAGGAGATGGACATACCGGCCTTGACCTGTGCTTCAAGGTCGGCGACGGTGGGCTGTTTGGGGCCATTGTTGATAATGCCGTCGATCATGCCGTAATCATCTTCCATCGACATCTCGGCGGCTTTCAGATAATTCTCCGGTTTCTGAAAGGCGGGCAGCTCCTGAAATCCCATGCTGTCACAGTAGTGATAGGATACCTTGCCGTCCTGTTTCAGCGCAACGATGTCGCTGACGGAGAGGCTGTGTCCCACAAAATCGCCGGGGCGCTCGTCGTTGAAAATGTAGTAGAAGTTTTCAAGGATTCTGCCGGTATCATCGTCCGGGTACACCTCACGGGTATAGACGGCTTCATAGTTGGCCGGGTCAGGCGGCGCGGCCAGACTGCCGAGGTTGGCAAAACGCAGCTCCACCGGCGCATCCCGGCGCAGTTGGTAGATCGCCATAGAATCGGTGGGACTGTTCAAAAAACGCTGCTCCACATCGCGGGGTGGGATATGGCCCTTGACCGCATCCCAATCCGGTCTTGTGACGCCGAACATTCCGTCGTGCTTGATGATGTCCTCGGCTTCAAAGACCATTTCCTCGGCGTTGTCGGGATAGAGCATATAAACCGTGATGTCATGTTCCAGAAGCTCCACCGCCCGATCCTTGGAAAGTGGGAGCATATCGCTATCCAGATACCCATAGCTGCGCATATCGTCCACCGTCAGCGTGGGGTCAGGCATCGGGACGGCCTGTTCCAGCTCCGGGAGTATATTATCTGCCGCATCGGTGGGAACAGCGACTGCGCCGGTGATCTGTTCGCTGTCCAAGGGCGGCGTAATCTGCGCCTCCTGTAAATCCTCCAGAATTTTCATATCTGCAAATGTCACCTTGGTTGGTGTCATGCCCTGAATGGCAAATACCTCCGTTCGGACAGCCCCGGCAACAGATGCAACCGGCGAATCTTCAATGGCGCTGCTGTCAATAACACCGCCATCCAGCAGCTTTTTGCTTTCCTTGTCGTAGAGCGAATAGTCCCAACCGCCGTCTGTATGCTGCACATGGAGATATACCGAGCCATCCACAAGATAAAGCGCTTCGTCTGTTTGTGTGGCGCTCACTTCTTCACGATTGATGCCGCGCTCCTTGCAAATCTCCGCAAAGTGCCGGTCAATGTCCGTAATCAGTTCGGAGGCAGTCTTGTTGATGGTTTCCAGACTGGCGCGAAGCTCTTTCAACTCCTTGCCCTTTGACCATGTGGCGATATAGCCGAAGCTGTTTTCGCCCGTTTCAATGCCGTAATACTGGCAGACCGCATAGGAGATGCTTTCGGCCTCGACCTCCTCGGTGTTGCGGCTCTTTTCGCCGGGGACAAGGATCGTCTCACCATCGTCCGCAAGCTCCGTCATGTGTTCGTAGTCGTGGAGCTTGGCGTGGGCAATCTCATGGACGGCGGCGCATACCGTCTGCACCTCACTCATACCGGCGCGGATGGTGATGCTCTGCGCCTTAATGCTGAAAAAGCCGTCCGTATCCCGCGCAACGGGCTTTATCTCCATCGGAACGGGAGAAGCACGGCGCAGCGCCTCCATGAAAACCTCATACTGCTGCACATTGCCGCTCAGATCGGCGGCAAGCTGGGGCAAGGGCTTTCCCGCAGTCTGCGACACATCAAAGACGGACACCACCTTGAACATAGGGATACGGATTTCCTTTTCCTCAATGATGGCCTTGCCGTCTGCATCCAGTATCGGCGCGTTGGTTTCGGGGTCGGTCTTGATTTCCTCGACCTTTTTCTTATAGGGAGTAGGAGCGATGATGCGGATACCTTTTTCGCCTTTCAGGACGTTCCTGCCGAACTGATCGCGCCACTTGTTGAAGCCCGCCACATGGGTGGCGTCGGGGCGCTGCATATAAATGAGCATGGTATTATTGACCGAGTAGCGGTGAAAGCGGCTCATAGTGGAGAGATACTGCTGGTACTTATCGCTCTCGAACAGCTCCTTGATGCCATTTTCGATGCTGTCAACGATCTCCCGCATCCGGTCTTTGTTGGTTTGCTTTTCAGCCATGATGATCTCCTTTCAGAAAAATAGCGCCCCTGCGCAGAAGAAAACACATCCTGCACAGGGGCGATTCTCCGCAGATAGACGTTGTTTTTGAGCTTGCGGATAGGATGACGCAGCCCCTTGGGATTCCGCATGGAAAAAGCCTTGCGGCACGGGGCTTTTATACCCTCTATTTGCGGAGGTTCCAGTATTGTTCACGCTTTCGTTTGGCGTCCTGCTTTCGGCGCTCCTGCTTGGCGCAGGCGGGGCAATATTTGGCGCGATTGGAGGAAGAATAGACCGGCTTACCGCAGACGGCGCAGCGCTTCCCCGGCCTTTCCCGCATCACGTCGGCCAGCAGCTCATGGTCGGCGGGAAGCACCGCATTTCGGAACCAGTTGCACAGCAGCGAGTAGGAAATACCCTGTACGCAGACGCAAGGCTCTCCATCGTCCAGCGCGAGGCAGTTGCCATGATCGTAATTGCAGCAGAGCTTCCGAATGAGCTTCTTGGCGCGGCGGAGCTGCTTGTGATCCATACGCGGCGCATCAGCCATTGTCGAACACCATCTTATAGCCCGTGCGCTGTCCATCGTCCTCCAGAAGAACGCTGGCATCATAGGTTTTCCCGGTCTTTTCGGAGTAGCAGCCTTTCAGCGGGGCGCGGCCATTTTTCAAAAGCGCAGCGGCAAGGGATTTTGTCAGCACCTTTTTCTTGGCGGTGAAAAAGCGGCTGTTTTTCCAGAGAACAAAGGAACAGGCACGGTTCTCGCAGAAAAAGCCTTTCGGTGATTCCGTCACCTCTGCTCCGCAGCGGGGACACTTGCCGACCACCTCACGCCCGGAGGGGAACAGGACTTCCGTACCGGGGATGGGTTTGTAGGTCTGCACCAGCTCATGTAGCATGGCGGCGATCCCATCCATGAAGCTGTCCGGGGCGATTTCACCGCGCTCGATCTCTTTCAGGCGGTGCTCCCATTCAGCGGTGAGCTGCGGAGACTGGAGCTGTTCAGGCAGAACGGTGATAAGCGCCGTGCCGGTGGAGGTGGGCAGCAGATTTGTGATCTTTTTGGACTTCCTGCGCTCCACAAAACCGGAGGACACCAGCTTTTCAATGATACCGGAACGGGTCGCCGGGGTTCCGATGCCCTTGCGCTCGGCATCATCTGGCATATCCTCCTTGCCCGCGTTTTCCATCGCGGCCAGCAGCGTATCCTCTGAAAGCTTTTGTCAAGGGGGTGCGTGGATATTTTTCATATTACTTACGCAGATTCTCTCTCTGCTTCTGCCTGAATAATGCGTTTCAACCTGTCCTCCGCAGTCAAACCGCTACTATGGTCAAAAAACACTTTGACTTTATAATTTGTTTTGCCTTGCTTAATCACAAAAACTCCATCCGGTTTGTTTTTCTCCGAATGGTTATTTGGGGTGGGTAGTGTACTGTTCACAATATTTGTCATACGATATTCCTCCTTGAATGAAAAAGCCCGACAAGGAAAGGTCTGACAACGAAGTTCCGACAACGGACATCAGAAAACCTTTTTTCTTTATCGGGCGATACTATCTTTTTACTATTTCCTTTTTCTTTATAATATTGGTTGTCATGGTTGTCAGAGAGGGAAAAGTGCCGCAATATCAAGGCTTTCGGGATTTTCGCCCGACAACCAGACCGACAACCGGCTCGACAACCGAAGCGACAATTGGCTTTTATTTTTGCTTCAACCATTCTTCCGGAAGTCCTAACTGTTCCATTTCCTCTGTCGGGATTTCCTGAAAACCATCCATGCTGTTGTCAGGCTCGTTGTCGTTCCTGATACGCTCCCAGCCTTTTTGTCTGCGGTAAGGCTCTGGAAAATACCTAGGATTGCTGAACGCCCTCCAGCCTGTGACAGCGTTATTCATAATGTCGTTGATCTCTCGCAGTTCCCATTGTTTCGGTTCGTCATAATCATGCCCCAGTGCTTCCTTATAAAGCTGTTTGGAACAGACCATGCTGCCGGAATAGCGTTCCAAATAGTCTAAAATCTGTCCTGCCTTTGTGTCCTCCGGCATAAAGTCCTTTTGGTGGGCTTTCAGATAAGCGTTCATAGCCGGACTGAATCTCAGACGGAAATTGCCGCTTCTGTAAATCTCCATAGCTTCTGCCCACATCTGATTGATATACTCTCTGGAAGCCTGTTCATCTGCCAAAATATGAACCTCAGCCCTTTCAGGATAGACCATAACCGGAACGAAGCGGCGGTTGCCTGTTCTGTCAAGGGGAAGAAAGTCAAGGGTATTAGAAGAACCTCCAAACACACATTGTCGTTTTCTGTCTGCCGGATGTGTTTCATAGGGTATCTTATAGGTTTCCTTTTGGCGGCTCAGAAAGGACTTGATTTCTTCAATGCTCTTAGCGTTGGCGGTTGCAATCATTTCCGACATTTCAATAATCCAATGCCCCTGCATTTTGCGGTACACATTTTCATCATCCAGCTTTTTCAAGTCATCAGAGAACCAATCATCATTGACCGCAAGCAAACGGAAGAAAGAGGACTTTCCGGCTCCCTGACCGCCCACAAGGCAGAGCATTACCTCAAATTTGCACCCCGGCTTAAAGGCTCGTGAGATAGCTCCCAGCAGAAACAACTTCAATGCTTCATAGGTGTAATCATCTGTATCAGAACCGAGAAAACGGTGCAGACAGAAGCGTATGCGTTCCGTTCCGTCCCATTGCAGGGCATTGAGAAAATCACAGACAGGGTGGTAACGGTTTTCATTAGCAATAACCGCAACTGCGTCTATGATTTTCTTCTCTACGGTCAATCCATAGTTTTCTTCAAAATATAGGAGCAGATATTTCACATCCACATCTGTCAATGTCGGGCTGTCACGATACCAGCCGAGGGACTTCACAATGTCGATTCTTTCGGTCAGAAGATTTTTTCGGATAGCCCCTTTCAAAAGTGGGTCATATTGCAGAACACGCTTATAATTTGCGGCAGTATTATAAACCTTACCTTTCTCGCTCTGCTCTAAGCTGTTTCGGATTTCTTCTACTGTACATGGTTCTGTCTGCTGACAGTTCTGCAATTCGCTGTTCAAGTTTTAACACCTCCTTTCTCTGTTCTGCCACAAGTGCTTTTCGTTCCTCCAATGAACCATACAGAAGAATATCAAGCAGATATTCGATATAGTTCTTCCTATGCAGTGCTTCTGCAAACAGGGGATTCCATTCCTCATCCGGCTGTTTAGGAGCGTATTTCTTTTCCCATTCTCTAAGAAGATGAAAATAATCTGTCAGCACCTTGTAGCAATGATTTTCTTCTTTTTGATATTTCTGCTCCGGTGTCGGCTCACGAATACGAGGGCGGACACTGGGCTTTTGTCGGCTGTCATAGTTAAGACCAAAATCTTCAGCAAGTTTGACAGCAGCTTCCCTCAGCCCGATACCGAATAGCTTCGCTGTCAGATCAACAGCATCTCCGGTTGCTCCGCAGCCAAAACAGTAATAGCGTTCATCCAGCTTCATACTGGGGGACTTATCCGAGTGAAACGGACAACACGCCATACCTGTGCGACCCACTTTCAAGCCATAGGCTTCTGCGGCTTGTCGGGCAGTAACATTTTCTTTTACAACTTCAAATACATTCATGTGACTCCTTTCCTGAAACGAAAAAAGCACCTGTCATTTTCAAAGTGAAAACAGCAAGTGCTTTAGAGTTCCATATTCAATTTGGGGTGCAAAAAAGCAGGAGACCTTTTCGGATCTCCTGCTTAGTAAAGCTGTGAAGATTTAATTGTAGTCAGTTTTTCTTATACCATCCGAAATTTATACTTTAATGTTCTCTCATAACAAAAATCAATTTTGTCCTCCAACAAAAATACCGTTTGGGGGATTATCCCATATAAAATTATCCTCAGCCACTTCGCTCTCCAATGCAATTTCAATTTTATATATCCCCACATTTTGGGCATTTTCATCATCCTCACTATACATATAAAAATTCATACAATACCTTTCCTTCTCTGTCAATATGAGATACATACCATCCAATTCCGTTTTCCTTTTACCATAGTTGCTTTCACTTGATGATGCACAATCGCCCTCAAAACTTTGGATACTGCCCTCAATATAATCGAAAAAAGCAGAGATTTCAGTGTCTAAATTCTCAATGTTCTTTTTGCTTTCTTCGGAAAATAGAGATTTGAGTTTCTCTGAATCCTGTTGCTTATATGCCTCAATAACTTGTTGACATATTTTATCCGTTTCATTTTGTTCAGAGCTAAACCAGTCATTGAAATACTTGTTAGAGCAGCCTGTTAAACCGAGTATAATAATCACACTGGAAAACAACAATACCTTTTTCATATAATTACATCCTTTACTTGATAATTGCAAAATCACTTATTGGATTAAGGTCATTACAAAAAAATTTCTTACTATCATTATACTTCATCAACCTAAAGAATGGAAGATATTTTCCTGCTCCCTAAAGCAAAAGCACCTGTCATTTTCAAAACGAAAATAGCAAGTGCCTTAAAGTTCCATATCCTGTTTTTTGCTTTTCGCCGGAATTGTCCGGCTGACTTCACGCTCTGCCATTTCCTTCTTCTTGCGGCTCAACTGCTCTATAATGGAACTTTTGGCTTCCTTCTTGATTTGCTCCGTTCCGGCTTTTTTGACCTCCGGTTTCATCAGCGTAGTTTGGATTTTCTGAATAGTTGATTTCATAGCATTTGTGATTCTGGCAATCACGCCATCCAATCGTTTCACTGCATACTCAACTTCTTTCTTTGAAGCCTTACGCTCAGGGGAGAGAACCCACGCCTTAGACTGCTCCACCAGCTTAATATCCTCCTTGTGCGTTTCCAGTTTTACAGTATCAGCAACGACCTCAACCGCCTTGTCATAGGCAATATCGGCAACCTCGTCCACCAAAGCTTCCACATCTTCAATCTTCATCGTGAGTTCTTCCAACTTTTGCTCCTGTGCTGCCAGTTGCTCCTTTTGCTTGAAAAGAATATAGTCCTGTTTTTCCAGATATGCACGACCACCATATTCCGGTTCTTCTTCCAGTTGTAAGCCATGCTTTTTCGCCACATCAAACAGCAACACTCGGCAAGCTGAATCGAAAGTCATCTTGCGGTTGTTTTTTCTTCCGACTGGCTTCTCCGGTTCCGGCAGTTCAAACCCCAATGCTTCCAAAGCCTTTTCCTGTTGTGGGGCAATCTCTCCATATTGATTTTCACAGTCGAACACATGACGCTCGTGAATATGAGGGGTGCTTTCATCCAAGTGCAGCGCCCAATTCAGGATATGGACATGAGAGCCGAAACGCTCATTTGCGATTTCCATAAATTCTGTGACGATCTCAATGAGCAATTCCGGCGGAACATGATTGTCAAGCGTTCCAATCTGATAGACCGTTTCCTCTGGACAGGTCTTTTTGCTTTTGAGTAAATCTCCAGTTTCCTTATTTCTTTCAGGGTGTCGGTTCTTCACATTTCTTTCATTCTGTCCTGTTACAAAATCATGATACCGCTGACGATAAAAAAGCTGTTCCACATCTTCAAAAGTGGCAGACAGCTCATTTTCCTTTTCGGGATTTTTGAAATTGCGGAAGCCATTGTAACAGTCCCAATAGAGATTTAGTTTGGCTCGTTCTTCGTCAATGTGTTCGCTGTTGGCAATGTCAAAACTGCGGTCATTGTGCTTCGGATTATAAACGCCATTCTTTCCGGCTCGTCCATTGTGTCTTGTTAATTTCACATGAGTTCCTCCTTTTCTTTTTGATTTCCCCGACAGGGGAGAAGGGCAGCGAAGCTGATTCCTTGCGGCTTTCTGCGTCAAGTAATACCCAGTACTAAGTGGCGAAACGCCACTTAACTGGGCAAGGCTGCCGCCCTTGACCTGCACAGGGGTATTGCATTCCCTGTACCCATGCACAAAGGGTTGCACCCTCTGTACTCCCGCCCGAACAAACTGACTTCGCCCCGTCCCAAGCTCTGTCAGTTCCTTCGGTTTTACAAAACAGTCCACCGGACTATTTTGCAAAAAGAAAAACCGACGCATGATCGCTTTACGCTCAATACATCGGTTTCTTCATCTGACCTTAACGGTCATATTCAGTTGTGGCAGATTAGACAATTTGAAAAATTACTCTGGCATATCTACTGAATAACTTAGATTGTTTCCTCTCTTATCGCTCTTTAAATCATCATAATACCATAGATACATCGTTCTGTCATATACATTGATTTCAATAACACCATCTGGCTTTTGACCTTCTACTTCTAATGAGTAAATTTCCTTATCATGTGCATAGCCAAAAACAAATCTGGTATCTGGATAATTTGGATTCAAGTCCTGTTGAAAATCACTTAATTTTAAAGATGAATGAATTAGTTCTGTAATATCAGATATAAGAATGCTATCCGCTTTAGTTGTAACCGGTGTAGCATTCATAAACGCATATTGTACACTTGCTTCATCCACCTGTTTTTTGCAGCGTGCCATCACAAAACCTTGAACGGGATTGTTATCACTTCCTGCTCGATAGAAAATCGTATCATACTGTTTGCCATTCCATATATGCAATATTTCATCAACATGATTAAGAAAATCTTCTGGAACAGAAAATTCTTCATTTTCAGCATTCAAAGGAGAATTCAAAATAGCTTCTTCGACAGAACTATAATATATGAGTTCAGAATCCTTTTTATCGTAATCACTCAAATTGAATTCGACATATGCATTGTCTTTATTGTCATCTTCCGGAACATAAGTATAGCGACCATTTTCAATATGGTCATCATAATCAACAAACAGTCCAATACATATCAGCGCTGCAAAAATCAAAAAAACTATTCCTACAATGATTAGCAATATTTTCAAAAATTTTTTCATACAAAAGTCCACCTTCTTGCTTCATTTCAGTAAATTATATCATACCGATATGAACAATTCAATTCACGCTCTATCAAGTAGTTTTTTACTTACCTATAACGCACATTTCCGCAAAATCCATAGTCTCCGATACTTTCCTCACAGGCGATATACAGTCGGAATTCTGTCAGCTCATGAAATAAGAAAAACCGACGCATGAACGCTTTACGCTCAATACATCGGTTTCTTTATCTGACCTTGACGGTCATATTCAGTTGTCTAACATCGTACTGTTATAAAATCTATGTCATTTACGATTTTTCTTATGCTGATTTGCCCAGTAAGATTTTACAGGGATTCTTCTTCTCTCTATATCCTCCATAAATTCTTCTTTGTCAATATTACTATCAATGGTAAATAATTTTTCTCCATTTACATATACACGCATAGAACCTTTCTTTCTCTCGCAATAGGTAATGTCTTCAAAGTGAAAAGTTCTCTTTCTGCCAAAAGTTGAACGCCATGTGATTTCATCTCCGTTCACTTCCAGTTTCCACATTACCATATTGACTATTCCGCTTATGCCTACTAAAAAAAATATTCCAAATATACAAATGACAAACATATCTTCTTTTTCCCTAAGACTCATAGCCGTACAACAAGCAAAAAATATTGTACCTACGATAAATGCCACGACAAGGAATTTCTCTGTTTTTATTGTATAATGCGTTCTAATTATTCCCTTTTTCTGTTCTTCCTCTCGTTCTTTAGCTCTCTTTTGTTGAAGATTTACAAGATATTTCAAAAGAAGAAGTACAACTAAATAGGGACCTATTTGTGTAATTATATTAAAACACATTCGTAAAAAATCATTCATTTTGCCCTCCATAGTCCCAGATATATAAAAATGATTGTTTGAAATCGAGCATTAAAAACCTCAATTTTTCATATTTTATTATACTTCATCAACTTAAAGAATGGAAGAAAAAATTTTGTGTGCAGAGTTCCTGTTCAAGCCTTGTAACGCACATTTCTGCAAAATCCATAGTCCCCGATACTTTCCTTGCAGACGATAGGCAACGGTCAAAACATCAGGTCTGCACCTGACATTTTAACCGCATATCAGCCCTGATTATCACATTGTCCCTGCTGGCTGTTCAGCCCATGCTTTTTCGCATATTCACTGGCTTTCTGTCTGCGTTCCTCACTGTAAGGCGGCAGGAAACGGATAGACAGACGGGACTTTGCCAGCTCATAAGAAACACCGCCTTGAACATTGGATTTTTCCAGTCGGCAAAGGTCAGGGTACTTCTTAGCAAAAGCAGCCAACCTCTTTTTCAATCCGGCGTTGTGGGTGTAGATATTTGCCTTGTCCTCGCCCTCATTAAAGAGAACGATTGTTTCTTTCTCAATCTTCGTCAGTCTCGTCATAGCAGCCCTCCCTATGGTTTTTCAACACACGCAGCTTGCAGTAAAAGCAGCGATACCACCTTTCAACACCCTCAGCACTCAGCTTGACGGAAAGCATATAAAACAGCTTTTTCGCCACTGGATCGGGTGCAAGGGCAGCTACCATACGCAAACGCTCGACAGTTGCTTTCAGGTTCGGACAGCCAAAGGCATAAAGGGCTTCCATTTCATTCCGGTTCATCTTCATTGTGTTTTCCTCCTTAAAGTTTGATAAATGAAAAGCGACAGACACTTCATAAGGAAATACCTGTCGCTTCGTTTACGATACAAATTTGTTGGTTTTGGACTTGATAAAATCAGCAGTAAATCATTTCCTGTCTGATGATTTCTTCGGCTCGGTTACGGATAGAGTTCATGGACTGTACCCACAACATCTGATTGTCTGCTTTCATGGTTTCGGTCACGCCCTCGGCTTGTTTCATCTGCTCAATGATAAGGCTGCACCTTTCCGTTGCCTGTTCGTTCAGATCAGCAAGGTAAGTATGCAGTTCGCCGGATAAACAGAGGGCAGAGAACCTTGCAGGGCGGTACTGCTCCAAATATGTCCTGTGCAGTCTGCCCCACATACCGATAGGGCGGTGTTCCTCCGGTAGCTTCAAGTCCGGCACATAGTAATCACCCACAAGAACATAGTCCAGACCGTTGCTTTCGTCATGGATTCGTGATTTCAATTCTGTCATGCTATTTTTTCTCCTTTCACTTTTTGCCGATTTGATTTGCTTGTGGCGTTCTGTTCAACACACACATTGCTATCAGAACTTTTTTCTTCTGCTATACGCTCATGCTCCGCAAATTCTTTTGATTTCTCACGAATCTTTTTCATATACTTACGATTGGATTCTCGTTTTCTGCGAAGTCGTTCCGCCTCTTTTTCAGCAGCAATCCTTTCTTCCTCTGTTGGTTCATGCTGCTCCACAGGTACTTGAAATTGCCCGACATAGTTAAGATATATCTCCACCTCTGTGGTGCGGTCTGCACCTTTTCCTTGTGGCTCGTGAACCAGAATTTTGTCGATAAATTCATTTATCATGGCAGGAGTAAGTTCTGTAATGTTCTCATACTTTTTAACCAGCTTTAGAAAACGCTCCACATTATTTTGACCGCCTATAATCCGTTGCATATCAGCGGTGTCAGTCTCAATAATCTTGTTCAGCTCGTTCTGCTCATTTTCATAATCAGTAAGCATACTCTGAAAAAGCCTGTCCGGCAATCTTCCAATCACATTATCTTCATAGATTTTCCTGATAAGCATATCCAGTTCGTGAACTCGCTTCTGATTTCTTTCAATGCGGTTTTTTACAGTTTCAGAAGCAGCAATATCTTTCATCGCCGATTCTTCTTGCAGAGAATAAACAAACTCCCGCTCATTCAAAGAAACATAATGGCAAGTCTCCTGTATGGTTTTCAGAATGATGCTTTTAAGTGCTTTTGTTGAAATATGGTGGCAAGTACAATGTCGGTCATACTTCTGATAAGCAAGATTATATGTGGAACATTCATAACAATCTGCCGGATTGGAATAACTTGTCCTTTTTTCGCCTTTGGCAGTATAGTATATTCTTTCTCGCCCTTTCCGCTGCCTGTGATTATACATCGGCGCACCACAATCAGCACAGTAAATCTTTCCGGTCAGAACATTAGGCTCGCCCATAGGATCTGCTTTTCTTACATTCTGTCTTAACTTTTGAGCAAGCAGCCATGTTTCTTCATCGACAATAGGCTCTTGTGTATCATCAAAAACCACCCAATCTTCCTTATCTGCCCTTTTCGTCTTTTTGTCCTTATAGGAATTTTTGAATGTCCTGAAATTGACAGTCTTTCCGATATACTCTGGTCGGGCAATCAGAGTAGTAACCTGATTTCCTCGCCACATATACGGATTTTCTTTGTCATAGTTGCTTGCATGATTTCCAAGTCCCTTTTTGCCAAGATAATAAGATGGTCTTTCTATTTTTTCTTCTGAAAGTTCTCTTGCTATCTGATAAGGTCCTTTTCCCTCAATAGTCATGCGATAAATTCTGCGGACTACTTCAGCAGCTTCTTCATCAATAATCCAATGGTCGGGGTTTTCGGGGTCTTTCAAATAGCCGTATGGTGGGATATTACTTGTATGAGCGTTGCCGGAAGAACCTCTGGATTTCAGTACAGCTTTAATTTTCTTACTTGTGTCCCTGACAAACCACTCATTCATGATATTCAGAAAAGGGGCAAACTCACTGGTTTCTTGACGGTCACTGTCAATACCATTATTGATTGCTATAAATCGAACTTCCTTTTCTCTAAACAGAATGTCAGTGAAAAAACCTACTTGCAGATGATCTCTGCCAATTCTGGACATATCCTTGCAGATACAGGCAGTGATTTCTCCGTTTTTAACACCTTCAACAAGTCTGTTCCATGAAGGTCTGTCAAAGGTCGCTCCACTCCAACCATCATCGGTAAAATGAACAAGATTCGTAAAGCCATGTTTTATAGCATAATCTTCAAGCATTTGCTTTTGATGAACGATACTGTTACTCTCTCCAGCATTATCATCATCACGAGACAGTCTTTCATACAAAGCAGTAATGCCATTGCTTCTATCTTTTTTTCTTCTCATGCTGAACTCCTTTCTTCAATTCCTATCCACTCCTTACGCTCACAAAATATCACATCGGTGAAATGCTTTGGCGGCGTGGTTTTTCCGGTCTTGACCGATGCGGCAGATACGGAAAGCGTCTGATTATCCGTTACCACCGGCAGCGCGGGCGCTGCCTCCGTCTGCTCCTGCTCATAGCGCTTCCAGCCGGGAGCAAGGACGGTTTTGCCCTTGGCGGTGAAGCTCTGACCGGCACAGTCCACCGTAATGACCGTTTCTGCGTAGCGATGTGGTTCATCCACCGCACGAAGCAAGCCCCTTGCCGCCAGCTTCAGCACCTCGCGTTCGCCCAGCGGCAGAGAGGCCATATCTACCTTTTCCGCGCTGATGGTGGGAACAATGGCGTGGTGATCGGTGACTTTTTTACTGCTGCATACCTGCTTGGCGCAGATGGTCGGCGGCTTCTCCATGCCGCAGACAGCGGCAGCGGCGGCGACAAGGCCGGGGACGCTGCCCTCCATATCGTCGGTCAGATAGCGGCTGTCGGTGCGCGGGTAGGTACAGAGCTTCTTTTCATAGAGCGCTTGGAGATAGTCGAGGGTCTGCTGGGAGGTGTAGCCGAGAACACGGTTGGCGTCGCGCTGGAGGGAGGTCAAATCGTAGAGCGCGGGCGCTTTCTCGGCCTTTTCCTTGCGCTCCACGCTTTTGACGATTACTGTCTTGCCCTTGCAGGCGTTGGCGATGGCATCGGCATCCTTTCTGTCCTTCATTCGGTCTGTCGTGGCGGGAAAGCCGCAATCGAGCTGGACGGTGCAGAACGGTTCTGCCACAAATGCGGAGATCTCCGCCTCGCGCTGTACCAGCAGCGCCAGCGTGGGCGACATGACGCGCCCAATGTTCAATGTGCGGCCATACGTCAGGGAGAAATACCGCGTGGCGTTGATACCAACCAGCCAATCAGCCTTGGCGCGGCACAGGGCAGATTGATGCAGGCCGTCATAGTCGCGCCCAAACTTAAGCTGCTGGAAGCCGCTGCGGATGGCATCATCCTCCATTGAAGAAATCCAAAGCCGCAGAATCGGCTTGGAGCATCCCGCAAGGCAGTAAACCGTGCGGAAGATCAGCTCACCCTCGCGCCCAGCGTCGCAGGCGTTGACCACCTCTGCCACATCCTCCCGGCGCATCAGCTCCCGCAGAATATCAAACTGCTTCTGCTTTTCAGAGCGGACGATGAAGCGGAACGAGGTAGGAATGATGGGCAGCGCTGCCAGCGTCCATTTGGCATCATCGGCATTGTAAACGGCGGCGTCGGCCAGCTCTGCCAGATGCCCGAAACACCACGACACGATGTACCCGCCGCCCTCCAGATACCCGTCATGCCGTGATTTAGCGCCCAGCACGGCGGCGATGCTCTGCGCCACGGAGGGTTTTTCGGCAATCACAAGGCGCATGGTGCAGCCTCCATTCTCTTTACGTCACGGTAGCAGGGGCGAACGCAGCTCTGTCCGAAGCGCTTGCAGCCGTAGCAGAAGTGTTCCTTGGCAGCGTCGGGAGGGCTGTCCTCCCGCGCTGCTTTCGGCTTCTGCATCATCAGGCGTTCCAGCGGATTATTGGTGAAATATCTCATGCGTCCGTATCCTCCGTAGTATCCTGTTCCGGTTCGCCCTCATACGGCTCAAACTCGTATTCGTCCTCGTCCTCGCCGTAGTCATAATCGTCCAGATCGGCGCTGCCCTTGGTCTGCGGCTTGGCCTTTTTCTGCTTGAAGATGTAGAACGCTGCACCGCCGCCCAGCGCGACGATCAGCAGAACGACAAGGATGCCGCCCACGCCGCTCTTTTTCTCCGGTTCCTCGGCGGCGGGTTCTGTCGGCTCGGTGGGGGCTTCGGGCTTTGCCTCCTTGCCCACGCACTCGGTCATGTTGACCGCGCAGACGGGGCAGGATGTATTGACCGTACCGGCCACGCATTTTGTGGTGCAGGAGCAAGTGGCGGGCGTTTCTTCCTCGCCAGTCAGCGCCATCAGGTCAGCCTCATCCACCTGATTCAAGAAGTGGACGGTTTCTTCGCCCTCATCGTCACGGTCAATAATCAGGTAAAATGTATTGCCGTTCTTGCTTTCCAACGTAATGAACTGTTTTCCTGCCTTGGTGCTGGAGCCAATATCGTCGATCAGCGTCAGATTGCCGTCCGGTGTCAGCGCGTCGCTGCCGCCCGTCATGCTGCCAACAAGGAGCTGCCAGAGGTCGGTCAGCTCTTTTTCATCAAGCGGAAGCGTAATGCCGCCGATGCTCACGGTACTGTCGGCGGCGTCGGTGACGGTCAGATAGCTGCCGTACACATAGCCCACACGGGCAGGTAGCAGGATTTTTACCCAATCGCCGTCCCTGCCAATCACATCGACCACCGTGCCGTTGGGGAGCTGCGTAAACGCGGTGTTGTCCAGTCCCGCGCCGGTGCGGACGTTCAGGTTGCCGCCGTTGGTCGTGACCGTGCCGATCTGTTTTGTTTCCTGCGTGTCTGCGGCGCTGCTTTCGACGGCAGGCAGCGTATCATCGGGATAGTCGCCGCTGCTGGCAAAAGCGGAAACGGGGAGAATCCCGATACACAGGAGCATCAGCAGCAGACTGATAAAAATGCGCGGTGTGTTCTTAGTCATGGTTCAACGCCTCCTTTTCCGAAGTGGCCGGTGCAGGCGCGGCCTGCATACGGCGGAACAGCTCGGCAAACTGCTCCATCGTCATGCCGTTCTCACGCACCATGCCGATGATGTCGGTGTCCTCCAGCTCACGAATCTGCTTTTCCAGCTCGCGGTTGCGGCCTTGCAGATCAGAGATTTTGCCTTTGTTCTTCTCCAGCTCCCCACGGAGCTTCATGATTTTCGGGTTCATATCGTTCACTCTCCTTTACGGCAAGCGCCCATAGCGGTAGAAATGGGACTGCCAATAGTTTGAATTTAAGTTTGCATAAGAGATCGGATCTCCGCAGTGGATCATCATATTGTTGCCGACGTAGATACCCACATGGCTGACACCGGGGGTATCATACGTTCCGGTGAAAAACACCAGATCGCCCGGTTTGACGTTGGCAGAGGATACGGGCGTGCAGATGTTGCAAAGCCCCTGCGCCCCCAGCCTGCCCACATCCCAACCGGAATGATTGATGACCCAACTGACGAAGCCCGAACAGTCAAACGAGGTGGAGGGACTGCTGCCGCCCCAAACGTAGGGGTAGCCGAGATACTTTTCCGCTTCCTTGATGATGGCGGCAAATACCTCATCGTCCAGCGCCTCCGGGGGAATGTCGTAGTCGGTATAGCTGCCCTCCACATACTTGCCGATGTAGCCTGAACCGGGGAACAGGTCGGGACGGTTGCCGAGGGTGGCCATATAGGTGGCGTACATTCCGAGCTGTTCTTCGCTCATAATGTAAACGGGAACATGAGAGAGATTGAAGTTTTCCAGCGTGACCGTGCAGATGTAGTAGTCATACGGCACCTGATAGGTGTCCGTATGGGTGTTGCCGTCCGCGTCCGTCCATGTGTCGGTTTCTGTGCGGTAGCGGGTTTCCACCACCACATCCTCGGTTAAAATGTACTGGCGGTCAAAGAGCATCTGGAGCGTACCCTGCACCTCATCCAGCGTCCATTCCCCTTGATGCAGCGCCGTAATCATGGAAATGAGTACATAGGGGTCATGCTCGATGGTGTCCAGATCAAAGTGGTACTCATCGTAGTCATGGGTGCTTTCGTAGGTGTCGAGGTAGCGCTGAAGCTCTGCCTCCATTTCGCAATACTGCGCTTCCGCACCCAGCATATCGGCGTCCTGCGACGGATAGGTACTGGCCGCGATCCCGGAGCCGATGCCATCCATTATCACCGAGCAGGAGGACAGGCCGTTGAGCAGAAATGCCAGCATCAGCAGAATCGCGGCGGCAATGGCAAAGCCGCGCCGGTGTTCCCACACATATTTGCCAGCTTTCTCAGCCTTTTCAGCGGCCTTTTTCGCGGCCTTGGCGGTATTCTCTACCGCCTTTGCCGTAGTCTGCGCCGCCTGATTGTGCTTGGCAGCGGCATACTGCTTCTTAATTGCCTGCTTCTGCTGCCATTTGGAAACGGGATTGCTGGTGGGGCTGTCGATCTCTGCTTTCTTCTGGAGCGCGTCAAGATTGGCTCGTTCCAGCTTTCTCTCTGCACGGATGGCGGCACGATAAGGCTTGAGCTGATGGGCGCGGTGGGCAGACTGCACCAGCCGCCCGCCGCTCTCCACGGCTTGCTCTACCTTGTGCGCGGCCTCTACGCCTACATTGTCATCCTCGCTCTGCCGCACCTCCCGGTGAACCTGAGAGAGAACAAAGTTGGCGGGGGCATCCTGCACGGCATGGGTCAGCTTTGAGGGCGGCTTTTTCTTATCCACTTCCTCAAAACGGAGCTGCGTTTTGACCTTGCCGGTGGCAGGATCAAAGCCGCGTTCCTTTTTGACCACGGTTTTCTTGGGGATTTTCGCCTGCGCCTTATCCGCCTTGGCCTCCGCTTTTTTCACCCGCTTGATGGGCTTTTCCAGCTTCGGCTCGGCAAGATCGGCGTCGGAAAACTGCAAACGCGGTTCTCTTTTCATGCCGACGCCACCTCTTGCGGTTTGGTGGTCATGACGCGGTACAGCTCAGTGTCCTTCGGGAAGTGGTCAATGAAGGGCAGGATCGTGTTGCCGTAGAACAGCAGCCCCTCGCCCTCGCCGGAGTGGGTCACATAAGAAAGCTGATGCGGCGAAATGTTGAGCTGCTTTGCGAGAATCTGCCGGTCGCCAGCGGCCTGATTGAGCATATAGATGAAATCGCTGTTCTCAAAAATGTTCTCCACCTCGCGGCTGGATAACAGGTCTTTGACATTTTGCGTGATCCCGGTGGGGATGCCGCCCCATTTGCGATAGCGCTTCCAGATCTCGACACTGTACGAAGCCGTCTGTTCCTCCTTCAAAAGAAGATGGAACTCGTCAAGATAGTAGCGGGTTGTTTTATGGGCGGCGCGGTTGATTGTCACGCGGTTCCAGACCTGATCCTGCACCACCAGCATCCCGATTTTCTTGAGCTGCTTGCCCAGCTCCTTGATGTCGTAGCAGACAATGCGGCTGTTCACATCCACGTTCGTGTGATGGTTGAACACATTCAGAGAGCCGGTGACGTAGATTTCCAAAGCAGTGGCGATGTACTGCGCTTCCTTTTCATCCTGCGCACGGAGGGCGTTATACAAGTCCTCCAGCAGCGGCATATTCTCCGGTTTCGGGTCATTGAGGTAGTCCCGGTAGACGATGCGAACGCAGCGGTCGATGATGGTCTTTTCCACAGGGGCAAGCCCGTCCTTGCCGCCGACGATCAACTCGCACAGCGACAGAATGAAGTCGGATTTCAGGCTCAGCGGGTTATCATCGTCGCTGTAATCCAGATTCAAGTCCATCGGATTGATATAGCAGGGCGAACCGTCGTAGCCCTTGCCGGTGGGCGACAGCTTAATGACCTGACCGTGCAAACGCTCCACCAGCGGTGTATATTCGCCCTCCGGGTCACAGATGATGATGTCATCCTTGGGGCAGATGAGAAACGCATTGGTGATCTCGCGTTTTGCCGAAAATGACTTGCCGCTGCCGGGAGTGCCTAAAATCAGGCCGTTGGGATTTTTCAGCAGCTTCCGGTCTACCATGATAAGGTTGTTGGAAAGAGCGTTGATGCCGTAGTACAGCGCCTCCGAACCGTTCTGGAACAGCTCCTGCGTGGTAAAGGGGACGAAGATCGCTACGCTGGAGGTGGTCAAGCCCCGCTGAATCTCAATCTGATTCAGCCCCAGCGGGAGGCTGCTCATCAGTCCTTCCTCCTGTTGAAAGTCCAGCCGGGTCAGCGCGCAGTTATATTTCTGCGCGATGCTGGAGGTCTGGAAGATGTTGTTGTCGAGCTGCCGGGGCGTGTCCGCTGTGTTGAGAATGAGGAAGGTCAGCAGGAACATTCGCTCGTTGCGGGACTGCAAATCCTGCAACAGCTTTTTGGCCTCTGCGCCGTAGGTAGCAAGGTCGCTTGGAAATAGCGATAGGTAAGCCTTTGAAGTTATCTCCAGCTTTTCCCCCGCTTCACACCGGACATGCGACTTTCACCGCAT
>JBBNGO010000060.1:0-15400 GCA_040095065.1 Hominicoprocola fusiformis
TTGGAATCGAGGAAGGTGACGTTCGCGCCCTCGTCGTAAGCGGCGACTTCGAACGCGCAGCGGGTGCGGGTAGAGGTCTTTTCAAACAGCAGCACGATGTTCTTGCCGGCGAGCAGGTTGCCGCGGATGCCGGCGCGCTTTTTGGCCTTGAGGTCAGCGGCGAGATTGAGCATGTAGCGGATCTCGTCGGGGGTGAAGTCTTTCAGCGTCAGGAACGAACGGCCTTTCAGATTAACGGGCATGGGATAGTCCTCCTTTTATCGTTTTACTCTCAAAATCTCTCAAAAGCATCTAAATAATGCTATCGCCATTATATTATTTTTGGTTAAAAAAGCAAGAGAGGCGCGATTTTGCGGCGCTTACTGGCACGCGGAGAGAAATGCATACTGGTCTGTGATAAAACGCTGACAGGCGGCACAGTGACCGTGCAAGACGGGCGCGCCGCGCCGTCAAAACGCCTCTGCCGCGCCCAACTGGACACGAAAATATTCTCTTTCTGGACCAGCGATTTTTATCGCGGGAAAGGCCTTGCTGCGCCTGCGTTTAACGGCAAGCGTGCCGCGGCAGATTTCTTACCGGATTCCCTTGTTTTCTGCCATTAAATATAGTATAATTGCAAAAAAGTATCCCCATGGGGCGATTTCGGGCGAATGTGCCGCGCCGTTTGGGTAAAACCGCAAAGGATAGAGGAGAAATTACTATGAATATGATCCGCAGCGCAAAGAACCAGATCGCCGAGCTGACGGCGACGGCTTATCGCGCGGCTGTGCAGGAGGGACTGCTGCCCGAGGGCGTGCAGACCGTCCCCGCCGTGGAGATCCCCAAGGATACCGCCAACGGCGACTATACGACGACGTTCTGCCTGGCTGCATCCAAGGCCATGCGCAAGAATCCCCGCGAGGTCGCGAAAATTCTGACCGAGCACATGGACCTGAGCGACACGTACTTTACGAGCGTCGAGATCGCGGGCCCCGGCTTTCTGAACTTCCGCCTCGGCGACAAGTGGTATGCCGACGTTCTGACCGCCGTTGAGGAGGAGAAGGGCGACTACGGCCGCGACAACTGGCTGGGCGGAAAGAAGTACATGGTCGAGTTCGTCTCCGCGAACCCCACGGGCCCCATGCACATGGGCAACGCCCGCGGCGGCGTGCTGGGCGATACGCTCGCCGAGGTGCTCGACTGGTCGGGCGCGGACGTGTGGCGCGAGTTCTACGTCAACGACTTTGGCAACCAGATCGAAAAGTTCGCCAAGAGCATCGAAGCACGCTACATCCAGCTCATCAAGGGCGAGGATGCGATCGAGTTCCCCGAGGACGGCTACCACGGCGACGACATCCGCGAGCTCGCCAAGGCGTTCTACGATGTCCACGGCGACAGCTATTTAGACAAGTCCGTCGAGGAGCGCCACGCCGATATGGCGCGCTTTGGCCTGGAGCGCAACATTCCGAAAATGAAGAGCGACCTCGAGCGCTACGGCATCAAGTTCGACGAATGGTTCTTCGAGTCCTCGCTGCACAACAGCGGCTATGTCAAAGACACCGTCGAGGAGCTTCATAAGCTCGGCTGGACGTATGAAAAGGAAGGCGCGCTCTGGCTCAAGACCGCCGACATCATGCGCGAGCAGTACCGCAAGCAGGGCAAGAAGGATGAGGACATCGACAAGCTCGACTTAAAGGACGACGTTCTGCGCCGCGCCAACGGCTTCTACACCTACTTTGCCGGCGACATTGCCTATCACCGCAACAAGTTCGCCGTGCGTCACTTCGACAAGGTCATCAACATCTGGGGCGCTGACCACCACGGTCACGTGGCCCGCATGAAGGGCGCGATGGACGCGCTGGGCCTCGACGGCACGAACCGTCTCGACATCGTGCTGATGCAGCTCGTTAAGCTTGTGCGCGACGGCGAGGTCGTGCGTATGTCCAAGCGCACGGGTAAGACCATCTCGCTCTCTGACCTGCTCGATGAAATTCCCGTCGACGCCTGCCGCTACTTCTTCAACGCCAAGCCTGACACGCAGATGGAATTTGACCTCGGCCTCGCCGTGCGCGAGGACAGCGAGAACCCCATCTACTACATCCAGTACGCGCACGCGCGAATTTGCAGCCTGCTCAAAGCGCTGGAGGAAGAGGGCCACAGCGTCAAGCCCGGCGCGGTCGACCTGTCCATCCTTTCGAGCGATGCTGAGCACGCGCTCATCAAGGAACTCTCCTCCTTTGCCGAGGAAATTCGCATGGCAGCGCGCGACTACGACCCGAGCTACATCAACCGCTACCTCATGCGTCTTGCCGCGGCGTTCCACAAGTTCTACAACGCCTGCCGCATCAAGGGCGAGGACGAGGCCGTCATCGACGCACGCCTCAAGCTCGCGAGCGCGACCCGTCAGGTGCTCGCCAACGGCCTCAAGGTCATCGGCTGCTCCGCACCGGAGAAGATGTAAAACAGTATACCGACAACAAAAAGGCATCCGGCCACTGGCCGGACGCCTTTTCTTATATAATTTACAGGACCTTTGCGAGGAACGATTGCAGTCTTTCGCTCTGCGGGTGGTCGAAGAGATCGGCGGGGGAGCCCTCTTCGATGATCGCGCCTTCGGACATGAAGACGACGCGGTCGGCGACCTCGCGGGCGAAGCCCATCTCATGCGTGACGACGACCATTGTCATGCCGTCCTTGGCAAGGTCGCGCATGAGGTCGAGCACCTCGCCGACCATCTCGGGGTCGAGTGCGGAGGTCGGCTCGTCGAAGAGCATGACCTCGGGCGCCATGGCGAGCGCGCGCACGATGGCAATACGCTGCTTCTGGCCGCCGGAGAGCATCGCGGGATACTCATTCGCCTTGTCGGCAAGGCCGATGCGCTCAAGCAGCGCCATGGCCTGCGCGTCGGCCTCCGCCTGGGACTTGAGGCCCAGCTTGACGGGTGCGAGGGTGATGTTCTTCTTGACCGTCATGTGCGGGAAGAGGTTGAAGTGCTGGAACACCATGCCCATCTCGCGGCGGTGGAGGTCCAAGTTGACCTTCTTGCCGTTGAGGGCGACGTCCTTGAAGTAAATGGTGCCGGAGGTCGGCTGCTCCAGGAGGTTCAGGCAGCGCAGCAGTGTCGATTTGCCGCTGCCGGAGGGGCCAATGATGGCCACGACCTCGCCCTTTTTCACGCTTAAATTGCAGTGGGAGAGCGCGTGGACGCTGCCGCCGTTGTACTCCTTGCAGACGTCCGTCACGCGAATGAGAGAATTAGTGCTTGTCGCCACGACGCATCCTCCTTTCGAGCGCTTCGATCGCCTTGCCGGCGGGGTAGGTGATGCAGAAATACATCAGCGCCGCCAGCACGTAAGGCGCGAGGGAAATGTAAGTGGACGTCGCCACGGTCTTCGCGGCGAACATCAGCTCGACCATGCCGAGCGTGGAGCAGATGGACGATTCCTTGACCATGGTGACGACCTCGTTGCCGAGCGCGGGCAGGACATTCTTGATGGCCTGCGGCAGCACGACGAGCTTCATCGCCTGCGTGGCGGAAAGGCCCAGCGAGCGCGCGGCCTCAGTCTGGCCTGCGTCGACGGCAAGGATGCCCGCGCGGAAGATCTCAGCAACATAGGCCGAGCTGTTGAGCGCGAGGGCCACAACGCCGGGGATGAAGCGGGAAATGTCGATAAAGCCGAAGAGATACAGGCGCGGGATGGAGATCGCGCCAAAGAGACCGAAGTAGATGATCGAGAGCTGCACGAGCAGCGGCGTAGAGCGGAAGATCGCGATGTACGCGCCGGAAATGCCGCGCACAAACTTATTCTTGCTCAGGCGCATGAACGCGAGCAGCAGCGCCGGAATGACGGCCAGCAGGACCGAGATGACGGCCAGTAGCAGCGTGTAGCCGAGCGCCTGCAAAAAGTAGACGCCGTATTTCGGCAAAAAGGAAAAGTTAAAGAACGACGCCGGTGACATGCCGGCAAAGAGGTTGCTCCACCGCGTGGCAAGATCCATGGGAGAGATCTCCTTTCAGATGTGTGATTTAGCTGGGATAAGCCTCGCAGAGTTTCGCGCTGCCAGCGCGAAAAAATCTTGCTCGTTTTTTGCCACGACATGCGCGTGGCAAAAAACACTTTGCGCGGAGCGAGTGTCGAAGCACCCGCTTGCGGGGGCGAGGCACAGAGTGGAGTGAGAATTTAATGAAAAGAGGCTCGCCTCTTTTCATTAAGAGACGCCAATGAGCAAAGCCATTTGGGGCTTTGCTCATTGGCTATGAGAGATAGTGAGAAGAGAGCGTAGTTAAAGGGGAGAACTTAGGCCGCAGGAGCGTCCGCGGTGACCTCGACGGCCTTGCCGCTCAGCTCATCGGCAGCGGCGATGAACTCTTCCATCTTGTTCTCGGAAGTCATCTTGGCGATGGCCTCGTTGATGCCGGGCAGCAGGCCCTTGGGGTCGCCCTTGGCAACAGCGATGCAGTAGGGCTGAGCTTCACCGAGCTCGGAGGAAGCGGCAGCGACGACCAGATCGGGGTTGGACTCTGCATACTGCTCAGCGACAGCGCCATCGACGACGATCGCGTCGACCTTGCCGTAGACAAGCTCGTTGACAAGGTCAGTCACAAGGGAGAGGGAGACGAGGTTCGCACCCTCCATCTCGTCGGTGACGATAGCTTCCTTGGTGGTGGCGGTCTGTGCGCCGACACTCTTGCCGGCGAAGTCGGCGAGGGTGTTGTACTGATCGGCGGCGTCAGCCTTGACAAGGATCATGGCCGGCAGGTCGGTGTAGTAGGGATCGGAGAAGTCAGCGGACTGGAGACGCTCGGGCGTGACCTCGATGGCTGCCATGACGATATCAAAATCGCCCTTGGCAAGGGAGGTGAGCAGGTAGTCAAAGCTCATGTTTTCGACCTGAAGCTCCATGCCCAGCTCATCGGCGATGTACTGGCCGGCGGAAATGTCGATACCGGCGTACTGCATCGTGCCGCTGTCATCGGCATACATGAATTCGTACGGGGCGTAGTCAGCGGAGGTGCCGAGCACCAGCTTGCCGCCGGTCTGCTCGGTGTTGTTGTCGGTGTTGGCATCATCGGCGTTGTTGCTGTCGTCGGTCTTATTGCCGCAGGCGACCAGCGAAAGGCTCATCATCAGAGCCAGCATCAGTGCAGTAAACTTTTTCATGGTTGATAGCTCCTTTTTCAATTTCTTTCCATCTTGTATAATGTTTGATCGTTGAACGAATTTTCATACGCTTCAGAAACGATAGCGTTAGTATAAATGTTTACTTATTCATTGTCAACGATTAAATACTCAAAAAATGCCAGAACTTTCGACGCCTTTCTATGCAAGATGAACAAATATGCATGCGAAAAGCTGAAAATTCACAAAAGTATGCAATTATGCGCGAATATATGCAAAAGAAAAGGGGAAAAGAGCCGTATAAAAGAAGCATCCGCAGAAGCGATCGGAGCTTCTGCGGATGAAGTTTCTTATCGGGTGACATCCGGCACGGCGCTGCGGGATTTTTTCGGCGTTCTGACGTAGGCAAAATAATAGCCGATCGCGCACAGCGGGATGGCTGCGGCGACATCCAGAATGGAGTGCTGCTTCATAAAGACGGTGGAAATGCTGATAAAAAATGCCGCAACGGTCGATGCAATGCGCCAGCCACGCTTGGAGAAGATGGGCGCATACCAGAAAGCGAAAAATGCCGCCATCGAGCCGATGACATGCAGCGACGGACAGACGTTTGTATTCGTATCAAACACGTAAAAGCCCGCGATAAAGCGTGTGAGCACGTTGTCGCGCGGGAAGACCTCAGGCCGGAGCATCTGACAGGTGGGAAAGAGGAAATAGATAATGAGCGTCACCGAGTAGGTGATCATCACGAAGCGCATCATGCGGCGAAAGCCCGGCACGTCGAAAAAGAACGTGTAGGCCACCGCGCCGATGAGGTAGACGAACCAGAACAGGTAGGGGATCAGAAACCATTCATTAAAAGGAATCAGATCGTCGAGCGCGCAGTGCATGTTGATGTAGTGCGCCACGGGGTAGAAGCGCTCGACATACGAAAAGCCGAGGCCGAAAAGCGGCCAGTAGAGCAGCAGCCACACGTGGGAGAACTCCGGCGTGTTCAGCCTGCTGAAGCGGAACTGGCGGTAGTCAACGCTGGGTTTGATCATGCGAGGTCTTCCTCCTTCTCCTCCTCGGCTTCACTCATCTCGGAGAGGATGTTGGCCGCGGCGTTGTGCGGCACGGCGGCGTCGAGCGCGTCGCCCATCTTTTCAAGCGTGTCCTTGTCGCTGAGAAGGCGAAGGCTCGTGCGCGCAATCTCTTTGGGCGTCTGCCCCGTGACCGCGCCGCCCGTGCGCAGGAAGAAATCCTTGTTGTACTCCTCGCAGCCCGCGACCGCGTCGATGAACACCATCGGCAGGCGCATCGAGGCCGCCTCGGTCACGCTGATGCCGCCGGGCTTTGTGAGGTAGAGGTCGGCGGAGTCCATCAAAAGCGCCATGTCCTTCACATACGAACGGACGTGGACATTTTTCGAGTCATAGAAGCGGCGCTGGAGCCGGCGGTAGAGCTGCTTGTTCGTGCCGCAGACGATCGTTAAGTCCTGATCGTCCGGCAAATTGCGCCCAATGCGGCGGGCGATGCTCATAATGGGGCCGCAGCCCATGCTGCCGCACATCATCACAAGGTGCTTGTGACCCTCGGGGATGCCGAAGGCGCGCTTGGCGTCCTCTTTGCGTACGCTGGAGCGGAACATCTGGCGCACGGGGATGCCGCAGGCACGCAGGCGTTCGCTCGTCACGCCGCCGCCGAGAAAATCGCCCGAGAGCGATGAGGCAGGGATAAAGTAGCGGTCGAGCGAGCTGTCCTTCACGCTGGGCGAGCAGGTGTAGTCCGTGGCGATGAAGCAGGTCTTGAGATTCGGCAGGTGCGTCTTCACGACCTCGCTGACCATCAGCGCTGCGAACGTGTGGGTGCAGATGACCGTGTCGTACCCGCTGCCGGCGATGAAGCCGCAGAGCTTTTCCGCGCCCTGCGTCAGATAGCGGTAGAGCGCGGAGCCCTCGTGAAACTGGGCGGGATGATCCTCCGCCGCGCGGTAGCCCACGCGGAACAGCCCCGGTGCGTGGCGGTAGATGCGCACGTGCCAGTTCGAGATAAAGCGCGAGACCTCGGGCGAGATGAAGCGCAGCGCGTCCTCGGTGTCGCAGGGAATGTTCTGGTTGCGGCACTCCTCCTCGAGCGCCGCGGCGCAGGAGTTGTGCCCCTCGCCGGTGTTGCAGCTTAAAATCAAGACTTTCATGAAAAGCTCCGATCCTTTACTGTTGTACTTCTTGGTTGCGTCTGCTCCGGCGCTGCTGCGCGGCGAGAAGCTTTTGCAGCCGCGGCCGGTTGTAGCGCTGGATGATGAGAAACGGCAGGTTGCCGAATAGAATATAGATGGCAGTGACGACCGCGCCGCCCGTTCCGGGCCAGAGGCGCAGTGCGTAAAAGCCGAGCAGGATGAGCACAAAGTGCGTGAACTCAGCGACGCAGGTCTCTTCGATCATGCGCGGAAGCTGCGCGCGAAAGTCCGTGTCCAGCTTTTTGGCGGGGATGAGCTTGGGGACGATCTTGCTCATGTCGGGCACCTTGTCCTGCCACTCGTGCACGCGCAGAAAGCGGAAGAGCTTTGCTTCCCAGTTCGCGCAGCGGTAGGGGAATTTGTCGCCGTGGAACCAGGATTTTGGCAGCAGCCGCCCGATGAAAAACGACACGACGGCTAAAATTCCGTAATAAACGCAGCAGCGCAGAAAGCCCATCGTCACCTCTCCTTATCCCGTGATAAAAGCCCGACGCAGGGACACTGCGCCGGGGAAAAGCCGCCTCTGCGGCTGTTAAGATTTAATATAGCATAGAGTTTCGAACAAATGATGAAGAGAATCTCAATTTTTGTTGAAAAATGGCGGTCATTTCTCCACCGGTAGGCGCACGGCGAAGCGGCAGCCGCCGTTCACCGGGTCTTCGACCCAGACCTCGCCGCCGTGGATGGCGACGATCTTGCGCACAAGCGCAAGGCCGAGGCCGTTGCCCTCGGATTCGTGCGAGCTGTCCCCCTGATAGAATTTGTTAAAAATGCGGGACTTATCCTCGTCGGGGATGCTTTTGCCCTCGTTGTCAATGGTGAAGAGCACGCTGCCGTTTTCCTCAATGAGACGCATGCGGATCAGGCCGCCGCGCGGGCCGAACTTGACGGCGTTGTCGATGAGGTTCATCCACACATGCTGGAGTAGTCCTTCGTAGCCTGTGAAATCGACGGAGTCGAGGTCGACGTCGAAGTCGACGTCCTTTTCCGTCCACTTGCGCTCAAGGGCCAGAATGCACTGCCTCACCTGCTCGTCGAGGCGGAAGCGCGAGCGCTGAGGGTGGATGGACTGGCTGTCGAGCTTACTCAGCAGCAGAATATTGCCCGCAAGGGCGGAGAGCCTGCGCGTGTTGAAGAGAATTTTGTCGATGTACTCCGCCTGCTCCTCGGGGGACTGCTGATGCTCCTGCAAAAGCGAGGCATAGCCCTCGATCGCGTTGATGGGCGTTTTGAACTCGTGCGAGACGTTCGAGATGAAGTCGGTCTGCAAGGTCTCGGTCGCGTTCAGCTCGCTGACCATGAGGTTGAAGCTGTCAAAGCTGTCGCGGATATCGCGAAAAACGCTCTTCGTCTCCACATGCACGCGGAAGTTGCCGCCCGCGACCTCCTTCATCGCGCGCGACAGGCGCGAGATGGGCGCGAAGAACGCGATGGAAAAGCCCGCCGCCGTCGCGCTGCCGAGCAGCAGCGTGAAGATGAGCAGCCACACGAACATCGGCACATTGACGCCGAGGTGCTCGAGCCCCCAGGCCGCGAGCGCGGCAAGCAGCGCCACGCCGATAAAGCCCGCCATGCAGATGAAGAAAAACTGCACGCGGATATCGAGAAATTTGTTGCGCCGCTTTTTCATGTGCGCACCACCTTATATCCCACGCCGCGCATCGTGACGATCTTGAAGTCGGGATTGTCGCGGAAGCGCTCGCGCAAGCGCGCGATGTGGACATCGACGGTGTGGGTGTCGGTGCTGGAATCATAGCCCCAGATGTCGTCCATGAGCTGCTGGCGCGTGAAGATGCGGCCGGGGAACGACGCCATCTTGTAGAGCAGCATGAATTCCTTCTGCGGCAGCACCATGCTCTCGCCGTCGACGGTGACGCTGAGCGAGTCGCACTCCATCACCGTGCCGCCGATGACCTGACGGCGCTCGCTCGCCATCTGGGCGCGGCGCAGCAGCGCGCTCACGCGCAGCACCATTTCCCCAATGTTGATGGGCTTGACCATATAGTCGTCGCTGCCGGAGAGGAAGCCGAGGCGCATGTCGTCAAAGGCGTCCTTGGCGGTGATCATCATAATGGGGATGGACGAACCGCTCTCGCGGATTGAGCGCACAAGCTCATAGCCGTCCATTTTCGGCATCATAATGTCGGAGATGATGAGATCATAATAGCTCTGCTCGAGCGCGTCGAGAGCTTCCTCACCGTTGGAGACGCCGAGCACCGTGTAGCCGTTTTTGGTGAGCACGTGGGCGAAGAGCTGGCGCAGCTCGCGGTCGTCCTCCGCAATGAGAATTTTGAACAATCCGATCCCTCCGATCCTGTGTCGGTGCGCCGCGGTTTTCGCGGCGCTTGTTCCGTCAGTATACCATATCTTTGGCAAATGTGCAGCAGGTTGGGCGGAAATTTTGCACGGCGGCGAAACTGTACAAAAAAAGAGCCATCCTTTTGGATGACTCTTTGCATTTGAGGGAGATTTAACCGCCGAGGTAGGCTTTGCGGACGGCGTCGCTCGCCATGAGCTCCTTGCCGGTGCCGGAGAGCGTGATGCGGCCCGTTTCAAGCACGTACGCGCGGTCGGCGACGGAGAGTGCGGCCTGCGCGTTCTGCTCGACGAGCAGGATCGTCGTGCCCGCAGCGTGCAGCTCGCGGATGATGTCAAAGATCTGCTCAACGAGGATCGGAGCGAGGCCCATAGACGGCTCGTCGAGCATCAGAAGCTTCGGCTTCGACATGAGCGCTCTGCCCATGGCGAGCATCTGCTGCTCACCGCCGGAGAGCGTACCGGCGATCTGCTTGCGGCGCTCTTTGAGGCGCGGGAAGCGCTCGTAGACGTCCGCAATGCCCGCTTCAATGGTGGAGTTCGGCTGGGTGTAGGCGCCCATTTCGAGGTTATCCTCGACCGTCATCTGCAAAAAGACGTGGCGGCCTTCCGGAACCTGCGCAAGACCGTGCTCGACGATCTTGTGCGCGGGGACGCCCTTTAAGTCCTTGCCTTCAAAAACAACGCTGCCGTGCTTGGGATGCAGAAGGCCGGAGACCGTGTTCAGAACGGTCGACTTACCCGCGCCGTTCGCACCGATCAGCGTGACGACCTCACCCTCGTTGACCTCGAAGGAAACGCCCTTGACGGCGTGGATGCTGCCGTAGTAAACGTGAAGATCGTTCACCTGTAAGATCTGTCCCATCGTTAGGCCTCCTTCTGCTTGCCGAGGTAGGCTTCAATGACCTCGGGATTGTTCTGAATGTCTTCGGGTGTACCCTTGGCGATGACATGGCCGAAGTTCAAAACGGCGATGCCCTCGCAGATGTTCATGACGAGGTTCATGTCGTGCTCGATGAGCAGCACCGCGATCTGGAAGGTATCGCGGATGGAGCGGATGTTTTCCATCAGCTCAGCCGTCTCGCTCGGGTTCATGCCGGCGGCGGGCTCGTCAAGAAGCAGCAGACTCGGGTTCGTGGCCAGCGCACGGAGAATTTCCAGGCGGCGCTGTGCGCCGTAGGGGAGCGAGCTTGCCTTGGCCTTGGCAAGATCCTCCATGTGGAAGATGGACAGAAGCTCCATCGCGCGCTCGTGAACGATGCGCTCTTCCTTCCAGAAGCGGGGCAGGCGGAAAATGCCCTCGGGCATCGTGTAGTGCATCTGCGTGTCCATCGCGACGGTGATGTTTTCTTCCACGCTCAGCTCGCCGAACAGGCGGATATTCTGGAATGTGCGCGCGATGCCCGCGCGGTTGACCTGCGCGGTGTTGAGGTCATGGATGTCCTTGCCGTTTAAGAGAATCGTGCCGTGGGTGGGCTGATAGACCTTGGTGAGCAGGTTGAAAACGGTCGTTTTGCCTGCGCCGTTCGGGCCGATGAGGCCGGTGATCTCGGTGCGGCCGATGGTCACATTGAAATTGTCGACCGCTTTCAGACCGCCGAACGTGATGCCGAGGTCGATGCACTCGAGCACGGGGGACTTGTTCGCGTCGCGCTCGGTCAAAAGCGCCGGTTCACGGGAGACGGGAACGAGCTTGGCTTTTTCTTTCTGTGTCATGGTCAATCCTCCTTTTCAGCACTGGCACGGCGATGAGGCAGAAGCTTCTGGAAGAACGCCTTGGCCTGCGGATTGTTGGTCGCGAGCATGACGAAGATCAGCACGATCGCGTAGATGAGCATACGGAAGTCGGCAAACTGACGCAGCGCCTCGGGCAGGATCGTCAGCGCCGCGGCGGCGATGAGCGAGCCCCAGATATTGCCAAGCCCGCCGAGCACCACGAACACCAGCACGAGGATCGAGAGGTTGAAGTTGAACTTCGTCGCCTGAAGGGAGGAGTAGTTCAGGCCGTAGAGCGCGCCTGCCGCGCCCGCGAGGGCGGCGGAGGTGACGAACGCCATGAGCTTGTACTTCGTCAGGTTCAGGCCGATGGCCTGCGCGGCGATGCGGTTGTCGCGGATGGCCATGATCGCGCGGCCCGCGCGCGAGCGGGTCAGGTTCAGCACGACGATGAGCGTGATCATCACGAGGATGAAGCCCGCGGTGAACGTTGCGATCGTGGCGGTGCCGGTCGCACCCTGCGCGCCCTTGATGATAGCGGTGCCCGAGGCACTCAGGCCGAGGTCGTCGACCGTCTTGTTGCCGGCGGGGTTGAAGATGAAGTGCAGGCCGTTTTCATCGTAGCCGATGATGAGGCAGTTGATGAGCTCTTTGATGATCTCACCGAAGGCCAACGTGACGATGGCGAGGTAGTCGCCCTGAAGGCGGAGCACCGGCGTGCCGATCAGCAGGCCGACGATAGCGGCGAAGATCGCGCCGACGACCATCGAGATGGCGAGGCGCACAGGCGCGTTCGGGATCGCGCCCATGAGGCTCTGCGAGGCGACGATGCCGGAAAATGCGCCGACACTCATAAAGCCTGCGTGGCCGAGGCTCAGCTCACCGAGGATACCGACCGTCAGGTTCAGCGACACGGCCATGGACATGTAGCAGCAGATAGGGACGAGCAGACCGATGGCGGAGCGCTTGAGCGAACCGTTGCTTTGCAGCACCGTCACGATGACGAAGGCGGCGATCACGCCGAAATAGGTCGCAAAGTCGACCTTTGTGGTCTTCTTGAGAGAGTTGAATTTGTTCATTTTCTGTGTCATTCCGGCCACCTCACACTTTCTCCGTCACGGACTTGCCGAGAAGTCCGGCAGGCTTGACGAGCAGCACGACGATCAGCACGGCGAACACGATGGAGTTGGCAAGGTTCGTCGAGATGTACGCCTTGGCCATGGCCTCGATGATGCCGAGGAGCAGGCCGCCGAGGAACGCGCCGGGGATGGAGCCGATGCCGCCGAACACCGCCGCGGTGAAGGCCTTGATGCCGGGCATGGAGCCGGTCGTCGGCATGAGCGACGTATTGAACGAGCAGAGCAGCACGCCGGCGATGGCGGCGAGCGCCGAGCCGATGGCGAACGTTGCGGAAATGGTGGCGTTGACGTTGATGCCCATGAGCTGGGCTGCCGCCTTATCCTCCGAGCAGGCACGCATGGCCTTGCCCATCTTGCTCTTGTTGACGAACGTGGTGAGGCCGATCATGATGACAACGCAGGCCGCGATCGTAAGAAGAGACACATAGGAGACGGTCAGCTTGCCGCCGAACAGCTGCATCGAACCCTCGACCACCGGAGGATAGACACGCGCGGCTGCCTTCCAGATGAGAAGCGCGGAGTTCTGGAGGAAATAGCTCACGCCGATGGCGGTGATCAGGACCGCGAGGCTGGGCGCCGAGCGCAGGGGCTTATAGGCAAGCCGCTCGATGACGACGCCAAGCACCGTGCAGACGATGACGGCCAGCAGCACCGCCACGATGTTGGGCAGTCCCAGATAAAACATCGCGCAGAACGATACGTAGCCGCCGATCATGATGATGTCGCCGTGGGCAAAGTTCAGCATCTTGGCAATGCCGTAAACCATCGTATAGCCGAGGGCGATGATGGCGTACACACTGCCGAGGCTGATGCCGCTGATGAGATAGGATAAAAATTCCATTAGGATGGCACCTCTCTTTTCTCTTTCGGAATTATGGTTCGTCTGTGGCAGAAACAAGGGCAGAGGCGGGAAAACACCTGCCTTCGTTTCCGCCATAGAAACAGGGCATAGGCCGCCGGGAGCTTTCGCTCCCGGCAGCCCGCCTTTGAGAAAGGTCGCAGCTTTTTGCGCTTTCGGAATTTAGCCCTTGACGTACTGGCCGTCCTTGACGACATAAGCGGTCGGAGCCTTGGAGACCTGACCCTCGGCATTCCAGGTCATGTCAGTACCGGTGAGACCGGTGAACTTGAGGGAGGTCATGGCGCTGACGAGCGCGTCGCAGATCTCTTCGTTGCTCATATCGGCGGTGCAGCCGGCGGCCTCGAGAGCGGCCTTCACGATGTACACGCCGTCGTAAGCGTCAGCGGCGAACTGGTTGGGCTCGGTGCCATAAGCGGCAGTGTAAGCGTCAACGAACGCCTGGTTGGCTTCATCGGTGGCAGAGAACGGGGTCATGAGCATCAGACCCTCAGCAAGGGAAGCGTCGAAGCCGGGCATGGTCAGGATGCCATCCATGCCGTCCACGCCGAAGAAGGTGGGAGCATAGCCCATGGCCTTAGCCTGGGAGAAGATGATGGAAGCGGGCTGATAGTAGATGGGGAGGAAGACGAGGTCAGCACCGGCATTCTGCGCACCGGCCAGCTGGACGGAGAAGTCGGAAGCGGTATCGTTGGTGAAAGTGCCCTGATAGACGACCTCGAAAGCGCCCTTATCGGTGGCTTCCTTCACGAAGGTGTCGCGGATGCCCTGGGAGTAAGCATCGTCGTTACGGTAGATGATGGCGACTTTGGCACCAGCGAAGTTTTCAGCCATGTAGTCGGCAGCGCCAACGCCCTGGTTGGGGTCGGTGAAGCAGACCTGGAAGACATTGTCCTTGCCTGCGGTGACGTCGGTGGAGGAAGCGGACGGGGTCAGCATAAAGGTGCGGTCATTGTAGCAGGCATCGGCAACCGCGATGGAAGCGCCAGTGGTGGTGGGGCCGACGAGGACCTGCATGCCGTTGTCCATCATGGTGTTGTAGGCGTTGACAGCCTTTTCGCCGTCGGCCTCATCGTCCTGCTTCTGGAACTCGAACTTGATCTTGCTGTCGCTGGCGTTGATTTCATTGACGGCCAGCTCGGCACCCTGAACGACGGCCATGCCGTAGATCGCGGCGTCACCGGTCAGCGGGCCGGAGGTGCCGAGTTTGAAGGTCTGGACCTCAGCGCTATCGGTGCCGTCGGTGTTGGCATCGGTGTTGGTGTCATCGCTCTTGGAGCCGCAGGCGGCCATCGAGAGCGTCATGGCCGCAGCCATGAGCATGCACATAAACTTCTTTTTCATCGTTTCAAATCTCCTTTGATTAAATAATGAACAGATTTATTATACAAAAAAGCGGGTCCGCCATTCCCGGCGGAACCGCTTTGCTGTATCGCGTTTTTTACTCGCTCAGCAATCGCGTTTCATCCCGGGAACGCCCATCAGGACGACCAGAAGTACCAGTACCAGCAGAGAAATGCCAATAATGGCGATCAGGCGGGAAATAATAATGGACGCCATAATAATGGCGCCCAGAGCGATGCAGTTGAAGAGGGAGGACTGAGAGGTGCAGGAGGAAGCGGCCTCTGCGCACATAGCAGAAGCGGCGGCGTTATTCTGATTTGCATAAGCAAAACGGAACATAGCATTAAATCCTTTCATGCATCTCTCATGTTTGATGGGCTTATTTTAGCCTCTAAAACGCCAGAAGTCAATACCGCATATTATCCAAAGAAAAAAGAGGGGAAATGGGGATAAGTATCCCATATTGACAATTTGGACAACTTTCGCGCCCCGGGCGCGGGAGGAAAGCAGCCCGCGAGGGCTGTTTCTTTTTGCGCCCGTAGGGCGCAGGGGAGGTGCAGCGCGGCAGCGCTGCTTCTGGCCCCACACTGTGTGGGGACGCGGCAAAGGGGGATATTCTCTTTCCACGGAAAGAGAATATCCCCCTTACACCCCCAAGAGAAAGGACGAGGGGAGTCTCCCCTCGACCCCCGACATTGGCAGTTTGTAG
>JBBNGO010000061.1:0-15298 GCA_040095065.1 Hominicoprocola fusiformis
CAAGTCTCTGCCGGGCGGCAGAGACTTCCTTTTCATTTTCTATCTTTACTTGTCGAAGCTCGGGTTTACGTAGTAGACATTTTTCTCGTCCAGGCGGTCCTTGGCGAGGCGCAGGCCTTCGCCGAAGCGCTGGAAGTGTACGATCTCGCGCGCACGCAGGAATTTGATGACATCACTCACGTCCGGATCGTCGGAAAGGCGCAGAATGTTGTCATACGTCACGCGCGCCTTCTGTTCCGCCGCCAGGTCCTCCGTCAGGTCCGCGATGGTGTCGCCCGTGACCTGCATGGTGCTCGCCGACCACGGGTAGCCCGAGGCGAACTGCGGGAAAACGCCTGTCGTGTGGTCGACAAAATAGGCCTCGAATCCAGCCTCCTTGATCTGTTCCTCCGTGAGATTTCGCGTGAGCTGGTGGACGATCGTGCCGACCATCTCCAAATGCCCCAGCTCCTCTGTGCCGATGTCGGTCAGCAGGCCCTTGAGCTCGGGGTAGGGCATGGAGTAGCGCTGGGAGAGGTAGCGCAGCGACGCGCCGAGCTCGCCGTCCGGGCCACCGTACTGCGAGATGATCGCCGCGGCAAGCCGTGGATTCGGGTTCTTGATCTTGACGGGGTACTGTAACTTTTTCTCATATACAAACATTTACTTTTCTCCCTCCAGATCCCACGGCCACGGATCATTCAGCCACTTGAAGCTGCCGGGCGTCACGTCCGTCTGCAAAATCGGGCCGTACTGCTTTTCATAGGCCTCGCGCCCCTCGCGGCCGAGCTTGATATACGACCAGTAGAGGTTCAGAACCTCGGTGTCCTCCGGGTGTGTGGTGAGATAAAGCCCCAGCTCGTCGATGGCAAAATCGAGCGCCATCAGCTCTGAGAGCGCCGTGTTGACGGCGGGGAACTTCGTCTTCATCTGCGCGTGAAAGGGTAGGTTCAGCCCCGGAAACAGCGTGCCGGCCTTGAGCGCGTCCTGTTGGGAATAGCGCTCGGGGTCGTTTTTCTGCACGGGGACATAGGGAAAAGCCAGCGGCGCGCAGCAGCCGTTCGGCAGTGTGCCCACGCCGGACTCGGCGCGCATGGCTCTGTTGTCGTCCAAAGAAGTCTCCTCCTTGCAAAGAAATCGGGCATCCGCCCACACCATCCTATGCAGCGGGAGAAAAAAGGGAAGCGGGGCTTTTCTTTTTGTTCAAAATCCTGTATAATGAAAATCACATAAGGCCGCGCCGCGGGGCATACATTGTTCCGGGGTGAGGGGTATTTTGTTTATCGTTTTCGGAAAAAAGGCGTTTTACGCCATATTCGCGCTGCTGCTCGTGCTGACGGCGGCGACCGTCAGCATGCTTCTGCCGCCGGAGGCGGTGGAGACGAGCGTGTCGGCGCCGACAGGGAAGACCGTCTGGGTCATCGACGCGGGGCACGGTGGGGAGGACGGCGGGGCCGTCGCCGCCGACGGCAGCAAGGAAAGCGACATGAACCTCGCCATCGCGCGGCGGCTCGACGCGCTGCTCGTTTTTCTCGGCGAGGAGACGCGCATGACGCGCACAGAGGATATCTCCATCCACGATGCCAGTGCGTCCACGCTGCGGGAAAAGAAGCGCTCCGACCTCGAAAACCGCGTGGGACTGGTCAACAGCACGCAAGGCGCTATCCTTGTCAGCATCCACCAGAACAGTCTTCCGTCATCCAAGCAGACGCACGGCGCGCAGGTGTTTTACGGCAAAAAAGAGGGGAGTGCCGAGGTCGCGAATGCGGTGCAGCTCGCGCTGAATCAGACTGTCAATGCGGGCAATGAGAAGACAGAGAAGGCCATCGACGCGTCGATCTTCCTGATGAAAAACGTCACCGCGCCCGCGATCCTGATCGAGTGCGGATTTTTGAGCAATGAAAATGAAACGGCGCTTTTGAAAAGTGGCGAATATCAGCAAAGACTGGCCGTTGTGATCGCGTCCGGTCTTTTACAGCAGTAGCAGTAAAGCAAAAGAGGTTTACAATATGGCAAAGGCAAAAAGTGTATTTTTCTGCACGGAGTGCGGCAACGAAACGCCCAAATGGGCGGGCCGCTGCCCGAGCTGCGGCGCATGGAACACGCTCGTGGAGCAGGCCGTCGGCGACAGTGCAAAGGCAAAAACGGGCGGCCGCAGCCGCGCGCTGCGCGCCAAGGCGCACCCGATCGCAGAGCTCGATACGGCGCAGGAGATCCGTTTTCCCACCGGCATGGGCGAGCTTGACCGTGTGCTCGGCGGGGGCGCTGTGCAGGGTTCGCTCGTGCTCGTCGGCGGCGCGCCGGGCATCGGCAAATCGACGCTGATGCTGCAGATATGCGGAAAACTGAGTGAAACCGCCAAAATTCTGTACGTTTCCGGCGAGGAATCGCCGCGTCAACTCAAGCTGCGCGCCGACCGTCTCGGCGTGCAGTCGGACAACCTGTACGTGCTGTCTGAGACCTGCCTTGGCGACGTGCTGGAATCCGTCGAAGAGGAAAAGCCCGATGTGCTGATTGTCGACTCCATCCAGACGCTCTATCAGGACTCGCTCGAATCGCCCGCGGGCAGCGTGGCGCAGGTGCGCGCCTGCACGCTGGAGCTGATGCAGCTGGCCAAAGGGGAGGGCATCACCGTCTTCGTCATCGGACACGTCAACAAGGAGGGTTCCATCGCGGGCCCGAAGGTCTTGGAGCACATGGTCGACTGCGTTTTATATTTCGAGGGCGAGGCGCACATGAGCTATCGCATCCTGCGCGCGGCGAAAAACCGCTTCGGCGCGACGAACGAGATCGGCGTATTCGAAATGCGCAGCGAAGGCCTTGTCGAAGTGCCGAACCCGTCGGAAATGCTGCTCTCGGGCCGGCCCGACGACGCGCCCGGCACCTGCGTGACCTGCGTGATGGAAGGCCAGCGCCCGGTGCTGGCCGAGGTGCAGGCATTGCTTGCGCCCGCGGCGCAGTCAGTCTCGCGGCGGACAAGCAACGGCTTTGACTACAACCGCGCCGCCATGCTGATGGCGGTGCTCGAAAAGCGCGGCGCGCTCAAGGTGTCCGGCTGTGACGCGTTCTTGAACGTCATCGGCGGACTCAGCGTGGACGAGCCTGCGGCGGATCTTGCCGCCGTGCTGGCGCTGGCGTCGAGCTATCTCGACAAGCCCATCGGCAACCATGTCGCCGCCATCGGCGAAGTCGGCCTGACGGGCGAGCTGCGCAGCGTGAACCATTTGAGCGAGCGGCTCAGCGAGGTGCACCGTCTGGGCTTTGAAACATGCATCATCCCGAAGCAGCGCAAGGATCAGATCCGCGCGCCGCAGGGACTCGCGCTGATCGAAGCGCGCAATATCGCCGAAGCGCTGCGCGCCATCGTACAGGCGTAAAGCAATGCGTTGACTGCAACGCACACATAAATAATATTTAATAATATTTATTGTATCAGCAAAACCGGCAGCGTGAAAACGCTGCCGGACCCATAGAATCCTACGATCTTGACAAAGGAGGTTTTTGCCGCCAGCCACGCCAAAACGCTCATTTCCGCAAAAATACGTTTTTCCGCTCCCCTAAATTGAACAAAATTTTTATTTTGTTCAATTTAGTATGGACTTCAAAATGCCCCCTCTCCATCGGCCACTTTATTGAAAGCCGTCATACCGTCGATTAACGGCATGTACGCTGTGCATCCGTTCGAACGATCAATCGCTGCGCAGCTGTGTATCACGCTTGAACCGCCGACAACGCTCACAGATCAGAGCTACCGAATTTTTTCCGGTATTTTGAAATCCAACACTTCGTAACTTCTCCGTATTTTTTCTTTCTGATTTAGATGAGCTGTTTCTGTGCCTGCACTGGCGCTCATTTACTATGAACGACTACCGCTTGGAATCGCCACCGATCCTGCGTGATTTTTTATCCTATCACGAGACCATCAAAGCCCACTCACAGAAAACGGTCGATGAATACTTTCTCGACCTGCGCAACTTTTTCCGCTATTTGAAGCAGTCGCGCGATCCGTCGCTGCGCGACCTCCCTTTGAGTGAAATTTCCATCATGGATGTCGATCTCGACTTTGTGAAAAAAGTAACATTGACCGATATTTACGCCTACATGACCTATCTGAGCCGCGACCGCGTGCAGCATCAGAACAGTGACGTGTCTGACTACGGCCTGAACGCCGCGTCCAGAGCGCGAAAAATCGCGACAATTCGGTCTTTTTATAACTATTTAGTCAATAAGGCGCACCTTTTGGACACAAATCCCTGCAAGGATCTCGACTCCCCCAAGATCAAAAAGTCGCTGCCGAAATATCTGACGCTCAATGAAAGCGTGCAGCTTTTGCAGTCGGTCGACGGACAGAACCGCGAGCGCGACTACTGCATTCTGACGATCTTTCTGAACTGCGGGCTGCGCATTTCCGAGCTTTGCGGCCTTGATTTGCAGGACATTCAGGACGACGCGCTGCGCGTGCTCGGCAAAGGCAACAAGGTGCGCATCGTCTACTTAAACGACGCCTGCAAGGATGCGCTCAAGCGTTATCTCGCCGTCCGCCGCCCCATCTCCGGCCGCGACCACAATGCCCTCTTTCTCTCGTCGCGCAACGAGCGCATCAGCCGCTCGAGCGTCCACGCGCTCGTCAAAAAGCACCTGAGCGCCGCGGGGCTCGACGCTTCAGAATACTCCTCGCACAAGCTGCGCCACACGGCGGCAACGCTCATGCTGCAAAATGGCGTGGACGTCAAAGCCGTGCAGGAGGTGCTTGGGCATGAGCATCTGAACACGACGGAGATCTACACACACATTGATAACGACGCGCTGCGCGTGGCTGCAAAGGCAAATCCCTTGTCGCATGTAAAGATGAAAAAGAACGAGGATTAAAATTGACTTTCCCGGCTTCATCCGATATACTTAACAGTTGATGAAATGTATTTTTCAAGGAGGGTTTCCATGAATACAAAAGAGCTTTCCCCCATCTGCCGGCAGGTACGGCGTGACATCATCACGATGACCGCCAACGCCGGCAGCGGCCACCCCGGCGGTTCGCTGTCTGCGGTGGAGCTGATGACCAGCGTCTTCTTCAACCACATGCGCGTTGACCCGCAGAACCCGCACGATCCCAACCGTGATCGTTTCGTGCTCTCCAAGGGTCATGCCGCTCCCTGCTACTACGCAGTCCTCGCCGCCAAGGGCTTCATCTCCCGCGACGAGTACGCGAACTTCCGCCAGCTGCACTCCATTCTGCAAGGTCATCCCGACGCGAAGAAGGTCCCCGGCGTGGACGCTTCCACGGGTTCTCTCGGTCAGGGCGTGTCCATCGCCGTCGGCATGGCGCTCGGTGCCAAGCATCTCGGCAAGGATACGAAGGTCTTCGCCCTCGTCGGCGACGGTGAGAGCCAGGAGGGTCAGATCTGGGAGGCTTACATGGCCGCTGCGCACTATAAACTCGACAATCTGACCGTCATCATCGACAACAATGGGCTCCAGATCGACGGCACGAACGACCAGGTCATGAGCCTTGGCGATCTGCCCGCCAAGCTGCGCGCGTTCGGCTTTGACCTCGTCGAGCTGCCCGACGGCAACGATTTGGGCGCCGTCGAGGCCGCGCTCTCCAAGCCTACCATGCCCGGCAAGCCCAAGGCCATCCTTGCACACACCGTCAAGGGCAAGGGCGTTTCGTTCATGGAGAATCAGGTCGGCTGGCACGGCAAGGCCCCAAATGCCGAGCAGCGCGAGCAGGCTTTGAAGGAATTGGAGGACTAAGAACATGGCTGATAAAATTGCGACCCGTCAGGCTTACGGCGAAGCGCTGATCGAACTGGTCGAAAAGAACGATAAGGTCGTCGTGCTCGACGCCGACCTCGCCAACGCCACGCAGACCTGCAAGGTCGCCAAGGCGCACCCCGAAAAATTCTACAACTGCGGCATTGCCGAGGCCAACATGGTCGACATCGCCGCCGGTATGTCCACGATGGGCCTCATCCCCTACTGCTCTTCGTTTGCGATGTTTGCGGCCGGCCGCGCCTATGAGCAGATCCGAAACTCCGTTGCTTACCCGCACTTCAATGTCAAGGTCTGCGCCACGCACGCGGGCGTCAGCGTCGGCGAGGACGGCGGCAGCCACCAGTGCATCGAGGATCTCGCGCTTATGCGCGCCATCCCCGGCATGACGGTCATCTGCCCCGCGGACGCCAACGAAGCCAAGGCCGCCACCATGGCCATCGCCGAGGTCGACGGCCCGGTCTACATGCGCCTTGCTCGTCTCGCCACCCCCGTTTTCGAGGGCGACATGGTCAAGCCCTTTGAGATCGGCAAGGCAAACGTCCTGCGCGAGGGCAAAGATGTTGCGATCTTCGCGACCGGCCTCATGGTCAACGAGTCCCTGATGGCCGCCGAGGCGCTCGCAAGCGATGGCATCGACGCTGCCGTCATCAATATCCACACCATCAAGCCCATCGACGCAGAGTGCGTAACGAAGTACGCAGAAAAATGCGGCAAGGTCATCACCGTTGAAGAGCACAGCGTCATCGGCGGCCTGGGCGACGCCGTTGCCGACGTGCTCATGGGCAAGGTGAACTGCAAGTTCCACAAGATCGGCGTGAACGACCGCTTCGGCCAGTCCGGCAAGGCGACGGATGTGCTGCGCGAGTACGGCCTGACGGCGGATCAGATCGCTGAGACGGTCAAAGTGAACATCTGAGGAAAGAAAGGAGACAAAGCGAATCGGTTTTGTCTCCTTTTTTCAAAAATATCGCAAATCCTCTTGCAAAATCAGATTTCTGTGTTACAATACAATTAGTTCCAAACGTACCAAACATTTGAAATAACTTTTTATCGAAGGAGAAGATATTATGCCGCTCGTAACATCTACTGAAATGTTCAAAAAGGCCTATGACGGCGGGTACGCCATCGGGGCGTTCAACGTCAACAACATGGAGATCGTGCAGGGTATCACCGAGGCCTGCCAGGAAGAGCACGCGCCCGTGATCCTGCAGGTCAGCAAGGGCGCCCGCGCCTACGCGAACCACACCTACCTCGTCAAGCTCGTGGAAGCTGCTGTCGAGTGCTGCCCCGATATCCCCATCGTGCTGCACCTTGACCACGGCCCGGACTTCGAGACCTGCAAGTCCTGCATCGACGGCGGCTTCACCTCCGTCATGATCGACGCCTCCTCCAAGCCCTTTGCCGAAAATATCGAGATCACGAAGAAGGTCGTCGAGTACGCACATGACCACGGCGTCGTGGTCGAGGCCGAGCTCGGCACCCTCGCCGGTATCGAGGACGAGGTCAAGGTCGCCGCGCACGAGGCGTCCTACACCCATCCCGAAGAAGTCGAGGAATTCGTCTCCAAGACCGGCTGCGACTCCCTTGCCATCGCCATTGGTACCTCTCACGGCGCTTACAAGTTCAAGCCCGAGCAGTGCACCGTCAATGAGCAGGGCATCCTCGTCCCGCCCCCGCTGCGCTTCGATGTGCTGAAGGAAGTCTCCAAGCGTCTGCCCGGCTTCCCCATCGTGCTGCACGGCTCCTCCTCCGTCCCGCAGGAGTATGTCAAGATGATCAACGAGCACGGCGGCAAGATGCCCAACGCTATCGGCGTGCCCGAGGATCAGCTGCGCGAGGCCGCAAAGCTCTCCGTCTGCAAGATCAACATCGATTCCGACCTGCGCCTTGCCATGACCGGCACCGTGCGTGCTTTCCTCGATGAGCACCCCGACAAGTTCGACCCGCGTGAATACCTCAAGCCCGCCCGTGCCAACATCAAGGAGCTCGTCCGCCACAAGCTCGTCGACGTGCTCGGCTGCGCCGGCAAGGCCTAAGCGATAAGGAGAACTGCTATGAGTGAATTGAAAGGCGCGTGCATCATCGGCCAGTCCGGCGGCCCGACCTCCGTCATCAACGCGAGCGCTTACGGCGTCATCCGCACGGCGCTCGATTCCGGCTGCATCACGAATGTCTACGGCGCAGAGCACGGTATCAAGGGCGTGCTCGAAGACCGCCTGTTCGACATGAGTCAGGAAGACCCGAAGGAGCTGGAGCTTTTAAAGTACACCCCCTCCTCCGCCCTCGGCTCCTGCCGCTACAAGATGAAGGACCCCGACGAGGACGACACCGATTACAAGCGCATCCTTGAGGTATTCAAAAAGCACGACGTCCGCTATTTCTTCTACAACGGTGGAAATGACTCGATGGATACCTGCAATAAGATCAGCAAGTACATGCAGAAGGTCGGCTACGAGTGCCGCGTCATGGGCGTTCCCAAGACGATCGACAACGACCTTTACGGCACCGACCACTGCCCCGGCTACGCCAGCGCCGCCAAGTACATTGCAACGAGCCTGATGGAGGTCTATCAGGACGCGCACGTCTACGACACGGGCATGATCTGCATTGTCGAGATCATGGGCCGCCACGCCGGTTGGCTGACTGCCGCCGCCGCGCTCGCGACGAAGTACGGCGCGGGTCCCGACCTCATCTACCTGCCCGAGACTGATTTCGACATGGACACGTTCCTTGCCGACGTCGAGCGCATCTACAAGGAGACCGGCAGCTGCATGGTCGCCGTGTCCGAGGGCATTCATTATGCCGACGGTAGCTTTGTCTCCGAGGCCAAGACCAGCGCGACGGACGGCTTTGGCCACGCGCAGCTCGGCGGCCTCGCCGCGCTGCTGGCGAGCATCGTGAAGGAAAAGACCGGCGCGAAGGTGCGCGGCATTGAGCTGTCGTTGCTCCAGCGCTGCGGCGCACACCTCGCAAGCGAGACCGATATCGAAGAGGCCGTCATGGCCGGTCGTGCCGCGGTGGAGAACGCCGTCGCCGGCATCACCGACAAGATGGTCGCCTTCGAGCGCGAAACCGTGAACGGCCACTACGTTTGCAAGACGAAGCTGCTGCCGCTCACCTCAGTCGCGAACTTCGAGAAGAAGATCCCGCTCGAGTGGATCAACGATGCGCACAACGGCGTCAAGCAGGAGTTCATTGACTATGTCCTCCCCCTCATCCAGGGCGAGCCCAAGCTCCCGAAGGAGGACTCCCTCCCCCGTTTCGCCAAACTCAAAAAAGTGCTGGCCAAGTAAATTTTTCAGTAAAAAAGGAACCGATTCAAAAGAATCGGTTCCTTTTTTATCCTGGTCCACGCATTCCGCTTATTCCGTGGACCACTCGCCGAGAATATCTGTGGTAAGCGGCAGCGTTGTTTCCTTCGTGCCGCTTTCCGTGTAGAGCGTCAGCGTAACGGTATTGTTCTGTGCGTGATAGGTCTCCGCCCGCGCGGTCACGCCGAGGGGCGCACTCAGGCGCGCAAGCTGCGCGTCCGCCTTATCCCAGTCGACCTCACTGCGCTGAGAGCCCCCCTCCGCGGCGTTCCAACGGTAGACAAAAACACACGACATGCCGTCGCCAAAGGTGCTGCGCGTAATGAGTTCGCTGCGCCCATCTCCCGTGAGATCAAGCGGCCACGCACCGTCGCCTTCCGCCGCATCATCAAAGTCATAGCCAAAGGCCCTGCCCGCATAGACAAAGCCCTGCTCCGTCAGCGCATAGAAGTCACAAACTGTCATAACTATGCCTTGGATCGTTTCAAGCTCGAAGCCCGGAAATCCGAGCACATCGTCCCGTGCGGTGAGGGAGACTTTTTCGGCAGCGTTGCCATTCCCGATCCAAGTGCCGCGATCCACGCCGAACGGTATGTCGATCTCCGCACCGTCCGCGCCAAAGAGCGCGTAGCGCGCATAGCCAGCCTCATCCGGCTCGTAGACCTTCAGCGTGACAGTCTAACCGCCGACCTCCTCGGTCTGCGTGAGCAGCGCGGTGGGCGCGTCCGCCTCCTCCGGTGGCAATTCCTCTATGATGGGCTGCGGGGTGCGGCTTGCTAAGATAATGCTGACAAGCGCCGCTGCCACCAGCAGCGGCAGCGCGATCTTTCGGCTCATATCCTCTTCCTCCTGTTATCCTTCTTATAGAACAGCATAACAGCGGGCAGCGGAAATGACAAGTTACAAAGCGATGACATTCCAGTTACAGGAATGTAACAAAGCGAGAGGAACCTCCTCTCGCTTTGTTTCTTTACAGGATGATACAGATGAGACCGCCCGTGCCCTCGTTGATGATGCGCTCAAGCGTCTGGCGGAGCTTGAGGCGCGCGTCGTCCGGCATGTGCTTGAGCTTTGCCTGTAAGTCTTCGTTCACGATCTCGTGGAAGCTGCGGCCGAAGATGTTGGACTGCCAGATCTTCGTCGTGTCGCCCTCGAACTCCTGCAAGAGGTAGTTGACCATGTCTTCGCTCTGCTTTTCGTTGCCGACGATGGGCGAAACGGTCGTTTCGATGTCGGCGCGGATGATATGCAGGCTCGGCGCGCTCGCCTTGAGCCTCACACCGTAGCGCCCGCCCTGCTTCATGATCTCCGGCTCCTCCAAGTTCAGCTCGTCGACCGTCGGCACAACGATGCCGTAGCCTCTCTCGCGCGCATCGGACACCGCCTGCGCCACCTTGTCGTACTCCGCCTTGACCGACGAGAGCTCAGTGAGAAGGCTCAGCAGATCGCCGTCATCCTTCACATCGAAGCCCGACTGCTCGCTCAGCGTCCGGTAGAACAGCGCGCGCGGGAGCTGCAATTCCGCCGCGGCGACGCCCGTGCCGAGCTGAATGGACGTGATGCGCGCGCTGCTGACGCTTTCGCAGCCGCCGATGGCGCTGATTGCGCCCTGCACCTCTCGGATACAGTGGAGGCTGCCTGTGTTCTCGCGGATGGCCTGATAGAGGCCGCTTTTGATCGGGTGATCGTCGGCAAGCGCCTCGACCCACGGCGGGATGAAGAGGTCCAGCTCGCAGAGCGGGAACTCGTAAAGGATGGCCTTGAGAATCATTCCCACTGCGTTGTCGTCGAGCGTCAGGCAGTTGACGGGCAGACATGTCACGCCGTAGCGTGAAGCGATATCCCTTGCCATTGCCTGCACGCGATCGCTTTCCGGCTCTGTCGCGTTGAGCAGAACGAGAAATGGCTTGCCGATCTCCTGCAATTCGCGGATGACGCGGCCCTCGGCCTCTATGTAGTCCTCGCGCGGGATATCAGTGATACTGCCGTCGGTCGTCACAACGACGCCGATGGTCGAATGCTCGCGGATGACGCGCGTTGTGCCAAGCTCTGCCGCCTCACTCATCGTCACCTCGTGGTCGAGCCACGGCGTTGAGACCATGCGGGGGCTCTCGCCCTCCATCTGCCCCGTCGCGCCCGGGATCATGTAGCCCACGCAGTCGATGAGCCGGACCGAGCAGCTGCTTCCCTCGTCGAGCGCGATGTCCACCGCCTCTTCCGGCACGAACTTCGGCTCCGCCGTCATCACCATGCGGCCGCTGCCGCTCTGCGGCAGCTCATCCTTCGCCCGCTCGCGGCGGTAGACATTGTCGATATTCGGGATGACCTGCGTTTCCATAAAACGCTTGATGAACGTCGACTTGCCCGCGCGCACGGGGCCAACGACGCCGATGTAAATGTCCCCCGCCGTGCGGGTCGAAATATCCTGATAGATCTCCGTATTCATGCTCATACCTTCTTCCTCCGTTCCTCATCGCCTGCGTGGGATCAGCAGCAGCTTTCCGATCACCGCGGTGGATTCCTCCTTGAGCTCGTTGGCCGCAAGGATGGCCTCGACCGTCGTGCGGTACAGCTTGGCAATATCCCACAGCCGCTCGCCCTGCTTCATCGCGCGCAGCACGAGCGAGGGGACGTTCTCGTCCTTTTTCCCGCACTCTTCAGCCTCAAGCGACTGAAGACACGGATAGCACGGCGTTTCCGCCACGCTGACGGCAAACGTTACGGGGAAGCGCAGCTCCACGCCGTCCGCGCCGACGGACGCGGCGATCTCGCCCGCGTACACATCCTGCACCCGCGCCTGGCCGCCGGCCGGAAGGTCAGTCTCGAGCAGCACCTCGCTCCGCCGCTCGGAGAGCAGCGGCACGGCGTTTTCGTCGAGATACAGCACGCGCAGATTCGCCGTCGCGCGCAGCGACGCGCTCTCTCCCCCGCCGCTCACGCCCGCGCTGCTGAAGATCACGTCCGTCGCCAGCACCGTCTGCACCTCGGCCCCGGTCTCGATCTTTTCGCGCACGAGCTGCTCGCGCAGCACCAGCGCCGCGCTGTCGCACAGCTCGACCGTCTCCGTCTTCGCGGTCAGGTCGTAGGCCGTGCTGTAAAGGTCCGCCACACAGCAAACGCTTTTCACCTCGCGCACCACTGTGAACGCGCTGATGTAGAGCCGCAGCGAGATGGCGCGGTTGTTGTCCGGCTCGCTCTCGCTGCCGACATGGATCTCCGCGCCTGTCAGGCGCAGCGACGCGCGCACCGTCGTCTCGCCCTCCTCTTCGGCAAGGCCGTCGAGAATCTGCGAAAACGGCAGCTCGCTGCTCATGGACGCAAGGTTCCCGCTCTCATCCAAGTAGATGGCATCCAGCCGCGCGACGCCCTTGAGCACGATCTTGTTGCCGATCGACTTGCAGTCAGTCACGCGCAGCGCGCACTTTGTGCGTAAAAGCTCCTGAATGGGCTCCTTCGTGCCCGAAAGCAGCACTTCATCGGAAAACGTGAAGTCCTTTTCCCGAATGGCGCGGATGATGCCGATGTCCTTCTTTTCGCACAGCGTTTCGATCTTGTAGGCTTCCTGCTCCTTCACGCCGCTGCACACGCTCAGCGACGCGGGCACGTAGGGCGTAAGCGTCAGCTCCACGTTCACGCGCGTAAACACCTTACGCGGATTGAGCATGCGCACTTCGCACGAGCAGAGCCGGCCGTCGAGGCAGCTGTCCGCGCTGCCGCTCAGCGCGCGCCCCTCGATCGTCTCGTCGAGCGGCAGCGTGTATTCAAACGACTTCATCCCCTGCGCGTCCTCGGCCACGTACAAAAGCGTCATGCGGACCGTGCCCGACACCTGCGCTTTTCCGTCTGCGATCTCACGGCTGCGCAGGAAAAGGCACCCGCTCGCATCCACGATGCGGGCGATGTCCGGCAGATAGTCCGGCACGATGGTCTCCGTTGTCTCCTCGCGGTTCTCGCTGAGCTGCGGTAACGCCTGATAACAGGCAAACTGCTCCTTTTTCAATTCCAGTTCCATTGCAGTCCCTCTCCTTCGGCTAAGTGGTTACTGCACTCTATGCACTGTGGACGCGCGTTATGCTTCCTCCCTGACGCCAAATACGCGCCGCAGCAGCGACGAGAGGACCTTGGGTGACTTCCAAACGACAATTTTCATGCTTTTCCCCCTCCCAATATTCATGCCCTTTTCAACCAATATTAAAATCTGCGCAGGCAGCCGATGCCGCAGAAGATGAGAAGAAACGCGACCAGAAACATCAGCGCCCCCACCGGAAAAACAGCCGCGATGAAAATACCGAGCCCCAGCGCCAGCGCGCAAACACCCACGCAGCGCCACGGGCCGAACAGCGGCGGTCCCGGCGGGCGCGGCGGCGGATTCGAATACATGCTTTTCCCCTCCTCTCCCGGCGTTCGCCTGCTCCATTCTATACAAAAGCGGCCGCCGCGTTCCTGCTTTATCGTGACAAAGCGTCGAACTTCGTCATGTTGTCCTTTGTAATACTTGACATTCTCTCATCTTTATGTAATATTAAGAACAACTTCACTTGATCGCGGCTCTGCGAGCGTGTTCCGCACTGACCGCAACGGAAAGGACGGCACACCCATGCAGGAAATGAGCAGAAGAAATCAGCACTTTACCGACTCCGTCATTCGCAGAATGACGCGTATCTCCAACGAATGCGGCGCGATCAACTTAGCGCAGGGCTTCCCCGATTTTGACCCGCCCAAGGAGATGATGGACCGCCTCGAGGTCGTGAGCCACGAAGGCCCCCATCAGTACCCCATCACGATGGGTGCGCCGAATTTCCGCCAGGCCATCGCGCGCAAATGCGGTCACTTCATGGGCCGCACCATCGACCCCGAGACCGAGATCGTCGCGACCATCGGCTCGACCGAAGCGATGGTCGACACGCTCTTCGCCCTGACGAATCCGGGCGACCGCGTCGTGATGTTCTCCCCGTTCTTCGAAAACTACCGCGCACAGGTCATCATGGCCGACTGCGAGCCGGTCTTTGTCCCTCTGAATCCGCCGACGTTCTCCTTTGACCCGAACGTGCTCGAAGATGCGTTCCGCGGCGGTGCGAAGGCCATCATCATCTGCAATCCCTCGAACCCGAGCGGCAAGGTCTTCACCGAGGAAGAGCTCAAGACCATCGCCGACCTCTGCATCCGCTACGACGTTTACGCCATCATGGACGAGGTATATGAGCACATCATCTACGACGGCCGCAAGCACGTCTACATGAACAGCATCCCCGGCATGTGGGAGCGCACGGTCTCCTGCTCGTCGCTCTCCAAGACCTACTCCGTCACCGGCTGGAGACTCGGCTATGCCATCGCGCCGGAGAACATCATGGCGCGCATCCGCCAGTACCACGACTTCAACGCCGTCGGCTGCCCGTCGCCTCTGATGGAGGCCGCCGTCGTCGGCCTCAACATGCCGCTGAGCTACTATGACGAGTTCGGCGCGCACTACGCGCACATGAAAAAAATCTTCACCGAGGGCATGCGCGACATCGGCATCCCCTTCACCGATCCCGAGGGCACGTACTTCGTGCTGGCCGACATCTCCCCGTACCTCAAGAAGGGCCAGAGCGACGTCGACTTCTGCGAGCAGCTGGCGAGAAAAGCCGGCGTCGGCGCCGTGCCGGGCAGCTCGTTCTTCAATGAACCGATCAACAATATTGTGCGTCTGCACTTCGCGAAGAAGGATGAGACGCTGTACGCTGCGCTGGATCGGCTGAATCATATCAAGGATATGATGTAAGGTTTTCCGCATAGCGGAAAGAGAAAAGCAGCACCGCGGGTGCTGCACGAAATAAAGGGGCCATTCTCTTTCGTAAAAGAGAATGGCCCCTTTGGAACCCCAAGAGAAAGACTTTCATTGCAAGCGAGCAGCTCGAAGAGCTGCAATGCTTGCCGATTGCACTTCCCATAGCGCGGCGTTGCCGCGTTTAGCATTGCTAGACGATTTGGCCTACTCCTATTATCCGCTGCCGCTCTGCTGATTTTGTAGAAGTGCGCAGTAATTCCCGTCTATCGCCAGTCCCATCAATGCGGCGAGCACCAGCAATGCCGCATTTGGCACACAGTCTGCCGCCGAGTAAACGTCACTCGCGCCTCACGGTAGTAAGGCGCGGTTGAGAGTGGTAACGAGGCGGTAGGGATTCATGGCGAAGCCATGTACACCGCACCTGATTGCGCAGCGCGTGCAGCCCGGTAGACCTTTAGCGCCGCCCGCA
>JBBNGO010000062.1:0-15096 GCA_040095065.1 Hominicoprocola fusiformis
CGTTCACCCAAGACTGCGAAAGTGCCTCTCAAGGTGCACCTTAGACTGCGGTTTCAAAACCTCGGAAAGCCCCGCACCGCGGGGCTTTGTGGCCGGGCCGTGGGCGCTTGCGACTGCGGCCCTTTATCTTGTGCTAAAATCGAACGGCCTTCTCCGACCGAAAAACCTTCCTGTAAAGTTCGGCTTTTCGCCCAGGACCGTTCCCGCGAATATCGCCAAAAAGTTACCGGCACAACGCTGTTCCAAACCGCATTTCATCGCATTTTTCAGCCTCTCGCACAAACGGCCCACGTTCGCTTTCACGGGTGAAAGCGGGTACACACTCGTCTCTGTTCAAAGAATCGCACACAAGGGCTTACACGGCGAAACACGGGGCATTTCAGATGGGGGCGCTATCACTACCCTCGGAGCGTTCCGCACGTTCACAAACATCCCCGGGCCGGGTATCAGAATGGCGTACTTTGCCGCTTTTGGGTCTTGGTTGGATGTACTCTCGAAGAACGCAGAAAGCCTTCGGGACAGCGATGCGCTTATGCGCGTCGCTGTCCCGAGGCGTCGCGGCCCCGCTGGGCTGCGCAGACCGACACCGCCCGCTGAGCGGACTGTGCTTGCTCCGATATCTCCCAGAGTCCAACTCTGTTTGCGGCGTCCGGCGTTCCCTCTCTCCGCCTTTATCCCCGGAGCATGACCCTTGCGCGGAATACGCCGTCCTGATAGGTAACCGTACTCACCCCGCCGGATTTTTCTGCGATGTGACGGACGGACTGAAGTCCGACGCCGTCTCCTTTTCGCTTGGAGGACTGAAAGACACCACCTTTTTCGCGGATGACTCCGTCATAGGTGTTTTCAACCTGAATCAGTGCCAGACTGTTGCCATGCAGATAGGCTGTCAGTTTGACCCTGCGTCGGGCAGGCGCAGTGCGCAGGCTGGCTTCCAGTGCATTTTCCAGCAGATTCGAGAGAACCAGACACAGATTGATTTCGTCTACAGGAAGACATTCCGGCAGATCAATCTGCACGGAATACGGGATATTCTCCCGTTTGGCAAGCGCGCAGTAATACCCGACCACGCTGTCTGCCGCCCGGTTTTCGCAGAAATGCATTTCAAGACTTGGAATTCTGGAAACCGCACCGGAGAGATAGGCTTTGATCTTTTCAAGATCCCCTTCTTCTGCAAGGGCAGCGAGCTGACATAGTTGGTGGCGCAGATCGTGCCGCGCCTGCCGGGCTTCCTCAATGGCAACTTTCAGGCTTTCGTAGCGCTGCTGCTGCATGGAAAGCAGCTGGTTCTCCTGCTGCAATCTCACATTCCGGTTGATGCTGATCGCCATCAGAAGGAAGATTGCGTTGAAGAAAAGCATCAAAAACAAAAGTGCGATGCTGATCACAATATACCCCTGCAAAACACGCCCGGTATAGAGCGTGTCCGCATACTTGGGGATCATAAACAGATTCAGCGCAATGAACACCAGCGGCAGCACCCAGAAGGAATACCAAGTCTGCGCAAAATTTTTATCCTCGACCATCCTCCGCACGCTGTGCGTCGCAGGATAATAGGCGATGGCGGCAAACAGCCAGCAGAGCGCATGATAGCAAATCGCAGACCGCAGACAGAACCATGGCGCAGCCTGCGCCTGCGGCAAACCGACCAGCATAGCGGCGTTAATCGCTCTTGAAAGGCTGTTGATACAGGCAAATACCGCACAGACGGACAACGCAATCGTTCCGGATTTCCAAAGCGAAATCCGGAGCGTTTTTATGTAGATCACGACTGCAAGCAAGGTTAGGGCTGCAAGCATCGGCGCAGTCGGCATGCGGCGCGCATAGCACACCACGCCTCCGGCGGCACAAAGCAGCGCAAGCAGCGGAACAAGCCACAAAACAAGCTTTGGCAGCGGCTGCTTTAAGCTGGATTTTACCGGGAAGTAGGCAAGCAGCATGCCGGGAATCACCACGCCGAGCTCCAGAATTGGACGCAGCAGCTCCATTATGCCATCCGCCCCCTTTGAAGCAAGAACTCCATAAGCGCCTGCCGGGCGCTTTTCAGAAGGTCCTGACTGACAAACACGCGGCTTCCGTCCGCCATGCGGAAGGCGGCGCCTTCCAGATCCTTCGCGTGTTCCAGATTCACGATTACGCCGCGCCCGCACACAAAAAAGCGTGTGTCATCCTTTAGCGGGGCGATGAACGTCTTGAAGGGTTGGCGTGTGGCAAGCGTCTTTTGAACCGTCGTATGGACGTAGATCAAGTGGGCGAAGTGTTCTGCGTAGACGATGTCCTGATAGCGCAGATGGATCTCGCTTCCCTCCACCTTTAGCTCCATATATTTGTCCGGCTGCGGTATGCGGGCAAGCAGCTCGTCCGTCAGCGCATCGATGTCCGCTTCGGTAAAGGGCTTGACCAGATAGTGCAGCGCCCGTACCTGAAAGCCCTCCAGCGCATGGTCGGTCGAGGTCGTGGTAAAAACCAGCAGGCAGTCCGTGTCGGTTTTCCGCAGCTTCTTTGCCGCCTCCATGCCCGTCATGCCATCCATATAAATATCCAGAAATGCGGCAGTAAAGGGCGCTTTCCTTGCCGCTTCCAGAAATGTCTCGCCGCTTTCGTATTCCAGAATATCCGCCTGCACATTTCTCCGGTGAAGCTGCTGCTCCAGCCGGTCTTTCAGCAGTGCACGTTCCGCAGCAAGATCATCCACAATCGCAATTCTCATGCAGGGTTCTCTCCTTGTGCTTGAATTCCAAGATAATTATATCACAGCGTGTCGAGGATGACAAAGAACCGCTGTCGGAATTCGTGCCAAAATCGCCCCTTTCGTGCTACGGCGCTTGAAAAAACCGAATGGCCTTTTTATACTGAGCGCAAGCAAAATGCCAAATCGGATGAAGGAAGGAGGGAAATCTGTGTATCGTATTGCCGTGCTGGCAGAACAGGAAGCAGAGCGGCAGCGCTACGCCGAGCAACTTACCCGGTTTTGTGAAGCGAAGGGGCTGTTTCCGCAGGTCATGCAATATGACGACCAGGAACGCTTTTTTGAAACGGCGCAGAAAGATGCTCCAACCAATGCCGTCATTGCACTTTCCGGAGTGGCAGGACTGAATGCAGCGGAACATCTTCGCTCCTTATGCCCCGCGTGCCGGATGATCTGGTGCAGCGACTTGGATTTCTCCCTTCACGCCTTCCGGCTGCGGGCAGACTATTTCCTGCTGGAGCCGGTTTCCGAGGAAGCATTCCGGCGAGGACTGAATGCCTGGATTGAATAAACGGGCATCGAACCAAACCAAGACAACAAGCACAAAAATGGAGGATATCAATGAAAAAGAAAAAGTTACAATGTTCTGTACCAACCCTTCTGCTGGCCGGTGTGTTGTGCCTGACATTGGCGGCCTGCGGTGCGAAGCAGTCTTCCGACATGCTTGCATCGGATACAGACTCCGCGGCAAGCGCTGCCCTGCCGGTAAAGGCCATAAATGCCAAGCGTGTCGATGAAAACCCCTATATGGCAAAGAGCGACGCCAACATTCACCACGACGGCTACAATACCGACTCTACGGATGAAGTCCTGCCGCTTGGCATCTATCCGGAGATCAATGTTTCCTATGAAAAAACCAACGCGAACGCTTCGCCTGCCATTTACTTTGACAGCTACGGCCACGCAGTCGTTCCGCTGCTCGGCGGCATCGCCATCCGCGATCTGAACGCGGAGGAAACCACGACGCTGGGCTATTTCTCTCCGAAGCAGCACGACGGCGGTGGTTACGTCATCCAGAGCTCCTACACGTTCCTTGACTCGGAAAACCGCATCGTCTGCCCCACCAGCAACAACCATGTGCTGATGCTGCGGGCAACCGATGAAGCAGGAAACGTCCTGCCGGAGTTTGAAAAGGTACTGGACATTGACATCAAGGCGGCAGCCGAAGCTGCGCTCGGCAAGGAGCTGACGCAGAATCTTCTTTCCGTGGTCTTTGACTACGACGGCAACCTCTGGTTTGCCACCGGCGGCTTCCGCATCTATCCTGAGCGTGAGCAGCAGGGGGTGCTCGGCTACATAGCCCACTCGGCGATCGAGGCGATCCTAAACGGAGAGCAGGCCGACCTTTCGAAGGCCGTCTTCGTCTACGTGCTGGCGCTCGGCGAGGGTGCGGAAAACGGGATTGCCGCCTCCAAGGACGGCGCGGTCATCCTGACGAACCAGAACTGCTATCTGCTGCGTGCTAATAACGGTGTCGAGGCTGTCTGGTGTACGCCGTATGAGAGCGTCGGTGCGAAGGTCAGCGGCGAGGGTGACAAGACCACCGGCGGCGGTCTTGCCTGGGGCGGCGGCTGCTCCCCGTCGCTGACGCCGGATCTTGTGATGTTCACCGACAATGCGGATCCAGTCAAGCTGCTGGCGCTCGATATGAAGACCGGTGAGATCGTTGCAAGCATGCCGGTTCTGGATGATTTGCCCGAGGGCTATCAGGTGGCGGTTGAAAACTCTGCCATCGTCTATGATGACAGCGAGGGCACCGTCAGCACGATTGTCTGCAACTGGTTCGGCGCAGGCAGCGCAGGCCTTGCCGATCCCGACAGCGATTCCTCCATCCAGAGCTATGCCAACATCTATGACACAAACTGGCTGACAAAGGGCAACTGCATGATCGCGCCCGGCGTCGAGCGCGTGGACACCGTGAAAACCGATTCCGGCTATGAGATGAAGAGCATCTGGTCTCGAAATGACCTGAGGGATACATCGATTCTCAAGCTCTCCACCGCGACGGGCTATATCTACGGCTATGTGCAGGATCTGGAAAGCGGCATGTGGCAGTACATCATTCTGGACTTTGCCACCGGCGAGACGGTATTCACCATGGACGTCTCCAACAAATATGGCTACAATAACATGGCTATCGGTATGTATGCCGGAAACAGCGGCAACGCGCTCTACTGCCCGACGGGCTATCTGGAGCTGCTGTGCTTGCAGGACCGCTTTGTGTATCTTCCCGAAATGCCCTACCGCAAGGTCGATCTCGATAAGGCCGCGCGGAACGTACTGACACAGGAACAGTTTGAGCAGGACGGCGGTGACGGCACGGTCGCCAGCTGGCGCAATACTGTGACGGTCGAAAATGTTCATCCTAACACGACGGTCTCGTTCCGGATGAACAATCTTTCTGGGGACACCGCCGGGCTGAAGCTCTATGCCTACGGTGCAGACGGGAAGCTGGCGGAGGTCGGCAAAGAGCTGTGGTCGATCACGGATGAAGAAGACAGCGCCGTGGATACGCTTTCTGACGGCACATTGTATGAGCTGCGTGTGAGTGTCGCGGACGGCGGTGCGTTCGACCTGAGCGAGGCGGAAAAGGAGATCAAAATTTCCGTTGTACTTGCGAAGTAAGACTCAAGGAAGGCTCCGGTGCCAAAAGCGCCGGAGCCTTCCTCAACCTGTCAAAAAACCACAAAATCACTTCCACGAATATCGCCAAAAAGTTACTGTTACAACGCTGTTCCAAACCGCTTTTTAGCGCATTTTTCAACTTCTCGCACAAACGGCCCACGTTTGCTTTCACGAGCAAAAGCGGGTACACACTCACCTTCGCCAACAGGATCGCACACAGCGGCTTACACGGCGAAACAGGGGCGATTCAGATGGGGGCGCTATTACTACCCTCGGACTGTTTTACACGTTTCAGAAACCCTGCGTGGCCAGGGGGTAGAACGGCAAACTTTGCCGCTTTTGGGTCTTGGTCGGAGGCACTCCTGAAGGACACAAAGAGCCTGCGGGACAGCGATGTGCTTATGCGCGTCGCTGTCCCGCAGGCGTCGCGGCCCCGCTGGGCTGCGTGATCTTTTTCGCTTCTGCCGAAATTGCGGTTTGTACATCCTGCGCTCAGGGCTTTCTGCGTGTGCGAGACATGGGAGGTATCACTACCCTCGGCGTGCTCTTCGTGCTGTTGAAACGCCGGACGGCCGCTTGTCAAAGCGGCTAACTTGCCGTTTTCTGAGGTCTGGTGAGCAGCGTTCCTTGCGCAGTGCCTATTTTCTTCGAATATACAGAATTTTCTGTCGGCAGATCCATTTGCAAACACTTTTGCGCTATGGTACAATAAATTCAAGGAATTGGAAGAATTTCAGAACAATTATGCCGTTAAATTCCCATTTCCAATTGCGGGTTCCTCACCGGGGCCACGCCCCAAACAACAGAAAGGAAGTGCTATCCCATGAAGAAACTCATCTCCTTGGCTCTGGCGGTCCTCCTGCTGCTGAACCTTGCCGCCTGCGGGGATGGTCCCGCCCCCAGTTCCTCCGGGTCCTCCGGCGATGTCTCCTCTTCCGCCGGGTCTTCTCAGACGGACGTCCTCAGCCCTGTCACCACGGAGGCGGAGGTTCGGGCTCTCTATGGGGACGACGCAAGCCTTATCACCTCCATCGAGGCGTACCAGGGAGATTTCCTGGTGAAACTGGGAACGGACGAGGACTGCCCCAGCTTGGACTGGGTCTACGGCCAGAGCGGCATCCGCCGTCGGATGCTGTGGCTGGATACGCCCCTGCTTCGGTGCGAGATCGAGTCCCAGGCATCCGTCCGGGTGGTCACTGGCGGGCCTAACATCTATAACGGCGTCCCCGGTTTTCCACGCGTGGAGTTGGCCACACTGAGCCTTCTCTACGATGAGCAGGGCCGCGACCGAGGCTATGATCCCTATGTTTCTCCCGGCATTGGTAGCTCTGAAATCTACTGGGCCGGGGCTGGGGAGCGCTATTCCATGGGGATGCAGGGCCGCCGGGAGGCCATCCGCTCCGCCCAGGTCGATGCAGGCGGTCTCACCGTGGCTTTCGCGCCCCTGGCGGACGGTAGCGACTTCGTGGCCGCCTACTGCGAGATCCCCTATACCGAGGTGGCTCTCTCGGAGGACGGTATGACCCTCACCGTCACCATGCACGACACCTTCCTCAGCAGCGGCACCCGCTCCAAGGATGTAGACCCGGACTTTTTGAAGGAGTACGGCTCCCTCTACCCAGAGAGCTTCCCCGCTGGGGAACTGGCGGGAAGCTGCACCCTCATTGAGAATGCGGATCTGCGTCAGGATGGGAACAGCGCCGTGCTGACCGTCACTCTGGCTGACGGCCCCATCCACGGCAGGAACTTCGGTGACGGTTATTACCGCTTCACCGCTGAGACCGGCTATACCGGCATCGCCGACACCGGCCCCTACCTCCGGGTGACCCTCAACGCCACCGACGAGCTCTTTGCAGGCGACTGAGCAGTCCATACAAGCCGTGGACAGCGTGGGTGCGGGTGCACCGTGTCTGACCCAGTTTTGACCCAGAACACGAAAAAATCGGGCAGGGCTGGACGGAAACAATGGAAAATCCGCCGAGCGAACGGCGGTAAAAAGCACAAATCGGAGCCGAAATGACTCCGATTTGTGCTTGAGACTGCCTCATAACCCGGAGGCCGTAGGTTCGAGTCCTGCCTCCGCAACCAGAAAAGCCCTGAAATCAGTCGGTTTCAGGACTTTTTTCTAACCTTTTGACAGAAATTAGAAAACGCAAAATAACGCTTTCTAACACTTTTCTAACTCATTCCGGCAAAAGGCTGTTTTTGGGCACAAAAAAACAGCGAACGCTAACAAAATGTCCGCTCCCAAGATCATCTTGATCTCGGGAGCGGTTTTTTGCACTCAGATAGCTGTTAGATCAGGTGCGATATTCTGCGGCAGCAGTTCCCCCAGCCGCTCCGACATACTGAGCACCATTTGCTCATGTGCGCCCATGCCAGAATGAATGTAGGTGTCGGCAGTGAAGTTGTAGTTGCTATGACCCAGCCATGTTTGAATGTCTTTGAGCGAGTAGCCAAGGTATCCCAAGCGGCGCACTTCTATGATAACGAGATTTTAGGGTATCAAGCACAATCTTATCGAGGAAAATCGAGCAAAAAAGAATGGTGGTATGTGGCGGCCAGTAAAAATTGCCCCGACACAGGCAGACGAGGGCCATCTACAATTTCCCTTAAAAACCTTTGTTGAGTAAGTTGCTTGCTATCATTGTTACTATCCCAAATTGAAAAAGGTGCAGAAAAAAGAAGAAAGCGGGTGGAAAGCCCGTAGTCCAGGCGCTCCGTAAGGGGCGCCTTTCTTTTTGCCCAATGGAGGTGAGAACGTGGGCAAGCAAGCATTTGACTATTATTACGGCGACGAAAGCAATCAATTTTCGTTCTACCGTATCCCCCGCCAGCTTATCACCGGCGAACAGTTCAAGAAGCTGTCTACCGACGCCAAGCTGCTCTATGGCCTTCTCCTTGACCGCATGGGGCTGTCCGCTAAAAACGGCTGGTACGACGACCAAGGCCGTGTTTATATCTACTACACACTGGACGAGATACAGGCAGACCTGGGCTGCGGGCATGAGAAGGCCGTCAAGCTGCTGGCCGAGTTGGACACAGGCAAGGGTTTTGGCCTGATCGAGCGCGTCAAGCGGGGCCAGGGCCGTCCTGCAAAAATCTATGTCAAGCGGTTCACCACCGGCGAAAAACCGCCGCAACCCTCCCAGCCGCAGGACATTCCCAGACTTCCAATTTTCGGAAGTCAAGACTTCGGAAAATCGGAAGTCAAGAGTTCCGAAAAGCAGAAGTCAAGACTTCCGGTTTTCGGAAGTGCAGACTTCGGAAAATCGGACGCAATCTATATTGAATCAAATCAAACTGACCCCATTCAGCTTGATCCATCTGTCCATCCATCCCCCTCCCCTCCGGGAACAGGATGGATAGATCGGATTGATTGCGGGAGAGATGTGCGGGAAAGTATTGACTACGCTGCCCTCTGTACCCAGTTCAACCGTGAGGACGTGGATGAGGTGGCGGAGTTGATAACCGATGTTCTATGCAGCACCCGCGCCACCCTCCGCATCGGCGGCGAGGAACTTCCCACCGCCCAGGTGAAGGAACGCTTTTATAAACTGGACTATTCGCACCTGGAATATGTTTTTGACTGTCTGCGGAAGAACACGACCAAAATCCGCAACATCCGCGCCTATCTGCTGACTGCCCTTTACAATGCCCCGGCCACCATCAACAACTACTATCAAGCGGAGGTACAGCACGATTTTGGCCCTTAATATCGGTTGAAAATGCGTCTCAAATCGAGACGCATTTTTCGACAAAATAAGCAAAAGGAGGACTCACCATGCCAGACAAGAAGAACCCGTTGATCGGCGCTTTCCGCGCCCCCGTCCCCGGCGCACCGCCTGATAAGCCCGCCGAGGAAAAGAAACCCGTCGAGCCGCCCAAGGCCGCGCCTGACCCCAAGGCCACCGCCGACGCTCCCGGCAAGCCCACCGAGGAAAAGAAACCCGCCGAGCAGCCCAAGGCCGCGCCTGACCCCAAGGCCACCGTTGCCGCTCCCGGCAAGCCTGCCGAGGAGAAGAAACCCGCCGAGCCGCCCAAGGCCGCACCTGACCCCAAGGCCCCCACCGACGCTCCCGGCAAGCCCGCCGAGGAAAAGAAGCCCGCCGAGCCGCCCAAGGCCACGCCTGACCCCAAGGCCCCCGCCGACGCTCCCGGCAAGCCTGCCGAGGAAAAGAAACCCGCCGAGCCGCCCAAGGCCGCGCCTGACCCCAAGGCCCCCGCTGATGCTCCCGACAAGCCCGCCGAGGGAAAGAAGCCCGCCGAGCCACCCAAGGCCACGCCTGACCCCAAGGCCCCCGCCGACGCTCCCGGTAAGCCTGCCGGGGAAAAGAAGGGTGCCAAAGCGTCCAAGGCGGCGGCTGACCCCAAAGCCCCCGCCGCACCCGACAAGCCTGCCGAGGAAAAGAAGCCTGCCGAACCGCCGAAAGACCCCAGCCTCCGTTTCGTCAAGCTGTCCGAGATCGTTCCCCTCCCCGGCACCTACGTCAAGGACACCCCCAGGAAGGACTACGGCGATATGATTGCCGACATCAAAAAGAACGGCCTGCAAAAGCCGGTCATTCTCCGCCAGGGGGAAAAGGGAGAGCTACAGCTTGTAGACGGTTTCCATCGCTGCAAGGCGCTGGAACAGGCCGGTATGCTGGAAGTCCGGGCGGATGTTTACGAAATGGCCCTTACGGACGCCAGCCGCTACCGCAAGGAACACAGGAAAAACCCCGACCTGCCCATTCCCGGCAAGCTGGTAGACCCCCACCCCGCCGAGCCGGAAAAGACGGGGGCTGAACAAGCGCCCGCCGCCGCGCCCGATAAGCCCACCGAGGACGAAATCCCCAAGGACTTTACGCTCCCCATCACCAGGGAGGGGCAGTCGGAGATCATCACCACGCTGAAGGTGTCGGAGATACACCCCTTTGAGGGCCATCCGTTCAACGTCAAGGACGACCAGGACATGATGGACCTGGTGGACAGCGTAAAGAAATTCGGAGTGTTGGAGCCTGCCGTGGTCATCCCCCGCAAGGCGGGCGGCTATGAGATGGTGTCCGGCCACCGCCGCCGCCGGGCCTGCGAGCTGGCGGGTATCGCCACCATGCCGGTCATCGTCCGCCAGCTTGACCGGGACGAGGCCACGATCTCTATGGTGGACGCCAACCTGAAGCGGGAGAACATCAGCCCGATGGAGAAGGCCCGCGCCTATGCCATGAAGCTGGAAGCCATGAAGCACAAGGCCGGACGGCGCACCAAGGAGGAAACCGCCAAGCTGGCGGCCGAGGGCAAGAAGCCCATGCGGGCTGACGAGGAACTGGCCCAGCAGACCGGCGAGAGCCGTAGCAATATCCAGAAACTTGTCCGTCTGAACAACCTGACCCCGGAATTACAGCAGATGGTGGAGGATAAGAAGCTCCCCGTCCACACCGCCGCAGACCTCTCATATCTGAAAAAAGAGGAACAGGCGGCGGTAGCCGACGCCATCAAGAAGGAGGATAAAGTCCCCTCCGGCACCCAGGCGGTGGAACTGAAAAAGGCCAGCCAGGAAGGGACGCTGACCACGGACAAGATCGAAAAGTCGGTAGCCCCCACCAAGCGGGAGGAGACGCCGCAACTGAAAATCACGCTGACCGAGGAGGATCTGCGTCCGTACTTCCCGGATAAGCGGACTACCATCCCTGACGCAAAGCGCGGGGTGTTCGAGGCCCTTGACCTGCGGAAAAAGGCCATTGAGCGCCAGAAGGCCAAGGCCGAAGCGGAAAAGGCGGGTAAGGGCAAAAAGCCCCCTTCCCCTTCGAGGTAAGCGGCTATGGCGGATGATAGAGTATGCGAGGGCTACCACGTTATCAAAAGCAAGCGCATCAAGGACGTGGAGATCGTGCTGGCCCACAACCCGAAAGCACCATCCCCCTATGTGACCTGGAAATCCTACGCCCACAGGCAGTTTAAGGAATTTGCCTATGGCAACTATTTCGGAGACCGGGAGAGCGCAGAAAAGGATTTTCGCCGGAGAGTTGAGGAACTGCGGCAAGACTACGGCCTGCCGCCCAAGCCCCGCAAGCCGCCCGGCCATGACGATATGGCGAGGTGACACCATGACAGAAATCTTGATCGCGTCCGCCGCCGCCAGCAACTATGAGGGCATGGACGCCCTGGTGGGCGAGGATGGGCGGGTGTATCTCGGCAGGAGCGAAAACTATTGCCCCGGAGACGGCGAGGCCCCCGCGTTTTACGACAATTCGGACAACTCCCTGCAACTGATCTCCGACAACATCAAAATGTTCCATTTCCTTTACGGCGAGGGCTGGCCGGTGTCCCAGCGCCAAATGCGCCGGGAGCGGTGCTTTACCAAGGCGGACTATATCGAGTTTGCCAGCCTGCGGGACGGGGTGCTGTCCCATTACCGTCCCATCCGGGAAGTGACCTTCGCCGGGAGGCCCTTTGTCCCGCCCAAGGCATATTGCCGTATGCACCGGGCGCGGCCCGCCGCCGTCCGCTGAAATTCGTCTCAAATTGAGACGAATTTCGACATTTTATCCGGGGCGGCGAGAGCCGCCCCACCACTTTTTGGAAAGGAGTGATCCCCATAGATACCAACAGCCGTATGAAAGAGATCGCCGGGAACCTGCGCCGGGATGTGAAAGACCTGCTGGGCGAGAGCGCAAGCATCGTGACCGGCTTTTTCAAAAATGGCCTTTGCACCGTCCGGGGCGCGGCCACCCGCTGGAGGAACTTCACCCGTGATATTTCCGGGGCGTTTGTGTCCCTGTTCAAATCCGCCAAGGAGGCCACCCTGCCCGACCTGTCCCCGGAACAGGAACCCATCGTCACCGTCATGGAGAGCGCCGACGAGCATCTTCCCGCTGGCGCCCGCATGACGCTGTCCGAGGCGGAGACCCGGATGGAGGCGATAAACCAGGAATACTGGAACACTGACGAGCCGAGCCGCCCGGTCAAGGTTGCCATCGACTATATGCTGGACGGCGAGGTTGACCGCTACTGGCTGCCCCTCTCTACCGGGCCGGGCTACGGCTCCATGCTGGAACAAATGCAAGACCTTGTTGAAAATAACCTGAACCACCCGGAGAATCTGACCGGGATCTTCGAGGACGCGCCCGTTGGCCTGCGTGAATTGCTCCATGAACAGTTTGGCCTCCAGCTCCATGACGACCTGGAAAAGCTGGCGACCAGAGTGATCGGCTTTTTCCAGCAGCATTACACCATCACCAGATTGGAGCAGCAATTCCAGGCGCAGGCGGCGGTCATGCCGGAGAAGGAAAAGGGGAAATTCCTGGCATATACAAAAGCGGCGGTCACAGATTTGCGGAAGGCCGCGAATACCAGCCAGACCTCCGCCCCGGTGCAGGAACGCGCCGCCCCGGCCCGTAATGATGACCGGCCCCGGCAATCGGTCAAGGTGAAACTGCGCCAGATCAAAGAGGGCCAGACCGCCAAAGCGCCCCAGCGCCAGCGGAACCATCCCCAGCGGCAGAGATAGGGGGCGCGGTATGGTATTCAAGTATTATTCCACCCAGCGCCCCATCGACATTGGCACCTATCCCAAACTGCCAAACGACCCCCAGGTGGAAATGACGTTCTTTAGCGGACGCCAGCCAGTGGAGAGCGGCACCGTCCTGGCCTGGGGCGTTCTGGCCTATAACGCCCCCCTGTCCCCAAAGCAGATCGAGGACTATGAACTGCGCCCCGCCAGGGACAACCCCGACATTAAGGAGCGCATGAGCGTCCAGGCCCAGGCCGTGGGCGCGTGGGAACGGCGCAACCACATCCCGGAGGAAAAGCGTCTGACCCGCTGGGACCCGGACAGCAAGACCTATGAGCCGCTGGACAGCGTGAGGATGGAGGAATTACAACGGCAGTTTGAAATCGCGCTGGAATTTCCGACCGTTCCCTCCCGTGACAGGAAAAAGCCATCCCCCCAGCGCGGCGAGCGATAGGAGGGGCGGTCTATGGCAGAACAAAAACGGAAAGAGCCGACCTTTTACCGCGTATTGCACCGTACAGACAAATTCAATCCCGGTGAACATATCGAACTGGAACGCTCCGTGGAGTTTGACAGGTGGAATGTTGACCGCAGCGATCTGGCAGAGCTGGTCAAGCTGCCCTTGCAGGAGTTGCAAGCCAAGCGTAAGGACGGAGCAACGGCAGAAAAGACCATTTTCGGAAAAGTGCAGGTCGCCGCCGAGGAATGGGTGGAGCAGGCCGCCCAGACCATGCTCCTGGACAGGGCCATCGAGTACGTCAAGACCCCGGAGGTCAAGCACACGTCAAACGAGTGGAAACGGCAAAAGGACGGTGTTTGGGAGATCAGCAACCGCGTCTACATCATGCGCTATAAGATAATGCAGGAGACGACGGGCAATCACCAAGGCCAGTGGCTTGTGACCTGGGGCATCGCCATCAACCGCCCGCCCCGGCCCTCTACGGAAAAATACTACTATTCCGGCGATGTTATGGTAGTGGAGATAAAGAAGAAATACTACAACGCCGAGGCCGACGCACAGAACTATATCCAAGGCCGCTTTGATGTGTACGCCCGGCTTTTTACGGAGTTGTCCCCTCCCGTCCCGGACGAGTTCAAGCGTTCCTTTTATATCAACGGCGTTCTTCTCCCCGGCTATACCATAGCGCCCAAGGAGAGAGCGCCCCAGGAGGTGGCCGACGAGCTGCTGGACTTGCTGGACGATGGAGACCTTGCACCGCCGTCCGACCCGGAGCCGCCCAAGGCCCCGAAGAAATCGCCCCCGCCCCAGGGGAAGGCCAGCCCGGAAAAGCCAGCCGCCGCGCAGAAGCGGAGAGCGACCCCAGCAAAAAAGCCTACCGCCAAGAAAAAGGCCGCCGCTAAAAAGCAGTCGGCCCCGGTACGTTAGGGAGGCGCGAATATGGGATATACACACCTTGACCCCGGCAGGGAACTTGAAATTTCAAGTCACATCTATTTTTCGAGCAGCCAGTCCGACCTCTCCGAGTTGGTCAAACTTTCTCCCGACGCGCTGAAAGAACAGGAGCAGGCCAGTGTTGACCAGGAAAAAGCCATTTATGCAGAAATATTGAAAGTCAGCGAGAAGTGGGTACAGCAGGCGATGAAAACCTGTGAATTGAGGAAGGCACAGCAATATCTGACAATACCGCCCACCCCTCACACGGCTAACGTCTGGATAGATGGTGAGTACGACTGGCATGAGATCAGCAACATGGTCTACAAAATGTCGTGGCGCGTCTATGAGAACACCCGCTATGACAAAGCCAAAAAGGAATCTGTGCCGGTCTCCTGGGAAATTTCGTGGTATCTGACATTCAACACCCCCAGGGAGCCGGACTATTCCGGCCCTGGCCGTCAAATCGCCGGTCAGGACAGGAAACGCTTTACCGACAAGGCGGCGATGGAAAAGTACCTCCAAGGCCGTATCAACGCCTACGCCCACCTGTTCACCGAACTCTCCCCGCCCATCCCCAAGGGGGAGGAACGCCGCTTTTCCGTCAACGGTATCCTTCTCCCCGGCTACACCGTGGAAGTCCCGGAGAAAACGCCCCAGGAGGTTGCCGATGAACTGCTGGGCTTTCTGGAGGACGGGGATACGCCCCCGCCACCGGCAGAGCCGGAAAAGCCCAAACATCAACATCCCAGCCGCCCAACCCATAAGAAGCCCCAGCCCCGCAAGCAAAGGGACTCCGCCCCGACACGGTAGACAGCGGCGCCGTTGGCGCCGCTG
>JBBNGO010000063.1:0-14359 GCA_040095065.1 Hominicoprocola fusiformis
GCACAAAAACAAGTAAAAACGCAAACGCGGCTGTCTCTGTCGAGACAGCCGCTTTTTTCATATGAAACCGATCGACAGCAGGCGCATATTGTCCCATTGACAAAGCTCGCGGAGCTCTCCGCCGTCGTACTCGTACAGGGTGCACGGGTCCCACCAGTTGACGTTGAGCTTAACAAAGGCAAAGTAGTGCCGACCATTCACGACGATGATCTGAAAGTCGAAGATCGCGTGGTCGATCTGATCGGCGGCAGCGTGCATCATGGCGATCATCGTTTCGTTGGGTTCAACGACATTGCCGACAGAATCATAGAGCGTGGTGGCGACAAGTGTGTTGACCCTGTGCGAGCGAAGCGCGGAGGTGTCAAAGTCTGCGTAGTCTGCGGTGTAAAAGACGCAGGCGTCGGGCGTGAAGGCGTCGCAGGCGCGGCTTTTGCCGCTTGCATAGACCGTTTCGTAGGCATAGGCGGAGTCCTGCTCGCCGGCTGGTTTCAGCGCGACGTGCAGGATCGGCTCGTCAGACTTATTTCGGACGAAGAAAAGCAGCGCGAGACACAGTGCGAAGCTGAGCAGCGAGGCAAGTATGCGTTTCATCGTAAGCCTCCTTGCACTCCGGCGCTCAGAAGAGCGCGGGGACATAGTCGACCGCGTCGGTGATGCCGCCCGCCTGACCGGCGAGCGACAGCTCGAAGCGGTAGACCGGTTGATAGAAGCCCTTGGAATCGGAGAGGTAGTCGAGCGTGCAGGAGCGCACCTCAATTTGCTGGACGCTTTGCGCGAACCACGCGCCCTCAAAGCTCTTGCCCGATTGCAGCGCGGCGAGCGCCTGCGCGGGGGAGAGAATGGGTTCTTCGCGCACGGGCGCGAGCGTGGTGATGCGGTTTTCGAGCTGCGAGAGCGTCGATTGACCGTCGCCTTGTGTTCTCAGATCACAAGTGAGCGTGCCGTGGAGGAAGCCTCCCTCCGTGGGGAGAAGATCGGCGGAGAACACCGCGCGGTAAGAGGTCTCGCCATACGGCGAGAGCGTGAACGCGGCGTCGGCGGGGATGGAAAAGCCAAACTTGTCGAGCTCTTCGCGCAGCATGTCCTCTGTGACACCAGACGCGGGCGCATCGAAAACGGGCGTGTGATCGCGCCCAAAGCTGTATTCCCACGTGCCGTCGTGCAGGGTGACGTTGAGAAAGTCGCCGGAAGAGTGGTTGGCGTAGATCACAAGGTCATCGTAGTAGTACGCATCCGGAAATTCAACGCCGTGCGCGGCGGCGAATTCCGCGGCGAAGCGGTCGGCACCCGCGTTGTCGAGCGCCTGTGCCTGATAGACATAGGCGGTCTTGCTGTCCTGGTCGAGCGCAAAGTCGACCGACCAGCGGACGCCGCTCAGGTCCGCCGTCGTGACGGAGGCGTCGCGCAGGTTACCGTAGGGTTGCGCGGCGTAGGAAATGAAAATGGCGGATAGTGCGAGTGCGAACGCGGCGGGCAGCGCGCAGTAGCGCGGCCACGTCCTGTTCTTTTGATGCAGCGCGAGCACGAGCATTGCTGCACACCAGCCGAGCATCGCGCCGAGCGTGTTGGTGAAGAGGTCGTCCACATCGCACATGCCGCTTCCGGTGAAAAGCTGCGTCAGCTCAATCAGGAGCGAGACGCCAAAGCCCGCGCCGAGCGCTGCATACCACTTGCGAAACGGTTTCCACAAGAGCGGCAGCAGTACGCCGAGCGGGACGAAGAGCGCGATGTTGAGCAGCACGTTGAGCCAAATTTGCAGCGTGAAGCGCTGGTACGCTTCGCGCCAGGCGCGGAAGAGCTGCAAGTTCCACTGCCGCACGGCGAATTCGCCCGGCTCGCTGCGCAGCAGCGTGACGAAGACCGTGACCGCCGCCCAGCCGACAAGCAGCAGCGCGCAGACCGCCTTTCCCCACGGGAAGCGGCGGCCCTGCCTGCGGCAGACAGCGTAGCAAACGGCCAGAATAAGACCGCAGACGAGCGCGGCGGGCACGGCAAAGCGCATGCCGCGCTGCAAAAGATAAAAAAGATAGGAAACAAAGTCGTGCATGAGATCCCTCCCGATTTGATTTCTCAGTTGGTTTCACCGCTTGCGGCATTGTCCTCTTCGATGCGCGTGCTCACGTCCTGCTTAAAACTAAGCCACGCATCCTCGTTTTCCACATAGTATTTGGGGCAGATCTTGCCTGTCACGTCGTAGTGGCGGATGACGTCTTCGGCGGGGTCAAGAGAAAACGTCTCGCACAGCCACGCGACGAGCGCTTCAAGGCCCTCCATCGTTGCGTCATTGAACTCGCCCGTCTCATCGGGGTGGCAGACCTCGATGGACACGGTGTAGTCGTTCGCGGTGTTCGAGCAGTAGGCGATCTCCGTCAGCGGCACGCACTGCAAGATCTCACCCTCCAGCCCGACGACAAAGTGCGCGCTCGCGTAGGTCTCGTGCGTCAGGGCGAGGTTGGCGAAAAAGCTGCGGTTTGCCGCGGCGCTCGTGCCGGGATTGCCGACATAGTGCACCACCACGCCGGAAATTTCCCTGAGCGGCGTGCCGGGACGGGAGTATTCGTTTGTCGGAATGTAGTCGACCGTGACGAAGTCCGGCACGCTGACATTCGAACCGGGGAGATTCCGGTGCGCGAGCGCATAGCGCAGCTTTACGCCGCCGAGGGCGAGCAGAACGAGCGCGAGCAGGACGAGGAAGGCTTTCTTACTCCCGGTGCGGCGGCGCCTGCGCCGCCGCTTTGTTCTTTCTGCCATGTTAGTTCACGCTTTCCTCGGTGGAAACGTCCTCTGTGGCGGGGAGAGTGTGAATGCCGTCGTCGCTGGGAGGCGTTACGGTATTGGATTTCAGCTCGGGCAGCAGCTCACTGAGTAATTGCAGGGTGTTGGGCGTCGAGTTATTCACATTGGGGCCGAGCGAATATACCTCCGGGCGTCCTTTTTCATTGGTGGACTCATAGTACAGCTCGGGCGAGAAGTGGGTGGGGGAATCGTACAGGTATTCCTGCACGGCGAAGATGTCGCTGCCGCCGTTATCGGAATCCTGAACGTCCTGCATCAGCGCGGCGTAGACCTGTTCGGCCTGCGCGGCGGTGAGGGCATAGTCCTTTCCACCGGAGTTATCATCGTAATAGTAGCAATAGCTGTCGAGGAAACGCGGCGTGTCGCCGAGGTGCTCGCAGCCGTAGCCGAGGACGCGGCGGAGCACGGACTCTCTGCACGTATAGAGCGCGTTCACGCGCGCCGTGACGGACGAGGGCGCGGTGAGCTCGCTTCTCCGCAGATAGAGCGAATAGGAGCGCGAGAGCTGCGAGCCGTCCTTGAGGTAGTAGGTCAGGCGCAGGGAGAAGGGTTCGATGTCGTCATGATCGCTCTGGGAGAGCGTATCCGCGTCCCATGCGTCTGCGATGCGCGCCTGCTCGTTCCGGTTTTTGACGATGGCCTGGTGTGCCGCGGTGAGACGGCGGATGGTATCGGCGTCGTCGGTCGTGACGTTCGTCATGCCGGAGAAGGTGTAGAAGGCGGATTCGATCTCGCTCTCGTCCGGCACGTGCTTTTCATAGCCCGTGAGGTCGAAGCTCATCGCAACGCCGAGCAGCACAAGAGCAAGCGCGACGATGGCCGCGCCCTTTGCACCCGCGCGGAAGACGCGGAAGCTCTTTTTGATGAGCATCTCGGCGGCAAAGTAGCCCACAAGTCCCGCTGCCGCCATGCAGAGGATCGTGCCGGGCAGGGAATCGCTGCCGCTCGAGCGGTACTGGCCGAAGAGGAAAAAGTAGAGCAACTGCCCGAGGGCAACGGCGGTGCAGAACGCCACGCCGTACTTGAAGATGGGCGTCGCCCACGGGAAGGCGACCGTCGAGCCGGTCATCTCGCTCTTGCGCGTGCGGTAGAGGAGCAGCGCGATGAGGGCGATGACAAGTCCCGCGAGCGCATAGGCGGCGAGGATCATGAACGAGCGGTGCTCGAGCGCGTAGGCGGTCACGTAGTACGAGTCGTTCTCGCAGGCTTCGATCGAGGCGATGTCCACCCTGAGGTACATATAGAGGGGCGGGGAGAGGAAACCGAGCGCAACGTCGGTGTGCCCACTGTAGCCGTAGAGGAAATTGCCCGCAAAGTTGCGCAGCAGATATTCCATTCCCGGAACGAGAATATTGCCGACGAAATAGAAGACGGGCGCGGCGAGGATCTGCCCCGTCATCATCATGCACAGCGCGGCGAAGGAGTAGAAAAAGACGGCTTCGAGCATGGCGCTGCCCATGGCCGCAGCAGTGACGCTCCAGAAGCTTAAGTGCAGCGGGGCAGAGACCGCCGCGCCGAGCAGGAACGTGACGAGAATGGTGGAAAGCTGGCAGAACAGTCCCGTGAGGTAGGCGGTCAGAAAGATGGTCTCGCGCCGCACGGGGAGCGCGTGGAAGCCGTTCGTCGCGCGGCTCTGCGTCAGGTGCGAGAAGGCGAGCATCGCAAAGAAAAGGCCGAAGACGAAGGAAATGAAGACGCCGCCGCGCACGCCGGTGTTGAGCAGCAGGCGGGACGCATCCGCTGCGCTGTAGCCGCCCTGATAGGCGGAAAGCTCTGAAAAGAGCGCGACCGGCACGAGGAAGAGCCACAAGGCGGTGTAGCCGAGCCAGAGCGGCCAGGTGTGTTTGAGCTGGCTGCGGAATAAAGTCTTATCAAAGAACGATGTCGCGGATCGCATAGTCCTCACCTCCCAGTTCATAGATGAAAATTTCTTCAAGTGACAGCGGCACCGCGTCGATAAAGATCGGGTGCAGCGCGGCGAGCTGCTGTTCCAGTTCCTCTGCGCTGCCGCGGCAGATGAGCGTGTGGACGCGCCCGGTCTGCGCGTGGTGCAGCACCTTGATCTCCTGCGGCAGGGCGGGCAGCTCCGTGCCCTCGAAGGCGAGCTGGAGCTTGACGGTATAGTCCTGCAATTCACTCAGCGAATGCTCAAGCAGGAGCTTGCCGCGGCTCATCACGCCCACATGGTCGCACACGTCCTCCAGTTCGCGCAGGTTGTGCGAGGAGACGAGCACCGTCGTGCCGCGCTCGGCAACGTCCTGCAAAATGAGGCTCCACACCTGACGGCGCATCACGGGGTCGAGACCGTCCACCGGCTCGTCGAGAATGAGGTAGTCCGGCATCGTGCACAGCGCGAGCCAGAAGGCTGCCTGCTTCTGCTGGCCCTTGCTCATGCGGCGCAGCGGACGCTTTTCATCGAGCGCGAAGACCTCGCGGAGCTTTTCAAAGCGTTCCTGATCGAACTTCGGGTACAGCCCGCGGTAAAAGCGCATCATATCGCGCAGCCCCGCCTGCATAAAGTAGAACCAGTCGTCGGGAATGGAGGCGATGCGCGCCTTCACGTCCGCGTTTTCCCAGACGGGCTGGCCGTCAAAGGTCACGCTGCCGCTGTCCTGATGATAAACGCCCGTCAAGTGGCGCAGCAGCGTTGTCTTGCCCGCGCCGTTTGGCCCGACAAGACCGTAGACCGCGCCGCGCGGTACGCTCAGATCCGCGCCGTCGAGCGCGGCAAAGCCGTCAAAGGTCTTTTTAAGACCGCGTACTTCGATCATTTCGCTTCTCCCTCCCTGCACAATGCTTGAATGTCTTCTTCGCTCACGCCCATGGCGCGCAGCTCCTGCAAAAGCTCTCGGAGCTGATGCTCAAGCGATAAGCGGCGCGCGTCGTCCTGCGCGCGGTAGGTGTGCACGGCAAAGCAGCCCTTGCCGGGCACGGAGCAGCAGTAGCCGCTCGTTTCCAACTCGTTGTAGGCGCGCTGGATGGTATTGGGGTTGATGGCAAGCTGCGTCGCCAGCGCGCGCACCGAGGGGAGCTTGTCCCCGTCGGCGATCGCGCCCGAGACGATCAGCCGCCGCAGTCCGTCGCACACCTGCTCGTAGATCGGGCGCGCGTCGCGGTAATTTAAGGTGATCATGGCATTCCTCCTGCATTCATCGGCTGCACAGCACGGCGAGCAGCAAAATGCCGAGCAGCAGTACAACAAGAACCGGGATCAGAAATATCAAGTGGAACATAGGCGCCTCCTGCTGTATTAAGCGTGTTAGTACAGTTAGGATAGCATGGCGGACACCGGCTGTCAAGCGGGGAATGCAAAAATTTTCCACCGTTTTGCTGTGCAAATCACTAAATACAGGTAAAGAATGCATTAAAATTTATGCAGAATGTATGATTTGCCATGCGCGCACGACAAAAAGCGACACTTGCCCCGTTGACAGCGGGCGGCCGATTTGGTATTCTCTGAAATATGAAAGAAATTCATCAAACGTTTTACGGAATGTGATTTTTAGGAAGGAGAAGCGTATGGAACAGTTTATGAAGATCAACACTGCGGTCAACGGCTTCGTCTGGGGACCGGTGATGCTGGCGCTGCTGGTCGGCACGGGCATCTACCTGAGCATCGCTGTGGGCTTTATCCAGTTCACCAAGATCGGCTACTGGTGGAAAAACACCATCGGAAAGATCTTTAAGAAGGGCGAGGCCGGCGACGGCGAGATCACGCCGCTGCAGGCCGTGTCCACGGCCCTTGCCTCCACCGTCGGCACGGGCAACATCGCGGGCGTCACGGGCGCGATCATTTTAGGCGGCCCCGGCGCCGTGTTCTGGATGTGGGTGTCGGCGCTTTTCGGCATGGTGACCAAGTTCTCTGAGGTCACGCTTGCCGTCAAATACCGCGAGCGCAACGAAAAGGGCGACTGGTGCGGCGGACCCATGTACTACATCAAAAACGGCCTTGGCCCCAAGTGGAAGTGGCTCGGCACCGTGTTCGCCGTGCTCGGCGCCATCGCGGCGTTCGGCATCGGCAACATCGCGCAGGTCAACTCCATCGCGGACTCCGTCAAGTCCGTCGCCATCGCGTTCAACGAGGACGCGGCGAATAAGGAGATGCTCATCTGCCTGATCACCGGCATTTGCGTCGCCATCTTCGTGGCGCTGGTGCTGCTCGGCGGCGTCAAGCGCATCGGCCAGGTCACGGAAAAGCTCGTGCCCGGCATGGCCGTCATTTACATCGTCTGCGCGCTCGTTGTGGTGTTTGCGAATTTGAGCGCCGTTCCCGGCGTGTTCGCTTCCATCTTCAAGGGAGCTTTTAACCCCGCTGCCGTCACCGGCGGCGCGGCGGGCATGTCCATCAAGCTTGCGATGACCAAGGGCGTCGGCCGCGGTGTCTTCTCCAACGAGGCGGGCCTCGGTTCTGCGCCGATCGCGCACGCCGCCACGTCGGAAAAGAACCCCGTCAAGCAGGGCCTTTACGGCATCTTTGAGGTCTTCATGGACACCATCGTCATCTGCACGCTTACCGCGCTCGTCGTCCTCTGCTCCGGCGCGGCGGACGGCAACTACGGCAACAACGCGGCTGCGGGCGTTTCGACCACGGTCGCGGGCTTCTCGAGCGTCTTCGGCGCGAAGGCGGGCTCGGTCATTCTGGCGGTCGGCCTGCTGCTGTTTGCCACGTCCACCATCCTCGGCTGGGCGCTCTATGGCACGCGCTGCGCGGAGTTCCTCTTTGGCAGCAAGATCATCCGCCCCTATCAGATCATCTTCTGCCTCGTCGTCGTGGCCGGTGCGGTCGCGGACCTGACGCTCGTGTGGGATATCTCCGATACGCTCAACGGCCTGATGTCCATTCCGAACCTCATCGCGCTGCTGCTGCTGAGCCCCGTGGTGATTAAACTGACGCGGGAGCACTTTGCAGGACTGAGAAAATAATCAAAAAACGGTATGCCGCTTTTTGAGAGGGGATTGCAGTCCGCGGCAGCGCACACGCCATAGGCGCGCACGTTTGCGGCCTGAGAGGTATTTTTCTGACGCGCTTGTCGTCAGAAAAAACGATTCAAATTTATTTGCCGCCGTGCGCGGCGGCAAAGTCTGCGACGCTGAAAAAGAGACGGCCTTGGCCGTCTCTTTTTTCTTGGTTTTGCTGTGTAGGACGGAAAAATGCAAAAAAGCGGTATCATTTCACAGGTTTTGCTTTACAATAGGAAAAAGCTGTGCTATCATAATTCAGCACGCTTATCGTGCGCATTCCCGCACTTAGGACGTGGAGGATTCACCGACCCGCTGCTCAGTGTTGGGAGAATTTAAGAAAGGTGGATATCACACTATGATGCTCAAAGACCAGAAGACGGCTATCATCGAAGCCAACCGCACCCACGAAGGCGACACCGGTTCTCCGGAGGTTCAGGTCGCTATCCTCACCGAGCGCATCGCTCAGCTCACCGAGCACCTCAAGCAGCACCCGCAGGACAACCACTCCCGCCGCGGCCTGTACAAGATGATCGGTAAGCGCCGCAGCCTGCTCGATTATCTCATGAAGAAGGACATCGAGCGCTATCGTACCCTGATCGCCAAGCTGGGTATCCGTAAGTAAGTTTGAAAACAGGGTGGTGTGCATGCGCACCACCCTTCTTTCACACTTTCGCCCTTGGCACTTTCCCCGCGCGTATGAGAGCCTGCTATGCTTTAGCAGTTGAAAAAGCGGCGGCGTGACCGACGCTTTTTCAAGTGCTAAACGGTCGGCTCCCATACGGAATTTTACAAAAAAGGAGATCGACAAATGTCTACCATCATCACCCACAGACAGTTCCCCAACTACCACAAGTACGAGATGGAGCTCGCTGGCCGTCCCCTCACGCTTGAGGTCGGCAAGCTCGCTGAACTCGCCAACGCCGCCGTCATGGTCGGCTACGGCGACACCCGCGTGCTTGTCTGCGCCACGGCTTCCGCCCGCCCGCGCGACGGCATCGACTTCTTTCCCCTCTCCGTTGACTTTGAGGAGAAGCTCTACTCCGTCGGCCGCATCCCCGGTTCTTTCAACCGCCGCGAGGGCCGTCCCGGCGAAAAGGGCATCCTGACCAGCCGCGTCATCGACCGTCCCATCCGCCCGCTCTTCCCCTCCGACTTCCGCAACGACGTCTCCATCATGGCGACGGTCATGAGCGTCGACCATGACTGCTCTCCCGAGATCGCGGCTCTGATCGGCACCTCCGCCGCGCTCGCCATCTCCGATATCCCCTGGAACGGTCCTGTCGGCGCGCTCAAGGTCGGTCTTGTGAACGGCGAACTCGTGCTCAACCCCAACTCCGAGCAGCGCAAGGTCAGCGATCTCGACGTCACGGTCGTCTCGACCGGCAAGAAGGTCGTCATGATCGAGGCCGGTGCGAACGAAGTCGACAACGACACCATGTACAAGGCCATCGAGCTTGCCCACAACGAGAACCAGAAGCAGGTCGAGCTCATCAACCGCATGGTCGCCGAGATCGGCAAGCCCAAGTTCGACTATCCGCACGCGAGCTTCAACCAGGAGTTGTTCGACAAGATCGTCGAAAACTTCATGGACGAGGCCAAGGCCGCGATGGACACCGACGACAAGAACGTCCGCGAGGCCCGCTGGAACGAGATGATCGAGCACTGGCACGAGAAGTTCCTCGAGGAGTATCCCGACATGGATCAGTTCCTCGATGAGATCACCTACAAGTTCCAGAAGAAGATCGTCAAGGCATGGCTGCTCGAAGGCCACCGCGTCGACGGCCGCCAGAAGAACGAGATCCGTCCTCTCGCTGCCGAAGTCGGCGTCCTGCCCCGCGTCCACGGTTCGGGCCTGTTCACCCGCGGCCAGACGCAGGTGCTCTCCGTCGCCACGCTCGACACGCTTTCCGCCGCCCAGAAGCTCGACACCATCTGGGAAGAGACCGAAAAGCGCTATATGCACCACTATAACTTCCCCGGCTACTCCGTCGGCGAGGCCAAGCCCTCCCGCAGCCCCGGCCGCCGCGAGATCGGCCATGGCGCTCTCGCTGAGCGCGCGCTGCTGCCGGTCATCCCGTCCGTCGACGAGTTCCCGTATGCCATTCGCGTCGTGAGCGAGGTCGTCTCCTCCAACGGCTCGACCTCTCAGGGCTCCATCTGCGGCTCCACGCTCGCGCTGATGGACGCAGGCGTGCCCATCAAGGCGCCCGTCGCCGGTATCTCCTGCGGCCTCATTCAGGACGGCGACGACTTCACCACGTTCATCGACATTCAGGGCGTTGAGGACTTCCACGGCGAAATGGACTTCAAGGTCGCCGGTACCAAGAAGGGCATCACCGCCATCCAGATGGACCTCAAGAACGACGGCCTGACGATGGCCATCATTAAGAACGCCCTTGAGATCACCTATGACGCGCGCGTGCAGATCCTCGACCAGATCATGCTGCCCTGCATCTCCGAGCCGCGCGCCGAGGTCAGCCAGTATGCGCCCAAGATGATCACCATGCACATCGACCCCGAGCGCATCCGCGAGGTCATCGGTAAGGGCGGCAGCGTCATCCAGAAGATCGTTGCCGATACCGGCGCCAAGGTCGACATCGACGACGACGGCACCATCCACATCGCCTCCGCCAACGCCGCCGCGTGCGACGCTGCGAAGAAGTGCATCGACGATATCGTCTTCGTGCCCGAGGTCGGCAAGCTCTACTATGGCCGCGTCGTGCGCCTGATGCAGTTCGGCGCGTTCGTCGAGATCGCCCCGGGCAAGGACGGCCTCGTCCACATCTCCAAGCTCGACCGCAAGCGCGTCGAGAAGGTTGAGGATGTCGTCACCGTCGGCGATATGATCTGGGTCAAGTTCATGGAGATCGACGAAAAGGGCCGCTGGAACCTCTCCCGCAAGGACGCCCTCATCGAGATCGAAGCCCAGCAGGCCGCCGCAAAGGCCGCCGAGCAGCAGTAAGCGGTTTCTCCCAAAAGCAAACAGAAAGCAGCGCCGAAAGGCGCTGCTTTTTTGCGCTTGCAGCGAAATCGGCAGCATGGTATGCTGGATGTGGAAAAGTTGAAAGCGTTACGGGGAGGAAACTTGCCCTATGAGAAGCGATAGTATGTTTGTCGAGGCGGCCAAAGAGGATGTGCCGGAGATCATTGCCCTGCGGCATCAAATTTGGGGCACTACTTACAGAGGGATCTACCCCGATGATATGATCGACAACTTTGATTGGGCGTGGCATCAGGAGAAAGAACTGCTGCGGATCAATGATCCGGCGTATTCTGTGTATCTGCTCCAAAAAGACGATCAAAATATCGGTTATCTGACGATGAGCAGAACAGATGGAGTCATCTTGCAATCCTTGTATATTCTCTCTGAGCATCAGCGGCAGGGGATCGGTCGGGCGGCATTTGATTTTATCAGGGCATATTGCAGGGAACACGGTGCGAAGTCTTTTACCTGCCACTGTGTTCCGGAAAACCTGAATGCCCGGGCATTCTATGAGAAGATGGGCGGCGAGGTGATCGGAGCAGACCTTGCGAACGAAGAGCCATGGCAGAACTCGGTCACCTATCGGTTTGCGGCGGCGTAAGCGAATCTGAAAGATCGACAGCTGTCGGGCTGAGAAGTAAGGGGCGGCGCCCGCAGGGTGCGGAGAATTTATGAAATATCCGGGAGGTTCTTTCGATGGACTATATCCGAATCACCGATGATAATATTGAGAAAGAGCACATCTGCTGTGCGATGTCCGGCAAGCAGGGCGTCATCAAAAAGGAGTGGCTCAAGCAGCGCTTTAAAGAGGGGCTGGTCTTCTGCCGGAGCGTGGAGCGTGGCAAGTGCTTCATTGAGTATATTCCGGCGGAAAACGCGTGGGTGCCTATTCAGGCGGACGGGTATTTTTATATTGACTGCCTGTGGGTCTCCGGCTCGCTGAAAGGGCACGGATATTCCAATGATCTGCTGGAAGAGTGCATCCGGGACGCAAAGGAGCAGGGACGAAAGGGGCTGTGCATTCTCTCATCCGAGGGGCGGAAGCGGGAGTTCCTCTCCGACCCGAAGTATCTGGCATATAAGGGATTTGCCGTTGCCGACACGTCGGAATGCGGGATCAACTTGATGTATCTGCCGCTTGCACAGGATGCAGAGCCGCCGAGGTTCAAGGCCTGTGCCAAGCACCCTGCGGTGGAAGAGAGCGGCTTTGTCCTCTATTATACCGACCAGTGCCCGTTTACTTACTACTGGGTGCCGCGCGTGGAAGAGGCCGCGAGAGCGTACCACGTGCCTCTGAAGGTCATCCACGTCACCAGCAGGGAGCAGGCACAGAGCGTACCGGCCCCGGTGACGACCTACGCGCTGTTCAAGGACGGCAAGTTCCTGACCCAGAGCATCCAGACCGGCAAGAAATTCCTGAAGCTTGCGGGAATCCAGATGGAGCAGTGCTCGGATACAAAATAAAAGCACGGTAAGGGGCGCGGCATGGCCGCGCCCCTTTGCAAATTCCATGCGGCTATGCCGAAGCGGAAGGGAAAATAAATTTCACGGCATATTTACAGGCTGTGGGGAAATTTGGTATAATATGGCATCCGACAGGATACAAAAGACAAAAACGTGATTTTCTTCCCTGAAAGGAGAAGTGCTGTAATGCGTGATTATATCATTATGACCGATAGCTGCTGCGATCTGAGCCAGCAGGAGGTCGAAGAGCTCGAGTTGACCGTTCTGCCCCTCTCATTTACCATCGAGGGCAAAAAGCTTTGGAATACGCCCGACCACGCGGACATGTCGCCCGAGGAATTTTTCGCCAAGATCGCCGCGGGCGCGGACTGCACGACCGCCGCGGTCAACGTCGGCCAGTTCACCGACGCGATGGAAAAGGTCTTGCAGGAGGGCAAGGACATCCTCTGCGTCTGCTTTTCGAGCGCGCTGTCCACAACGTATCAGTCCGCCTGCATCGCGGCGGAAGACCTGCGCGAAAAGTACCCCGAGGCGAAAATCTTAGTCATCGACTCGCTGTCCGCCTCGCGCGGGCAGGGCATGCTGCTCTATCGCGCCGTGCGCGAGCGCCGCGAGAAGAATTTGACCATCGATGAGCTGGATGCCTACGTCCGCTCCATCATCCAGAGCCAGTGCCACTGGTTCATCGTCGACGATCTGAACCACTTAAAGCGCGGCGGCCGCGTGAGCTCCACGGCGGCGCTGGTCGGCACGATGCTCGGCATCAAGCCCGTCATGCACACGGACAGCGAGGGCCGCTTGACCCCCGTGAGCAAGGCCCGTGGCACGAAGGCGGCGCTGCGCGCGCTTGTCGACAAGGTTGGCGAGATCGGCGTCGAGCCAGAGAAAAACCAGCCCATGCTCATCTGCCACGCCAACTGCCCCGAGTCCGTCGAATACGTCAAGGGGCTACTCAAGGAGCGCTTCGGCGTGACGGACGTGCGCGATGAGTTCATCGGCCCCGTCATCGGCGCGCACACCGGCTGCGGTACGTTGGGCCTGTTCTTTGTGGGGACTGAGCGATGAAGTGGCTGGAATTACACCTTGACACGCAGCCCGCGGGCATCGAACCCACGACGGAGCTTTTGAGCGAGTATGGCATCGACAGCCTGATGATCGACGAGGAGGGCGACTTCAAGGACTTCCTCGAAAATAACCACCAGTACTGGGACTATGTCGACGACGAGCTGATGGAGCAGATGCACGGCAAGAGCCGCATCACGTTCTATTTGGAGGACAGCGCCGAGGGCTACAACACCCTCGCGCAGTTCCGCATCGGTCTGTCGGCCTTCAAAAAGCAGCATCCCGAGTACGCGCCGCTGATCCTCAGCATGGAAAATGTCGAAGACGCGGACTGGGAGAACAACTGGAAGCAGTTCTACAAGCCCATGGAGATCGGCGAGCGGCTGCTCGTCGTGCCGGAATGGGAGCAGGCGCAGGAGGACGGGCGCGTCAAGCTTGTCTTAAATCCCGGATTGACGTTCGGCACCGGCAGCCACGCCACGACGCGGCTGTGCTTACAGGCGCTTGAGCAGCATATCCACGGCGGGGAAAAGGTTTTAGACCTTGGCTGCGGCAGCGGCATTTTATCCATCGCCGCGCTGCTGCTCGGCGCGAAGGACGCCTTTGCCTGCGATATCGACGACAAGTGCGTTGGCGTCGCGTATGAAAATGCCGCGCTCAACGGCGTCGGCAAGGAGCATTACACCGTCCGCGCGGGCGACGTGCTCAGCGACAAAAGGCTCCAGAAGGAGTTCGGCGGCGACTATGACGTGATCGTTGCGAACATCGTCGCGGACGTCATCATCGCGCTCGCCCCGCAGGTGGGGAAACTCCTCAAAAAGGGCGGCATTTTCCTCTGCTCGGGCATCATCGACGACCGCGCCGACGAGGTAAAGGAGCAGCTTATCGCTGCCGGATGGCAGATCGAAGAAACTCGCAGCAGCGAGGGGTGGTTTTCTTATCTTTGCAGATAAGAGGAGGCTTTTCACGCTGCGCGTGGAGGGGGAATAGCAGTGCCGATGGCACTGCACGGATAAAGGGGGCCATTCTCTCACGTGAGAGAATGGCCCCCTTACACCCCCAAGAGAACGGGGGGGGGGGGGGGGGGGGGGG
>JBBNGO010000064.1:0-14175 GCA_040095065.1 Hominicoprocola fusiformis
GGGAAAGGGGGATATTCTCTCACGTGAGAGAATATCCCCCTTGGACCCCCAAGAGAACGCGAGGGGAGAACCCCTCGACCCCCGACATTGGCAGTCTCAATCTCGAAGAACTGCTCAGCCTGCGGAATCAGGTGCGGTGTACATGGCTTCGCCATGAATCCCTGCGATTCGACACATCCAGCAACCGCGCCTTACTATCGTGAGGCGCGAGTGACGGTAGAACGGCGGCAGACTGCCTGCGGAATGCGGCATTGCTTCGCTCGCCGCATTGAGGAGTGCCACGGTAGACGGAAATTAAGTTGTACTCCTACAAGATGGGCAGAGCGGCAGCGGATAATAAAAGAAAGTCAAATCGTATAGCAACACCCAACGCGGCAACGCCGCGCGCAGGCATTCTCATTCCGGAGGTGCCAAGGTCATTCAAGCCCGAGACTGCCAATCTAATCCCTTTCTCTTGGGGGTCAAAGGGGGATATTCTCTTTCCGAGGAAAGAGAATATCCCCCTTAACCGCTCCCCCTGCGCGGCCGCAGGGAATTTCTAAAGGCTTCCTGAGCCTTTAATTCTTTGCAAAATGAATGGTAATCGGACAAATCTCTGCTTTTGTCCCCACGCGCATGTTGGGTCCGAACAGGCCGACGCCGGAGGTGACGATGTTGTGCATCTTTCCCTTTTGGAGATACCCGCAGGCGTTTTCCCACATCAGCTTGATGGTGAGATTTCCCGGGAACATCTGTCCATCGTGCGTGTGGCCGCAGAGGTCTATGTCGACGCCCGCGTCCGCAAGCTCCTGCAGCTCCTTGGGCTGGTGGTCGAGGACAATGATGGGCTTATTCTTATCCATATCCGCCGTGATCTCGTCGGGCGTTTTTCGCGTTTCGATGCCGCGGCCCGGGCGGTGCGCGTCGGGGCGGCCATAGAGATAGAATTTTCCGTCGATGAGCTCACCCTCGTCGCGCAGGAGCGTGATATTCGCGTCCTTCAAGAATTCGTCCATGCGCGGGTCGCTCTCCTTCTTCTCGCTCTGGCGGAAGGTGAAGCCTGCGAGCACCGGCTCTTCGATGTCGTGGTTGCCGTAGCAGGCGTAAACGCCGTATTTCGACCGGATACTGCGCAGCGTGGCGGCGATGGTCTCAGGGGCTTCCACCGCCTCCCACTCGTTATCGAAGATGTCTCCCGCGATGACGACGAGGTCGGCGTCTTGTTCGTTGATCCTGTCTACCATCTGCTGCATCTGCTTTTCGCCGATGTTGTAGCCAAGGTGCAGATCGGCCACGAGCACGACCTTCATCTCGTCCATGCCCTCAACAGTCTTATCGACCGTCACGTCATACGGCGTCACGTGGATGATGCGCGCGTTGACGACGCCCCAGATGGATGCGATCAAAATGACCAGTGCGCACACACAGCCCGCGATGCGGTGCATCTGTGTCGTGACGAAAATGTGCTTGAACGGCAGCACGTACCCCAGCAGCAGCCGCAGCAGGTCCGCCGCGATGACCGCGAGCAGCACATACAGCAGTACGCCGAGCCAGTAGTTGCCGATGAGCTTCATCACGCGCCGTGCCCGCCCCTCCGGCAGGAAAAACGCGATGACGATGGAGCAGGCCAGAAACGCCTGCACAGCCACGGGCAGCGCCCAGTGGCGCGCTGTGCGGAAAAACGGGAACCAGGCCTTCACCCAGCCCATCACGCGGCGCAGTAAATAGTAATTCGCCAGCAGGTACACCGGCGCAAGCAGAATCGCGATCATGTCAACGCGGGAGCATCGCTCCCCTCGCTTCCTTTCGAATCAAAAATCTTCGGTCATCATAGCACGTTTTTCTATCCATTGCAACGCATCCCCGCGGTTGACATTCCGCATGCGGCATGGTACCTTTAGAGTCGAAAAATAACATGGATCAAGGAGGACGATCCGATGAAAATGCTCGAAACCATCCACATTCTCCCCGTGCGCGCGGAGAGCGCTGCGCCCGCGCCGCTGCGCGGCAAAAAGCTCGACCAGCGCGCCGTGCTGCAAGTCGTCCGCAAGGTCGACTGGAAAAAGGCCGGCCTCATCGCCGGCGGCGTGACTATCGTGTGCGCCGCAGCCGGCACAGCGAGCCGGTACAAATTCTATCAGGGCATCGTCGCGCGCGAGCTCAAAAAGCAGCTCGCCCCGCTGAATGACAAGCTCGACGCCCTGCAGGCTGAAAACCGCATGCTGCGCGCGGAGCTTGAAAAGAAGAACGCCCCCTCCGAGGAACAGAACTGAACCAAAATTGCCCGAACAAATTCCTGTTCGGGCGATTTTTTGCTCTCCGCTGGCGCTTTCCCCCTCTGCATGGTAAAATGGGTGAAAACAGGACTGTTTTCCGCAAAAAGTCTTCATTGCTACCCACGGTTGCGCGATTGCCTACTGAAATGCATGGCGTTTTGCGCGCAATAACGTTATGCTCTTTGCGAAAGGAGGAACCATGGCACTACCTGAAAAACTCTATGCACTGCGCAAAAAGAGCGGCCTTTCGCAGGAACAGCTCGCGGAGGCGCTGAACGTCTCGCGTCAGGCCATCTCCAAATGGGAGGGCGGCAGCGCGACGCCCGAGAGCGACAAGCTCCTCGCGCTGAGCAATTACTTCGGCGTCTCGCTCGACTACCTTCTAAAAGACGGTGCGCCGGATGCCGCGCCCGCCGAAGCGCAGGAGGAGCACCGGACGATGCGGCTTTTGAGCCTCATTCTCTGCTTCGGCGGCGCGGCCGCGCTGATCGTCTATGGCGTTTTGTCGATCCTTGTCCCGTCAGTTCCCGCGCAGATCAGTGGATCGTCGATGATCCGCATCGACGGCAGTAGCATTTTTCTGCTGCTCTGCGTCGCGGCCATTGCCGCGGGCGCGGCGCTGCTGCTCAAAAGTACGAAACACAAATAAACAGGGAGGTCTCTCCATGAAAGCTCTGTCCCGCACCTTCGCCGTGCTGGCGATCCTGCTCTCCGACGTGATGTGCGCCGCCGTCGCATTCAACTACTGCGACATGCTCTGGGGTATCCGCTACGCTTCCTACAGCGCACCGGCGAGCACCGCGTTTCTGCTCGTCATCCCCTATGCCGCCGCCATCGCGGTCTGCGCCGCGCTCGCGGTCATCTTTTGGCGAAAAAGCGCAAAATGCTGAAAAAAACCACCGTATGGCGAGCCATACGGTGGTTTCTCCTTTACTTTCTCACAAACAGGATGCCTAGCGTGTTCGGGCCGCAGTGGCACGAGACGGTGCAGCCCGCCTGCGTCTCTTCGACGGTCTCAAACGAGCCGTACTGTGCCGCTTCCTCCTTCGCCGCGGCCACGACGTTCGCGTCCGCCGCCGCGTGGGTGATGAACGCGAGCTCCGGCGCGATGTCCTCGCGCCCGTCAAGGCGCTCTTTTACATACTGGCGGATGCACTTTTCAAACGAGCCGCGGTACTTCTTGCACACGGCCATCTTGCCGTTTCGCACCTCGATGCAGGGCTTCAGGTGCAGAAGATTCGCGCCCAGCGCGGCCACAGCCGAGCAGCGGCCGCCCTTTCGCATGTAGTCGAGGCGCTCGATCAAAAAGCTCGCCTCGACCTTCGGCGCGAGCGCGCGCACGCGCTCGGCGATCTCCGCGCCGGAAAGGCCCTGCTCGGCGAGCTTCGCCGCCGCGACGACCAGGAGGCCCTGGCCGGTGCTCAGATTCTCCGAATCGACCACAAAGACGTTCGCATACTCCTGCGCCGCGGCGCAGGCATTCTGATAGCAGCAGGAGAAATTCGCGCCGATGGTGATCTGCACCACCGCGTCATACTCGTTCGCGTAGCGCGCGAACATCTCGCCGTACTCGTACTGGCTGACCGCCGACGTGCTGCAAAGGTCTCCGCCGCCGTCCACGTGGGCAAAAATGTCGGCGGGCGTGATGTCCACACCATCGTGGAAGTCCTCGCCGTCCTTGATGACGCACAGCGGCGTGACGGCGATATCATAGCGCTCGAGCAGCGCGGGCGACAGGTCGCACGTGCTGTCGGAAATAATCTTCACTCGCATCGTTCGTTTCTTCCTTCCTGAAAGATAAAAACCTCATCTGCGGGCATCCCCGCCGGAACTTACAACATCAGATTTTATATTTTTACCGCAAGCAGATGAACTCTTTCTCAACGCAGCATCAACTTCTGTTGATATTTCTCCCGACTGTTCCACAAAAAGGGCCCCCGAAGAAAATCTTCGGGGGCTCTCCTGTTTGCTTTTGCCGCTTACTTGCTCAGGCAGCGATAGAGGAAGGTGACGATCTGACCGCGCGTGCAGTCGCCCGCGGGGTCGAAAGTCGTCGCGCTCGCGCCGGTGGTCACACCGTTTTCCACGGCCCACAGGACGGCGTTTGCGTAGTAGGCGTCCGCCTTGACATCGGTAAACGGATTCTCCGCCTTGCTCTCAGGGCTGTTCTGCATGCGGTACAGGAACGTCACGATCTGGCTGCGCGAGCAGGTCGCGTCGGGCGCGAACAGCGTGTCGCTCATGCCGGAGGTAATCTTGTTCTCGACGGCCCACAAAACGGCCTTATAGTAGTAGCTGTCCGCCTTCACGTCGGTGAAGGTCATCTCGCTTGCGGTCGGCTCCGGACTGCCGGCGGCGCGCCACAGGAACGTGACGGCCTGCGCACGGGTGCAGGACTCGTTGGGAGCAAAGGTCGTCACGGTCTTGCCGGAGGTAACGGCCTTGTCGACCGCCCATTTCACAGCGTCCTCATAGTAGGCACCGGCCTTGACATCGGTGAAGTGACCGGGCTCAAGCGCGTCGTCCTTCGTGATGTACTCGACCAGTTCAACGCCCAGCTTGTGCGCCTTTTCGGCCATGGCCTTGCCGTTCTCGGTGGCAAGGGCACGGGCGTCGCTCGCCTTGGCGAGCTCGTCGGTCGTGACGAAGTCCTTGTAGAGCTCCTGCTGGAGGGCGGCGAGTTTATCGGCGACGTAGGTCTTGGCCTCAGCCTTCAGCGGCGCGCCGGTGATTTTCTCGGCGTTGGCGATGTAGCCGCCGAGGCCCTCAAACGTGAAATAATAGGAATCCTTCCAGTTGCTCGGATAGGTCTTGAAGCCGGAAACGCGCTGCCAGTTGCCCTCGGCATCCTGCGCCCAGCTCGTGCCGTAGGTGCAGAAGGTGTCGGGCTTTTCAGTCGTAAACTTCGCGGACGCGGTGCTGACCTGATAACCGGAGTACATGCTGTCAATCAGCATGGGATAGTACGGGACAAACACGTTGTAGGACATGTTGCCGACGCCGACCCAGCCCACGGTCGCGGTCTCGACCGGACGGTCCTTGAAGAGCTGGAAGATCTCGATCTCCTGGTTGCTGGCCTTGCCGATGGAGGAAAGCTTGTAGTAGCCGAACACATCGTCCTTGTCGAGCTTGCGGTCGGCCTTGATGTTGGTGTAGAGCGCGACGAGCTTGTCGCTCGCGTCAAGGTTGGAGATGGTGAACTTCGTGTTGTCGGCCACGAGCGCGTCGCTGTCGTACTTGTAAGTAGCGTTCAGGTAGTTCAGGCCGTCAATCATGCGCTGGTCCATCTTCTCGCTGATGCGGGCGTAGGACGCGCGGAAGTCGATGATGTTCTTTGCCTCGTCGCCGACGAACGTGCCGGCCTTCTTCGCCACCGCGATCAGGTCCTTGGAGGCGATGACGTTCTCATCGTCCAGATCGACACGGCCGATGACGGCCATGTTGGGCTCAAGGAAGATCATGTTGTCGTTGAGCTTGATGGCAACATACTGCGTGCCGCTGCAATTCTCGATGTACCAGACCTCGTCCTTGTCGCAGATGAACACGCCGGAGGCGTACACGCAGCCGTAATTCTCGTAGATGTCGAGCAGCAGCTTCACGCCCTCGCGCGCGGAGGATGCCTCGGCCAGGATGATGGTCGGGATATCGGTCTCCTCAATGCCGATGCGCTCGCTCTTGTTCGCCTCCGCCCATTCAGCGTCGCGGTACGGGTCGGCTTCCGTCACCTTTTCGTTGCCGTAGAGCGTTTCGGTCGCGGAGACGGACACGCCCTTTTCGTTCGTGCCGAACTCGGTGTAGGAGTAGTGGTCGGCCTTTTCGCCGCACTCGGGGCAGATGCCGTCATAGTAGATATCGTTCGTAAAATAGGTGAAACGGTAGCTGTCGTGGGTGAAATCCCACTCGAACGGTCCGTATTCCGGGCAGCCGACGTAGTGGTCGCCCTGCTTCCACTTGCCGCTCTCGCTGATGAACCAGAGCTTGTTGTAGTCAGAGCCGTAGTCCTCCGTGCGGGCGACGAATGGCGTGCCTTCTTCGACGAGGTCGCCGCCGACGTAGATCGTCGTGCAGGCGGAGGCGCTGATGGTCGTCGCGGCAAAGGCCGCGGCCGTCACCAGACAGGTGCAGAGAAACTTTTTGAGTACGCTTCCTTTCATGTGTTGTTTCCTCCTAAAATTTTCAGTGTTCGAACGAATGCCGCTTTGTCTGCAAAGTCGATGTATTCCCCCGTTCACTTTATCGCGCTACCGTAATATAGCACTTTATTTTGCGTTCCGCAAGAGGCAGATCTGCAAAAACACCGCTTCACTCTCTCATTTCGTCACACTTGCACAAAGCAAGCCATATTATTCGACGCGATTTATTTCAATATAACACAACGCAACATCTTCCGCTATTGCCAAAAAAACGAAAGCCGCTGTACATTTTTGGTCAAATCGTCCACCGGTGGCGAACAGCAAAAACTCCGCAACAGAAGTTGCGGAGCTTTTGCATATTTCCTTTTATTCCGCCGCGATGCGCCAGAGCTCGGCCTGCTCGCGGATGGCGGTGAAGCGGCAGTAGACGCCGTTTTGCTTCACCAGCTCATCGTGCGTGCCAGACTCTTCAATGCGGCCATCCTCCACCACGAGGATCTGGTCGGCATTTCTAATGGTTGCCAGGCGATGGGCGATGGTGATGATCGTCTTGCCTCGCGTCAGCTCGGAGATCGCCTGCTGGATGAGGTGCTCGTTTTCGGGGTCGATGCTCGCCGTCGCCTCGTCGAGGATGATGATGGGCGCGTTTTTTAAGATCGCGCGGGCGATGGAGATGCGCTGCTTCTCGCCGCCGGAGAGCGTACCGCCGCCCTCGCCGACGACGGTGTCGTAGCTGTTCGGCAGCGCCATGATGAAGTCGTGGCAGCGCGCCTTTTTCGCCGCCGCGATCATCTCGTCCTCCGTCGCGTCGGGCTTGCCGAAGAGGATGTTCGCGCGGATCGTGTCGTTGAAGAGGTAGACGTTCTGGAAGACCATCGAGATGTTCGAAAGCAAACTGTCGCAGGTGAATTCGCGCAGGTCGTGTCCGCCGACAGAAATGCTGCCGCTCTGCGGGTCGTAAAAGCGCGCGAGCAGGCTGCAAATGGTCGTCTTGCCGCTGCCGGAGGGGCCGACAATGGCGGTCGAGGTCTTTTCGGGGATCGTGAACGACATGTCCTTGAGGATCTTTCTCGTATCGTAGCCGAAGTCAACGTGGTTGAAGCGGATATCATAGTGGTCGAGCCTTACGTTACGTCCATTCGCGTCGATGAAGTGCTCACCTCTGAGCGCGTCGAGCTGGTCCATCGCGTCGTCGATGACGCCGAGTGTGTGCGCGCTGTCGCTGATGGGCTCAAGGCTCGCAAAAATGCTGAACGAGAAGAAGACGAACATCAGCATGACGGAAAAATCCATCTGCCCGTTCAAACACTGCATCGCCGCCGCGAACGCGAGGCTCACGCTGCCGCACTTGAGCGTGAGCAGATGCAGGGCGTTGGCGGGCACATAGCCCCACTCAATTTTTAAGTGGATGCGCTTGCTGTCGCCGATGGCCTTTGTCACCGATTCCATCGCCGCGCCGCTCTTGCCGAACGACTTGACGACCGCAAGACCGCGCGCGTACTCGATAACCGCGCCGGTCATGTCGCGGTTCGCCTGCGCCTCCACGGGCGCGTTCACGCTGCTGTAATGCGAGATGATGAGCATGAAGCCGAGCGACAGCGCCGCCGCGGCAAGCGCGATGAGCGCCGTGACCGGACTGCACACGGCGAGGCAGACGAAGATAACGAGGTAATTTAAGTACCCGCCGATGAAGTTGTCGATCATGCGGATGCCCATGCTTTCAAGCGTTGAAAGTCCCGTCGTGATGGAATTTAAGATATTGCCGGTGCTCATCGTCTGGAAGTAGCCGAGCGACACGCGCTTGAGCGCGTCGCCGACGGCGAGGCGGTCGCGCGCCGTAAGCTGGTAGCTGATGGGCTCCTGCAATCTTGCGCGGAGGTAATCGAAGAGGAATCGCAGCAGCACGAGCACGATCTGAATCACGATCGTCTTCCAGATCCACGCGGCGTCAAACGCCGCGCCGCCCGACTGCGACTCGATCAGAAGTCCCACGGTGTAGGCCGCGAGCGCCAGCGGCAGCGCCGCGAAGATATGGGAGAAAAAGGTCATCACAAAGCCGAGGTACAGCTTGCCCTTGAATTCGCCGCACCAGTCGATGATGCGTTTTACCGTTTTGAACATTGCTCACGCCTCCTTTTTCGCGGCTGAGACCGCCCAGTTTTGCGCGCCGATGTGCGCCAGCCACATGTCCTTGTAGAGCGGGCAGGAGGCAAGCAGCTCCTCCTGCGTGCCCGCAGCCTCGATCGCGCCGTTTTTGAGCACAACAATGTTGTCGGCATTTTTGATCGTGGACAGGCGGTGCGCGATGACGAGCAGCGTCTTGCCCTTCGTCAGCGCAGCGATGCTGCGCTGGAGCTTGTCCTCATTTTCGGGATCGGTGAAGGCCGTGGCCTCGTCCAGAATGACGATGGGCGCGTTTTTGAGCATCATGCGCGCGATGGCGATGCGCTGCTTTTCGCCGCCGGAGAGGCACTTGCCCGCCTCGCCCGCAGGCGTGTCGTAGCCCTGCGGGAGCTTTTCAATGAATTCCTCGCACTGCGCGGCGCGCGCCGCGGCCCGGACCTGCTCGTCCGTCGCGCCCGGATCGCCGAGACGGATGTTTTCAAGCAGCGAACAGTTGAAGAGGAAATTATCCTGCGTGACAAAGCTGACGTATTCCGAGAGCTGAGAGAGTGGCATATCCTTGACATTCACGCCGCCGACCGTGATCTCGCCCGCGCTCACATCCCAGAATCGCGCGATGAGCTTCGCGACCGTCGACTTGCCGCCGCCCGACGGGCCGACGAGCGCGGTGAAGCTACCCTCGGGGAGCGTTAAGTCGATGCCGTGCAGCACCTCGTCCTTTTCCTCTCCCGTGTAGGAAAAGCGGACATTTTTGAGCGCGACGTCCGTGTGCTCTACCTTTGCGCGCTGCGCCGGTTCGGGCAGCGACGGCATCTCGAGAAATTCCTGCAAATTCTCCACCGTGAACTTGACCTGCCGCATATTTTCGGAAAACACTTCTAACTTCGCCAGCGAGCCGACCATCGAGATCGACAGCATCACCGCGAGCGCCGCCTGCGGCGCGGTGATCGTGCCACGGTTCGCCAGCGCAAGCGCGGCCGGCAGCGTGCCGATGAGTGTCGAGGGGAAGAGTGCGAAGCTCAGCTTCATCGTGACGAACGTGGACGTGAGCCACCGGACGACAAACGTGCGGAAGTCATTGATTGCGCCCGCGTATTTTTCATAGCTGACGCCCGCACGGCCAAAGGCCTTGATGACCTCGATTCCCTCGATATACTCGACGATCGTGCTGTTCATGTAGCTTGCAGATCGGTCGTACTTTGAAAAGCTCTCGCCGCTGATCTTGAACGTAAGCCCCATGCAGAGAAAAGAAAGTGGGAACGTCACGAGCGACGCGAGCGCCAGCCGCCAGTCGATGCACAGCAGCGCGAGGATGCTGACGACGGGCAGCACGATGTGTCCCGCACCCTCGGGGATCATGTGCGCGAGCGGCGGCTCCAGATTTTCGATCTTGTCGACCATCATGCTCTTGATCTCGCCGATGGAGTGGTTCTCCACATCGCCGAGCGGCGCGTGGAGGAAGCGGTCGGCCAGCCGCAGGCGCAGCGCCTCCAAGATCGTGTAGGCCATCGCGTGCGACACGCCGGTCGACAGGCTGAAGAGCAGAATTTTGACGGCATAGGCCAGCAGCGCCAGCAGGCACCACTTTATAATTCCCGCCGCCGTAGCCGTCCCCGCCACGAACAGACACAGCATTGCGTACATGCAGTAAAACGGCGCAAGCCCCGCCGCCACGCTGAGCACGGACAAAACGACCGACAGGTACATCCGCTTTTTCTCGCCCTCCGCGTAGGCAAAGAGCGTGCTCATCCAGCTTTTCTTTTTTTCATCCTTCATATCGTCTTCCCCTTTCCCTGCGGTACTCCGACGGCGTCAAGTGCATGACCTTTTTGAACGCACCGGTGAATTTTCCCGCGCTGTCGTAGCCGACACGCCCGCCGACCTCGGCGACGCTCAGGCCCTTTTCTTTCAGCAGCAGCTCTGCCGCCAGATTCATGCGGTAATTCGTCAGCCACGTGCCGATGGCCGCGCCGTAGGCCGAACGGAAGCACGTCTTCATTGGCGTCATCGCAATGTCGAAGCGGCTCGATAGCTCCTCCTGCGTGAAATTTTCCGCCACATGCTCGGCTAAAAAGCGCTTGATGGCCTCGACCTTTTCGACCTGCGTTTTGTAGAAGTACGGACGCTCGCTCTCCTCCTGTGGGATGGTCATGGCATCAAGGCAAAGCAGCAGCTCTAAAATTTTGACCTTGAAGTACGGGATGCGGATCTTTTTCGGCACGCGGTACATCTCGCCGAAGATGTGCTCCATCCGCTCTGCCCCGCGGACGACGCGCGGCGTGCTGCCGAGCTGCCAGCGCTCGATGATTTTCTCCGGCGTCGCGGGAAAGTCCCTGACTTCGCGCGGGAGCGATTCTCTCACAATGTTCCGGTCGAACGCGACCGTCAGCCCGTGGTAGTGGCAGGACGGGAAGTGGAACGTGCCCGTGTGCTGCTCGCGCAAATCGAGCTTCATATCCCCTGCCGCCGTGTAGGCGACTAAGTTGTCGCCCGCGGGGTATTCCATGCGCCCCTCGCGGCAGTGGTCGATGGCGAGCATCCGCCGGTTGGCCACAAAGTCGCACTCGTAGCGCTCCATGTGAAAGTCGTTGAACGCGAGCATCACGCCCGAAAAGATCTCATAGGTGGTCATCGTGCCGTCGCCGGTCTCGTTTCGAAACTGCCAGACCGCGCAGCCGTCGCTCTGCGCCAGCAAAATAGCGCCCTGATGTTCAAATAGTTTCTCTGCGGTCATCTCTTCCGCTCCTGTCTTTTCATGTTAGTTGTCTCTAACTGTTTGGCAGTATACCACAGCTTTTGCCGCTTGTCTTTCCCCATCAGACGAAATTGTTCCGTTTGGACACCAATTTTGCCGCCGTGGGTCAAAAAGAGGGCGGGTAACTCCCGTCCTCTTTTTTATTCCTTTACCGGTTCACGAGCAGCTTTTTCATGCCGCGCTCGAGACCGTCGACGGTCAGCGGGTACATGTCCACCGCCCTTGCGATATAGCCGTAGCTCTCACCCCAGTAGCCTCCCCAGCGCGGGGGCTCCTCGGGATTGAGCCAAATCAGGTGATCGTAGTGCTCGCGGAAGCGCTTGATCTGATCAAGACCCGACCATTTCGCCTCGCCGGTGCGGTAGTCGTAGCGCTTTTCCATCAGCTCGTACATGTCCATCAGCGCATCGCCGACCAGAATGACCTTGTACTCGCTGCCGAAATTCTGCAGGATCCAGTCCGTCGGCACCGCGTGCTCGCGGTACATCCGCGGGTCGGTGTAGACGCTTGAATAAATGCAGTTGTGGAAGTAGTAGACGTGCAGCTCTTTGAAGTGGTTTGACTGCCGCGCCGCCTGAAAGAGCATCGAGCAAAGGTTGGAATAATACTCCATCGAGCCGCCGGAGTCCATCAGCATCAGCACCTTGACGGTATTTTTGCGCGGACGCTTGTAGCAGACCGACAGCGTTCCCGCGTTGTCGCAGGTCTCGCGCACGGTCCCATCCACGTCGAACTCCGTTTTGGCCTCCTGTGTCTGCTCGGAATACTGGCGCAGCAGGCGGAACGCCATCTGAAACTGACGAATATCGAGCACATTGTCCTTGCGAAAGTCGCGGAACCTGCGCTCCCCCGCCACCTGAAACGCGCGGCGGTACATGCTCTTCCCGCCCACGCGGATGCCCTGCGGGCTGTGGCCGCTGTTGCCGAAATTCGAGTAGCCGTTCGTGCCGATCCAGTACGAACCGCCGTTGTGCTCCTCGGTCTGCTCCTTGAGGCGCTCTTCGAACATTTTGAGAATTTCCTCGATGCTCTTTTCCTCGTAGCCCTGCGTGCGCAGGAACTTGCGGAACTCCTCCATTGCGGCGGCTGGATTGTTGAGCCAGTTCATCAGCTCCTCGGGAAGCTCGTCCTGATATGGCACGCCGTCGAAGTATTCAAGGAAGATCTGGTCGAACTTGTCGTAATCCGCCTCGGACTTGACGAGCACCGCGCGACAGAGCTCGTAAAAGCCCGTGAGCGAATCGTGCTGCAGGTCCAGCATCAGCCCCTCGATGAGCGTCATCCACTCATTCAGGCTGACGCGAAAGCCGTGCGCGCGCAGAAGGTAGAAAAATCCAGTAAACATGGCGTTCTTATCTTCTCAGTCGGCGCTGCACGGTGGAGATATCCTTGTCCTTTTTGAGGAGCACCCCGATGAACGGGATCTCCTTCGTGATGCGGGACGTGTCCACGCCGGTAAGCTCGAGCGCGCGGATCCAGTCGACAAGCTCGGATGTCGAGGGTTTTTTCTCCACCGAGTCGATCGAGCGGATATAATAGAATGCCTGCATCGCCTGCATCAGAAGCGTCTCATTCACATGGTCGAAGTGGACGCGGATGATCTTTTCCATCTGCTGCTGGTCGGGGAATTCAATATAGTGGAAGATGCAGCGGCGCAGGAACGCGTCCGGCAGCTCCTTTTCCGCGTTCGAGGTGATGATGACGATGGGACGGTGCTTGGCCTTGATGGTCTCCTTCGTCTCGGGAATGTAGAATTCCATCTTGTCGAGCTCCCAAAGAAGGTCGTTCGGGAACTCGAGGTCTGCTTTGTCGACCTCGTCGATCAGCAGCACGACCTGCTCGTCGGCGGAGAATGCCTCGCCAAGCTTGCCGAGCTTGATATACTTTGCGATATCGTCCACGCCGGATGTGCCGAACTGGCTGTCGTATAAACGCTGCACCACATCGTAGACGTACAGGCCGTCCTGTGCCTTCGTCGTGGACTTGACGCTCCAGATGATGAGCTTTTTGCCCAGCGCCTCGGCCACAGCCTCGGCGAGCATCGTCTTTCCCGTGCCCGGCTCGCCCTTGATGAGAAGCGGTTTTTTGAGCGCCATCGCGATGTTCACCGCATTCATCAGCTCCGGGCTCGCAACGTAGTTTTTGCTGCCTTTGAACGTATTTTCCATAGTGTGCTCCTTGCAAAAAATCAAAATCAATGATATTGTACCCTTGCCACACGCCCCTTGTCAAATTCATTGTTTTGACCTGTCCCCAAATTTTTTCTAAAAATTTGAAATTTCCTCTTGCATTTCCCTGAAAGCTGTGGTAGTATAACACCGTTGTCCGATATGAGACATGCGCCGTTAGCTCAGCTGGATAGAGCGTCTGGCTACGGACCAGAAGGCCGGGGGTTCGAATCCCTCACGGCGTACCAAAAGTCCTCGAAATCATCCGATTTCGAGGACTTTTGCTTTTCATAAGTTCCGTTTTTAGTGTACCGCCTTTTCCTGACCCAAACGCTGACCCCAACGGGAGCGGGTAGCGGAAAGGTCTATACCGCACGGGAGAGGATGTTCCCCATCGTTTGCGCCGCTTTGAGTTGGGCGTCGGTGGTGACGTGGGCGTAGATGTCCAGCGTGAACCCCGCCGAGTAGTGGCCCAGCATACTGCTGACGGTCTTGACGTCCACGCCGTTCTGCAGGGCCATCGTCGCGAAGGTGTGTCGGAGGTCGTGGAATCGGATGCGGGGCAGCCCAGCCCGTTTCAGCACCCGCTGGAGCATGTGCAGGACGCTGTCCGGGGACATGGGGCCTCCGCTTGGCGATGGGAATACCCATTCGCTGTTTCCGACTTTGCATTTCTGCATTTTCAGAACGTCTATCGCATCCGCCGACAGCGGCAGTGTGCGGTAGGCGTTTTTCGTTTT
>JBBNGO010000065.1:0-14114 GCA_040095065.1 Hominicoprocola fusiformis
AATGGCCCCCTTGGACCCCCAAGAGAACGCGAGGGGAGTTCCCCTCGCCCCCCGACATTGGCAGTTTGTAGCTTGAATGACTGCACGCGCTGCGCAATGTAAGTGCGGTGTACATGGCTTCGCCATGAATCTCTGCGATTCGTGACCACTTGCAACTGCGCCTTACTATCGTGAGGCGCGAGTGACATTTGTCTGGCGGCAGACTGCCTGCGAAATGCGGCTTTGCTGCGCTCGCCGCATTGTGGAGACTGGCGGTAGACGGGAATTAGTCTGCACCTCTACAAGATGGGCAGAGCGGCAGCGGATAATAGGAGCAGAGGCAAATCGTATAGCAGTTCTAAACGCGGCAACGCCGCGCGCAGGCAGTGCAATCGGCAAGCATTGCAGCTCTTCGAGCTGCTCGCTTGCAATGGAAGCCTTTCTCTTGGGGTTTCAAAGGGGCCATTCTCTTTTGCGAAAGAGAATGGCCCCTTTGTCCCGCTCCCTACGCGGCGCAGGGGAACAAAGTGCAGCGCTGCCGCGCTGTGATATATTACCCTTGACGTTTTTTGAAGGTTAAATAACCTTCAAGCATCAGGCTCGCCGCGACGGCGTCGACGGTTTTCTTGCGCTCCTTGGCGCGCTTGCCGTTATTAAATAAGATATTGTGCGCGTCGACGGTCGTGCGGCGCTCATCCCAGAGCGTGACGGGGAGCGACGTGGCCTCGCGCAGCATCTCGGCAAAGCCCTCGGCCTTTTCTGCGCGGGGGCCGCGCGTGCCGTCCATGTTGAGCGGGTGGCCGAGCACGAGCTCTGTGACCTCGTGCTCGGAGATGAGCGGCAGCAGCTTTTCGATGACCGCTTCGGGCCGGTACGCGGTGATAACGGTCGAAAATCCAGTGAGCGTCAGCGTGCGATCGGAGATCGCGACGCCGGTGTGCGCGTCGCCGTAGTCGATGGCCATGATTTTCATAAAAGTGCCTCCTGAGCGTTTCTTTTGACTGCCAGCATACAGGATTTTCACCCAAAAAGCAAGCGCGGGGCAGGGAAGTGGCGTGCGGAAACGGAAAAAATCGCGTCAAGAGAGGCAGCGGGAGAGAAAAAACAGTGGAAAGAGCGCAAAATCTGCACGATTTTCTGCAAAATCGTGCAAAAAGTGCTTGACGGCTGGACATGACATGTGGTATCATCTTACTTACCTGTGAAAGAGGGCTTTCTTTTTGCGCGCTTTTGCTTCTCGGCACGCAAGGGAAAAGCACCCCTCAAATTTGAGAGCAGGGAGGCAATCGCCAGCTTCGTGCCGCTTTTGGCAAACGGAGCTGAGTAAATAAGGAGGTGCCGTTAGATGCGCATTAAGATCACGCTCAGATGCAACGAGTGCAAGCAGAGAAACTACAACACGATGAAGAACAAGAAGAACACCCCGGACAAGCTTGAGCTGAACAAGTACTGCCCCTTCTGCAAGAAGCACACCGTCCACACCGAAACCAAGTAATTAGGAAAGGCTGTTGAAACATGGCAGAAGAAAAGAAGAAAAAGGACCGCAGCAAGTGGTTCCGTGAAATGAGAAGCGAACTGAAAAAGGTCGTATGGCCCACCGCATCCACCACTGCGAAGAACACCGGCACTGTGCTGTTGTGCTCCCTCGTTGTCGGCGCCTGCATCTGGATCTTCGACTATGTGGCCGTTTCCGCAGTGCACCTGCTGATCGGTCTCGCGGGCTGACAGGAGAGCAGTCATGGCTGATAATGCTAAGTGGTATGTCGCGCATACTTACTCCGGCTATGAAAACGCAGTCAAGACGGCCATCGAGAAGTTCGTCGCCAACCGTCATCTGGAGGACATGATCCTCGACATTCAGGTTCCGCTGGAGACCGTCACGGAAGTGACCGACTCGGGCGAGACGAAGGAAGTCGAACGCAAGGTCTTCCCGGGCTACGTGCTCGTCAAGATGATCATGACGGACGACACCTGGCATCTGATCCGCAACATTCGCGGCGTGACCGGCTTTGTCGGCACGGCGAACAATGAACCCATTCCTCTGACGGAAGAGGAAGTCCTGGCGCTCGGCATGGAACGGCGAGAGATCGTCGTGCGCTACAATGTTGGCGATCAGGTCAAGATCACCGACGGCCCACTTTCGTCCTTCCTCGGCACGGTCGAAGAGATCGACGCAGAGAAGAACAAGGTGTGCGTGGTCGTGTCCATGTTCGGACGCGAAACGCCGGTCGAGCTGGAGCTCGATCAGGTCGAGGTCGTAGAACCGTAATCACCGCTAAAAGCGATGAGCCGCGTATGCGGCAAACGTGGGAGAGACGTTCAGTCTCGCCAAGGGCGGCCGGAATCGCCGGTCGTTACCACATTCAATATTAAGGAGGTGCCTCTCATGGCACAGAAGATCACCGGTTACGTTAAGCTGCAGATCCCTGCAGGCAAAGCAACTCCCGCACCCCCCGTTGGCCCCGCGCTCGGTCAGCACGGCGTCAACATCGCTGCGTTCACCAAGGAATTCAACGAGCGCACCAAGAACGACATGGGCCTCATCATCCCCGTTGTCATCACGGTGTATGCCGACCGTTCCTTCTCCTTCGTCACCAAGACTCCTCCCGCTGCCGTCCTCATCAAGAAGGAATGCAACATCGAGTCTGGCTCCGGCGTCCCCAACAAGACCAAGGTCGCTACCATTTCCAAGGCCTCTGTCCAGAAGATCGCTGAGATGAAGATGCGTGACCTCAACGCGAGCACTCTCGAGTCCGCGATGAGCATGATCGCCGGTACTGCACGCTCCATGGGCGTTGTCGTCGAAGAATAAGGAGGGTGTGAACAATGTTTAGAGGTAAAAAGTATCAGGATGCTGCAAAGCAGATCGAAAAGAACACTCAGTATGACGCCGCAGAGGGCTTCGGCCTGATCTGCAAGACCGCTTCCGCGAAGTTCGACGAGACCGTCGAGCTGCACGTCAAGCTGGGCGTCGACTCCCGTCACGCTGACCAGCAGGTCCGCGGCGCCATCGTCCTCCCCAACGGCACCGGCAAGAACGTCCGCGTTCTCGTCTTCGCCAAGGGCGACAAGGCTGAGGCTGCCAAGGCTGCCGGCGCTGACTATGTCGGCGAGATGGACCTCGTCGAGAAGATCCAGAAGGAAAACTGGTTCGACTTCGACGTCGTCGTCGCTTCCCCTGACATGATGGGTGTTGTCGGCCGTCTCGGTAAGGTGCTCGGTCCTAAGGGCCTGATGCCGTCCCCGAAGGCCGGTACCGTCACTCCCGACGTCGCCAAGGCTGTTCAGGAGTCCAAGGCCGGTAAGGTCGAGTATCGTCTCGACAAGACCAACATCATCCACTGCCCCATCGGTAAGGTTTCCTTCGGCCCCGAGAAGCTCGCTGAGAACTTCAACGCTCTCATGGGTGCTATCATCAAGGCCAAGCCCGCCGCTTCCAAGGGCCAGTATATCAAGTCCTGCGTCGCCGCCTCCACCATGGGCCCCGGCGTCAAGATGAACACCGCAAAGATCTAAGAAAACTTAAAGAGGGGGACGCTGTCCCCCCTTTAGATTCCCCCTCACCAGTTTGCGAACTGGTGTCGCCGCGCGATCGCGGCTGAGCCGCGGTATTTTTCTGACGCGCATGTCGTCAGAAAAATGATTTGCGCTGTGCGCGGCGCAAATATGGGGTATTTTGCGGAAAAAACGATATTTGGGGTTGACAATGCTGCCAACTCTGGATATACTATTAGAGCGTTCCAAAGACAGCAGGTGAGATTCGTCTCGTAAGTCCTGCCGAGGATGGCAAACATTTATTGATTGCTTTACCGTCCTCATGTCCTGCATGAGGACGGTTTCCTTTTTAGAACGCCTCTTTCCCCTGGCACGCGGGGCGTGCCGCAAAATCCAATGGAGGTGAACTCAAGAAATGCCTAACGCAAAAGTTCTGTCTGAAAAGCAGGCGATCGTGGCCTCTCTGACCGAGAAGCTGCAGGGCGCAGCTGCCGGCGTTATCGTTGACTACAAGGGCATCACCGTCGCGGAAGACACCGAGCTCCGCGCTGAGTGCCGTAAGAACGATGTCGAGTATGCAGTTGTCAAGAACACCCTGCTCCGCTTTGCTTTCAACAACGTCGGCCTCAATGAGCTCGATGATCAGCTGAACGGTACCACGTCTCTTGCCATCGCTGCCGATCCCGTCGCCCCCGCGCGCGTGATCGCCGACTTTGCCAAGAAGCTCAACGGTAAGTTCGAGATCAAGGGCGGCTTCATGGACGGCAAGGTCGTCGACATGGCCACCGTCAATGCTCTGGCCGCGATCCCCGCACTGCCCGTCCTGCAGGCACAGGTGCTTGGCACCATGCTGGCTCCCATTTCGGGCCTGGCTTGCGTCCTCAAGCAGATCGCCGAGAAGAACGGCGCTCCCGCCGAGGAAGCTTCCGCAGAGTAATCGTCTGCACCCAACTCAAAAACTAAAACAAATATCTTAAAATTGGAGGATCATTACAATGAGCGAGAAAGTTACCGCTATGATCGAAGAAATCAAGGGCCTTACCGTCCTGGAGCTCTCTGAGCTCGTCCACGCTCTCGAGGAAGAGTTCGGCGTTTCCGCCGCTGCTATGGCGGCTCCCGCTGCCGGCGGTGCTGCCCCCGCTGCCGAGGAGAAGACCGAGTTCGACGTCGTCCTCGCCGGTTTCGACGCTGCTGCCAAGATCAAGGTCATCAAGGCTGTCCGCGAGATCGCTGGCCTGGGTCTGGCCGAGGCCAAGGCTTTCGTCGAGTCCGCTCCGAAGGCTCTGAAGGAGGGCGTGTCCAAGGAGGATGCCGAGAACTTCAAGAAGCAGCTCGAAGAGGCTGGCGCGAAGGTCGAGATCAAGTAATCTCACCCCTTTACGAGGTTCAAAAAGCCCGTGTCTCACGACACGGGCTTTTTCTTTTTGACTGTCTTATGGAATAGAACATCTGTTGACATAATATATGCGCGTGTACGTCAAAAGGACGTGCGCACCGTGGGCTCGGACGGGGCAACGATGTCGATGATCTGATTCTGCGTGTAAATGCCGTAGTGCTTCCACGATGCGGGAGCGTCCGTTCCATCGGGTATAAGATGGACATCAATGGCACGAGGAAGATAGTCGAGCAGTTTGGACCGTTCGAACGTGCAAAGATAGGTGCCGCTGCGGACTTCGTCTGCGTCAAATACGCAGTAGGATTCGTTGCGCACCTGATAGAGCAGGTAATTTTCGAAGATGAGCTCGATCTTGGCGTTTTCATCGGAGCACAGCGGCGTACAGTGCGCGAGAATGTCGTCGAGGGCGGCATTTCCTGTGGACGGAGTCTGTGCATTTGGCTCCGCTTTAGCGCAGCAGATGGTGATGTGCAGCTCGCTTTCACCCTCCTCACACAGCGTCAGGAGAAACGGTGCACGGCGGCCGGCGTCCACAAGGCGGCCTGCTTCGGCGAATGTGGTGCAATGAGACATGGGAGTCACCTTGTTTTGTAAAGTATGGAAAATACTGCTCACCGTGTGACGGTCAGGCAGTAAAATGATAACCGGTTTGTCTCCTTGTTGTTCCAGAGGTCAGTTTCGCCGAGCTCGCGCAGATCGTCCTCGACGAATTCATCGAATCGCACAGCAGCGCGGTGAATGATGGGACGCTCCTCGAACGAGTAGAAGCCGCCCTGCCAGACGTGCCAGAGCTCCACGCAGGGCGCGGATTCGAGGGCAGAGCCAATATAGTCGATCAGCCGCCGCGCGCGGCCCTCGGTAAAGTAGGCCCAGTCGAGGCAGACGGCGAAGGCTTTGTCGGTATAAAGAAAACTGTCGGAGAAAGTGCGCAGCGCGAAGTTGTCGTCCGCGCCGCTGTCATCGATCGTACCGTCGTCCAGATTGATGGCGAGGTAGTCGTACTCCGGCGGAGGAAAGACCTCCGGCAGCGGCGCGTCGGAAGCGAAAAAGATACAGGCGCTCATCATGATCCTCCTGTAATGCCTCATTTTCCTTTTGGTACGGCGATCATATCATAAAAGATATGAACAAATCTACTGCGATGCTGTTACGAGACCCTTGCGCCGCGGTGCGGGAAGAACGCGCGCCGGTGAGGAAAAAGCAGGGACAGCCATGATATAAACCGCTCGAGCGCTTGACTTTTTGGTACATTGGCATTAAAATATATAAAATATAAAAGCAGGGACTTTTATGTGTTGTGCATCCTGCGTACAAAATCTGATGAGAGACAGGCTGATGTCCGCGTGAGCCGAGGATTGCTTGCGCGGTTATTTTTTCACCTGGATGGGAGAAAACATGAAGAACACCAAAAACTTTGCGAGCCGATGGGGCTTTATTCTGGCGTCCGTCGGTTCAGCGGTCGGCATGGCGAACGTCTGGGGCTTTCCCAACAAGCTTGGCAGCAACGGCGGCGGAGCATTTCTGCTCATTTATCTGCTGTTTATTTTCATTTTCAGCTATGTAGGCCTGCCCGCGGAGTTCGCCATGGGCCGCCACGCGGCGACCGGCACGCTTGGCGCGTATGAAAAAGCGTGGTCGACGCGCGGCAAGGGCGCAGGCAAGGCCGGAGGCCTTCTTGGCTGGCTGCCGCTCGCGGGCTCGCTGTGCATTGCGCTCGGCTACGCCGTCATCGTGACGTACATCTTAAAGGCACTGGCGGATTCTCTCGTCGGCACGCTGATGACGGCGGACACCGCGTCGTGGTTCGGCACGTTCTCATCCACGCCGTACGGCGTCATCCCGTATCACATCATCGTGGTCGTGGGGACGCTGCTGACGCTTTATTTGGGCGCGCACAGCATCGAAAAAACCAACAAGATCATGATGCCGCTGTTTTTCATCATCTTCCTGATCCTCGCGGTGCGCGTGGCGATGCTGCCGGGCGTAAGCGAGGGCTACCGCTTCATGTTCACACCGCGCTGGGAGGCGCTCAAGGACCCGATGATCTGGATCTGGGCGATGGGACAGGCGTTCTTCTCCCTCTCCGTCACGGGCAGCGGCATGATCGTGTACGGCGCGTACCTCTCAAAGGACGAGGACGTCGTCGGCGTCGCGCAGCACACGGCGCTGTTTGACACGATCGCCGCCGTCGTTGCGGCGCTCGTCATCATCCCCGCATGCTTCTCCTACGGGCTGGACGTCGGCGCGGGCCCGAGCCTGCTGTTCGTTACGTTGCCGACCATTTTACAGGATATCCCGATGGGGCGGCTGTTCGCCACCATCCTCTACCTTGCGATGATCTTTGCGGGCGTGAGCTCGCTGCAGAACATGTTCGAGGCCGTGGCGGAATCGCTGCTGCACAAGTTCCCCAAGCTCAGCCGCACGGCGGTGCTGGCGATCCTGTGTGTGCTGTGCCTCGGCATCGGCATTTTCATGGAGCCCATCAGCAAGTGGGGCCCGTGGATGGACCTTGTCTCCATCTATATCATTCCCATCGGCGCGACGCTCGGCGCGATCTCGTGGTTCTACGTGATGAAAAAGGATGAGCTGCTCGCCGCCGTGAACACCGGCAGCAAGAAAGAGCGCGGCGCGCTGTGGTACAATGTGGGCCGCTTCGTCTATGTGCCGCTCGCGGTCATCCTGTGCTGCGTGGCGCTGTTCATGCACGTGGCATTCTGAGTTCCCCCTGAACAAAAAGGAGAGCGAGATGAAAACGGGCAAGAAGGTGTGCATAGCCATACTTTCGGTGCTGGTATTGGTCGCGTGCGCTGTGGGGATCATCCGGAGCACGACCTTTCCGCTGGACGTAGCGACGCTGCCGGACCATATCTGTGATTTTTACAATATCGGCAGGCCTCAGCCCCTCTCGCCGAGTATTCGGGTGTACGACAGTGTTGAACTCGAAAATACTGTGTGGTATCTCATGGAGATCGGCGAGGACATAGATCTGGGCTATGTCAAGCTGGAACGGAATTTCCTTGGCCGCTACAAGATTGTGCACCTCGGCTACGGCGGCGGGAGCTTCCATGACGGCGTTGTGCGCAGTGGGGAGAAAGCCTACTACCTCTTTGGCGGGCGCGATGTGACCGGCCGCATCGCCAGGATTACCATGACGCAGAACGGCGAGACCTGCACGATGGAAAATGCGGAGGGAAAGACGCATTTTCTGTTCTGCACAGAGCTTTCTCCACAGCTCGGCGATTATGACTTCGACCGCAGCACGCTGCGGTTTTACGACAAAGACGGGAACGACATCACCGCGGAGTACAATTTAAACGGTGGTGGAATCGCGTAAAATCGACATAAAAAGGAAGTGCCTATCGTAAGGGCACTTCCTTTTTGATAAAACTTGTTGACAAATCAACATTAATACGCTATGATAAACGAGCCTGTTGATTTGTCAACAAATAGGAAAAAGGAGAATTACCAATGGAGGAGCGCTTTGAGACCTTTACCGTCCTGATCGCGCGTATCAGCCGCAGCATCAAGCGCATCAAGGCGGACGAAATGGCGGACTTCGAACTGAAAGGGCCGCATGTGTCCTGCCTCTACTACCTCTCCCAGCGAGACGGCATGACAGCCGCCGAGCTCTGCGAGCGCTGCGACGAGGACAAGGCGGCCATCTCCCGCTCGCTGGATGACCTTGAGAAAAACGGCTACATCACCTGTACGAGCGGCGCGGGCAAGCGCTACAAGAGTCCGCTACGCCTGACAGAGCAGGGCAAGGCGGTTGGACGTGCGATCGGGGAGAAGATCACGCGCATCGTCGAGGCAGCATCCGAGGGCCTGAGCGAGGCCGAGCGGCAGGCGATGTACCGCGCGCTCGCGCTCGTGAGCGAGAATTTGGAACGGATTTATACCCATAAGAAAACGGCGGGCGACAGAGCCGCCCGCGACGAACAATAACGGAGGAAAAGCATGAGTGTTCAGATCATTGTGGATTCGACGGTCGACATGCCCGAGCGCATGAAGGACCGCTTTCGCATCGTGCCACTCACGGTGCACTTTGGCGCAGAGGAGTATATCGACGGCGTGACCATCGATAAGCACCGCTTTTATGAGCGGCTTGTCGAGAGCGACGAGCTGCCGACGACCAGTCAGGCGACGCCTGCGGCGTTCGACGCGATCTTCTCCGACGTTGCGTCGGTGGGTGACAGCGCGGTCGTCGTGACGATTGCATCGAAGTTTTCCGGCACGTACCAGAGTGCCTGCATCGCCGCGGCGGAGTACGACAACATCTACGTTGTGGACAGCAAGAGCGCGGCTATCGGCTCTGGCATCCTCGCCGAGTACGCGCTCGAGTGCGCGGACAAGGGCATGGACGCGAAGACCATCGCCGAAACGCTGGAGAAAAAGCGCGACGAAATTTGCCTCATCGCGCTGCTCGACACGCTCGAATACCTCAAAAAGGGCGGGCGTATCTCGAAGACTGTCGCGTTTGCGGGCGGACTTCTCAACATCAAGCCGGTCATCACCGTGGTCGACGGAGAGATTCAGGTTATCGGTAAGGCAAGAGGGTCGAAGCAGGGCAACAACCTGCTCGTGCAGAAAATCCACGAGAGCGGCGGCATCGCCTTCGACGAGCCGATCATCCTCGGCTACAGCGGGCTGAGCGATTCGTATCTCAAAAAATATGTCGAGGACAGCCGCAACATCTGGCAGGACAAGGCGGACTCGCTCGACTCCACGCTCATTTGCAGCGTGATCGGCACGCACACCGGCCCCGGCGTGGTGGCGGTCGCATTCTTCAAAAAGGGCTGAGCCTCTATAAAAATCAGAAACAGCAGGAAGCCGGCGTATCGCATCGGCTTCCTGCTGTTTTTTCTTAAATATCCTCTTTGAGTCAGCGATTAAAAATAGCAACGGCGCTTTCAAACGACACCGGTACTCGCTGTACCTTGACAACAGACGGCACGGCGAATTATAGTGATTCTATAAAGGTATATTGATATTCAGCGGCTATGTCTTGCGTGAAAGCGGTGCTTTGCGCTGGTATCGGTTTGCCCGTGAAGCAGGTTGAATGGGAAAAGGAGAATGCGGCATGCAGTGGACGGAGGAGAGCATCGCGTTTTTGCGTGACGCGGCGGCGATGAACCGCTATTATGAGACCATCGCGGAGAGGATCGCGCCGCAGCTTTCCAAAGACGCGCACATCTGCGACGCGGGCTGCGGCATCGGCGAGCTGAGCCTTGCCCTGAAGCCGTACTGCCATCATGTCACGGCGGTGGACGCGGATGCGCTGGCCATCAAAACGCTGAAAGCCCACCTGATAGAGGGCGTCACCGCGCGCTACGGCGATATGGAGACGCTTGCGCCGGAGAAGCCCTATGACGCGATGGTGTTCTGTCTCTTTGGCCGCACGCAGGATACATTACGCATCGCGGAAAAGCAGTGCCGCGGGAGAATTTTCCTCGTCAAGCGGGACTATTCGCATCACCGCTTCAGCGCGGGAAAGGCTAGTCTCGGCGAGTACACGGCGGGGAGCACGGAAGCCGTTCTGCACGAAAAAGGCATCCCTTACACCGTGGAGCGCTTCACGGCGGAGTTCGGCCAGCCGTTCCGTTCGCTTGAGGCGGCGGAGCGCTTTTTGCACTCTATAACCGAAGTAGAAGTGAAACGCTCTCCAAGGATGAGATCAAAGCGCGCCTGACCGCGGGGCCGTCGGCGGAATTTCCCTACTACCTGCCGCACAAAAAGGCACTGTGCCTGTTTACAGTCGAGACGGCGGACATTCCGGAGGAAGCGATATGAAGAGACATCTTTTGATCTGCGGGGAGCGCGGCGTCGGCAAGTCGACGCTGATCCGCCGCCTGCTGGAGAAGAACACGCGGGAGGTCGGCGGCTTTGTGACAAAGCGGCTGCCAGTCGCGGATGAGAACGGCTTTTTTCCGATTTACCTCTATCCCGCATCGCAGAGTGAGGGCGAGCGGCGCAACGAGACGGCGAATCTTGTCGGGATGTGCGACAGCCGCTCGAGCATCCGCCATCCGGAGGTCTTTGACGGCCTTGGCGCGCAGCTCATTAAGTCCGCACCGAGCGGCGGTATCATCCTGATGGACGAGCTCGGCTTTCTCGAAAACGACGCCAAGGCGTTCCAGTCCGCGGTGCTGTGCGCACTGGACGGCGACACGCCGGTGCTTGCCGCGGTCAAGCCGAAGGACACACCGTTCCTGCGCGCCGTGCGCGGGCACGAGAACGCGGAGCTTGTCTTCATTGACGAGCAGAACCGTGACGCGCTTCTTGAAAAGCTCCTGCCGCACATTTTGCGGTGGAATGAAGCTTGAAGCAGCAAGCTCGCCGTGCAATAGAGAAGAAGTTTTCAAGCGAACACTTGTTTGACTATCAAAACCGTGCTATAATACCGCCATTGAGAAATTTGCAGAGGGGAGGGGACAGCGCATGGAGCATCTGCTTGCGGGACTGAACCGCGCGCAGCACGAGGCCGTCACGGCGACGGAGGGGTATGTCCGCGTCATCGCGGGTGCGGGCTCGGGCAAGACGCGCGCGCTGTCGCACCGCTTTGCGTATCTTGTCAACGAGCTCGGCATCCTGCCGGGGAACATCCTGTGCGTGACGTTTACGAACAAGTCAGCCAACGAGATGCGCCAGCGTATCCACGCCTTGACCGGCGACAACGACACGGGCTATATCAACACGTTCCACGGCTTCTGTGTCTCCGTTTTGCAGGAGGACAGCCATGCGGTGCAGTACCCGAAGAGCTTTCTGGTGCTGGATAATTCCGACATCGACGCGATGCTCGGCATCATCTACGAAGAGCGCGGCCTCACACTGCGCGACATGACCTATTCCGCCGCACGGGACATGATCGAGATTCGAAAGCTCTTTAAGGAGCCGGAGTATTACAAGGACATGATCACGATGTCGCTCGACACGCTGCGCGAAAAGTACGAGCGCGCCGACACGGCGGGGGACATCATCTTCTACGGCTATCTCTATCAGGAGAAAAAGTGCTTTGGCCTCGACTACAACGACCTCATCAAGTTCTCGCTCTATATTTTCGAGCAGCACGAGGACATCAGGCTCAAGTGGCAGCAGCGGCTCGAATACATCATGATCGACGAGTTTCAGGATATCGACGCGCTGCAATATGAGCTGATGGAGGTGCTGTGCGGCTATCACGGCAACCTCTTCATCGTGGGCGACCCGGACCAGACGATCTACACCTGGCGCGGCGCGAACGTCAAGTATCTGCTGGATTTCGACAAGGTCTTTCCAAATGTGCAGACCATCATGATGATGGAAAACTACCGTTCCACGCCGGAGATTTTGGCGGCGGCGAACTCGCTGATCGCGAAAAACGGCCACCGCATCAAAAAGAACCTGCTCCCGACGAAGCCCTCGGGCGAGAAGGTTGTCTGCCACTTTGCCGACACGCAGGAGGCGGAGGCGCATTGGATGGTGGGCGAGATGAAGCGGCTGCATGATCGCGGTCTGCCGCTGCGGGATATGACCGTCCTCTACCGCGCGCACTACGTGACGCGCGCGGTGGAAGAGGCGTTGATGCACGAAAAAATTCCCTATACGATCTACTCCGGCGTGCAGTTTTTCGACCGCATGGAGATCAAGGACGCGCTTTCGTACCTGCGCATGATCGCCTATCAGGACGATCTGTCGTTCCGGCGCATTGCCAACGCGCCGAAGCGGAACCTCGGCAAGCGGCGCATGGCCTTTTTACAGGAGACGGCGGAAAAAGAGGGGACGAGCCTCTATGTAACGCTCAAAAACCACCTCGAAGACAGCGTGTTCAGCGGCACGAAGGCAAAGCAGTTCGTCGATCTGATCGAGCGCTTTTCGCACTCGTATCAGGGTCGGCCCATCTCCGAGGTGCTCTCGGATATTCTGGACAAGAGCGGGTATGAAAAGGCGCTGCGCACCGAGGGCAGTCAGGAGCGGCTGGACGATCTGGCCGAGCTCAAGCAGTCCATCTACGAATACGAGACGAGCTGCGGCGAGGAGAGCACGATGGAGCATTACCTCGCCCACATCGCGCTTTTCAGCAACGGCGATGTCGCCGAGCAGGGCGACAAGGTGAAGCTGATGACCGTCCACGCGGCGAAGGGCCTCGAATTCCCGTATGTATTCCTCTGCGGCATGAACGAGGGCATTTTCCCCTCGCGCAGGGTGCGAACGCTCCCCGGCATGGAGGAGGAGCGGCGGCTCGCTTTCGTTGCGCTGACGCGCGCGGAGAAGGGGCTTTACCTCTCCGAGGCCGACGGGTGGAATTTTGACGGCTCGCCGCGCTATCCCTCGCGCTTTCTGCTGGATATCGACCGCGAGCTTCTGTCGTTCACGCACGAGGTCGACGAGGCGCTTCTGCGTGAAGCGGTGGATGACGTCGCGCGGCGAGACAAGTATCTGCGCGAGGAGGACGGCGACGGCACGCTGCCCATCGGGCAGCGCGTGCGACACGCGGTGTTCGGCGAGGGAACGGTGCTGGACGTGGACCTGAACAAGGGCGCGCACGTCATCCAGTTTGACGGCATGGGAACGCCGCGCAGCATTTCGCTGCGCGCGAAGCTCGAAAAGATCGGGCCATAAAATCAGTTGGCAGATTTATTTTGGGGGGATTTCGACATGAGAAAGAATTTTGGCGCACAGCCCTGGGTCTATCCACAGCCCGTGCTCATCATCGCAAGCTACGGCGAGAACGGCACGCCCGACGCAATGAACGCCGCCTGGGGCGGCGTGGCCGACAGCAGCCGCATTGCGATGTATTTGAGCGGCGGCCATAAGACCGTGAAGAACATCTTAAAGCGCGGTGCGTTCACCGTGAGCATGGGCGACGCAGAGCATGCGGCGGCCTGCGACTATGTGGGCATCGAGTCCGGCAACAGCGTGCCCGACAAGGTGGCGCGCGCGGGCTTCCACGTGACGAAGAGCGAGCATGTGGACGCGCCGGTGATCGACGAGCTCCCGCTCGCGCTCGAGTGCAAGCTTGTGAGCTACGACGAGGAGACAAGACTCCTGACCGGCGAGATCGTGAACGTCAGCGTGGACGAGCGCGCGCTCGACGAAAACGGCAAGCTCGCTGTCGAAAAGCTGCACGTCATCACCTTTGACTACGCCAACCACGGCTATTATGTCTTGGGCGAGAAGGTCGCCAGCGCGTTCGAGGACAGCAAAAAATTCAAGTAAATCCGGCGAAACAGAAAGCGCCGCGTCCCGTATTTTCTTCGGGACGCGG
>JBBNGO010000066.1:0-14091 GCA_040095065.1 Hominicoprocola fusiformis
GGCACCGCATCCGCCGCGTCGTCAAGCACGACGACGGGCACCACTGCCGCGTTATAGAGTCTTTCTAATGCTGTCATATTTTTTACCTCCCGCCCTTGCGGGCAAACAAGTGGAATAATTACAGGTGATTGACCGGATAGCGAGGAGTTCTCCCTTCCAGTACGTCCACAACGTTCTGCGCCGCCTTGGTCTTGAGCTCCGTTACGCCCTCCGCCGTGGAGTAGGCCGTATGATCGGTCAGCACAACATTGTCAAGCTGGCAGAAGGGCGACTGCGCGCCGAGCGGTTCGTGATTATGCGTATCAAGCCCCGCCGCAAGAATGCGGTGTCCGCGCAGCGCGTCGAGCAGATCCTCGTCCTTGACGAGCGGACCGCGGCTGACGTTGATGAGGATCGCCGTCGGCTTCATCAGTGCAAGCGTCTCCTTGCAGATCATGCCGTTTGTCTCAGCATTGGCGTGCAGATGGAGGGAGATGATATCGGAAATGCGGAACAGCTCCTCCTTTTCCACCTTGCGCACGCCGATCTCAGCCAACTGCTCGGCGCTGATATAGGGATCGTATGCCACGACCTCGGCAAAACCGAAGCCGCTGACCTTGCGGATCAGCGCGCGCGCGATGCGGCCTGCGCCGATGACACCGAGCGTTTTGCCCTTCAGCCGGAAGCTGTCTGCCTGAATGTTCCATTTCCCCTCGCGGACCTCGCGGTCGCGCAGTGGGATATGGCGCAGACAGGAAAGCATCAGCGCCAGCGCATGGTCGGAAACATCCTCCATGCAGTAATCGGGAACATTGGTGACCTGAATGCCTGCGGCGGTCGCCGCATCCAGATCGACATTCTCAAAACCGACACCGTAGCGGCTGATGACCTTGCATTTTCTCAACCCTGCAACCGCCTCGGCGGTCATAGGTGCAAGGTCAAGCAGCACGGCGTCCGCATCCGCACACTGCGCGGCGATATCCGCAGCGCTTTCGCAGTGGCAGAGCTTCAGCTCTGCACCGGCCTTTTCCAGAATGGCGCGCTCGATCTCATAGCTCGCATGGCGCTCATCGCTGACACAAACAAGATATTTTGCCATTGCTTCCCCCCGCCTTTACTTGACAAGATAGCCGCCGTCAACGGGGATGACCGCACCGTTGAGATAGTCGGAGGCGTGGGAGGAAAGGAAGATGGCCGTGCCCTTCATGTCGTCCGGCGTGCCCCAGCGGTGTGCGGGGATACGGTCAGTAATTTCCTGATAACGGGGATTGCTGGGGTCGGTCAGGGCTGTGTTCATCTCAGTATCCATATAGCCGGGAGCAATGCAGTTGACGGTAATGCCCTTACCCGCCAGTTCATTGCACAGCGCCTTGCTGAACTGTGCCACGCCGCCCTTGGAGGCTGCATACGCCGGAACGGTAAAGCCGCCGAAAAAGCTGAGCATGGAGGCGATGTTAACGATCTTGCCGTAGGGCTGCTCTTTCTTCAAAAATTCGCGCGCTGCCATCTGACTGAGGTCAAACGGCGCGGTGAGGTTGACCTCGATCACGTCGTTCCAGTCTTCAAGCGGAAAATCGGGGCTGGGATAGCGGCGCTGGATGCCGGCGGCATTGATGATAATGTCGAGTCCGCCAAGCAGCGCGACGGCCTTCTCAAAGCCGGCCTTGCGCTCCTCCGCGTTGGCGAGATTCGCCTTCACGCCTTGGCAGGAATAGCCCTTGGCGCGGAAGTCGGCCGCCACCTGCTCGACCTTATCGCTCGAGCCGAAGATAACAACAGAAGCGCCCGCTTCCATCAGTCCTTCTGCCATACCGTGGCCGAGACCGCGGGTACCGCCGGTCACGATGGCCCGGCTGCCCGTCAGATCAAATAAATTCGTCATGGAAATTCTCCTTCTTTATCAAATCAGCGCGCGGAATTGAAGTTTTCCAGCGCAGGATCCAGCACGGCGAGGTTATAGCTGCGGCTGGAGTGGCTGTGCGCGGCAAGTACCCACAGGTAGGAGTTGCGCGTGCCGGGGCTCGCGACCGTCGGGTGATAGCCCACGGGGGCCTCCACCATCGTGCCGGAGTGAACGGTGTGGGTCACGATATCCTCGACCTCACCGCTCTTGAGATAACTGATATGAAAGCCGAAGTGCGGCAGCGGCATACCGAAGTAGCAGTAGACCTCTTCAAGATCCTTTTCGTGCTGGTGCGGAGGCCAGCTGGTCCATGCGCCCTCGCCGCCCCATGTAAGGCCGCAGATCAGGCGGGACGCCTCATCCTTGTCCGACAGCGTCATCATGACCTCGCGCTGACCGATGCCCTCGCCATGGATCTGATGGATGTCGCCGACCGGCTGGGAGAGGTCGAAGCTGCGGAAGAATGCATGGCCGATACCCTCGTACACAGCGCCGGCGATGTAGAAAATGCAGTCCTCAAGCGCGGTGATGGTCACGCTCTCGCCGCCGGGGATGTAGAACGCGTCGAACTGCTTCATCGTCTCGTCCAGCACGGCGTGGCCGGAGAGCTTCGCGGCGCCCTCGATGAGCACGGGGTGCATCTCAAGCTCGCCGGAGGAGAGCGTATAGCTCTCACCCTTGGGCAGGTTTAGACGATAAATGTATTCCTCGCGGCATTCGCTCTTATCCGGCGTGATGACCGCATGGAAGCCGGGTTCCTCAGGAGACTGGACGCTCCACGTCTCCATACGGGCCTTGTTTTCAAGATTACGCATTATAAAGCCTCCTTACAGCAGAAATGTACTAAGTGCGGGAATAAATACGACCAGGAAGAAGAAGCCGACATAGCCGATGAAGAACGGCCACTGTCCGTGGACGATCTTGCCCATCGACAGCTTCGTAACAGACGCGGCGGAGAAAATATTGACCGCGACCGGCGGAGTCATGGTGCCGACCACATTGGCGATGGAAACGATCATACCGAAGTGAATCACATTGACGCCCAGCGCCTGTGCCACCGGCCAGAGCACGGGAACGAGCAGGACCGCCGTGGCAATGCCCTCGAGGAAAGTGCCGAAGATCAGCAGGATGACAGCCACCACCAGACAGTACATCGTGGCGGACAGATGCATACCGACAACGAAATCAACAAGCTGCGTGGAAATGCCGGCGTAGGCGAAAAGCCACGCAAACGCGGTAGAGGTCGCGATGATGAAGAGCGTCATCGCTGAGCTCTTGGCGGAGTCGACAAAGATATCAAAGAGATCGGACCACTTCAGCTCGCGGTAGATGAACATGCCCGCGATGAAGGACCACACGACCGCGATGGCAGAGGACTCCGTCGCGGTGAGCAGGCCGGAGTAAATGCCGCCGAGGATGATGATGGGCAGCATCAGCGCGGGGACGGCCTTGAGGAAGCTGATGCAGAATTCCTTGAGGTTGAAGTGGATCTCATCTTTCGGCCACTGCTCCTTGTGTGCAAGGACAATGACCACGATCATCAGAACGATCATGATGCCGATGCCGATGCCCATACCGGACTTGAACATATCGCCGACGGAGGCGCCGGTGATCGTTGCGTAAACGACCATGATGATACTCGGCGGGATGATGGGGCCGAGGCCGCCGGAAACGACCAGAAGGCCGGCCGTGCGGTCGCCGGGATAGCCCATGCGGACCATGTCGCCGTAGAGCATCGTGCCGATGGCGACGACCGTTGCGGGCGCGGAGCCGGAGAGCGCGGCGAAGAACGCGCAGGCCAGAACCAGCGTCAGCGCCATGCCGCCGCGCACGCCGCCGATGATGGAGCGTGCAAACTCGCAGATGCGGCGGGAAATTCCGCCCTTGGTCATCAGGTTGCCCGAGAGGACAAAGAATGCGATGGCCATGATGGAGGTGGAGTCCAGACCGCCGAAAATACGCTGGGCAACGGTGTTGATGGAAACGGTGATGTCAGGGCTGCCGGCAATGGCGGCCATCGTGGACACGCCGAGCGACAGTGCAATGGGGACGCCGAGGATCAGAAGCAGCGCAAAGCCGCCGAACATCAGTAATGCTGTCATGCTTCTACCTCCTCTTTCATCTCGTCTTCAGGCTTGTTGAAGTGAACGATCATGCTGACAAGCTCGCCTGCCTGCACCACGGCGATCAGGCCGAAGCCGAGCACCAGCGAAAAATACGGAACGGACATCGGGATGCCGAGACCCGGAGAGGTCTGGCCGATCGCCGCCTGCTTGAGCACCATGGCGAAGCTCGCCTTGGTCATGATCGCGGCAAACGCGACCACAATGATCTGGGAGATGATGACGATCACCTTCTTGACCTTGCCCTTGAGCTTGTCCACAACGCCCTTGATGGCGATCTGCGTGCCGTCACGCAGGCCGAGCTCCGTGCCGAGCAGAACCATGTAGGCCATGGAATACTTTGCCGCCTCTTCAAAGCCGGAGACCGGGATCTTAAAGATATTGCGGTTGACCACCTGGCAGAAAATGGCGACGACCATGATGACAAACGCGATCACGATGATCCATTTCTCCAGGCGCTGCAATGCGTGCAGTACTTTTTTCATGTTTAGTCCTCCTGAACTGCGCTTTATACTTTTTTCATGCGTTTCAAAGGAAACGGGAGCCGCCGATCGCGGCTGCTCCCGTTTTTCTTATGTGCGGTTCGTGTTGCTGTCGATCCGTCGCTCTCAGTTGGCGACGCTTGCGATCGCCTCGTCAACGGCAGCCTGCCACTCGGGGTCGAAGGTGAAGCCCTTCTCCTCGGCCTTGGCCTGATAGGCGGCCTGCAGCTCGGCAACGTCGATATCATAGAAGTTCACGCCCAGATCCTTGAGCTTGGCGATGGCATCATCATTGGCCTCATTGAGCAGGTTACGCTCATACTCGACACCCTCCTGAACGGCGGCAAGGAACGGCTCGCGAAGATCCTCCGGGATCTTGTTCCACGCATCGTCGCTCATGCAGAGGACGATGTAAACGAAGGCGTGCTGGGTGAAGGTGACGTTCTTGGTGACCTCATAATAGCCGGAGTTGAGGCAGTTGGCCGTTGCGTTCTCGCAGGCATCGATCGTGCCCTGCTGCAGCGCGGTGAACACGTCGTTGTAGTTCATGGCAACGGGCATGGCGCCGAAGGATTCGAACGCTGCCTGGTGATACTTGTTCTCCATGGTGCGGATGGTCACGCCCTTGAAGTCGGCCATGGTCTGGATGGGCTTGGTGGAGAAGGTGTTGCGGAAGCCGGACTCCTCAAAGCCGATGATGTGCAGGCCGAGCGCCTCAGCCTTTTCCTTGATGAGATCGCCGAGCTTGCCGTCAACGGCAGCGTGCGCCTCATCGGCGTTCTTCCAGAGGTAAGCCTGGTCAAGGATGCCCATCTCGGGGATGAAGTTGGTCAGCACGGAGTTCGCGCAGGTGGCGATATCCAGGCTGTTGTCCATCGCGAGCTCGACCGTGTCGCGCTCGCCGCCGAGGGAACCGCCGGCGAGAACCTCGATCTGGATGCGGCCGTCGGTCGCCTCGCTGACGAGCTCGGCGATCTTCTTACCGCCCTGAACAAAGGGAGCGGTCTCGGGGTCGACGAAGTGCATCTTAAGCGTAATGGTGTCCTGAGAGTCCTTGTCGGAATCGTCCGTTCCGGCGGCGTCGTCCTTCTTGTCGCCGCAGGCAACAAGGGAAAGCACCATCACAAGGGCAAGAAGCATTGCAATAAACTTTTTCATGATCTTTCTCCTCTTCTTTTTATTGGTTGGTGGATGGCTTTGTGCTGTTGTCTGATGTATTTCGCAAATTCAGAATACATCAGACAACTCCGTTCGTCAATAGTTAATATTTAGTTCACAATGTTTTCTGTATTTCGTCCGATTTCTTTGCGCTTTTTTTAGTTATTTTGCAAAAACGCACAGAAATTTCGTTAGGCATACGAAATCTCTGTGCGTTAGTTGTGTGATGACTCAAGGTGTGGTGCGCTTTCAGCGCTTCGCCGCGCAGTTATCCCGAGAATGGACCATGGAATTGCGGCTGGTATTCAGGTGCGCGATCATGCTGTACTTTGCCCCCTCCGGGTCATGGCGGCGGATGGCATCGACGATACGCTGGTGTTCCATGCCGCTCTGGGAGCGGTGCTCATCGTTCGTCACCGTGATCACAACGCCGATTGCCGAGGCGATGATCGGGATGAGATTGGGCAGCACATGGTTTCCGCTGCATTCGGCAAGATACTGGTGGAACTTTGCGTCGGCGGCGGAATAATCCTCCTCCGCTTCGATCAGGCGCGTCGCCTCATCGCAGTATGCCTGCATCTGGTCGATCTGCTCAGGCGTTGCGCCGCGCGCAACGATCGCGCAGGTCTCCGGCTCAAGCATCAATCGAATATCCTGCAGGTCGAGCGCGAGATTCTCCGAGCCCTCTTCCATCATAAACGTCAGTCCGAGCGGGTCTTCCGGCACGCCGTTCTTCTCCGAGACAAACGTGCCCGCGCCCTGACGCGCCGTTAAAATATTGCGGGCAACAAGGCGCTTGATCGCCTCGCGCAGCGTGCTGCGGCCCACGCCCAGCTCGCGCGCCAGATCATACTCGTTCGGCAGCTTGTCACCGGCCTTCATATCGCGGTCCAAAATGACCTGAATGATCTGATCGACTGCAAGATCGACGCGCGTTTTTCCCCCAACCGCTTTTTTCATACTCTGCCTTCTTCCCTGTATCGATTGTTTGTTTGGTCTAGAGTATAATATGTCTGACGTATTTTGGCAAGTTCTTTTTTATATTCTTCTTACTGCCGAGCGGATCCGGGGCTTTCACTTGTTAGAACGTACACTCATCGGGCGCACCAACAAAGCAGGCGACCCTGCAGAGCTGTAGTCTGCATAGCATTGTCGACCCACGACTACGCAATACTACATCTGACTCTGCCGGTGTAGTATTGTGTAGTCGTACTCTTTCGCTTTAAGTTATGGCCGCGCCCTATCGGATATACGGACCAAATCTTGAAGTCTCGTGAGACTTCCTGATGTTTACGAGATATCCCTCGGCTATCTCATGTGCCGCACCGTCAAGGAAGGGCTGCCCCCCGAGATGCTGCAAAAGATTCTTGGCCACGCCGATTATTCCACCACGGCAAACATCTATACCCATATCGATGCCGAAACGCTGGTATCCGCTGTTACAGACGCGTTACTAACAAGGCAAGAAAAGGGCAAAAAGAAAAAGCCTTGAAACCGTTGAGTTTCAAGGCTTTTCTCTGGTGCGCGGTACAGGACTCGAACCTGTGACCCCATGCACGTCAAGCATGTGCTCTACCAGCTGAGCTAACCGCGCGAATCGAACAGTGATATACTACTATATCCGCATCCTTTTGTCAACACCTTTTTTCAAAAAGTGCGGATTTTTCTTCCCCCCGTGAAGAGACTGTTTATAGCATACGCTAAGAGCTCGCTGATGTAAAGAGGGGAAAATAGCAGAAATTCGCCGCCGTTTTTCATCTATTTTTCTGCGGGCACATTTCTTGTCAAGCCGCCGTACGTTCTATATAATAGGCATATATTATGTGTAAATTGAAAATGGGGTGCTTTTTACGATGGGACAAATCGGTTTTGATAACGACAAATACCTTGCCATGCAGTCCGCGCACATCCGCGAGCGCATCAGCAAGTTCGGCGGCAAGCTGTACCTGGAGTTCGGCGGCAAGCTCTTTGACGATTTTCACGCTTCGCGCGTGCTGCCCGGCTTCCAGCCCGACAGCAAGATCCGCATGCTTCAGCAGTTGCGCGACGACGCGGAGATCGTCATCGCGGTCAACGCGAACGACATTGAAAAGAACAAGGTGCGCGGCGACCTCGGCATCACCTATGATGATGACTGCCTGCGCCTGATTGACGCGTTCCGCTCGCTGGGGCTTTATGTCGGCGGCGTGTGCATCACGCAGTACGCGGGGCAGAACGCGGCGGATGCCTTCATCAAGCGTCTCAACACGCTTGGCGTTCGCAACTACCGCCACTACCCCATCGCGGGCTATCCCTCCGACGTCGCCCACATCGTGAGCGACGAGGGCTTTGGCCGCAACGAGTATATCGAGACGACGCACTCGCTCATCGTCGTCACCGCGCCGGGCCCCGGCAGCGGCAAGATGGCGACGTGCCTCTCCCAGCTCTACCACGAGCACAAACACGGCGTGAGCGCGGGCTACGCCAAGTTTGAGACCTTCCCCATCTGGAACCTGCCGCTCAAGCACCCCGTGAACCTCGCCTACGAGGCCGCGACCGCGGACCTTGACGACGTGAACATGATCGACCCGTTCCACCTCGAGGCCTACGGCGAGACGACCGTGAACTATAACCGCGACGTGGAGATCTTCCCCGTCCTGCGCGCGATCTTCGAGCGCATCTCCGGCAAGTGCCCCTACCAGTCCCCCACCGACATGGGCGTCAACATGGCGGGCAACTGCATCATCGACGATGAGGTCTGCCGTCAGGCCTCGCGCATGGAAATTCTGCGCCGCTACTACACCGCGCAGGTCGACGTCGCGCGCGGCATTGCTGACGCCTGCCAGCTCAGAAAGCTCGAGCTCGTCATGCAGCAGGCGGATGTGACGCCCGACCTCTGCCCCGCTGTGGCCGCGGCCAAGCAGAAGGCCGAGGAGACCGGCGCGCCCGCGGGCGCGATGGTACTGCCCGACGGCCGCGTTGTCACGGGCAAGACCTCTTCCCTTCTCGGCGCTTCGGCGGCGCTGCTGCTCAACGCGCTCAAGGCCATGGCGGGCATCCGCAGCGACATGAACCTCATCTCGAATCAGGTCATTGAGCCGATCTCAGCGCTCAAGATCCAGTCGCTCGGCCACCACAACCCGCGCCTGCACTCTGACGAGGTGCTCATCGCGCTGGCGATCTCGGCGCTGACGAACCCCCTCGCCGACATGGCAAGAGCCCAGCTCGGCACGCTCCGCGGCTGCGATGCGCACTTCTCCGTCATCATCTCGGAGGAGGACATCAAGCTCTACAAGCGCCTCGGCATTCACGTCAGCTGCGAGCCGAAGTATGAATCCAAGCGTCTTTATCACAAATAATTCGGAGAAAGCAACATCATGTCTAACGAAAAGAATCTTCCCTACGCCGTCGTCTGCGGCGGCGTGAATATCGACATCGGCGCGCACTCCTTCGCGCCGCTGCGCGCGAAGGACTCGAACCCCGGCAAGGTCGAGCTGAGCCTCGGCGGCGTGGGACGCAACATCGCGCACAACATGCGCCTGCTCGGCGTACCGACGTATCTTCTGACCGCCGTTGGCGGCGATTCGCGCGCGAGTCAGGTCGAGCAGAGCTGCCGCGGCCTTGGCATCGACCTTTCGCACGCGCTGCACGTGCCGGATGGCCGCACCTCGACCTATGTCTTCGTCGGCGACAGCGACGGTGATATGGCCATTGCGGTCTCCGATATGGAAATTTGCAAAAAGCTGACGCCGGACTACTTCGCCTCGCAGAAGGAGCTGCTCAACGGCGCCGCCGCGGTGGTCGTGGACGCGAACCTGCCGCGCGAGTCCATCGCGTACCTTGTCGAGCACTGCGCCGCGCCGCTCTTCGTCGATCCGGTATCCACCGTCAAGGCGGAAAAGCTCCAGGGCTTACTCAGTCACGTCCACACGCTCAAGCCCAACCGCATCGAAGCAGAGCTCCTCTCCGGCGTGAAGATCACGGATGACGCCACGCTCTATCAGGCCGCGCAGGCGCTTCTCGATCAGGGCGTGCAGCGCGTATTCCTATCGCTCGGCGGCGACGGCGTGTTTGCCGCACAGCAGGGCGAGACGCATTTGGAGCCCATCTGCAAAGCCGAGATGCGCAACGCCACCGGCGCGGGCGACGCGATGATGGCGTCCCTCGTCTGGTCGTTTCTCGCGGGCCGCGACCTTGCCGAAAGCTGCGCCGCCGGTACGGCTGCCGCGGCCATCGCGGTCGAGAGCGAGGAGACCATCAACCCGAACATGAGCGCCGAGGCCGTTCTGGCCCGCGCCGCGAAGTAAATTTCTACGACAAAAAAGGACCGTCCGATCGGACGGTCCTTTTTTTGCTTATTTTCTCAGATTCAGCAGCATCGCGACGTGGCGATAGAGGCTCCTCTTGACCGCGGGGGTCATGCAGGCCTCCTTGATGGGCATGGCGAGCTTTCTGAGCTCGTCCTCGGCCTGCGCGATGACCTCGTCATCCGTGGCGTCGGAGTCGATCTTCGCCGCCGTCTCGGCCATCACGACCGGATGGGGCGCGACCGCGCCCGCGGCCAGACGCGCGGGGCGCTTGCCGCCGCAGCGGAGCGCGAAGTTGATGATCGGGAAATCGATCGTCGTGCGCATGGCGTACTTATAAAAGCCGCTGCGCTCGCCTTCCTCCGCCGCGGGGACGAAGAAGCGCGTGACGAGGATGGGCAAATGCTCGTGGCAGGCAAGGCCGTTTGCCACGCTGTGGCGCTCGATGAGGGACTTTAGGTCGGTGCGGTGCGTCTCGCCGTCTTCGATGTACTCTACTTCCGCCTCGTAAGCGATGAGCGCGGTGGCGACGTCGGAATAGTAAATCGCGCGGCAGACCGGCGAGTTCGGGATCTGGTGGCAAATGCTGCCGCCGGTCTTGAAGCAGTAGGCAAGGCCGCTGCGCCACAGGTGCGGCTGGTTGAAGTAGATGCAGCGGCGGTCCTGCATGATGTTGCCGCCGACGGTGGCGATGTTTCTGATCTGCGGGGACGCCGTCAGCGACGCCGCCTGCGCGATGGCCGCGTAGCGGCTGTTCAGAAGCGCGCTCTCGGCAAGCTCGGTGAGCGTCATCGCCGCGCCGATGTTGAGCTCGCCGTCCTTTTCCTCCAAAACGTGCAGCTCCGGAATTTTCTTCAGGAAGACGAAATCCTTGTCGTCGCGCACCTCGTTTTTCAGCAGCGGCATGATGTCTGTGCCGCCGCCGATGTAGGTCGGGTGCTCGGCGGAGACGACGTCGTGTAAGCTCGATAAAACCTGTCCGCTCATTTCACATTCCCCCTCTCGGTCGGCAGGATGGCAAATTTGTCGCACAGCGGCAGGCTGTTGATCTCAATGCCGCTTGCACGGCGCACCGCGTTCACGATGGCCGGCGCCACGGGCACCGTGGCGAGCTCGCCGACGCTCTTCGCGCCGTGCGGGCCGTAGGGGTCGTGGCTCGAGACCATGTCGACATACGTGCGCGGCATGTCGCCCATCTGCGGGATGCGATAGTGCAGAAAATCGGTCGACAGCGTGCGGCGCGAGCGCGGGTTGATCTCCATGCGCTCATAGAGCGCGTAGCCCACGCCCTGCGCGATGCCGCCCTCGAGCTGACCGGCGACGGTCAGGCGGTTGATGGGCGTGCCGACGTCCACGACCTCGATGATGTCCATGAGGCGGATGGCGTTGAGTTTCTTGTGGTATTCCGCCTTGACAAAGCAGACGGAGAACGGATTCGGGCAGGCCAAAGCCTTGTAGGTACCCGCGCCGATGGGCACGCTGCCCTTGGGGTCGAACAGGATCTTGCGCGCGGCGTCCTCAAAGCTCAGCTCAAGCTCCTCGCCGCCGCTGATATAGTAGCGGTGGTCCTTTTCCTTGACCGTGCAGCCGTCGTAGATGACCTTGAGCTGCTCGACCATCTTCTTTTTCAGATCGTCGCAGGCGAGCTTGACGGCGTTGCCGCAGATAAACGTCTGGCTCGAACCGAACGTGCCGGTGTTATACGGCGTCAGACCCGTGTCCGCCGCAGTGATCTGCACGCTGGAGAGCGGGATGCCGAGGCATTCCGCCGCGATCTGGCTCTCCATCGTCTCGCTGCCCTGACCGATATCGGCAGAGCCGACGAGAAGATGCACGGACGCGTCGGCGTTGAGCATGACGACCGCGCCGCTCAGACCTTCCTTCGAGGACGGACCGGAGCCGTGGCAGCTGAAGGAAATGCCCCAGGCCTGACGGATGTTTTCATTGTCGATCAGAGGCTCTTTCTCGTCGATCTCCTTCTGGATCTGCTGGCAGCGGCGCGCGCAGTCCTCAATGCCGTTGCTGCTGACTGGGATGCTCGCGCAGGGGAAGCACTCGCCCACCTGCACGTGGTTCATCAGGCGGAATTCGACAGGGTCCATATCGAGCTTCTGCGCAAGGCGGTCCATCAGAATTTCGCGGCCGAACGTGAGCTGCGTGTTGCCGTAGCCGCGGAACGCGCCGCCCGTCACGTGGTTTGTGAAAACGCTCAGGCCGATGAACGAGTAGTTCGGCACGTTGTACTGCAATTTACGCGCGGCGGCGGCCACGACCGTCGGCGTGTGCGTGGTGTAGGGGCCGGCATTCAGGCGGAACGTCGTATCAAAGAGCTGTAACTTGCCGTTTTTGTCCGCGCCGATGCGAAGATCAACGTCGGAGGCGTGACGCACGACGGAGTAGAAGTCCTCCTCGCGCGAATAGAGCAGCTTCACGGGGCGCTTGATCTTGCGGGAGATGAGCGCCGCGGCGTGCTGGGCATGCAGCTGCTGGCGCGCGCCGAAGCCTGCACCGACAAGCGGCTTGATGATGTGCACGTCCACTTCCTTGAGGCCGAAAAGCTCGGCCAGAATGCGGCGCTCCTGGAACACCGTCTGCGAGCAGCTGTAGATCGTCATGTGCTCGCCGTCGCTGAAGTCGCAGATGCAGCAGGTCAGCTCGATCATCGTGTGCTGCATCGGCGGCGTGACGAAGTGGTCTTCGAGAATGATGTCGGACTTTTCCTCGCCCACAGCGATGTCGCCCTGCGACACCTCGCGCCGCTGGACGACGTTCGTGTCGGAAAGATGCGGCTGCATCGCGGGCGCGTTGTCGGCGAGCGCGGCCTTGACGTCAAGGATCGGCGCAAGGTTCTCATATTCGACCTTCACTGCCTCGGCAGCGGCGCGGGCGGCCCCCTCCGTCTCCGCGGCGACGACGGCCACGCGGTCGCCGATGGTCAATGGCTCGGTCGTCAGCACCTTTTCATCCGCCATCAGAAGCGGAGAGGGCGGGTTGCCCGAGCAGTTGAAGTAGGCCTGCGGGGCCTCCTCCGGCAGGGCGCAGCCGAGAAAACCGGGAACCTTTTCCGCCTCGCTCACATCGATGCTCAGCACCTTGGCGTGGGAATACGGGCAGCGCACGAGCGCGGCGTAGGCCATGTTGGGGAGCTCTAAGTCGTCGGTGTACTTGCCGCGACCCAGCGCCTTATCCATGGACTCAAGGCGCGGTGTAGCGTGGTTGACAATGTCGAAATGATGCTGCTCCATCACTGCTGCGCCTCCTTTCCGTTCGCGTACTGTTCAATGACCTTGGAAGCCGCGACGATGGCCTCCTCGATCTTCGTGTAGCCCGTACAGCGGCAGAGGTTGCCGGACATGGCGGCGTGGATCTCCTCGCGCGTGGGATGGGGATCGCGGTCGAGCAGCGCCTTGGCCGCCATGATCATTCCGGGCGTGCAGTAGCCGCACTGGATGGCGCCGGCGTCGATAAACGCCTGCTGCAGCGGGTGCGGCTCGTCGGCGGTGCCGATGCCCTCGATGGTCTCGACCGTGCTGCCGTCCGCCTCGATGGCGAACACACAGCACGAGTTGACCGCGCGCCCGTCCATGATGACCGTGCAGGCGCCGCATTCGCCAAGGTCACAGCCCTTCTTCGCGCCCGTCAGGTGCGCGCGCTCGCGCAGCACGTGCAGAAGCGTCTCCTGCGGCTCCACCGTGAACGCGCGGCTCTCGCCGTTGAGCGTCAGGTGAATCGTGTGGTTGTTTTCAAGCATGATGTTCTATCTCCTGTGCAGAATTTGCTGTATGTTCCGTATTGGCCCGTTTCCGCCGCTCTGCGCGCTGCGGCAGGTCTCTCACTCACCGGAGAGCGGGCGTCTCATGTCCTCTTTTTCGCCCGCGGGCATATTCTTTCCCGCGCGGGCGCAACCGCCCTCGAGGGCCCTTTTTGGGGTATGGGCAACAGTATACTATCCACTTTGCACAAAATCAAGCGTTTAAATTACGTCAAATTCATTCAACTTTTGTACACTATGTCTTAAAGCGGTTATCAACGCTTTTTCCAACGCTCGAACGGGGCGTCCCCCCTCGTCTTTCTCCACATCAAAAAAAGCACGGGACAGCCTTCGCTGCCCCGTGCCCTTTTCCCTTTTTGCGCAAAAGACGGGCCGCTGAGGTATCAGC
>JBBNGO010000067.1:0-13709 GCA_040095065.1 Hominicoprocola fusiformis
GAGGGGGAAGGCCCCTCGTCCTTTCTCTTGGGGGTGTAAGGGGGATATTCTCTTTCGAGAAAGAGAATATCCCCCTTTGACTCGCTCCCACACGGTGTGGGGAACAATGAGGCAGCGCTGTCGCGCTGCGATAAAATCCCCGCGCCCTGTGGGCGCGAAAAAAGGCAGCCTTTCGGCTGCCTTTTTTAATCAACCGTGCGCATGAAGGACGTCGATCCCTTCTGAAATCTCACATCCAGCTTCACGCGGTCCGCGCGCATATAGCTCGTGGTGTATTCATAGGTATGCCCGTTCTCGGTCGTGGTGCGGCGCTGATGGAAAAACGCCGCCGAGCCGGGCGCGCAGTGCAGAAGCTGCGCCTCGTGCGGCGCGAGCACGACGGCCTCATACGTGTCCGACGCGGAAAACGGGATGACGCCGACGTGGTAGAGCAGGCTGTAGAAGCTGTGCGTTTCCAAAAGCTCGCGCGTCAGGTTCGGGTAGATGTACTCTGGGTAGTACGACGTCTCCAAGATGAGCGGCTCGCCGTCGACATTTCGCACGCGCGTGAAGCGATAGACCTTCACGCCCTGCTCAAGGCCCATGAGCGTCACGATCTTGGGAGAAGGCGTGATGACCGCGAAGTCGACCAGCGTGGACGACGGCGTTTTGCCCAGCTGGGAAATTTCCGTCGTGAACGAATACTGCACGCCCTTGCGGCGCGTGTTCGGGTCGGTGACGAACGTGCCCTTGCCGCGCTTTCGCACGACGAAGCCCTCTTCTTCGAGCGCGCCGATGGCCTGCCGCACGGTGTTGCGGCTGATGTCGTAAACGCGGCAGAGCTCGGCCTCGCTCGGCAGCAGGTCGCCGACCTTGAGCGCGCCGGAGGTGATGCTGCGCTTGATGATGCCCATGAGCTGGGAGTAGAGCGGGATCTCGCTGTCAAGCGACAGCGGATTTTTGAGGACCGGATTGTGTTCCATGGTGGGAACCTCCCGAGAAATACGTTTTGGAATATTCCTATCATACCACATATCTTTGAGATGTTCCAGTACCTTTTTGCAATATTCCCATCATTTTACGCAAAAATGCGGGGAAAAAGGCGGCCCGAAGGCCGCCTATTTGAAATTTGACCGCTTCAGTCCAGAATTTCCTGCGCACCGGTCTTGATGCTGATGCGCACGGCGTGCGTCACGAGCGGGTCGTCTGACTTCTCGTGGTTGATGTCGTAAACGGCGGTGGTGTAGACATAGCCGTCGCGGATCTCAAGCGAGGAGTTGACGGAGGTGACATAGGTGCCGTCCTCTGTGAGAGCGCTGCCGTAGAACCAGTCCTTGTCACCGAATTCCGTGAACGTTTTGCCGCAGTCATAGGAAATGGACATGTTGTTCGGCGTGGGCATGAAATGATCCGTCATCACAATAATGTCGCCGCTGATAGCGATGGCGTTGTAGCCGTTGATCGAACTGAGCTTCTTGCCATCCGTGTCGTAGAGGTCGGTGATGAACGAACCCATTATCGCACCGCCGATGTGATAGTTCATCAGGATGCGATTGTCCTGCGTCGAAAGGCTCGCGCTGACGGGCGTATCATAGTCCAGCGGCAGATCACAAACCGTCTCCACGCTGCCGCCCTCGTGCCAGCGGCAGAATTTGCCGCCAGCAGTGTACCAGAGGTAACCGCCCAGATCGACGTAGCTGTCGGCGGCCTTGATAAGCGAATCGCGGCTGACGGCATTTGTCGTGGTGGTCGAAGATGCGTCGGATGGCTCAGTGCCAGACTGGGCGCTGTTGAACCATGCGAGCATCGCGTCGTAAAGTGTCGCATAGTCGCCAAAATTGCTGACCTTGTAGTAACGCGCGTCGTCACGCTGATAGAGCATGACATTCGTGCTCTCGTAGAAGGCTAAATGCGAGGAATCGTTGTTGCTGAGCCAGAGCGTGAGCGTCTGTTTCCCGTCGTCCGGGGTAAATTCCTCGTTCAGCAGCGCGTAGCTACACTCGTCGAGCTTGACGGTGGGTGTGACGTTCCGCATATTGCAGTCGCTGACCGCGGCGCTGTTCTTACTGAGGTACATCCAGGACGCGCCTCCGTTTGTCGCCAGCTGGAGGTCGGCCTTGAATGCGGGATCATCAAGCACGGGGTCCATCGTTGGAAGGATCTTTGACGTCCGGAAGCTGTTGACCATCGCCTGCAATATCACGGCCTCCTCCTCGACGGCGCGGTCGCGGTTCCAGCCCCACTGATTCTCCTCGGTGCTGCCGTCGAAGAGCCAGTGGATCTCAACGATATAGCAGGTGTTGTTCGGCCCGTTGAAGAGCGTGACGACCGTGTTGCTCATGCCTTCGTGCGTCACGAAGCGGCAGCTCTCGTCGATCCACTCAGCGGTATAGCCCGCGCTTTCCCACTCCGGCTTCTCGTCGTACAGGCTGTGGTCGACCTCTGTGACGCTGAAATACGAGCCGGTGTTATAACTCGAATACCAGTATTCCGCGTATTCCGCATCGGGCTTGTACGTCCAGCCGGAGATGGGGGCATAGAAACTGTAATTGCCATTACCGGAGATCAGGCGGCCCTCGACGCTGTTGCCGTGGCCGTAGCCGTCCTCGACCAGACCGTCGACGAGATTGGGAATGTACATCTTCGGCAGATCAAGCCCCGCGTAGTCGACATAGAAGTCGTGCAGGTAATACTTGAGGTCCACGCCGTAGCTGCATCCGTTGTACCACAGGCCGTCGTTGCTCATCGAGGTGCCGAGGATCTGATAGCCGGTCTTCTCGCCGCTGGTGTAGTGCAGGACGGTGAGATAGTGCGTCCAGTGTTCATTGAGATATCCGTCGTCCGTCAACTCCTGCCCGCCGACAATGTTGATCTGCGCGCCCGCCTCGTTCGTGGGCTTCATCTCATACTGGAAGTACCACAGCTCCAGCACCGTGCCGTCAGGGGAAAGGTTGCCGAGCGAATCGCCCTGCTCCAGCTGCGTCACGCGCACGTCGGCGACCGTGTCTTCGATCGAGCGGGACGCATATTCATTGTTTTCCGACACGGAATAGGTCATCGTGCCTTTTTTGAGTTCCGCCACGCACGCGGCGGCATAGTCGTCCATCGAGGCGTAGATCGTGTCGTCCTCCTTTTCCAGCCGGTAGACCATGCAGAAGCATTCACTGCCGTCTTCCGCATAGTCGGCGGAAAGGCCGAGATAGATTGTGCCGTCTTCCTGCTCAAGAAGATAGGCCTGATACGGCTGAGAGTCCTTTGCCTCTTCGCAGTAGCCGGTCCATGCGGATTTGTTGTGCTGCATAAGGTCGTCGACCGGAGAAGCGTCTCTGGTGTTGCCGAAGAGTGCGTAGAAGGACTGCTTTTCCAGCTTGTATTCCTCCATCGGGCCGTAGATAAGGGCATAGCCCAGATCGTTGAACATCGTGACGTATTTCTCCCCTGCAGGATTCGTCGCGGTGCGGAAGGTGGGGTATGCGCCATCCGTAAAGCCATCCGTAAAGCCGGGCGCTTCATATAAGAGCGTGTCGACCGTATAGCTCTTGTCGGCAAACGGGTCGTCATTTTTCTGTGCGCGCTCGCCCCAGCTGACGGCGCAGCCCGCCGTCAGCGTCAGCGCCAGCACGAGGGCCACAATGCCGAGGCCGCGCTTTTTCTGCGCGCCCAGCACGTTCGTGATGCGCCGCTTGAGGCGCTCGACCGTGCCGCCGAAGCACGTCGTCGCGGGCAGCGCCCGCACGCTGGACTGCACGGCGGCGAGCAGTGTCCGGCTGTAAGCCGCGCGCTCGGCGCGGTCAAGCCCATCGGTCGCCGCGCTGTCACAGGCAAGCTCGATGTCCTCGTCCGCCTGACGCAGCATCAGATACACCACGGGATTGAACCAGTGCATCGCGTTGGCCGCGAGCAGCACGAGCTTGAAGAGCATGTCGCGCCGCTTCAAATGGCACAGCTCGTGGCGCAGGATGTAGCGCAGCTCCTGCACGTCGTAGCGCTCGTGGGGCAGGAGCAGCCGCGGGCGCAGCAGGCCCGTCACCGCGGGGGTGGAGATGGCCTCGCAGACGATCATCTCCGGCGCGCTCACGCCTAAGTCGCGCGCCGTGTCAGAGAGCATCGCGGCGTAGTCCGCGCGGGCGACGTCTCTCTTCCAGCGGCGCACCGTGCGGCGGAAGAGGGCGTAGGAGACACCCTGATACAGCAGGAACGCCGCCGCGCCCGCGAGATAGCCGTAGAATAAGATCGTCGTCACGGGGATGTAGCGAGTCGTCTTCTGCTCGGGATTCGTCACAGGGCGCTGGATGATCGTGTCGCGCACCGCAGAGGGGGACTGGCCGCTTTTTTCGGCCATGTCGCCAAACAGGTTGTCGGTCGATTGGATGGCTGTCTTATCCGTGCCGACAAAGAGTGTGTAGTCTTTCGGCGGCGCGGCCTGCACCGGCGCGTTTTTCACCGAAAAATCGACGGGCAGCAGCAAAAATGCCGCCAGCGCCAGCCACAGCCAGCAGCGCGTTTTCGCGCGGTAGCGCTCGCGCCAGAGGGGTTTGAGTACCAGCATCGCCAGAATGGCGATGGAACCTAACAGGGAAGTTTTCAACAGATTCAGCAGAAATGTTTCCATGGTGCGTCCTCCTTATATTTCCGTTTAACGGCTCATACCGTCCAAAAACTGCCGCAGCTCGTCGATCTCGCTCTGCTCGAGCGGCTTTTCGGCGTTCAGCGCCGCGACAAAGCTGCCGAGCGACCCGCCGTAGAGCCGCTTCAGGACGCTGCGGCTCTCAAATTCGAGGTACTTATCCTTTGAGACGAGCGGCGTGTACAAATTGTTCCGCCCCTCGCGGCGGCTCGAGAGGAATCCTTTTTCGCACAGGCGAGTAAGGTAGGTGTTGACGGTGTTGGCGCTCCAGCCGTGGCTCGCGAGTGCGCCGTCGAGATCGCCGCGGCTGACCTCGCCGCCGACCTCCCAGATGGCCTGCATCACGGAAAGCTCCGCATCGGGCAGTCTCTTTTTATCGTCCATGGGATGACCTCCTTAGATGATCTACTACATTTGTCGTTGATAACTATATACTACATATGTAGTAGTTTGTCAAGCGCTTTTGTGCGCTTTTTCGTTTTGCAATGAAAATTGCAGGAAGGGGACAAAAATCATGACGGCGAATCGTCAAAATGAAAGATGCAATTCAATTATTTGAATGAATTCTTGCAGAACTTGTGGAAAAGCGCTTGCTTTTCAATCCGGCGCAAGGTATAATGAAGAAACCGTATGAAATCATTTAGCGATTCAATAAATAAACAAATAAGAAGAAGGAGATCTGTATCATGGCAAAGTTCAAAGTTTACTACACCATCGAGCTCAACGAGGTGGCCACGCACATCTTCGAGTCCAACGACTTTGAAGTGAAGCTGTGCAGCCATAACGACGAGGAGACCTACGTCAAGGAGCTCGCCGAGTTCCAGCCCGACGCCATCATGTGCCGCACCGAGCCCATCACCGCCAAGATGATGGACACCTGCAAGAACCTCAAAGTCATCGGCAAGCAGGGCGCCGGCCTCGATAACATCGACATGGACCACGCCCACGCCAAGGACATCACCGTTGTCTACGCGCCTGCCGGCAACGCCAACGCCGTCGCCGAGCACGCCGTCATGCTGATGCTCATGTGCGCCAAGCGCTTCACCTATGTTGACCGTCAGTTCCGCGGCGGCAACTTCCTCGTCCGCATGGGCATGGAGCACACCTATGAGCTCGGCGGCAAGACCCTCGGTATGATCGGCTGCGGCCGTATCTCCCAGCTGGCCATGCAGAAGTGCAAGTACGGCTTCGGCATGAAGGTCATCGGCTACGATCCGTACCTCACGCAGGACAAGATCGGCGATCTGTGCGAGCTGAAGGCCACCGCCAAGGAAGTCTGGGGGCAGGCCGACTTCGTGTCCGTGCATCTGCCCGTCGTTCCCTCCACCGAGCACTCCATCGGCCGTGAGCAGTTCAGCTGGATGAAGCCCACCGCTTCCTTCATCAACTGCGCGCGCGGCGCTCTGATCAAGGAGAACGAGCTTGTTGAGTGCCTGAAGGACGGCACGCTGTTCCAGGCCGGTCTCGACGTGTTCGAGCATGAGCCCATCCAGGAGTCCAGCCGCGAGCTGTTCAACCTCGACAACGTCATCATGACCCCGCACATGGCCGCCACCACCGAGCAGAGCGTTCTGAACTGCTGCACCTCCGTCGCCAACGACATCGTCGCCGTCTGCAACGGCCAGGAGCCCAAGGTCAAGGCCCAGAAGCCCAAGTTCTAAGTTATTTCTGTTTCGTAGAAACTACTTATTAAAAGGGACGCCTCGAAAGAGGCGTCCCTTTTTTGCGCCCTTGGGCGCGGGGGGACAGCCAGGCAGAGCTGCTGCGTTTTATTCCCACAGCGTGTGGAGACGCGGGAAAGGGGGCCATTGTCTCACGCGAGAGAATGGCCCCCTTATCCCAAGCAGCGCCAGCGGCGCTGCTTTCCCTGCGCCTTTGGGTGCAAAACGATCCCGTGGTGCAAGATATTCTTCATTCTTGTTAAATAGTTAACGAAATGAAAGAAAAAAATCAAAATTGCCTACATTTTTCTCAACTTTGCAGTTGATTTTTCATTTTCCTGTGTGTATAATCAAAATCGAAGAAAATCGGATCTCATTCCGGATTTACAAATTTTAAAGGAGAAGTCAAATGAAAGAATTGTACGTCGTCAACTGCTGCCGTACCGCTGTCGGTTCCTTCGGCGGTTCCCTGAAGAACACCCCCGCCGCTCAGCTCGGCTCCATCGTCGTGAAGGAAGCCCTCAAGCGCGCGAATGTCGCTCCCGAGAATGTCGATGAGCTGATGTTCGGCTGCATCCTGACCGCCGGTCTCGGTCAGAACGTCGCCCGTCAGGTCGGCGTGGGCGCCGGTCTCCCCTATTCCGTCCCCGCCTATACCGTCGGTATGGTCTGCGGCTCCGGTATGAAGTCCGTCATTGAGGCTGGCCGCGCCATCCTCGCCGGCGACGCCGATATCGTCGTCTGCGGCGGCACCGAGAACATGAGCGCCGCTCCCTACGCCGCTCCCGATGCTCGCTGGGGCGCCCGCATGGGCGACAAGAAGCTTGTCGACACCATGATCAAGGACGGCCTGTGGGATGCGTTCAACAACTACCACATGGGCACCACCGCCGAGAACATCTGCGATGTTTGGGGCATCACCCGCGAAGAGCTCGACGCCTTCGGCGCTGCCTCCCAGCAGAAGACCGAGGCCGCTCAGGCTGCCGGCCGTTTTGACGATGAGATCGTTCCCGTCCCCGTGAAGGTCAAGAAGGAGATCGTCGAGTTCAAGAAAGATGAGTTCCCCCGCGCCGGTTCCACCGCCGAGGGTCTTGCCAAGCTGCGCGGCGCGTTCCCCGTCGGCCCCGAGGGCGTTGAGGACGAGATCGTCCACACCTTCGAGCCCACCGGCATCCACGAAGCCGATACCAAGAAGCACGTCCAGCGCGTCACCGCCGGTAACGCCTCCGGCATCAACGACGGCGCTGCCGCCATCGTCCTCGCTTCCGGCGAGGCCGTGAAGAAGTACAACCTCAAGCCCATGGCCAAGCTCGTCAGCTGGGGCCAGGGCGGCGTCGACCCGAAGATCATGGGCGTCGGCCCCGTGCCCGCTTCCCGTCAGGCCATGCAGAAGGCCGGCCTGACCATCGACGATATCGACCTCGTCGAGGCCAACGAAGCCTTCGCGGCCCAGTCCATTGCTGTTGCCCGTGAGCTCGGCTTCGACATGAGCAAGGTCAACGTCAACGGCGGCGCGATCTCCATCGGCCACCCCGTCGGCGCTTCCGGCGCTCGTATCATCGTCACCCTGCTGCACGAAATGCTCAAGCGCGACGACGCCAAGAAGGGTCTTGCCACCCTCTGCATCGGCGGCGGCCAGGGCGTTGCCACCATCTTCGAGAAGTGCTAAAGCACCGCTAACCCCTGAAAATAAAAGGAGACCTCGAAAGAGGTCTCCTTTTTATTTTGTCCTCTGCACGGTGCAGGGAAAAAAGCAGCGCCCCTGCCGAGACGCAAAAAGGAAGCAGCCCTTTCGGGCTGCCTCTCACGCGCCCTCGCGGGCGCAAACGCCGTACAGTGCGCCGCGCTGCGATTTAACCCTCCGCCTGCGCGGCGACGATCGCCTCGTAGATCGTCTGCGGGTCAAGCTTATCGTAGTCCTCGCTCGTGGCGATGACGGCGGAATCCATCTGCTCGGCGATGAAGTTCGTGAAGTACTCCTCGCGCACCTCGTCGGCGGCTGCGGCCTTGTCGAGCGGCAGGCGGAGCAGGATGTGATAGCCGAAGCTGGATTCGACGACTTCACTCACCTCGCCCTCGGAAAGCGCGTAGGCGGCGTCTTCAAACTCCTGCACCATCGAGCCGGTCGTGAAGGTGTAGCCCGTGGGATAGGTCTCGCGGCCGGGGTCCTCGCTGTATTCGTCGGCGAGCTCGGCAAAGTAGGAGGCGATGTCATCGCCGGTGTAGGAATTGAGCTTTTCGACGAGCTCCTCAGCGAGCGCTTTCTTTTCGGCTTTCTGCTCGTCGGTGAGGGCTTCGCCGGTCGTCATGTCCTTCGTCGCAAGCAGGATGTGGTCCGCCGTGATGTAGCCCTGCTCGGCGGCGTAGACGGCGAGGTCCTCGTCGGAGGCGTAGAGCGCGCTGCCCTCGGTATTGTAGAGCTCATAGAGATTCTGATACAGGTAGTTCGAGCGCGCGACGCGGTCATAGGTCTCGCGGCGCATGCCGAGCTTGGCAATCTCGGCCTCAAAAGCTTCCTCGCTGCCGTACTGGTCAATGTAGCTCTGGTCGCTCTCGGCCATGGCGGCCTCCTGCTCGGCGGTAAGCGTCACGCCGTACTTGCTGGCGAGATTTTCAAGCACCAAGTGCTGCTTGACGGACGAGAGCACGCTTGCTTTCACATAGTCGGAGACACTCATGCCGTCGGAGAGGGTGTCGTCCCAGTTGATGGACGAGCCGGTGTAATACTGCATGTAGCTGTCGAGATACGACACGTCGTAGCCGATCCAGTATGCGACAAGGTCGGCGCTCGCGCCGTTGCCGTTCAGGCTTGCGACGATCGCGTCGGGCGCGACGCCGGTCGCTTCGTAGCAGAGACCCTCCTGCATCGTGCCGGAGGTGAAGCCGTTCGAGGGCGAGAGCGACACGACGGCAAAGGTGAGCGCCGCGGTGATGGCCGCCGCGCCAAGGAACGAAAGCAATCTCTTCTTGATCATAATGTTACCTCTTTTTCGTTTTCTTCCTTATTCACACGCAGGTCTCCGACCAGCGTCAAGGCTGTATCCAATGCGTCCTCGCCCAGCGAAAGACGCAGCAGGAGCTTCGGCTCCGACCCCGTGGCGGAGAGCGTGAGCCGGCGGCGGTTCTTCGGCAGTGAGCAGAGGGCCATCACGGCCTCCACGGGGACTGCCTCGGACGCGGCAAAGGTGAAGGTGATCTCGCTGCCGCGCTGCGAGATATCGCTCACACCGATCTGCACGGCCTCCGCGCGCAAAAGCGCGACATCCATGAGCTTGAGGACCGGCTGGGGCGGCTCGCCGTAGCGGTCGATGAGCTCGTCGAGCAGCTCCTGCGACTGCTCGGCGGTGCGCAGCGCCGCGATGCGGCGGTAGATATCCATGCGCTGCTCGCCGGAGGAGATGTAGCTCTCCGGTAGATTCGCCGAAACCGTGAGGTCGGCGGAACATTCGGTGCGCTGGGGGGCTTTTTCGCCGCGCTGCTCGAGCACGGCCTCTTCCAAGAGCTGCAAGTACATGTCGTAGCCGACGCTCATCATATAGCCCGACTGCTCGGGGCCGAGCAAATTGCCCGCGCCGCGAATTTCAAGGTCGCGCATCGCGATGCGGAAGCCCGAGCCGAACTCCGCGTATTCGCGGATGGCCGTCAGGCGCTTGGCCGCGACCTCGGTGAGGATCTTGCCCGCGCGGTAGGTCATATAGGCATACGCCCGGCGCGCGCTGCGGCCGATGCGGCCGCGGATCTGGTGCAGCTGGGCGAGGCCGAGGCGGTCGGCGTCCTCGATGATGAGGGTGTTGACATTCGGAATGTCGATGCCCGTCTCGATGATCGTCGTGCAGACGAGCACCTGAATTTCTCCGTCCGAGAGCTGCTGCATCACGGACGACAGGCCCTTTTCGTCCATCTTGCCGTGCGCGACGCCGATGGCGACATCGTCGCCGAGGAGCTTTTTGAGTGTCGCGGCGCAGCGGTCGATGGTCTCAACGCGGTTGTGCATGTAGTAGACCTGCCCGCCGCGCGCGAGCTCGCGCCGGATGGCGTCGGCGATGACGCTCCAGTTATGCTCGAGCACATATGTCTGCACCGGCTGGCGGTCGACGGGCGGCACTTCAATGGTGGACATGTCGCGGATGCCCGAGAGCGCCATGTTGAGCGTTCTGGGGATGGGCGTTGCCGAGAGCGTCAGCGTGTCGACCTGACGTGAGAGCTCCTTGAGCTTTTCCTTGTGCGTTACGCCGAAGCGCTGCTCCTCGTCGATGATGAGAAGGCCAAGGTCCTTGAAGTGCAAACTCTTTTGCAGCAGCGAGTGCGTGCCAATGAGTAAGTCGATCTTTCCCGCGGCGGCATCCTGCAAAATTTGCTTCTTCTGCGCGGGCGTTTTGAAGCGCGAGAGCACTTCGATGCGCACGGGGAACGAGCGGAAGCGGTTCAGCGCCGTCGCGTAGTGCTGCTGGGCAAGCACGGTGGTCGGCACCAGGATTGCCGCCTGCTTGCCGTCGAGCACGCACTTCATCACGGCGCGCAGCGCGACCTCAGTCTTACCGTAGCCGACGTCGCCGCAGAGCAGGCGGTCCATCGGCGTACTGCGCTCCATGTCGGCCTTGATCTCGGCGATGGCGCGGAGCTGATCGTCGGTCTCTTCGTAGTCAAAGGCCTCTTCAAACTCCTTCTGCCACGGGGAATCGGGCGAGAAGGCGAAGCCGGGGCGGCGCTGGCGCTCGGCATAGAGCGCGATGAGACCCTTGGCAAGGTCCTTTGCCGCGGCGCGCGCTTTCGTTTTCGCGCGCGACCAGTCCGTGCCGCCGAGCTTACTGAGCTTCGTGCGCTGCTGGCCGTCCTCGTCCTCGCCATGGCCACCGATGTATTTCGACACCATGTCGAGCTGCGTCGCGGGGACGTATAAGCTGTCGTTGCCTGCATAGCAGATCTTAATATAGTCCTTGTCCACGCCGTCAACGCGCATGCGCTCGATGCCCGCAAAGCGGCCGATGCCGTGGTGGACATGCACGACGAGATCGCCGGGGGAGAGGTCTTCATAGGACCGCAGCGCGGCGCGGGCCGACGTCTCCTTCTTCGGCCGCGCCTTCGCGCGCTTGCCGGAGAGGGGAGCGGTCAGCTGGCCCTCGGTCAGGATGACGAGCTTTAATTGTGGATATTCGCTGCCCGCGCTCAGCGCGCCGAGGCCGATGACGGTCTCGTGCGGGGCGGGGAGGCGGTCGTTTTTCAAGTTGAGCTGCGCGCGGATGTTCCGCTCTTCCAAAAGGCGCCGGAAGTTTTTCGCGCGCGTTTCGTTGCCGCAGAGAACGAGCACGCCGCAGCCTGCGCCAAGATACCGCTCCATATCACCCGCGACGGTCTCGAGGCTGCCGCCGTACGACGGCAGCGAGCGCGCGTTCATGCTGAGGATGGCCCTCGGCGGCAGCAGATTGCGCGACGTGGGCAGCGAATCGAGCAGCAGCACGGGGAACGCACCCATGCGGTGGCTCAATGCCTCCTGACTCAGCGCGAGCGCGGCGAATTCGCCGCACAAAACGCCCTCTTCGATCAGGGGCTTTACGTCCTCGGAGAGCTCCCAGTGGTAGTTCTTGCTGCGCTCCAAAACGCGCATGCCGTCGCTGACGGCGATGAGCGTGTCGGGTGAAAGATAGTCGAGCGCGCAGACCTCTTCGGGGTAGCACGCGGCGAGATACCGGTCCATGCCGCCGAGCGGCAGGTCGTTACGAAGGCGCTCGATGTCGCTGCGCAGCGTTTGGACGATGGGGCTGTCTTCGGCCTTTTTCGCAATTTTCTGCGCGGCGCGCCCAAGGCGCTCGAGCATTTTTTCGCGTCCGCCGTCCGAGAGGGCGGGGAGCACCTCCGCCGCGGGCAGGACGGTCAGGGATTTGACATTCTGCGTGCGGCGCTGGGTCGTCACGTCGAATTCGCCCATCGCGTCGACCTCGTCGTCGAAGAATTCGACGCGAACAGGCGCGCTCAGCGGCGACCAGACGTCGAGAATGCCGCCGCGCAGCGCGAACTGACCGACGCCCTCGACGGTTTCCGCGCGCGTATAGCCGCTTTCAACGAGCTTTTTCGAGAGCGCATTCAGATCAAAGCGGTCGCCGAGCGAAATGTCCGTCACCGCGCCGCGCAGCGTGTCGGGCGGCAGCGTTCGCTGCATCAGGCCGTCGACCGTCGCGACCAGGATCGGCGCTTTTCCGGCGGCAAGGCTGCACAGCGAGCCGATGCGCTGCTGCTCCCAGCCGTGGGAGGCGAACACGCGGTCGCGCAGCTGCCATTCGCGCGCGAACAGCAGGCTCACGTCCTCACCGAGCAGCTCGTGCAGGTCGCCTGCCATGCGGTTTGCCTCGTTTTCATCCGCGCAGACGATCAAAAGCGGGCGCTGTGTCTTGTGCCGCACGGCAGCGGCAAGCTGCGCGCGGTGCACACCCGAAAGGCCCGACACGGCGATGGGCGATGTGCCCGCGTCGAGCGAGAGCAGCAGCTCGCGCACCTCGGGAAGAGCCGCAAGCGCTTCATTGAGTTTGTTCATTCCCTGCGCCATGCCGTATCCCTCCTTCCGCAACGCGCAAAAGGGCAGATCCGCCGCAGCCGCGGCGGGTCATGCCCGTGGTTGTCAGTCATTTTATTATATAGGCTTTTGGCAAAAAGTCTATGTCGATTTTTTAAATTTTGGCGGCAAAAAGCGTTCAGCCGTTGTAGCGGTTCTGCGCGGCGCTCACGCCGTCGGTGATGATGCACTCCGCCGCGCCGAGCGCGCGGTCGAGCACACCGTCGATGACCTTGCGCTCATTGGTCGTGAACGGGCCGATGACCCAGTCGACAATGTCGTGCTCCGGCGCGCCGACGCCGACCTTGACGCGCGGGAAAGCGTCGGTGCCGAGGTGCGCGATGATGTTCTTGAGGCCGTTGTGTCCGCCCGCGCTGCCGCTGCCGCGCACGCGGAGCTTGCCGAGCGGGAGCGAAATATCGTCGGAGATGACGATGACGTGGTCGGCGGGAATTTTATAGAACCGCGCCGCCTCGCCCACAGCCTCGCCGGAGAGGTTCATGTAGGTCTGCGGCATCATCAAAAGCACATTCGCCCCGCCAAATTCGATGACCTCCGTCAGCGCGCGGAAGCGCAGGCGGTTGCAGCGCAGATCGCGCTTGTCGATCAGACGCTCCGCGGCCATGAAGCCGATGTTGTGGCGGGTGTTTTCATACTGCTTGCCGTAGTTGCCCAAACAGACGAGCAGCCATTCCGGCGGGCCGGATTTTTTGAAAATCATGGAAATGTTCCTCACTTTCCCCCGTGAGGGGGAGTTTCTTGCGCGCCCCTGGGGCGCGGGGTTATGCGGCGTGCGCGCCGCAAGATCACACCCCCCGTTTTCTTTCCCGAGAAAGAAAACGGGCGGTGTGACCGTCCAAAAGAAAGGCGTTTCCCATTGCAAGCGAGCAGCTCG
>JBBNGO010000068.1:0-13691 GCA_040095065.1 Hominicoprocola fusiformis
GCTACCAAACCGCTACCCGCCGCGTCTGCAAGCCCTTGCGCGGCGGCCTTTTTCCGCGCCGCTAAGGGGATGCGATAGCAACTAAAATAGCGCGTTTTCCTGCAAAACGGTCAAAAATGCAAGAAAATCGAAATGTTTTGCAACTTTTTCGGTCAACTTTCATTTTCGCCCGCGAACAGCAAAATGCCCGCTTTTCGCTGCCGGAGCGCTCCAAGGGGATGGAAATTTATGAAAGGAGAGTAACATCTATGAAAAAGTTACTCGCAATGGTGCTGGCTCTGGTCATGACTCTGTCTCTGGCTGTCAGCGCCAACGCCGCTTTCAAGGATGCCGATAAGGTTTCTGACACCTACGAAGAAGCCGTCGCCGTCCTGAACGGCATGGGTGTGTTCAAGGGTTATGAGGATGGTTCCTTCCAGCCCCAGGGCGACATCACCCGCGCAGAGGTGGCCGCAATCGTGTATCGTGTGTACACCAAGGACGTCAAGGATGCTAAGGCTTCCCTGTACGCTACCTACAACAAGTTCAGCGACATGACCGGCGCTGGCTGGGCCGCTGGCTACATCGGCTACTGCGCCAACGCTGAGCTGGTCAAGGGCTACCCCAACGGTACCTTCCAGCCCTCCGGCAAGGTCACCGGTTACGAAGTCCTCGCCATGATCCTGCGTGCCATCGGCTACGACAAGAACGGTGAGTTCTCCGGTTCCGACTGGGCTCTGCATGTTGCGCAGACCGCGCAGCAGGCTGGCGTTCTGAAGAACATCAAGGGTGTTGACCTGAACGCTGCTGCTACCCGTGAGCTGGTTGCCGAAATGCTGTTCCGCGCTGTTGCTGATGCCAAGATGGTCTCCTACACCGCTGCGTTCGGTTATCAGACCGTCAGCCTCGGCGGCGACAAGCTGGTCAAGGACAACGCCACCCTCGGCAAGCAGAACTTCGAGCTCGACAAGGACACCGACACTCAGGATAACTGGGGCCGTCCCACTGTCACCTGGACCTACAACGTCGGCGACAAGAAGACCGTCCTCGCTGTTGATCCCGACGCTACCTTCACCGTCGCAACCGCGCAGTGCGATATCTGCAAGGCTCTGGACGAGAGCAAGGAAGCCAAGATCGTTGAGGCTTACACCAACGGTGTGGCCGACAAGACCCTGCTGACCACCTACAAGGCCACCGCTACCAAGAGCATGGTCGGTGCTCAGGGCGAGCTGCTCGAGTACTATGCTGTTGAGGACGGCTATCGTCTGGTCGTGATCGACACCTACCTCGCCAAGGTCACCAAGGTCACCGACGCCAAGCTCGATGCTCAGGGTCACGTTAAGTCCGAGGCTAAGCTCGAACTCGATGTCTATGGCCACGCCGACATTACCCTCGAGGGTTCCGACGGCGAGAACTTTGACAACGTCAAGGATGAGTACCTCCTCGTCTACATCAACGACAAGGATGTTCAGAATTCCGAGATTGTCAAGACTGTCACCGCCTCTACCGCTAAGTACACTGGCATCTCCTACAAGGAAGACGAGATCAAGCTCGACAACGAGTGGGTCAAGTTTGCCTGCAAGTACACCGAGGATGAGGATGCTCTGAACGAGTTTGGTAAGCTCGACATCTTCTATGATCTCTATAACAATGTCATCGGTACGTTTGTTCTCGATGCTAACGAGACCGTCGTTGTCGTCGATGCGATGCACACCGACACCGAGCACGGCAAGTCTGTGTTCAAGGCCGATCTGGTCGCTACCGATGCTGAGACTACCGAGTACACCGTCGATACCCTCACCCGTGACAACGTCAAGCGTGATTCCAACGACAGCGACGTTCTCGATGTTGATGACATCTATGAGAAGAACTCCCGCAACGAGAGCGCATATCCCACCGCTTATGACAAGCTCTTCAAGTACACCGTCAATGACGATGAGACCCTGAAGCTTGTTGCTGTTACTGACAGCTACATCAGCGCTGACGCTTATACCGACATCAGCGCCAAGGATCGCTACGTCTACTTTGATTCCATCGAAGATGACGGCAGCACTATCAGCAAGGTTCGCTTCAACGATGACACGATCTTCCTTGTCCACGAGAACGATGGTACCTACACCAGCGTGACCGGCGACAAGATGGAAGATATCGAAGCTTCCAACGTTGAGGTCCTCATGAAGGACGGCTACGCTGAAGTCGTTTACCTGTACGGTGATATCTATCGCACGAGCGACATCAATCAGGTCTACGTTCCCATCCAGAAGGTTACCAAGATCGTTGATCAGAAGATCAATGGCGAGACCGTCAAGTGCCTGCAGGTTCAGGTCATCCCCACCGACGGTGACGAGTACACCGTTTACATGCCTCTGACTGACGAAGACTTCGACACCATTGCCGAGGCGATTGCTGCTGGCAAGGAGGACAACACCGATGTTAAGATCGGCGGCTTCTTCCTGAACGCTGTCTATCTGAAGGATACCACCATTTTTGCGGGCTTTGCTTTCGGTGAGAAGGACTACACTCTTGATTTGGTCGATTCCGTCAAGAAGAACACCGCTACTCTGGATGACGAGGATGCTACCTCTTTCAACCTCTCCAAGGTTGAGAACATCTACGTCATTGAGAATGGCAAGATCACCAAGGGCAGCACTGACGATGTCAAGGCTGACACTTACGTCCACGCTTTCTGGTCCGAGGACGAGTACTATGTGATCAGCGACCTGTATGTCGATCACGATCTGACCGACTACGTCGATGACTACAATGACGACATGACCGATCTCAAGAACGAGTACGATGCTGCCAAGAAGGCTGACGACAAGGCAAAGGCCGAAGCTACCGCTGCTGCGGAAGCTCTGACCGCGGCTGAGACCGCCGCGAACGAGGCTGGCACTGTTGCCGCGAACGAGCAGGCTGTCCGTATCGCTGAGCAGAAGGTCGCTCTCGCCGAGACCGCTGTTGCCAAGGGTGAAGAAGGCGCTGAGGATAAGCTGACCGCCGCGAACGAAGAGCTCGCTACCGCTCAGGCAAACCTTGCCGCCGCCAAGAAGGCCGCTGAGGATCTGACTAAGGCTCAGGCCGCCAAGGATGCTGCCGATAAGGCTGCTGCGGCTACCGCCGAAGCCAAGGCTGAAGTTGCTGAGAAGGTCGAAGCCTATGAGAATGCGCACTATCTCCTCAATGACTACATTGAGGGTGATCTGGTTGAGGTCGAACTCGGCAATTGATAAGTGCTAACCCACTCATCGCCTAACATGCAAAAAAGAAGTCCCCGTGAGGGGACTTCTTTTTTGCATTCATAAGGAAAGCGGCGGGAGAATCCTCCCGCCGCTCTTTTTTCAGTTTGCCGCTTCCTCCGCTGTTTTGTCGTAGCCGAGGATGACGTAGCAATACGCCATCTCCGCCGCATTGTCCTGAAAGCCGACGGTCGTCTCGTGGTAAAAGCTGACCGCGTTGTCCGCCCAGTCGACGGTAACATAGGTGTCGACGCTGACATGGTCGTTGGCGTTGTCCGGACGAACCTTGGCGCGCGGGCGCAGCAGCGTCAGCGGCGCCGGATGGTAAAACAGGTCCGCTTCCGTCTTGTAGATCATCACCAGCACCGGATAAAAGTCACACTGGATGACCGTCGGGTTCGCCGTGCCGAATTCGCCCGTGCCCGTATAGCTGCCTACCGCGATGCGGCAGTTATGACCTGCCGTGCCGAGGTTTTTGGCGAGATTTGTCAGCGCCGCGCTCGTCGCCGCGCCGTCCGCCTTACCGCCCGCCGCGTCGGCGTTGGCTTTGAGCGCCGCGTCGATTTTACCGAACGCGTCGTTAAAGTCGTCCATCTTGATCTGATCCGCCTTGACCCATTGCGGAAGTTTGTAATTTGTTGTCGTCTCCATGCTCTTTCCCCCAAATTTTCATAATGTTGGAAAAGGCACCTCACACCCCCCTGCAAACGCGGGGACACTGCTTCATGATTTGCCTTTTCATGATACGCCGTATCATGAAGAGACGTTGCACACAACGGCGCAAAAAGTTGTACCGCCCCCAATATTAGAATTCACGATACCGCAAATTGCCACGTTTTGTGCAACGATCGCCGTTGTGCGCGGGAACTTTTTCACCTATCATGCGTCTATAGAAGTATCCGAAAGAAACGAGGACCGAACGATGAAGAAGCTCCTTTCCCTCCTGCTCCCCCTCGCGCTGGCCCTTTCCCTCGCCGCCTGCGGCGAAAAAAGCGCGGACGAGGCCGCGCGCCAAACCCCGCCAACACTGACGGTGACAAGTGCAAACGCTTGCAGCGTCACCCTCAAAAGCAGCAGCTACGACTGGACCTACACCCAGGGCCTACAGAGCATGACCGCCATTGCCTGCGGCGCGCACCCGCTGGACGAAACCTCCCGTGACATCACGCCTGTACTGGAAATGCCCTTTACAGTGTCGGCCGCCTATTTCTACACCGTAACGCTCGATTTCGGCGATAATTCGCCCGAATCCGTCAGTCTCCGCTGCTGGCCGTCCGATGCCTGGGGCACCACCGGCATGCCGTCCGAGACCGTGACCGCCCAGCGGCAGGATAACGGCACATTCCGCGCAGAACTGCCGCAAAGCGACGGCATTTTCGCCGTCGACGCGCTCTGGGACGGCAGCAGCGCGACATACACCTTCTGCACGCAGGCGGAGGGTGCCGCCGGCTACGTCAGCGAGACATTTTCCGTTGAACCGGCGCGCGTCCGCGAGATCGAGGTCGACTGGCTCGGCGGCAGCGTGATGGTCGTCCTGACGGACGACGACAGCCTCAGCTTTGCCGAGATGGCCTATCAGGACGTGCCGGAGGAGCAGCGCCTTTCCTACGCGCTCGACGGCGACACGCTGAAGATCGACTTTTGCCGCAGCGGCCATCTTCTGAGCTCGTCGCCCGAAAAGCAGCTGGTGCTGAGCATCCCGCGCAGCCTGACGCTTGAAAAATTCGAGGCCGACACGACCGCGGCGGCGGTGAACGTCACCGGCCTGCACACGCAAACGGTCGACATCAGCACGGTCTCGGGCAACGTCGACCTCGCGGCAAAGGCGTATGAGATCGACATTTCCACCACCGGTGGCTGCGCGGCGGTGGACGCGGATTTTTATCAGCTCGATTTCTCCGCCGTCAGCGGCAGCCTGACGCTGGCGATGCAGCGCGCGGCGGAGGTCGAGGCCGAGACCACGAGCGGCGGCGTGACGATCCACCTGCCGCCGTCAAGCTATGGCTTTGCGCTGGACTTTGAGACGGTCAGCGGCACGCCGGAGATCACCTTCGACGCAAACGGCGGCGACGGGCATTGGACGTACGGCGACAAGGCCAGCACGTTAACCGTCGACACCGCCAGTGGCAATTTAAGTCTCGACTGAGAGCAAAAAAAGAAGAGCGGCGATGCCGCTCTCCTTTTTTGCTTAATTCATCTTCGGTTCGTCGATATCCAGCCACGTCTGGTCAAAGCCGTAGGGCAGGAGCTCTTTGATGTGCAGGCGCTTTTCTTCATTGTTTTTGTTCAGGCACACGACCTCCATGTCGGGGCCGAACTCGTAGAGCACCTGACGGCACGCACCGCAGGGGTAGCAGTAGTCGTCGCTGCGCCCCGCGATGACGATGCGCTTGAAGCGCCGGTGCCCCTCGCTCACGGCCTTAAACGCCGCGGTGCGCTCGGCGCAGTTCGTCAGGCCGTAGCTCGAATTTTCGATGTTGCAGCCGGTGAAGACCGCGCCGTCCTCACATTCGAGCGCCGCGCCCACGGGAAAGTGGGAATACGGCACATACGCCATGTCCAGCATGGCGACGGCCTTCGCCTTGAGTTCTTCTAACGTTGCCATAAAAACGCCTCCTCACCAGTCTACGCCGAGATCAGGACGGACTTGCGTATCCATGATGTCCTCGGCGTTATAGAATTGCAGATAGCGGCTGCGCGCGTGGCGCAGCGTGGTGCCGTCCGGATGCAGACGGTCGCAGATGACGGCAGAGATGTCGGGCTTCACATAGCTGAACGAACTCGTGCCGACGCTCGCGAAGATGCGGAAGCCCTGGCTTTGCAGGTACTTGAAGCGCTCGCCGGTCTGGTGCCAGTCGTCACCGTCGGGACGGCCGCCGTGCGGATAGAACAAAATCTGCGTGGGGCCGACGAGCGAGCCGACCTCGTCCGCCCAGCGCTCGGTGTCGTTGATGACGGTCTGGAGCGGCTTCGTGTCGAGGCGGATGTGGCCCCAGGTGTGGCTGCCGAACGTCCAACCGGTCTCCTTCAAACGCGCTATGACGGGCTTGACCGCTTCGATCTCGCTCGCGCGGTAGGCGTCGAACGCGGGGCGATCGGGCGAATCTGCCGCGATATCACGGTCATCCTGCGTGCGATAGCCTAAAATACCCTGATAGCCCGTCAGCGAGAAGATGGCCTTCGCGCCGTTCAGCGAAAAGTCGGGGTGCTCGTAGACAAACTGGTCGAGAATGGGCGTCGCGTCGAGTTCCTTGGTCAAAAAGGTCTCATTTGTGTACGGATCGGTGCACTGCGCCCAGATCTCGCCGTCCTCGCCGACGACGAGCTTGCTCGTGAAGCCCTCATCGAGCATATACGGGTAATAGTTCACGTCGTCAAAGCTGATGACGAGCGGTTTTTTACCCTCGGGCAGCATCAGGGTGTTTCGCACCATGTGCGTGCCGGTCTCGTCCGTCACCTCGCTCCACACGTCCTCCATCGCGACTAAGATGTAGCCCTTGTCGTACACGGACTGCAAAATCTTCTTGTACTCGTCCGCCGTGACCATCCAGTCGTCGAGGCCGTAGCGCTGATCCTGCGAGGCATTGCAGTCGTGAAACGCCCACTGCGGATAGGCGATGATCGGGTGGAAAAAGAGGTGCTCCACCACCTGATCCGGCCCCCAGGCCTGCGTGAGCTGGTCCTCGGACCAGTAGTTGCGCACGGCGTCGTAGGGGTCAGTTGTATCGTCAGTATTGTTGTCGGTGTCGCCGCCATTCTCGTCCGTGACGGTCTGATCGTCGCCGTCGGACGGCGTCGTCTTATCGCCGCAGGCAGTCAGCAGCGACAGCACCATCAGCGCGCTGAGCAACAGTGCAAAAAAGTGTTTCATGTCAAAATCTCCTCTCTCAAAACTGCGCGGTCATTATAGCAGACTTCACTTCTTTTGACTACGCTTTTCGAGCTTTTGTTCCCATTTGTAACTATTTACCACAAATAATTAAAGCGTCACAGCTTTTCGCGTCCGCAGACGCGAAATAATTTCGAATCGTTTTTTGGCGCGACATGCGCGTGCCAAAAAGCTTTTCTCGCTCCGCGCGTGTCGAAGCCGCCCTTTGGGCGGCAAGGCACGAAGCGGAGTGTAATTCTCAAAAAACAAGGGACACGGTTTCCGTGTCCCTTGTTTTTTGAAGAATTAGAAGTCTGCGTTGCCCACGGTACGCGGATGCAGCTCCACGTCGCGGATGTTGCCGATGCCCGTTAAATACATCACCATGCGCTCGAAGCCGAGGCCGAAGCCCGCGTGACGGCAGGAGCCGTAGCGGCGCAGGTCACAGTACCACCAGTAGTCCTCGGGATTCATGCCGAGCTCGCGGATGCGCTTTTCGAGCAGCTCGATGCGCTCCTCGCGCTGGCTGCCGCCGATGATCTCACCGATGCCCGGAACGAGGCAGTCCGCCGCGGCGACGGTCTTACCGTCGTCGTTGAGGCGCATATAGAACGCCTTGATCTCCTGCGGATAGTCCGTGACGAACACGGGGCGCTTGAAGATCTGCTCGGTGAGGTAACGCTCATGCTCAGTCTGCAGGTCGATGCCCCACTCGACGGGGTAGTCGAACTTCTGTCCGCTCTCCTTTAAGAGCTTCACGGCCTCGGTGTACGTCACGCGGCCAAAGTCAGAACTCTCGACGTGCTGGAGACGCTCCAGCAGGCCCTTGTCGACAAAGCTGTTGAAAAACGCGAGATCGTCCGGGCAGCGCTCCATCACGCGGCGGATGATATGCTTGACCATCGCCTCCATGACCTCAAGATCGCCGTCGAGGTCGCAGAACGCCATCTCCGGCTCGATCATCCAGAACTCGGCGGCGTGGCGCGCGGTGTTGGAATTCTCGGCGCGGAACGTGGGGCCGAAGGTGTAAACGTCACCGAACGCCATAGCGAAGTTCTCGGCGTTGAGCTGGCCGGAAACGGTCAGGCTCGTCTTCTTGCCGAAAAAGTCCTTGCTGTAATCGACCTTGCCGTCGGGCGTTCTCGGCGGGTTTTCAAGGTCGAGCGTCGTGACCTGGAACATCTCGCCCGCGCCCTCGCAGTCAGAGCCGGTGATGATGGGGGTGTTGACATAGACAAAGCCGCGGCTCTGGAAGAACTCGTGCACGGCGTAGGCCGCCGCGCTTCTCACGCGGAAAGCCGCGGAGAAGAGGTTCGTGCGCGGACGAAGATGCTGGATGGTGCGCAGATATTCGACGCTGTGGCGCTTTTTCTGTAAGGGATAGTCGGGGGAGGACACGCCCTCGACCTCGATCGCCGTCGCCTTGACCTCGAGCGGCTGCTTGGCCTCGGGCGTCAGCACGACGGTGCCGTGCACGATGAGGGCGGCGCCCACGTTCTGCGCGGCGATCTCCTTATAATTAGAAAGAGAATTCGCATCCATCACGACCTGCAAATTGCGGAAGCACGAGCCGTCGTTCAGCTCGATGAATCCGAAGGTCTTCATATCGCGGATGGTCTTCGCCCAGCCGCATACGGTGACGCTTGCGCCGCCGTATTGCTCTTTGTCGGCGAAGAGCGCGGCAATTCTCACTCGTTCCATAATAATTTTCCTTCCTTTTGTGGGTTTTCACGGGATAATAGAGGTATTATATGCCACTTCCCGTGCAAATTCAAGCCCCGCTTTGTATTGACTTTTGACAAGTTGTATGTTATGATGCAATCTTACCTCAAAAGGTAAACGTGAAACTTTCACCTATTACTTTACAGGAGGATTTTAACATGAACAAGTATCTGGATATCGCCCCCGAGGTTGCCGAGGCCCTTGCCGCCGGCAAGCCCGTCGTGGCGCTCGAATCCACCATCATTTCCCACGGCATGCCCTATCCCCAGAACGTGGAGACCGCGCTCAAGGTCGAGCAGATCATCCGCGACGCGGGCGCGGTGCCCGCGACCATCGCTATCATCGGCGGCCGCTTGAAGGCTGGTCTTTCCAAGGAAGAGATCGACTACCTCGGCCGCACCGGCGCGGGCATCCCGAAGGCTTCCCGCCGCGACCTGCCCGTGCTCGTCGCGCAGGGCAAGGACGGCGCGTGCACCGTCACCACCACGATGATGATCGCCGACATGGCGGGCATCCGCGTGTTCGCCACCGGCGGCATCGGCGGCGTGCACCGCGGCGCGCAGGAGACGTTCGACATCTCCGCCGACCTCGAGGAGCTGGCCAACACCTCCGTCATGGTCGTGTGCGCGGGCGCGAAATCCATCCTCGACCTCGGCCTCACGCTCGAATACCTCGAGACCCACGGCGTGACCGTCATCGGCTACGGCACGAGCGAGCTGCCCGCGTTCTACACGCGCAAGTCGGGCTTCGGCGTCGACTACGAGCTCGACACGCCGGAGCAGCTGGCCAAGGCGTTCCACGTCAAGCGCGAGCTGGGCCTGCGCGGCGGCTTACTCGTCACGAACCCCATCCCCGAAGAGTACTCCATGGACAAGGAAGTCATCGACAAGGCCATTGCCGAGGCCGTCGAGGACGCGAAGAAGGACGGCATTCACGGCAAGGCCACGACGCCGTACCTGCTCGCCAAGATCAAGGACCTGACCGGCGGCGACAGCCTGGATTCCAACATCCAGCTCGTGTTCAACAACGCGCGCCTCGGCGCGGCGGCGGCTGTGGAGCTCAGCAAGCTCGAAAAGTGAGATATTTTGTCATCTATCTCGCCGCGATCAATATTCTGACGTTCTGCGTCTACGGCGCAGACAAGCGCCGCGCCAAAATCTCGGGCGCGCGGCGCGTGCCCGAAAAGACCTTATTTGCACTCGCGCTGCTGCTCGGCAGCGCGGGTGCTCTTTTCGCAATGAGGGTCTTTCACCACAAGACGCGGCACTGGTACTTCCGGTTCGGCATTCCGGCGATCTTACTCTGTCAGATCGCGGCGGGGGCGTATGTGTACGTGCGATTTTTCGCGGCATAAAAAATTTTGAAAAATTTGAGATTTTGTGAAACAAAATCGACGCTTTTTGCGTCTAATCAGTGAGACAAGGGAAGACGGGCGAACGGGAAGATGAAGAATTTATGAATTTTGCATTTTTCTGTTCCCTTATTCCCCGCGGCATGGTAAAATGCCGATGTATGAGAAAGGCTCTGTGCGCGCGGAGCCAAGATCGAAACAACAAGAAAGGATGAAGAAAATTATGAAGAAATTTCTCTCATCGCTGCTGGCGTTGACTATGATTCTGAGTCTGGTCATCGTTCCGGCAAGGGCCACGGACACGATTTCCGGCGAGTCCAGCGTTACAAAGGGATCGCAGATAACCTTAACGGCACCCTCTGCCCCGTCAAAGGTTACTGTCGGTCAGACTGAGTATGCCGTAAAGAGTGACGCCGAGGTTGGTTATGCGTGGAGCAGTAGCTCCAATTCGGTAGCCACTGTTAGCGGCAGTTCTACGACTGGTACCGTAAACGGTGTTGCAAAAGGTAATGCTACCATTACCTGCGCGATGACGCTGACTTATATTAAAGTCGCCGCAGATAATTCCAAAAATCCTGCTGTTGCAGAGGTAACGGATACCACGCAGGTCAATTATACCAAGGATATCACTGTTAATGACGCGTTTCTTGCTTCTGACGTTCAGAGCGTGACCGTGAATGGTAGAACCTACAGCGTGAACGACGGTTCTGCTACGGTTTATACTTACGGTGACGAGAATTTGGCCTCGGCAACGTGGTCTGCAACCCTTAAGAGCGGTTACGCCTATAACGGTTGCGGCACATATAGCGGTAGTACCCTGCCTGTTAAGGCTACTGGTTTTGCTGATGTTAATATCACAATCAACTCTTCTGCTGCTGGTTCTGAGACTCTGGATGTTGGTAACGATATCAGTGCGCTTACTAATAGCACGCTCACGCTTTCCGTTAGCAGTGACCGTAGCGCTGATGCTTCCAACCGCACCTATGTGTGGAGCTATGCTCCCAAGGCTGGCGGCACCTCGCAGACGATTACTCTTCGCAACAACAAGTGGAACATGACCGGCATTGCCGCTGGTGTTTACACTGTTACCTGCCAGGCGGACTATGGTACTGCTAAAAATGTTGCACACGACAGTTTCGACCTGACCCTGACCGACGACAGCGATTACAGCATCAAGTCGAATGAGGATTCCTACACGCTTCAGGTTGGCGATACGCTGAATCTGAAAAATGAGGTCAAGCTCGTTTATCAGAACACCACCAAGGTGACTGATGGCGTTGTGTTCTCTTTTGTGAGCAACAAGCCCCTTATCGCATCTGTTACTGCTGCGACTGGCGAAGTCAGGGCTGTGTCTGACGGCACCGCCACGATCACTGTCACGGCTACTTTCACCATGAATGGTGCGGTCAAGGTTTACACAAAGGACATCACCATTGTTGTGAATTCCCTCTCCGCGACTTTCGATAAGTCTGTTACCAACGGCGATGACATTTCCTACGATGATGACGATGTTGTCGATGCTGTTGTTTCCGCCATCAACAAGGTCTATGGCAGAAACACCGTGAGCAGCAGCAATATCAGCACGCTGACCATCACCTCTGCCCCCGCTACCAAGCAGGGCGACCTCTATGTCGATGGCAACAAGGTCACTGGTACGAAGACCATTACCGACAAGGACATCCGTTTCGATGCCTATGAAGGCTTCCTCGGCGATGCAACTTTCGTTGTTCGTGCAACCACCAACAAGACCATCGCTGGCAAGTCCAGCTTTGATGTGACCCTCAAGGTCACTGTCACTGGCGATGACACCATCAACGCCACCGTTACTGGCTCGACTGCTAACAGCAGTGTTTCCTTCAAGGTCAGCGACGCTGTCGATTACGACACTCTGTTCGTTTACGGCAGCAAGACCAATCCCAGCACCAGCAAGCCCGATTATGACGGCAACTGGAACGCTTCTGGTTCTTACACCAACAGCAGCAACTGGGATCGTTGCAGCTCCAGCACCACTATCACCGTTCCCTCCAGCAAGTTCTCCAGCGGCAAGGCCACTCTGTACGTCATCGGTCTTGACAAGTACGGTGTTGCCTCCACCGGTACGATCACCGTCTCTCAGAAGTCCTACGACATCAGCTACAATGTTGTCGCGGGCAAGAGCGTCAGTTTCTCCCAGAAGGACTTCGAGGACTTCCTCGAGAATTACGCGGACGATAACGGCGATTACAACTCCCGCAAGGATGAGCTGTCCTTCGACCACGCCGTCCTGACCTCTTCCATCCCCAGCGCCAAGAGCGAGGGCACGCTGTACTATGGCAGCACCGAGATCACCTCTTCCAACAAGAGCAAGACTGACATGACCGACATGGACAAGGTCAGCTTCGACTCTGTTTCCAAGCCCAGCAAGGACACCGTCACCCTGACCTTCCGCGTCTACGGCGAGATTGAAAAGCCCAACAGCAGAAAGCCCGACAAGGTCAACTATGACGTCAACGTCGTGATCTCCGTCGTCAAGGAAGACATCACCTACACCGTCGGCATCGACGATACCGTCCAGCTGACCGCGCGCGACTTCGTCAACTTCCTGCAGGACGCCAAGACCTCCTACCGCAAGTCCACGCTCGACTATGTCAAGTTCGACGTGAGCGGCAAGAACGTCTCCTCCTACGCTTACGGCGGCCTGTACCGCTCCTACAGCAGCTACTCCACCGGCAAGCTGGCCGACAGCACCGACAAGTTCTACTATGAGCCCTCCCGCACGCAGTATGACCTTGCGGACGTCGCCTACCACACCACCAGATGGGCCGAGGCCGGCAAGACCGTCTACATCCCCTTCACCGTTTACGGCACCAAGGGCGAAGAGGCCTCCGGTACGATGGCTATCACCATCGCCCAGACGATGAACTTCATCGACGTCAAGGCGAGCGACTTCTTCTATGAGCCGGTCAAGTGGGCCGTGAACAACAAGATCACCAACGGCACGTCCAGCACGACCTTCTCTCCGTACAAGAACTGCAACCGTGCCGAGATCGTGACCTTCCTGTGGCGCGCCGCCGGTTCTCCCGAGCCGACCGTCACCCGCAACCCGTTCACCGATGTGAACTCCGTCAGAGACGCCAGCTATTACAAGGCCATCCTGTGGGCCAGCCAGAAGGGCATCACCGCCGGTACCAACGCGACGACCTTCTCCCCGTATCAGGAGTGCACGCGCTCTCAGATCGTGACGTTCCTGTACCGCTACGCGGGCAAGCCCAGCGGCAACTACACGAACCCGTTCAAGGATGTCAGCTCCGTGAACGAGGCGAGCTACTATAACGCCATCCTGTGGGCTGTCGGCAAGGGCATCACCCAGGGCACCAGCACGACCACCTTCTCCCCCTACGCCTCCTGCACGCGCGGCGAGGCCGTGACGTTCCTGTATCGCTACGTCAACGGAGTGAAGTAAATCACTTAAAAAGAAAGCCCCGCTTTGCGGGGCTTTCTTTTTAGGGTTTGCAGGCCGCAAGTGTGGAATTTGCCCGCCGCAGGCGGAGATCGG